>JAHEDJ010000002.1:0-14531 GCA_024641325.1 bacterium | reverse complement strand
GGCAGAGGTGAGCTGTTTCTGGGCGGCACGCTCGATCCCAAGACGGGCGAGCGAGACGGCAATCAGGTCCTCTATGAATCCCACCATCTGACGACCCACGGGGTCATCGTCGGCATGACCGGTTCCGGCAAGACCGGCCTCGGCATCGTGGCGCTCGAAGAGGCACTTCTCTCGGGTATCCCGGCGCTGATCATCGACCCCAAGGGCGACATGGGCAACCTGTTGCTGAACTTCCCGCAGTTCCAGCCGTCGGATTTCCGCCCTTGGATCGATGAGGGCGAGGCTCGTCGCAAAGAGATCACCCCCGAAGAACTGGCAACCGACACCGCAAACCTATGGAAGAACGGCCTGGCCGGCTGGGATATCAGCGCCGACCGCATGCTGGCGCTCGGTGCAGGCGCAGGCTTCTCGATCTACACGCCCGGTTCGACCGCCGGTATACCGCTCAACATCGTCGGGTCCCTCGCCGCCCCGACCATCGACTGGGACATCGACGCCGAGACCGGCCGCGACGAGATCGAGGGTTTCGTCTCCAGCCTGCTCGTACTGGCCGGGATCCAGGCCGACCCGATCGCCAGCCCCGAGCACATCCTGCTGGCCAACATCATCGAGAAGGCCTGGAGAGAGGGCCGGAGCCTCGACCTGGCAACACTGATCGGCCAGGTGCAGGAGCCACCGCTCCGCAAGCTCGGAGTATTCGACCTCGACACCTTCTTCCCCAAGAAGGAACGAACCAAGCTCGCCATGCGCCTCAACGGCCTCGTCGCTTCACCGTCCTTTGCCTCGTGGCTCGAAGGCCCACCGCTCGACGTGCAATCGCTGCTCTATGAAGCCGATGGTCGCCCGAAGGCTTCTGTTCTATACCTCGCCCACCTGTCGGACACCGAGCGACAGTTCGTGGTAACCCTGCTGCTATCGAAGGTCGTCACTTGGATGCGCACCCAGGCGGGAACGTCTGACCTGCGGGCGATGATCTACATGGATGAAGTGTTCGGGTTCGCTCCCCCGACGGCCGAACCGCCGTCCAAGAAGCCGATCCTGACGATCCTGAAACAGGCCAGGGCACACGGCGTCGGCATGCTCCTGTCCACCCAGAACCCGGTAGACCTCGACTACAAGGCGATGTCGAATGCCGGCACCTGGATGATCGGCCGCCTGCAGACCGAACGCGACAAGGCCCGTATCGTCGAGGGCCTCAAGTCGGCATCGGGTGCGGTAGATGTGCCCCTGTTCGACAAACTGATCTCAGACCTGGGCAAGCGCGAGTTCGTTTTGCACAGCACCCGGGCCACTGTGCCATTGGTCTTCACGACCCGCTGGGCAATGTCGTATTTGGCAGGACCCCTAACCCGGGAGCAGGTCGCCGGCCTGATGAAAGACGCTCCGGAGTACGAACCGCCTGAAGCCGCGCCGTCAGCGGAACCCGCGCCCACGCCCATCACCGATGACGAAACCGTCGTCACGCCGGAGATTGCGCCGCGAATCCCCGCCTACCACCTGGATTCCGCCGCCCCCTGGGCCGGAGAAGTCGGCGCCTCACCGACCTCTCGCCGCCACGAGGCGGGGATCGTCGCCAGAGTGCACCTCACCTACGACGACCAGTACGCCGACGTGAATCACGACGAGGAATGGGAGGCGATCTTCTTCCCGCTGAGCGACCGGTTCGACGCGTCGACGGCCAGGGCGGTCGACTACGACGACCGGGACTTTCGTGCAGGCGGACCGGCCGATGCAACGTACGTGCTTCCGATGGCGCCGCTCGACAAGGCCTCGTACTTCACTTCCGTTTCAACCGACTTGAAGAACTACCTGCTGCGGAATCGCAGCGTGGAAGTATTCAAGAATCCGGAGTTGAAGATCTATTCACGGGTGGGCGAGACACGTGAGTCGTTCGCCGAACGGTGCCGTGCCGCCGCCGAAGATGCAGCCGACGCGGCCATCGCCAAGCTCAAGGATCGCTACGAAACCAGGATCAAGCGGGTCAAGGACCAACTGCTTGCGGCCGAACGGAGAGTGAGGGAACTCGAGTCCGACGTTCAGGGTCGCCGTCAGGGCGAATTGCTCTCGGGCGCCGGGGATCTCCTTTCGGTCTTCCTCGGGGGCCGGCGCCGCTCGGGCGGTATCAGCCGCGCCGCCCGGCGTCGTTCTGAGACGGCGAGAACACAGGAACGTTTGCGTACCGCCGAACAGACGATGGGAGACAAATACTCCGAACTCGAAGCCATCGAAGACGAACTGACCAAAGACGTTCTGGAGATCACCGACAAATGGGACGACGTCGCCGGGAAGCTCGAGACGGTCGAGATCGGGCTGGAAAAGACCGACATAGTCGTCGACGAGGTCGCAGTGGTATGGATCCCGGTGGGTGACTAGTCGCGGGTTACTCGTCGCCAGCGCGCACTTGCGGGCCGATCGCCGTTGTCACTCACTCTTTGTCCGAAAGCAGCACCCAGAGCAGGTCCTTGATCGAGACGATCCCTAGAAGCTCGCCATCTTCCATGACCGGAAGATGGCGATAGCCGATCTCGAGCATCCACTTGGCGGCATCCCGGACTTCGCTCTCCGGCGAAGTCACATCGGGGTCGACAGTCATCCAGTCGCGGACGAGCTCGTCGTTTGGGTTCGCTCCGTCGGCGGCTGCGCGCAGCAGATCCCGCTCCGTCAAGATTCCGGTGAGCCGGGGGCCGTCGATAACCGCGATCGATCCGACGCCCGCGTCGAGCATCGCTTCGGCCGCGTCCCGCAAGGTTGTTTCCGGGCCGCACACTTCGGCGCGACCACCAACGAGTCCGTGGAGTTTCACAGCACGACCTCCCTCTCACCGGCCACCCTAGATGGCGCGCAGGGTTCCGTGTTCATCGCGGGTCGACAATCCGGCCGGGATCGACGATACCGACCAACACGTCTCGGATGCTCAGAATGCCGAGAAGTTCATCCTCGACCACCGGGAGATGCCGGTAGCCGGTCTCCAGGAGATACTCGGCCGCCTGATAGACATCGGTGTCGGGAGAGAAGACATCCGGGCTGCGGGTCATGCAACAGCGGACCGGCTCTGAGTCAACGTCAAACCCCTTGGCAACCGCTTCGAGGACATCGCGTTCGGTGACTATGCCGACGAACTTGCCTTCGTCCATGACGCCCATCGACCCGACACCTGCGGATACCATCTCCGCTGCCGCTTGAGCCATCGTGATGTCGGACCCGCACATCTCCGGCGGTGTCGAGATGAGATCTGCCAGTTTCACAGCGCGCCTCCTTCGCCACTCAGGCTAGCTATGAACTGCAGCCGTAGCGCCGCCGGCCGGGCGATTGCACTGCGCCTCTAGCGGCAAGTGGCTGTTGGCAATTGGCTCCCTGGAAGAGGCGTCGGCGACCAAAACCAAGAGGAGCGGGCCAGTGGCCCGCTCCTCCTTTGATTCTGAAACTCGCGACTGGCGACTAAACGAGATCCTGTTCGCGGATTCCGAACGAAGGATGGCGAAGGCGGCACAACGCCAGCTTCTCGAGCTGACGGATCCGCTCCCGGGTGAGATTGAACTCCTCACCGATCTCTTCGAGCGTCCGGGGGACTCCATCGTAGAAGCCGTACCGGAGAGCAAGAATGCGACCCTCCCGATCGGGCAGCCGCTCGATCGAGCGTCGCAGGCTATTGGCGACGTCCATCTCCTCAGTAATCTGCACAGGATCAGCGGCATCTTCATCTTCGATGAAGTCGCCCAGCTGTGCTCCGTCCTCGCCAACCGGTTGTTCGAGCGAAACGGTGTCCGCCACGCCGAGGGCCAGCTCGACCTTATCGACGGTCACGCCCGCCTCTTCGGCAATCTCTTCGGGCTTGGGGTCACGGCCGAGTTCGGCTTTCAAACTGGCCTGAGCGGCGCGCACGGCCGCCAGCGTGTCGTGCAGATGCACGGGGATACGAACGGTCCTGGACTTGTCGGCAATGGCCCGTGTGATTGCCTGACGGATCCACCAGGTGGCATACGTGGAGAACTTGAAACCCTTCCGCCAGTCGAACTTCTCGACTGCACGAATGAGGCCCAGGTTGCCTTCCTGAATCAGATCAAGGAAGTCGATTCCGGAGGTGTTGGCATACCGGCGGGCGTTGGCCACCACCAGGCGGAGGTTGGCGGTTAGGAAGGCGTCCTTTGCCTCTTTGCCCTTGCGGGACTTGCGGCGGAGCTCCAGCTCTTCCTTCTTGCCCTTGAACTCTTTGTTCTCGAGCTTGATGGACGCGTCTTCGCCGGTTTCGATCCGCTGCGCCAGCTCGACTTCTTGCTCCGCTGTGAGTAGGTCGTATTCGCCAATTGCAGTGAGATATTGACTGACGAGATCGGTAGTGAGCCGCCCTCGTTCATCCGTCAGCTTGCTGGCACGGTCGCGCTCGCGCTTGGCTCGAGCGTCTGCTGCTTTTGTTCGCGCTGGACGCGTCTTTTCGGCAGGGGGCATGTTGGGGGTGTCCTCCATCGGGCGGCGAGGGTTGAATGACTCTGACCGCTATCAGGCTGCACTATGACATACATCACGCGTCTTGTGAACCCCTTTTCTTTTAGGGCGCTCCAACCGGTCGAATACAGTATTTCCCCTGGTCATCCACCAATTCCCATGCGGGAGTGCAGGACGAACGGTATGCAAGTCGTCTCAGAGGACTACTTCACCGGCGTCGGTCTCGATCCCAACCCGCTGTAGGCCGGGAGGTCCATCGACAATCCTCAGATCCAGGTCATGCTTGCCCAGCCAGCGTTCCAGACGTTCGGCATCTCCGCCAAGCTCGACCCAAGAAATGCCGTGGGGATCGATTCGGTGGGCCGCGCCGGCTCTCCCCGGATAATCCTCCGGAGGAACGTCCCACTCGATGAAGAACGGCAAGCCGGCACCAAGCGCCGCCTCCAGCCCAAGAAGCCGCCAGCTGAGCTCGATTCCGTCCGGTCGCACCCTCGACATCGGCACCGGCACCAGGTCGAGGCGCCGACCGAGGCTGACGATGTCGATCGTGCGGAGGCAGATTCCGGCCAGAGAATCGGCAAAGGCGTGCGCCCCGACCCACCGACCGAACGGGCTGTCGGCTGCCTCGGTCGGGTCCACGACCGCGACCAGCTCGAGGTAGTCAGGGCCAAGAGGAACAAGTCGATTCGCGGTACCGTGGCCGGCGTGACGGCCACCGGGCACCGAGTCGAGCCCGTGCTCGTCCAACAACCGTTGCGAGGCGCCATCGAGGTCGGCAACCGTCAAGATCGCATGATCGAATCGCAACATGCTCCCGATGCTACGCCGCCCGGAAGCGGCGAGGTTCGTATCGATGCTCGTCGTGGCGAACAACGCCGTAGAGTCGACACATCCAAAGGAGGAGAGCACAGGTGCGGAAGATTGCCGTGACCGGAGGTAGTGGCAAAGCCGGGCGCGCCTGCGTCTTCGAACTGCGCGAGCGCGGATACGACGTGGTCAACATCGATATCGCTGCCTCCCGAGATCCAGACGAGCCGGCGTTGATCGCCGATCTAACGGATCTCGGACAGGCGATCGAGGTCCTGCGCGGCACGGACGCCGTAATCCACCTCGCGGCGGTTCCTGCTCCAAACGTACTGTCCGACGGCGAGACCTTCCGCATCAACCTGATGAGCACGTACAACGTCTTTTCGGCAGCAGCAACACTCGGATTGGAGAAGGTCATTTGGGCTTCGTCGGAAACCTTGATTGGCATTCCGTTCGAACGACGCGACCCGGAATACGCTCCGATCGATGAACAGCATCCACGGCTGCCTGAGTTCCATTACGCCCTCTCCAAACTGGCGGGAGAGGTAATTGCCGATCAATTCAACCGGTGGCACGGAATCCCGCACCTCGGACTTCGAATCTCGAACATCATGGAGCCGCATGATTACCAGCGGTTCCGCGCGTGGCAGGACAATCCGACGATCCGCAGCTGGAACCTCTGGGGGTACGTCGATGCTCGCGACGTCGCTCAAGCGGCTCGGCTGGCGCTCGAATCGGAACTCGACACGGCCGACAACTTTCTGATCGCGGCAGCGGATACGTGCATGGTTCGCCCGAGTATGGACCTGATGGAGGAAGTCTTCCCCGACGTTCCCATTACCCGGCCGGTCGAGGGCACCGAGACCCTCTTGTCAATCGCCAAGGCACGGGCATTGTTGGGTTACGAGCCGCGCTATACCTGGCGCGGTCAGCTCGACTAGGGCCTAGCCGGAACCACAACTCCCCTGCTTCGCTACGGTGGCCGCCATGCCCAACCGCCTTGCCGACGAAACATCCCCATACCTGCGCCAGCATCAAGACAACCCTGTCGACTGGTATCCCTGGGGCAACGAAGCGTTCGAGCGAGCTCGCACCGAGGACAAGCCCATCCTCCTCTCGGTTGGTTACTCGGCATGCCATTGGTGCCATGTCATGGCGCACGAGTCGTTTGAGGATCCGGAAACTGCTGCGGTGATGAACGAGTTATTCGTCAACGTGAAGGTGGATCGGGAAGAACGACCGGACGTCGACGGTATCTACATGAGTGCCGTCCAGGCGACGACCGGCCGCGGAGGATGGCCAATGACCGTCTGGCTGACACCCGAGGGGAAGCCTTTCTTTGCCGGCACATACTTCCCTCCGGATGACCGCCACGGCCTGCCGTCGTTCCGCCGGGTCATGACGTCGGTGGCAGAGGCCTGGTCGGAGCGGCGAGACGGTATCGAAGATCAGGCCGATCACCTCACCTCAGCCGTTGCTCGCCGGCTACCGGTAGCCGACTCGCTCCCCGACCAGGACGGCCTGGCCGCCGCCTATCTCCAGATCGAGGCATCTTCTGATCATCGGCGAGGGGGATTCGGTGGTGCTCCAAAGTTCCCCCAGCAACCGGTTCTCGAGTTTCTCCTGCGCGCCGCCGGACAGCCCTGGGCACCGGGGGCGCAGGAGATGGTCGAGACGACTCTGGTACGAATGGCAGCCGGTGGCATCCGCGACCATGTGGGTGGCGGGTTCGCCCGCTACTCGGTGGATGCGGATTGGCTCATCCCCCACTTCGAGAAGATGCTCTACGACAATGCCCAACTGGCCCGTCTCTATCTCCGCGCCTGGCAGGTGACCAGTAGAGCCGGGTTTCGCGATATCGCGGTCGAGACCCTGGAGTACCTGCTCCGCGATCTTTCTCATCCCGATGGCGGTTTCTTCTCAGCCGAGGATGCCGACTCGGAAGGAGTTGAAGGCAAGTTCTACACCTGGACGAAGGATGAGTTCCGCCTGCTGGTTGGAACCGGGGCAGACGCCGCCGGCGCGTATTTCGGAGTTACCGAGTCAGGGAATTTCGAGGGAGCCAATCACCTACACGAAGCGATCTCTCTCGACGAAGTGGCCGACCAGTTCGGAATGTCGGTCGAGGCCGTCACAGACATCCTCGCGCGGGCGAAGGAAGCACTGCTGCACCACCGCTCAAACCGGGTGAGGCCCGGCCTCGACGACAAGATCATCACAGCCTGGAATGGGCTGGCCCTTCGCGCCCTCGCCGAGGCGGGAGCGATTCTGGGGGACGAGCGCTTCCTCGAGAGAGCAAGACGGAATGCGCGATTCGTTCTGGATAATCTGCGAACGGATGACGGGAGACTGCTGCGATCCTGGGGGCAGGGCACTGCCAAAATTCTGGGTTTCCTCGACGACTACGCCGGTTACGCGGTCGGGCTGTTCACCCTCTACCAGGCGACCGGCGAGGTGAAGTGGTACACCGAAGCGGAGCAGCTCACCCGAACGATGCTGGAGCTGTTTAGCCACGAAGGCCGCCTCTACTCGACCGGAGCGGACGCCGAAGAACTGATCACACGCCCGCTGGACCAGATGGACAATCCACTCCCGTCCGGAACTTCGCTGGCTGCCGAGGCTTTGCTGTGGCTCTCGCTATATACCGGCGATTCGGACCTCCGCCTGGCGGCGGAAAGAGCGCTGCGCGATAGTGCGGCGCTCGTCGAGCGATATCCGAGCGCCGTCGGCCACTTGCTTTCGGTTCTCACTTCGATCGAGATCGGTCTGCGGGAGGTTGCCATCGTTGGGCCCGACGCCGGAGCCCTCCACCAGGTCATCTGGGAAGCTTTCCGCCCCGAGCTGGTCGTGGCGGTAGATCGTGCGGTTGCCGACGGCAAGATCGTGCCGCTGCTCGCCAACAGAACACAGAACGGCGGAACACTCGCCTACGTGTGCGAAGGATTCGCGTGCAAGCTGCCTGTGTCGGACCCAACGGCCCTCCGCGCCCAGCTCCGCTGAAGTTTCTCGGCAATACTGTCGTTCCCCAGCAATGACAGCATTGCTGAGAAAACACTTGGATGATTCTCGGCAATACTGTTGTTCTCCAGCAATGACAGCATTGCTGAGAAAACTCAGACGGGGACGGGTTCTGTTTCCATCGCCGAGGCTCCGAAGAAGACCAGACTCAGCCACAACAGGTCCGCCAGCGTGAGGTGGGTGAGCTGCAGCCACACCGGGGTTCCGAACAAGATGTTCGACATGCCGGCGAAGAACTGCAGCGCCACGAGACCCACGATGGCGATAGCCAGGCGTTGAGTCAGCCGCTTCTCCGCGCCGGCGCCGAACGTCCAAGCCATCCAGGCGGTGAAGGCACCTATCGCGATAGCGACGACCGGGTGGATCACCCGCAACCGGGTCAAGAAGTGTTCGGCGTTCGCAGTCGCACTCGACAATCCATCCCCAACCGACTCTGGTGGGAACAGAGTGTCCGCCAGAGCCGTGACGCCACCCGTCGCCGAGACGACGACCAGTCCAAACAGCGAGGCGGCGAAATACCATCCGAATCCACGGGCGGCGCCAAGTCGAACAGAGCCGCGTCCGGACGCCCACCAGGCCAGCATCGCCAACGAGCCGAGCAGCACAAAAGTATTGACGAGATGGACCGGCACCATCACAGTGCGCGCCGCTGAAGCATCGTCGGCGACCCATTCGGCAAGCACGAGAACGGCGCCGACCAGCGATTCCGAAATGATGAATATCCCCGACAACCAGGCTGCCGTGCGGATCTGGTGCCCCTTTTCGAAAGTGCGGAGCACCCAGATGGCGACAACCGCGACCATCAGAGCGGCCACTGCACTTGTCACCCGATGCGTGAACTCGACGACACGGGCGCCTTCGAGGCCTCCCGGGATGATCTCGCCGTTGCAGGTCGGCCAGGAGGGCCCGCATCCGGCGCCCGATCCGGTTGCACGCACATACGCCCCGTAGATGACAACGGCGACGTTCACGACCAGCGTGGCCCAGGCGAACTTGGCAAGGCGTGGCATATGAGGAGGGTAGCTAGTCGCGGGTCGCGAGTTGCTCGTCGCTTTGATCCAACTGATAGACGCTCAACACGCCGCCGGAACTTGCCGATAAACCCTTCGTGACCGACTGGAAGAAACTCTGGCGTCCCTTGGCCGCAGCTTCGTTCATCCTCGTGATGGCGTTCTTTCCGTTTGTCCGCGAGACCCGGGTTCCACTCCTCGGCTACGTCGACCTTGGATTCCACGAACTCGGCCATCTGGTTGGCTACATCTTTCCGGTCTCGGAGAGACTCACGGCTGCACTTGGTTCGATCACCCAGATCGCCGTTCCGGTGGGCCTGGCGGTTTACTTCCTCTGGTGGCGAAAGGATCGAGTAGCCGGCGGCCTCATGCTGGCCTGGACGGGCACTTCGGCATGGGACGCGAGCGTCTACATCGCCGATGCACCTTATGAGCGACTACAACTCATCGGCGGCGACCACGACTGGGCTTTCCTGCTCGGGCCGACCGAATTCAACAACTACGCAATCGCCGACGATCTGGCCGCCTTTGTCGAATTCGCGGGGGGTCTTTCTCTGCTGGCCGGGTTGCTCATCTGCCTGGCGGTGCCGGCGCGATCCTGGCTGGACCGGAGGAAATCGCAAGATCGGACCGAGCATCTCTCGCACCTTCCCGTGCGGGAAGCCCGGTGGCACGGTGAGGGCCCGGAAGACGCAGCCGGCAATACACTGCCCGGGTGATCTTCGCCAACGCACTTTCCGCCATAGGCCGTACCCCCCTTGTCCGGCTCTCTCGTATCCACCCACCGGGCAATCTCGTTGCGAAGCTCGAGTACATGAATCCTGGCGGATCTATCAAAGAACGCATCGCCGTCTCGATGATCGACCGCGCGGAGGAACTGGGGCTATTGGCCAAGGGCGGAACGATCGTTGAACCTACGTCGGGCAACACCGGAGTCGGCCTGGCCATCGTCGGCGCCGTCCGGGGTTACCGGGTCATATGCACCGTCCCTGACAAGGTCTCAAAAGAGAAGCAGGATCTGCTGCGCGCCTACGGCGTCGAGGTCATCGAAACTCCCACCGACCTCCTCCCAAATGACCCGGCCTCGTATTACGGCGTAGCCCGTCGCCTCGCCGAAGAGATCCCGGGTGCGTACTCACCAAATCAGTACGACAATCCCGCCAACCCTGAGGCCCACTACCAAACCACCGGGCCGGAGATCTGGGACCAGACGGACGGTCTGGTCGGCGTCCTCGCCGCCGGTGTGGGAACCGGCGGGACGATCACCGGAGCCGGGCGCTTCTTGAAGGAGATGAATCCGGAGGTTCTCGTCATCGGTATCGATCCGGAGGGTTCGATTTTCACGGCTCCTGCGGGCGATGCTGTTCACCAATACGCGGTCGAAGGGGTCGGGGAAGACTTCTGGCCGAACACCCTGGACCCCGAAGTGGTCGACGGGTACAGAATGGTCTCGGATGCCCAATCGTTTTCGGCGACCCGCCGCCTGGCTCGTGAGGAGGGTCTGTTGGTCGGGGGTTCGGGCGGAATGGCCGTCCACGGGGCAATACAGATAGCCGCCGAAAATCCGGCCAAACTCGTCGTCGTAATTCTGCCGGACTCGGGTCGCGGCTACTTGTCGAAGGTCTTCAACGACGATTGGATGCAAGCAAACGGATTCGAGGTGAAGTGATGCGATTCGAGACCGACGCGATACACGCGGGACAAGAACCGGACCCGACAACCGGGGCCGTCGTGGTCCCCATCTACGCGACCTCCACATACGCCCAGGAGTCGCCGGGCGTCCATCTTGGATACGAGTACTCCCGCACCGGTAATCCGACCAGACGAGCACTCGAAATCGCACTGGCCGCGCTCGAGGGGGTCCGGGAGGGATCAGCCGGCGGCGCCGTTGCCACGTCGTCCGGCATGGGAGCTACGTCGATCATCGGCTACACCCTGAAACCCGGCGATCATGTGCTGCTACCCAATGATGCCTACGGGGGCACGTTCCGGTTCTTCGCCCGAGTTCTCGCCGAGCAAGGAGTTGAGTGGTCCGCCGTCGACATGACCGAGCAACGGCTCGTGAGAACGGCCGTACGACCGAACACTCGAGTGATATGGGCGGAAACGCCGACGAACCCGATGCTCCGACTGGTGGATATAGAGGCGGTCGCAGCCGTCTCGAAGGAAGCCGGAACGATTCTCGTGGTCGACAACACTTTCGCCACCCCGTTTCTCCAGCAGCCTCTCGCCCTGGGTGCGGATGTGGTGCTGCATTCGACGACCAAGTATCTCGGCGGCCATTCGGATGTTGTCGGTGGAGCGCTCGTGACCAGAGATCCGGATCTCTTTGCAAGACTCGAGTACCTGATCAATGCCGCCGGACCCATTGCAGGGCCGTTCGATTCCTGGCTCGTGTTACGCGGATTGAAGACTCTTGCGGTGCGGATGCAACGCCACTCGGAGAACGCACTGAAGATCGCAGAATTCCTCGAAGCCCACCCTTCCGTGATGACAGTTAACTATCCGGGCCTTCAGTCGCACCCGCAACGGGACCTTGCCGCCCGGCAGATGCTCACCGGGGGAGGGATGATCTCGTTCCGACCGCACGGCGGTATCGAAGCGGCTAACCGTATCTCCACTGCAACGAAGCTCTTCTTCCTGGCTGAGAGTCTGGGGGGCGTGGAGTCGCTCATCGAAGTCCCCGCCTCGATGACTCACGCCTCCGTGGACGGCACCGCCCTCGAAGTCCCTCCGGACTTGATCCGCTTGTCGGTCGGCATCGAGCACGTGGATGATTTGTTAGAGGACCTCGATAGGGCATTGGCCTGAAGCCCATCGGCTCTGAGCTGTGAGCTTGAAGCCCGCTGGCCACAGCCATTGGCCGGCGAATCACGACCAGTCAGAGCCGGAAACTCGACCTGCAGTTGGGAGCGGGGAATCGCCAAACCTCTCGCAAGAGAAAATGGTCGCCATTTAGCGCGATCTGTGGCAGCATCTCTTTTACCAGAGAAAGGAGGTGGTCCCACTTGATAGAAGGTTTATGTAGGACTCTGGAGGTGGCCGGGCGCTAAGCGGCCATCGGTGCCGCTTACAGCGGGGCATTTGTCCCACTACCGGTAGCGACACCAACCCGGACCACCGGGGCTAAGGGATCCGCGAGCTGGTCCTCTCGTGGCGAATGAAGTATCTCTGGCTTTTACGATGTGAAGCGGGCTCCTCCGGGAGCCCGCTTCCGTTTCGCCGATATCTGCATCACTACTGATTCGATGAGCCTCCCCTGCACTGCGATACTCCGGCCGTGTTCACCCCCATTGAGATCGTCATTGCCCTTGTGGTGTCTGCCATCGGTGCTGCACTCCAGGGGGTTGTTGGATTCGGGTTCGGTGTGTTGTCGGTTCCCATCCTCACGATCCTGAATCCGGACCTCACGCCGATTCCACAGCTGATTCTGGCGCTCCCACTTGCGACAACGATCGCCTTGCGGGAACGTCGCCACCTCGACCTCAGCGGAGCAGCCTGGGTCATCGCCGGCCGTTTTCCCGGTGGCCTCTGCGGCGCCCTTCTGCTGGGAGCGCTTGCCAGTCGAACTCTCGACGCGGTCATCGCCTTCGTAGTACTGGGTGCCACAGTCACGGTGGCTTCCGGATGGTCGATACGGCGCACCTCGTTCACCGAGTTCCTGGTGGGCATAACGTCGGGAATCACGGGGACGATTTCTGCGATCGGCGGACCACCGGTAGCGCTCCTCTACCACGACAGTCCTGGTCCCACTATTCGTTCGACCTTGAGCACGATCTTCATCATCGGCTTGTTGATCAATCTGGGAACGCTCGCCGCATTCGGAGAGATTCACGTGTCGGATCTCAAAGCCGCCGCCATCCTTCTGCCAGGCATGCTTGTGGGGCTCACGTTGAGCAAATACCTGGCCGCTCGCTTCGATGATCGAGTGCTGAGGCGTCTGATCCTCGTGACTGCCACCGTCGCTTCGATTGGGCTGGCGGTGAAGGTGTTTATCGGCTGAGGTCAGGGACCCTGGCTGCCGAATAGCGACCCGAGCGCCTCGCGGGCTTCACCGAAGGCCCAGGTGAGAACTATGAACATGAGCACCAACAGGACCGCGGTCAAGATCGCCCGTGCCCGGTACGTTCGCACCTCGGCAGGATCGTCGAGATAGGAGGGAACTCTAGGCAACCGCGACACCACCCGGGAAGGGGCCGGTTCGGGGGCCGCCGCCTCTGTTCGCACAGTCTCATCAGCCCGGGAAGAAGGGGTGGCGGGTCCGGTGAGCGGTCGGTCTTGTCGATCGGCTTGCGATGGCGAAACCTTCTGTGCTTCAATTGAGTCCATCTCGGCCGTCATCGCGGCGGGAACCCCGCCATCCGAAGGGCGGTTGCCCCGATCCAGGTCGAGTTCTGAACCGGCTCCGACTGATGATGGTTCGATCGCATCCTCGGAGGAAGCCAGATCGTCCCGCGGAGACGCTTCGATACCAGTGGAGTCGACGGCGTAGCCCTGTGGCTGCCCACCACCGATGGCCGATTCGATCTCTTCATCGGTCAATCCGAGCACGGCGGAGAGTGCCGCATAAGCCGAAGGGTCTGCTGGAACCGAGCGGTCCCGCTCCCAACTCCGGATCGTCGATGGTGACCGACCGACGAGTTCGGCAAGGCGCGCCTGTGTCAAACCAAGCGCTGCACGCTGACGCTGCATCAAATCACCAAGGGAGAGATATTCCGACATGGGCTCACCAATCACATTACCGCACCGGATGGTTCACCCATGAAGACGGCTACTCTGCCGTCCGGAGGCGACCGAGCGCCTGGTGGGCTCCACGGTCTTCAAAACCGTTGAGGCGGTGAAAGCCGCCTGGCGGGTTCGATTCCCGTCCGCCTCCGCTACGCCCCGGCTGCGCTGGGAAATAGCACCGATGCCATGCCTTCAAAGGATGACGTGTTTCGACACCGGTGCGTTTCCCGGTGCCGGGCCGGTGCCATGAGCCGATCCTCCTGTCCGATCTTCAAGCGGACACAGCTGGAACCCTCCAACTTTCAATGGCAACCCGGACTCCTCAAAGGCTCCGTTCTATGACCTCGGCGTCAGCCCGAAGTCCCCGTCTCGGCGCGGTTGGACTCCACGTTGCGCTCCATCTCCAAAGGTGAAGGCCTCGCCGGGCGTTCTCCCGCAACACCTTCTCATCGGAGTTGAGGAATGCTCAGCCCGAAATGTTATCTCGGCGGGGTAGGGAATGTTCCGGCAAGAAGCTCTCCGCTT
>JAHEDJ010000072.1 GCA_024641325.1 bacterium | reverse complement strand
GCTCCGGGGGTGGGACTTGAACCCACAACCTACGGATTAACAGTCCGGCGCTCTGCCAATTGAGCTACCCCGGAAGGCGGCCGGAAGAATACCACCGTATGCCACAATGGTTCGATTCCCTTCGGAGGTTGGACGTGAAATTGAAGACCGGATTGATAATCGGCTTTGGAGTCGGATACGTCCTCGGCGCGAAAGCCGGACGCGAGAGATACGACCAGATCGTATCCGTGGCCGGACGCATCGCCGCAACCGACGTGGCCCAGCAATTCTTCGAGAAGGGGGCAGCGGTCGCCGACCTCAGCGCAGCCAGGGCCAAACAGGTCATGAGCGAAGGAATGGCAACTGCAGCCGAGACGATCCGGGAACGCTCCAACCGGTAGGCGGTTGCCTCACGGCCTTCGCCCACCGGCTAAGCCACTCCTCCCTCTGCTGCCGGAAGGGAACAACGACCTATTCGTCTAAGAAACCCTCGAGGCGTTTCGACCGCGCCGGATGTCGCAGTTTGGCCAGTGCCTTGGTTTCGAGCTGCCGGATTCGCTCCCTCGTGACCTCGAAGTGGCCGCCGACCTCTTCGAGCGTCCGGGGGGTGCCTTCGTCCAGTCCGTAACGCATGACCAGCACCGTCCGCTCCCGCTCATTGAGGTCTTCCAGCGCCCGCCCCATGTACTCCTGAAGGAGTTTGAATGCGGCGGCTTCCACCGGCACAACGGCCTCGGTATCCTCCACGAAATCCCCCAGCGTCGAATCTTCTTCTTCGCCGAGCGGCGTCTCCAGCGAAACGGGGTCCTGAGCAATCTGGCGGAGTTCCGTCACCCTATCGGGTGCCACTTCGAGCTCGAAAGCGATCTCCTCGATGGTGGGTTCCCGGCCCAACTCCTGCAATAACGTCCGCTGAATCTGGGCCAGTTTGTTGATCGTCTCAACCATATGCACGGGCACCCGGATCGTCCTGGCCTGGTCGGCAAGGGAGCGGGTTACAGCCTGACGGATCCACCATGTCGCATAAGTAGAGAACTTGAATCCTTTGCGGTAGTCGAATTTCTCGACGGCGCGCATCAATCCGAGGTTTCCCTCCTGGATCAAATCGAGCAAAGCCATCCCGCGACCGACATACTTCTTGGCAATGGAAACGACGAGCCGCAGGTTCGATTCGACCAACTGCTTCTGTGCACGGGCTCCCTGCCGAACCTCGCGGTCCAGTATTGCCCGGTCTTCGAGGCTCAAGTCGTCGTTGCCCGCTTCGGGGTCGGCCAGCTGTTTCCTTGCTCGGTTGCCGGCTTCGACCCGCATGGCCAGTTCGACCTCTTCCTGTGTCGTGAGCAGGCGGTAGCGTCCGATCTCCTGAAGGTACATCCGAACAGGGTCGGACAATGAGATGCGCTCCTCATCCGCGATGGTCGTATCAGAAACCTGCGGACCGTCTTCCCGAATGCGAACATCGCCGCCGCGCAGGCGGTCTACAACTGCTTCGAAGGCGTCGACGGGTGCCTCGGCCTCCTCGAGCTCTTGCTGCACCTCCGCCATGGTCAGGAACCCGCGCTGCTGACCCCGCTTGGCCAACTCGGTGATGACTCTTTCTACGACTTCTTCCACTATTCGGAGTCCAGTTCTCGTTTGCGTCGCTCCAAACCTATCAACTGGCGCAGCAGATTTGAATGGGCTTCTGATCCGGGCGCCTCCGACTCGACCTGATGTCGGATCACCCCGATGCGCCGCTCCGTCCGCCAACGTTCCAAACGACGCACCAAGGCCGCCGGGTCGGTATCAAGCGGAAGGTCGTCGAGGACCACTGCACTGAGCTGGGAGGCGAATCCGTCCGGCAGGGAGTTGAGATCGAGCACTTTCCCGGCCGGCGTGGACGTCATCAGCGGATGAAGAGCCTCGAAGTAGGCGCGGTGTTCGGAAAGGGTGAAGAGATCCACGTCGAGCTCCTCAGCCGGCAACCGGCCGTCGTTCGCAAGAATCAGCCGCAGCAATTCACGTTCGGCCAACTCCGAGCCGGACAATGTGGAGCGGGGACGTACCACCGGCGGGTGTGGGGTTGCTGCGCGAGACCCTGATCGGCCGTCTCGTTCTCTGAACGCCTCCTGCACGGCCCTCTGCACGGCGGCGAGGTCGACGCCGGTCGCTCGCGACACACGGCGAGAGTATTCGGAACGGACGATCTCATCGGACTGGCGTGCAATCAGCCGGGCCGCGGCACGAACCGCCCTTGCTCTGCCTTCGGCCTCTTCGACATTGTGTCGCTCCAACTCGCGGTCGATGCGGAACTCCAGCAGCGGCCTCGATGAAGCGACGGCCTTACGAAGTTCCTCGAGGCGATCGGACTGCACGAGGTCAGCCGGATCTGCCCCCTCCGGCATCAGCGCCACACGAACATCGAGATCGAGGTCTGCGGGAGTAGACAACTCATCGCCGCGCAGCGCTGCTCCTACGCCGGCCTCATCGGCGTCGAACGCAAGAACGATCCGCTCAGAGAATCTTCGCAACAGATCAAAGTGATCCTCGCCCAGTGCCGTTCCACAGGTGGCAACTGCCACCGGCAGGTCTGCGAGGTGCAGTCCGATGACGTCGGTGTAGCCCTCGACGACCAGCGAGTAACCCGAACGGGTAATCGGCGCCTTGGCCCAATTGAGACCGTAGAGCAGTTGCGCCTTGCGATATATGCGGGTCTCCGGCGAGTTCAGGTATTTCGGTCCGTCACCGTCCAGCAGTCGTGCCCCAAACCCTACAGGCGAACCGCTGATGTCGTAGATGGGAAACATGATCCGGCCGCGGAACCAATCGCGCAGCCGTCCCCGCTGATTCTTAGCGGCCAGTCCGGAATCCAGCATTGCCTTCTCGGTGACACCCTTGCCCTTGAGGTACTGAACCAGCTCGTCCCAACCTTCCGCAGGCGAGTAGCCCAGACCGAAACGGTCAACCACGTCTGTGTCGTAGCCGCGACTGCGCAGGTACTTTCTAGCCGATGCTGCGTCCGGCGAGTTCTTGAGGCGATCTCGATAGAAATCTACGGCCTTCTCGACTGCCTCGATGAGCGACTGTCGCTCGCCACGCCTCTGTGCTGCTTTGTGATCGATTCGCAGGGTGATTCCGGCCCGCGCGGCGAGAAACTCCACCGCTTCAGAGAAATCCAAAGCCTGTGTCTCCTGCACGAACTTGAAGATGTCGCCCCCAACACCACAACCAAAGCAGTGATAAAGCCCCCGCGCGACATCAATCGACATCGAAGGGGTCTTCTCCTGATGGAACGGGCAAATAGCCTTCACCGCGCGCCCGCGCTTGCGGACGGTCGTCACCGAATCCACCAGATCAACGATGCTCGTCGCCGAACGGACTCTCTCGATGTCTTCGCGCATAAATGCCATCGCGAGTCGAGTGTAGAGCGGCGGGATGAGTGGTTCTCTGTGCCTAGCATCAACCCATGCATCTAGCGTTCCTCAACCCCCAGGGAAACTTCGATCCGGCCGACTCGTACTGGACGGAGCACCCAGACTTCGGCGGCCAGCTCGTATATGTGAAAAACGTGGCTCTCGCACTGGCCGCGCTCGGTCACCGGGTTGACATCGTGACCCGCCGGATCGACGACCCGGACTGGCCCGAGTTCTCTGCGATAACCGACTCCTACCCGGGAGGAGTGCGCATCCTGAGGATCGACTGCGGCGACGACGCCGGATTCCTGCGCAAGGAAGACCTCTGGCCGTATCTCGGTCGAGACTGGGTCCCCGGCATGATCGCCCATTACCGTGCCGAGGGAAGCATGCCCGACGCGGCGACCGGCCATTACGGCGACGGCGGTCTTGCCGCTGCGCTTCTCCGGAACCTGGCCGGCATTCCGTACACGTTCACAGGCCACAGCCTCGGGGCTCAGAAGTTCGACAAGTTGCTGGCAGCAGGATCGACCGTCGATGCTCTTGACGCTCACTACCGATTCGCCCGCAGGATCGAGGCCGAACGTCTCGCCATGAATCGTGCTGGTGCCATCATCACCAGCACGGCGCAGGAACGATTCGAGCAGTACGGCCACCCGGCATACGCGGGCGCAGTTGAGACTGCCGATGATGGTCACTTCTCGATCGTGCCGCCGGGTGTCGCGCTCGACATCTTCGGGACCGACGTGGGTCATGATGGCGAAGCCGAGACGCGCATGCTGGTAGAGGCCAGGTTGGCAAGAGACCTCGATCCAGGGCGCGCCTTGCTGCCGGCCGTCGTCGCCTCGAGTCGTCTAGACCCGAAGAAGAATCCTGCGGTGTTGGTTGAAGCCTTTGCAGCCAGCAAAAATCTTCAGGAAAAAGCCAATCTCGTTTTCATCACCGGGGCACTCGACGACCCACTGCGATCCGATGCCGGGGCGGGTGAGATGGAGCTGAGCGTACTGCGCGATCTACGCCGCACCATCACCAACGCAGGGCTGAACGGGAAGGTCGCAGCATTCGGAATCCAAGGCCAGCGTGGGTTGTCTTCCGCCTACCGGCACTTCGCCGGGAGGCGATCTGTGTTCGCGCTGACGGCCCTCTACGAACCATTCGGCCTCGCCCCCCTAGAAGCCGCCGCGGCGGGCCTGGCTGTGGTGGCCACTCGCAACGGCGGCCCTTCCGAGAGTCTCATGGACGGGGACGGGGAATACGGTGTCCTGATCGACCCGACCGATCCGGTCGATGTCGCGGCCGGTCTCGAGCGGGCCCTCGGATCAGAATGGGAAACCCTCGCCGCGGCCGGCAGGCAACGAGTGCTCGATCGCTACACGTGGGACCGAACGGCCGAAGGGTACGTCCGAGCCATCCAGCGGGCAGCCGCAGCCGAACGTCGAGATCTTCTCGAGATCCATCCTTACTTCACAGCCGGATCACCCGATGTCCAGGCGGATCGACTTCGCGAACTGTCTGAGTCCTGACGTAAACTCCCCCTCATGGAAATCGACCATGAATACCGGCAACGCCCAGCCTTCACCGAACATCTTGGAAAGCACCGCCAATACTGGCGGGACATCATCCTCGGCGTCAACGACGGGCTCGTCTCGATGTTCCTACTCGTCGCCGGTGTCGTCGGTGGCGGCATGGCAACCCGCAACATTCTGCTCACGGCCGTCGCCGGGGCGATCGCCGGTGCGGTCAGCATGGCAGCCGGCGAATACATGGCTACGAAATCTCAGGATGAGGTCTTCCAGGGCGAGATCGAACTCGAGCGAGAGCACATACGAGACTTCCGGGAGGACGAACTCCACGAACTGCGCGACCTGCTGGACGGCATCGGACTCAACGGCGACCTGCGCGAACAGGTAGTCCAGCACTTCAACGGTGACGACGAGTCACTTCTCAAGGTGATGACCGCCCTCGAGTTCGGAGTCATCGAAGAAGAACGAAGGTCGGCATATGCAGCCGCCGGCATGTCCGGAGGTCTGTTCCTGCTCGGCGCAGCTCCCTCGGTCATTCCATTTGCCATCGTTACGACCCCCGGGCCAGGGTTGGTGGCGGCAGGGATCGGCTCGGTGACCGGGCTGCTGATCGTGGGGGCGATCAAGACATGGGCAACGCGTGGCAAGCCGTTACGTGCGGCTGTAGAGAACCTCCTGATCGCGGGCGCCGGCGGTGGCCTCGCCTATTGGGTCGGCGTCGGTTTCGACCGCATCGTGAACGGGTAAATCGGGCGACGCCTAGGGCCCACTCGATCGAGTGGCCATCCAGATCGAGTATTCATCCGCGAATCCGATCGCCATGAGTGGGATCATTGCCCCGGCCATCACTCCGGCGGCAGGAATGAACAGAAGAAGGAACAAGACGTAGACGACGGCGAGCGCGGCTGCGATGTACCTGACCTTCATTTGTGTCATTTCCGACGGACGCAATGCCACCACACCGCCGGCGGCGAATCCCGCAGTTGCCCCGAGGGCTGGGGCGAGGACGCCGATAGGAAAAGCCAACAGCAGGAATAGGCCCATTGCCTTCAGGACTGCCATGCTCGCTCTCTTGTGCATGGACACGAAAGCCAGCAACAGGAACACGAACGGAACTAGCCCGAAACCGAGCGCCGCCCCACCTGCTCCCACGAGAGACTCGCCTTCGTCGTCCGTCGTGAAAGCCGCCGCAATCGAGACATAGCTGAATAGCAGTGGGATTGTGGCCACGGCGATGGCCAGCCATCGCCGCCGCGCACTGATGTCGGCTTCAGCGGGGATCGTCATGATCCACCGAGGCTAGCGCTGCCGTCGATTCAGCCCTTAACCGAACCCGCGGTGAGCCCTCGCACGAAGTAGCGCTGCAGCCCGAAGAACACAGTCAACGGCAGCACCATGGTTATGAATGCGCCTGCGGTCAGCAGATGCCAGGCCTCTCCTCGCGTTCCGTTCAGCTCGGCCAAAGCCTGGGTCAACACCCTGACATCGGGCGTACCACCCAGGAAGACGAGAGCCACCAGGAAGTCATTCCAGACCCAGAGGAACTGGAAGATTGCAAACGATGCCAGCGCCGGAACAGAGAGCGGAACAACCAAACGCCAGAAGATCGTGAAGTGACTCGCGCCGTCTATATGCGCTGACTCGATCGTGGACGACGGCAAACCGCCTATGTAGTTGCGCAACAAATACACCGCCAACGGCAAACCGAATCCGGTGTGCGCCAGCCATACCGCCATGTAGGTTCCATTGAGATTCAGATCAGGGAAGAACTGAAAATCGCCGATGAACCCGCCGGAGCTATACAGGCGGAGGATGGGAATGAGGGCCATCTGTAGCGGCACCACCAGAAGTCCGACAACGGCTACGAACATCCACTGCCGCCCCCGGAAGTCCATCCACGAGAATGCATAGGCCGCAAAGGCGGCGATCGCGATGGGAATCACCGTCGCCGGAATCGTTACCGCCAGGCTATTCAGGAAGGCGTTTCCGAATCCCTCTGAGGACAGGACGTTCCGATAGTTCTCGAGTGTCCACTGCGCAGTATCGAACAGTTTCCCGAATACAGTCCACCAGCCGCTGGTCGAGACGAGGTTCGGAACCCGGAACGAGCTGATGAGCAGTCCCAACGTCGGAATGATCCACAGAATGACGATGATCAGCAGGCCGAGCTTTACCGGCCACCTGTCGAAGAGCCGCGCGATCAAGCTCTGCCGATGCGTTTCGGTGCTGCTTCGATCCAGTGTTGGGGCAGTCATCGGATCGCCTCCTCTGCACGGAATCTTCGAACGTTCAAGTACATGATCGGAATGATTGCGATGAACAGCACAACAGCGATCGCCGCACCCCTGCCGTCGTGGTCGTTGCGGAAGAACCAGCGCACCATGCGTTCGGCGATTACTTCCGTTCCGGTCTCACCCCCGGTCATGACCCAGACGATGTCGAAGATCTTGAGCACGCTGATGACCATTGTTGTCGATACGACCACTACCGATGACATGATCGAGGGGATGATGATCTTCCAGAAGATCTGCAGCTCTGTCGCTCCGTCGATCCGAGCCGCCTCGAGGAGATCGTCGGGAACAGCTTTGATGGCCGCGGAGAGAATCACCATGGCGAAACCGGTTTGCAGCCAGATCATGATGACCATCAAGAAGAGGTTGTTCCATGGCTCCCAGGACAACCATGCCCTCGGGTCGCCTCCAAGCTGAATCAGGATTCCGTTGAGGAGACCGATCTGCTCGCCGAAGCCCTCCGGACGGAAGCTGTAGATGAACCTCCACACGATGGACGCGCCGACAAACGAAATCGCCATGGGCAAGAAGATCAGAGACTTGGCAAACGCCTCACCGCGCCGCAGGCGGTCGGCCAATGTAGCGAAAGCTAGACCAATTCCAACGGAGAACAAGGGCACAATGACTATCCAAAGAACCGTGTTGCGGATCGAGCGGAGCATCGCCTCGTCGGTGAACACGAACCCGTAATTCTCAAGTCCCACCCAGGCTTCTTGTGCCTTGTCTTTGAAACTGATGATGAAGGTGTTGATGAGCGGGTAGACGAGAAAAACGCTCAATATGACGAGAGCAGGACCAACGAACACGAAAGGCCGGACATGCTCCCGCAGGCTCGCCGGAAGTTGATTGACGGCGAAGTCCATGCCCCAGAACAACGCGAACACTCCACCAACTCCGACAAAGATCGCCACGAGGACCTGCAAGGCACGACTGGCGTCAGAGTCCCGCAACCAGGTGAAAGTCACCCACATGATGGTGAAAGCAATCACCGGTACGGCAAGGGAAGCAACGATACGGTAAAGGATGATGAGGATCCCTGAGGAGCGGCCCAATCGCTCCTTATCTGCTTCTTGTTCCCTCGTCATCAAGTCCAGATCTCCGCCCTGATCTTCCATCTGATCTTCACCTTCTCCCGATGAACGACCCAAAACACACTACACGACGAAGGGCGGCCAAGCGGCCGCCCTTCGGGTGTTTGTCGTTATGCGTTACCCGGCTTACGGCCAGGCGTTGTCAATGTCGGTCAGAACCCCGTCGAGGGTGTCGGGACCACCACGCATGTACTCGTTCATGCCGGTCCAGAACTGCCCTGATCCAACCTCGGAAGGCATGAGGTCCGACGCATCGAACCGGAACCCCTCCGTGGCCAGGGCGGCAACGATCGCCTCTGCCGCAGTGGCAAGGATGTCGTCGCGATAGCAGTCGGCTCCAACGTTGGTATTCGGTGAGATTCGGCCTGCCGCACTCGCTCCCTGCGCGCACTGGACCTCAGTCGATGTGAAATCGACCAGGAATTCGCGCACCTCGGGCCGGTCAACGAAGACCGCTGCCAGCTCACCTGCGCCCAGGGCTCCCTTCACACCGGGGTCGATGTCGGGGAAGGCGAAGACGCCGTAGTCAACGCCCGCCTCTAGACCGGAAGCACCTTCTTCGTCACCCGGAGCATTGAAGAACTGGGTGATGAACGAGGCTTGCCGATGCAGGAAGCAGCTGGGTGGATTGTT
>JAHEDJ010000071.1 GCA_024641325.1 bacterium | reverse complement strand
CTCCGGCCGGGAATCGAAGCCGCCACCGAGGCCCTCGGCGAAGAACGCTACAAGCAGTCCTACGAGCAGGGTCAGGCGATGAGCGTCGAGGAAGCCACTGAGTTCCTGCTGGGGGATAGTTCATCGCCGGTGAGCCGTGCACGCGACCACAGCGCCACCACATGACAACCAGCGTTGATCGGTGATGACCGGTGACAAACGGTGGTGAGAATCCCACCAACACTGAGCAACCGGTGTTAACCGTTGACGACCGGTGGTCTCGGTTTTGCGTTCACACGGCAGAGGTCGCGGGCCGCTGCGGTCCGTTTGCTCGAGGTTTTCAACTGCTGTGCTTTCTCGGAACTGCCTAATGACGTCGGAACTCAAGCCACCATCGTGTACTGCCTGGCGAGTGGCGCGGGGCGTGTAGTCAGCTCTGGTATCCCTCCTCCGACACGAACGTTAACGCGCGGCCGGGACGCGACGAGTTCCCGCTGTCGGTAGGCAAGAGACGCTCGTGTCTACCGATGGTGGTGTAGACCAACTAGTCTACGTTCTGATATACTTCTTCTATGAGTACCACGATCAGAGTGAGCGAGAACACCCGCGATCGGTTCGCCAGGCTTGCAGATGAAACCGGACGTCCGATGACCCAGTTGCTTGATGAGGCTGCCGATGCGCTCGAACGTCGTCTCTTCTTTGATCAGATGAGCGAGCGGTTCGAAGAACTCCGGAGCGACGGGTCGGCGTGGGCCGAGATAGAGGTTGAGCGTGCTCTGGAACACGGCGTTGTGGGCGATCATTCCTGATGGCACCGCGCAGAGGTGAGATCTGGCTGGTTGACTTCGGTGAACCGGTCGGTCGTGAACAGTCCGGGCGTCGCCCCGCCGTGGTGGTTTCCGCCGATGCACTCAACGAGGGTCCGGCGGGCGTGATCTTGATGGTCCCTTGCACTAGTACCCGTCGGGGTCTCCCGTCTCATATCGAGATCGAGGCCGGAGACTCGGGTCTAGATGTGGTGAGTTATGCCAAATGTGAGGACCTCAAGTCGATCTCGGAGCAGCGGTTGATTGCCTGTGTCGGGCAGGTCGGACCCGATGTGATGTTCGGGATTAGCCGGGTGCTTCGTTTCCTTCTCGAACTCTGAACTTCTGCCCGGCGGCGCCCGGACGCTGACGTTCATCGCGAAAGCGAAGACTCCACTCAAGTCACTCACTGCGGATGCCAGGAGGCACCGCCGCCCCAGATAACCTCACGCAGCGGCCCACCAGGCCTCCCAGGGATCGCGTGTACTTGGGGTTGAAATCACCCCTCCGACACCGCGAGATGACAGCCCTCCAGTGAGGCCTACCTCCTGGAGGCTTACGTTGATTTTGGGCTGATCAGTCGACAAGCCAATCCCGAACCCGCCACTCAGGATTATTGCAATCACGCGGAGTGGTTCCTCTGTTTGATCAGACAACAACCAGTCTTGAACCCACCATAAGGCGCAACGTATAACGAGCGCGGAGTGCCTGAGGTGCGGGCATTCACGTACTGCTTCCCGTGTGTAGTGTTTGATCTGCGAACCCAACACAACGCATCACATTGGACTGCATCAGCCGAAGGCAACAACCCAGGGGGACTTGACAGGGAGGCTTGGATGGATTCAGACGGACTGAGGAATTTCGCAGGACTGAGGGGTTTAGCAGCGATAGAAGACTTCGTAATCCACCGCCCCAACCGGGCCGACAGTGCCTGGGTTAGAGGGTTGATCAAACGCAACCGCGTTGTCGTGTTGGCAACGACCGAAGGTGACGAGCCGTGGGTTGCTCCCCTGGAATATACGGCGGATGAAGACTTGAACCTCTATTTCTTCTCCACCACTGAAGCACGCCATGTCCGGCACTTGGAGGCCAACAGTGCCGTTGCTGCCGTCGTGTTCGATCATGTGCAACCGAGAGTCACCGCAACCACGACCACAGATCTCAACGGTGTCCAGATGGAGTGCACAGCAATTCGGGTTCCACCAAACCTACACCCCGATGCAGTGAAGACCGCCATTGATACACTCGACATCTCGATACCGCCATATGCAGTGTTCAAAATCGTCCCTCACCGTTTCTACGTTCCAAGAGTCGAGAACGGATTGAACATCCGATACGAAGTGGACATGGCCTAGAAGCGCCCACCTCCACCCATGTCCGTCAATCTCGAGCTGCGGAGCGTCTCTTGCTGGCTAGGCGGTCGCGGGGCACGGACATCAGATCGCCGGCGCTGATGATCAGCCTGCAATCCATTTGCCCACCCGCCACTCCAGGTCATTGCCATCACGCGGAGCAGTTCGTCCGACACCGCGAGTCGACAACCCTCCAGAGAGGCCCACCTCCTGGAGGGTTATGTTCATCTTGGGTGCCCCGGAAATGGTCACTTCGAGATGATCTGGGAATAGCGCCACCGTCTCTACGAGGACACGACGCTCCCGCCCAGTTTCCTTCGACCACACATCCTCGATACTCAGCTGCGAGAGAACCACCCGAACCTCGTCGAGCGAGCCAGGACGTCGCTTGACCGCTCCGCGCCGAGCGAGAGCTGCGCCGAGCGGACAAATCAAAGCGGCCCGTTCGGTAGAGGAATTGGCGCAGGTTGGTCATGGTGCTCACCGAGCAGCTCAAAACCGGGCAGAGCAGCAACTTGTACTAGACCGTTCGTGGACCGTGCCGTCTGCTGGCAGTGCGCTCCCCACCTGATTCGTGCAGTGCTACGATGAGATTAGCCTCTGAGGCTAGGCTTGTAGTAGTAACGGCATGAAGGACGATTAGGATGTCAGCTCCGCAGATCCCGAGCGTGTTGGTATCTCGGCCGGTTCGCGTGGTTAGGCCTCGTGACCTGAACGAACTGTACGTCAATCCCTCCTCGGAGCTGGCGCGTCTTGAGGACCAGGGAGCGGTTCAACGATTCGCTACGGGCTACTACGCCCTGGTCCCAGCTGAATCGGTTGGAAACTCACGGTGGCGTCCCACCATTGAGGCTCTCACGCTCGGGGTGGCGGTGGCCGATTACGGAGTTGACCGGGTTGCCCTGATGGGTCCATCTGCTGCCCGCCTACATGGCGCGTTGCCAAGGGCTCTAGCGCTCGGTTCTGTCGCCATTCCCAAGCAGCGACCGCCGCTCCCCACACGGTGGGGCCAGATTGGATTTCATACCCGCGACGTGGCCCGTCTTGATCTCGAACGGGTTGACACCGACCTGGTGGCTGGTTATCAGACGACCATCGAGCAAACCATCTTAGATCTGTCGCGTTGGGCGGGCACCTGGGAGGTATCCATCGACATGATTTCTGAGGCGATCACTGCTCTTGCCGGCCGAGCCGACTGGTCACTGACTCGGGACCTTGCCGTCGAGCAGGGCGAGCGCGCCACATACATGCGTGCCCGGTGGGTAGCTTTCCCGGTTGTACCTGATGCTCCGACGCTCCGATTGCGCGGACCAATCAAGTCGCGTGGGCTACGTCCCTCGGGACCCGTCGTGGCCAGCCGATTTCAGATCGAGGATTAGATCGAGTGCTCGACCAAGAGGAGTTGAGCCGGTGGGCAGCCACATTCGGTGTTGCACCCGAACAGATCAAGAAGGATCACCTGATTTCCCACGTGCTGGCCGGCCTGGCTTATAGCGCGGTGGCTGAAGGGATCGTCTTCTTCGGTGGTACTGCGCTGGCTCGAACGCACCTCGGTGATCGTCGGGTGTCTGAAGACATCGATCTGTGGGCTGAACCGGCCCATGGGGTATTCGTGGCCCTGGCTGACGAGTTGCCTCGACATGTTCGGCGTGAGTATCCGGGTCTCCGGATCGAGAGAGAATCCCCATCTGTTGGGAGGGTCATCGCCCGGGACGGCACCCAAGTGCGTCTCCAGGTCGTTGCCTATGACGCTGAATATCATCGATGCGTAAATTCGGAGCGACGCAATATCGATCTTCGCTATAGCGACCTTCCGAATGATACTGAACTGACGGTTCCGGGACGATCGGCGTTCGTGGCATTGAAGCACCTCGCATGGACTGATCGGGCAGCACCGCGCGATCTGGTGGATCTCGCCGGGTTAGCAGCCATCGGAGCCTTCGATGACGAGGCAGATACGATCGTCAACTGCCTCCGAGGATTCGGAGTCAGGTCCCATGACGTGGACCGACTTCCCGATCGAACCCGTCGAGCATGGATCGTGGATCTTGCACATCAGATGGGACAGCTCCCAGATCCCGACCAGGCGCTCAGCGTGGTTCAAGATGCATGGGCCCGTTCACAAAGATGGAAATAGCAGGCGGCTCAGGATCACGCAGCCACTTTGAATTCGCCAGACGGAGAGCCGCGTGGGACCAGGGTACGACTCGCTCCTCCGACACCGCGAGACGATAACCTTCGGTGACCTCAGACTCAGGCGGTGCCCTCAGCGTCCTCGCGCCGATGATGGTTGGCAAGCTCTTTTAGGGCTTCTGGCTGAATGTCTGCTGCAGTGGCAATCGCCACCTTCGCCGAAGTTCTTGCCAGAAGTGTCGACGTGCGGTTTCCGCCATCGACTAGGGCACGTTCCCCGATAATCGACCCGGGACCCAGTTCGGCCACAGCTTCGCCATCCACCTCTACCACGAGAACGCCGTCGAGCAGGAGGAAGAGTTCCGTTCCGGAGTCTCCTTGGTTGACGAGTGCTTCTGCTTCTGCCAACTTTCGAATCTTTGGTCTCTTACCGTCTCGCATGATGTGGCTCGACAACCGTCGCTCTAGTTCGCTCTCGACTGCAGTGACGATCGCCGGAGAGTCGGAATCGCCCCAGGGTGTGTTGTCCCCGAAGCTCTCCTGGGTCCAGCCCTTGAAGTCGATCATTCCGCTCTTGGCCACGAGATCGAAGTTGTCGTCATAGATCCAGTGCCGGGGCATTTTGCTGGCCCCACTGAGCTCGAAGGTGTGGCTCCCATCTGCGCGAATCGTGAGGGTGAGTGTCGTCCACACGGTCGGAGCCGTGACCTTGAGGAAGGGAGGACGGCTGATCCGCCTGGGCAGCGGGGCACCCGTTCTTCCACCGGTTGTCTGAGTGAATGTTGCCGTGGTCGCGCTGATAGCCGGATCGTGTTGGATGTCGGGGAATGACACGGCTGGAATCGTGATGTGGCCGACGCCCAGGGCAACGGTTGTCGACCCCATGTGTCCACCTGCGGAGTAGCCGGCGTCGACCACGCGGCCGTCCTCCACATCGATCCAGGCCCGCAATTCGTTGGCGAAGCGGAACTTGTCGGCCTCGCGCAGCGCCTCGAGATCATCGATGTGGTCGGGCAAAGGGTCGTCGTAGTGTCCGAACCCCAGATCGACTGGAACACGTAGCGGTCCTGTCATCGCTTCGGATGGGATCCATGAAACAGACGTAACGGATGATTCGATTCGCATTGGTTTCCCCTCGTCGTTGGTGCCCAAACGTTGCCAGAATTCGCTTACGGGGCCCAGGGTGCTGTCCGCATTTTGGAATGGGTGCCAGCCCCACCACGAAAGCCGCGTCTGCACCGTGGTTGTTGCCGGTCGGCAACGGCATAATGCGGCGATACACAATCGCTAGTGGGGGCAATCGGATGACCATCTCGGTGTTTCTCGCCGACGACAACCTCATCGTTCGCGAGGGCGTCAAAGCGCTGCTCGACCTCGAAGATGACTTCACGATTGTCGGGCAGGCCGCCGACTACGACGAACTCGTGGCCGGGGCGGAAGCAACGAACCCACAGGTGATCGTCACCGATATTCGCATGCCCCCCGACTTCTCCCGGGAAGGCATCGATGCTGCCAAAGAGGTGAGGAAACGTCACCCGGGTACCGGCGTTGTCGTTCTTTCCCAGTTCGACGATCCCGACTATGCCGTCTCCCTCCTCTCGGAAGGTGCCGCCGGATATGCCTACCTGCTCAAGGACCGGGTCGGAGAGGGCGACCAGTTGGCGCGAGCGGTGCGCGAGGTCGCCGCCGGGGGTTCCGTTCTCGATCCCAAGATCGTGGATGGTCTAACCAATCCGGTGCGGACAGATGCCTCGCTCTCACCGGCAGAAGAGAGTCTTCTTCAGCAACTGGCCGAAGGCAGGACCGTCAATGCCATCGCCGCCCACCGCAAGACGACTCCGGCAGACGCCAATGCCGCGATCGAGGCCCTCTTCATGAAACTGGCCGAAGGCGTCACCGCCGGGAGGAGCGACAACCTCCAGCGTTTGAGAATGCTGCAGAAGGCCATCGTCGACCGCAAAGAGCAGGGAGAGTCGCTGAGCCGATTGCTGCCGGGAGGTGTGGCCGAACAGATTCTTCAAGGTGGTCGACGACCCGGCGAGACTGAGGAACTGATGGTCACTGTGTTGATGTCGGATATCCGCGGCTATACGACGATCGCCGAACATGCCGACCCGAGTGTCCTGGCCGGCCAGCTGAACGAGCACCGGGCGGCTATGAACAGGGCGATCCTCGGCCACCACGGAACCGTCATGCAGTTCGTGGGTGACGCCGTCATGGCCGTCTTCGGGGCACCGCTGCCCCAGGTGGATCACGCCGACCTGGCTGTGGCAGCGGCCCAAGCCATGCACGTTGCCCAGCATGAACTCAACGAAACCTGGAAGGCCGATGGCCGGGAGTCCTTCGGGCTCGGCATCGGACTCTCGACCGGACGGGTGGCGGCGGCACTGCTCGGGTCGGAGGATCGGCTCGAATACTCGCTGGTGGGGGATACCGTCAACCTCACTCAACGTCTGCAGCAGTGGGCAGATCCTGGAGAGACGGTGCTGAGCGATCCGACGTGGGATGCGATCGCGGATAAGCCCGATGCCGACGAACTGGCGGCCGCGGTCGTCAAAGGCAGGGAGACGCCGGTGTCGGCATACCGCTTCCCGCGGAGAGTGCGATGACCCCGATCGGCACCGCACTGTCGGATCGAAGGCGCGTCAATGTGGGGAAGGCGTTCGCCGCGATGTCGATCATCGTCGGCGCCGCCGGGATGATCGTCCTGGTCCTCTTCGAAGGATGGGGTTTTCTTATTGAGTCGCTCGCGCTCAACTTCGGGGCGCTAGCCGTGATGCTCGGGACGCTGGCGTGGTTGATGCTTCCCACCCAAAGCCGCAACAGTTCGATCTGGGCCGTTGCTTGGGCGGCTCTATTTGCGTCGCTCTACACGGCAGGGGTAGCGGTGGCCGCGGTGGTGACGAGCAGGGTGATGCCCGGCCTCGGATTCGATGAGTTCCGGCAGCTGAGCCCCGCGGACCTTCCCATCGTTGCCTCGTTCGCTATCCACTTCAGATTCTGGGCGGTGATCCCTGCCTTCTGGCTCCCACTCACTCTCGGCCTTCTGTTGTTTCCCAACGGGCAGCCCGTTACGCCGCGTTGGCGATGGGTAGCCTGGTGGAGCCTCATCGCCATAACGGTCGGCTCGGTGGCGACCGCCATTGCTCAGAATCCGTGGAGCACATTGCCGATCAGCTCGGCCGACGACACGATTCCGGGCGCGGTCGGTGGCGTCATCGATGCGGCGTTCCTGCTCGCCTCGATGAGCGCTGTGGTATCGGTGGCCTCGCTAGTCGTGCGATACCGGCGCACCGAGGGCGCCGAGCGGAGCCAGATCCGCTGGATCGGTTGGGGTGGAGCGATTTACGTTGTGGCGTTGGTAGTCGGGGGCAACTTCCCAGGTTCCCCTGTCGCCGACGCCCTTGGGGGCCTCCTTGCTCAGTCCGCACTCGTCTTTTCGTACGGGATCGCCATCACCAAGTACCGGCTGTATGACATCGATGTCATCATTTCGAAGACGGTCACTTACGGTGTGCTGGCTGCGTTCATCACGGGTGTGTATGCGCTGGTGGTGGTGGGCATCGGCTCATTGGTCGGTGCTGCGGACGAACCGAATCTGGCGTTGTCGATCGCGGCGGTGGCGATCGTGGCGGTGGCATTCGAACCATTGAGGCAACGCGTGCAGCACTTGGCGAACGTTCTGGTGTACGGAAGGCGAGCGACCCCCTACGAGGTCCTGGCGACGGCCACCGCACGGCTCGCCGACACCAGCGACCCCGACGAGGCGCTCGCTCAGTTGACCCGGCTAGTCGTCGACGGAACCGGGGCGTCGCAGGCGGTGTTGTGGCTCGCGGTCGGGGAATCGCTCCACCCCCGGGCGGCCCTGCCCGCCGAAGCACTCGACGGCCTACCTCCGGTCCACTCGGGCGACCCGATCCCCGACCTTCCCGGAGATCGATCCGTCGCGGTGCGCCACCGGGGCGAGGTGCTTGGTGCGTTGAGCATCACCAAGGCCAGGGGGGAATCGGTGAACGGCGCCGATGAGAGAGTGCTGGCCGACGTTGCCGCCGGGGCAGGTGTGCTGCTGCGCAACATCGGATTAAATGCCGAGCTGGCGGAGCGGGCCGAGCAGTTGCGGATTTCACGCCGGCGCCTGGTGGCTGCCCAGGATGCGGAACGGCATCGGCTCGAGCGCGACCTCCACGACGGTGCTCAGCAGCAGGTGGTGGCGTTGAAGGTGAAACTGGGAATCGCCCGAACGCTTGCCGAACGTGAAGGAGCCGAACCGCTGGCATCCCTCGTGGCTTCCTTGGCCGACACGACCCAGGAAGCCGTCGACAGGATGCGCGCAGTGGCCCACGGCATCTACCCGCCGCTGCTCGAAGCCGAGGGACTCGGAGCTGCACTCGGAGCGGCGAAACGCACCATCCCGGTCCCAATTGAGATCGTCGCCGGCGAGCTGGGGCGCTTCGAGCGACCAGTAGAGGAAAGCGTCTACTTCGCAGTCCTTGGCGCTATCACCGGAGCCGTCGATGTAGGGGCGACCCGGGCCGTCATCTCGCTCAACGGGGACGACCGGCTTGTCCGATTCTCCGTGCAGGTCGACGGTGCCACTGGTGATCTCCTGCCGATTGAGGACCGCATCGACGCCTTCGGCGGCACGCTTACCGTCA
>JAHEDJ010000030.1:2189-32130 GCA_024641325.1 bacterium | reverse complement strand
GTGGAGGTGAGGGGATTTGAACCCCTGACTTCTTCCGTGCGAGGGAAGCGCTCTGCCGGGCTGAGCTACACCCCCAGGTGGGGCCAGCATGTTACCCCACCAAGGTGACGTGCCAAGCCGGTCACGAATCCAGGTGTCGCTGCAGTTCCAGGCGCAGGCGCTCTTGTACGACCGTGGTGGTCAGGTCGGCCCGGCTGCGTTCGATGAGGGCGCGCGCTACGTCGGTGGTACGACGGAGGCCACCTGTCATACCATCCGGATAATCGAGCGAAGCAAGGAGATCGAGCACTTCGACCATGGCGGCCAGGGTATCTTCGGCCGCTTCGATTTCTCCCTGCCGCAGCAGATCGAGCAACCGGCGTCGCAACTCTCCCACTGCCTCGCCGAGGCCATTGAGATAGGGGGCTGCTTCAACACCGATCTCGGCCGGCAAAGGAAGCCTCTTGCCCTGGGACAACGCAGCCGTGAGCCGGGCCTCTGCGTACTCCTTGGCAGCATCCGAAACGAAGCCGGCATGCAAGACGTCGGGATGATCTATGCAGGCTTGTCGTGACTTCTCCAGCAGCTTCGATGCTTGTTCCATCAACTCTTCGGCACGTTCGATCTCACCCCGGTGAAGCGCACGAATGGCGTTTGCCGACGTCCTGATCAGAGTGCGACTCGAAGTGAGAGCTACCTCGCGGGCGGCGAACTTCCCGTCGAGTTCCGCGCGAGCAGCCGACTCAACGTCGTCGAGTCCGGGTACCCCCATGACGGCCGGTTAGCCGGAGGCCAGAATGTGTATGTCCGGAGTGGACGGCATTTCCTTCACACCGTCGCTCACCGGACGAACCGGTGTTACGAGCGCCAGTTCATCCCGCCGGTGCCTCAGCTGAACGAGCATCGCGACGTACCAGGCAACTACCGCATCGATGACCACATGGGTTATCAGCATGGAGGGAGCGGACAACCAGATAGCCACCAAAAGGCTGATGATGGCGGCGCCGAAAAGAGCAACGAGAACGCGGCGGCGGCGCACGAGCACCCGGTTACGCTCCACGATCGCAGGCCCACCCGGTCTCTGAACGGAGGCGACCCGCGTGGTCCAACGATTGAATTCTTGAGTCGTTGTCAGAGGTGCGCTCTTCCGCGAACCGATCACCTCCGGCAGGAGGAACGCTCCCCAGGCGGCGACGACGACAAGAATGACTGCCCATGCCATTGAGTTACTCTCCGCTCTTTCGGCGCGGAGAGTAGCCAATCTGCCCTGCAACTACAAGTAGAGACTGTTATCGCGATCTCTGTTTTCCGACCGATTCGCTCGTGCTACGAAGGCGTTGGGCCGTGGGCGGTTTCATCGGATCGAAGGAGCGCGAGACCGTGGGACAGAGCCGGTCCGATGACACCCAGCGATTCCTCAACTCCCCGGACCGACCCGGGCAAATTGACGATCAACGTCGCCCCGCTGATGCCCGCTTCACCGCGCGACAGCATCCCGTGAGGGTTAGAACCGAAGGTTGCCGAACGCATCGCTTCAACGAGGCCGGGAGCGGGCCGTTCAATAACCAGCCGCGTAGCCTCCGGCGTCACATCCCTGGGAGCAAAGCCGGTTCCTCCCGTCGTAACAACGAGCGGCACGCCCTCGGCTATGGCGGCGCGCAGGAAATCCGCCACCGATTCAACCCCATCCGGCACCACCTCGACCGAAGCCGAGAACCCCAAGCTCTCGAGCAGGGCTGCAGCAGCCGGTCCGGAAGCGTCGGTGGCTTCCCCGGCGCTGACCCGATCACTGACGGTGAGAACCATTGCCCTCATCGGTTCCACTCCCCGCTCTTCCCGCCCGACTTATGCAGCAAGCGGGTAGCGGTTATCTGGGCACCCCGTTCGACTCCCTTGACCATGTCATAGACGGTAAGGGCTGCGACAGAAGCCGCGACCATGGCTTCCATTTCCACACCCGTCCGGTCCACCGTCTCGACCGTGGCCACGATCCGGGCTCCAGATGGAACCGGATCAATCTCGATAGCCGCGTGGGAGATTCGAAGTGGATGGCAAAGAGGGATCAACCCGGCCGTCTGTTTGGCAGCCATGAGCCCGGCTACGCGAGCGACCGCCACCGCGTCTCCTTTCGCGAGGTTCCCGGCAAACATCAGATCCCTGGTCTCTGCCGCCATCTCGACGAACGCCTCGACTACGGCAACACGTTCGGTCTCAACCTTCCCACCAACGTCAACCATCCTTGCTCGACCCTCTTCGTCGAGGTGAGTGAGATCATCCGGCATTCGTTACCTCTTCCTCGGTACGGGTCTCCGGCCACCGGAACATCTCAAGATCCACGCGGCTGCCGGCCGCGACACCGGCGGTGCCAACCGGCACGACCGCGAACGCATCGGCGTTCGCCAAGGCGGTGAGTTGGTTCGAGGCCTGCCCGCCCGCCGGTCTAGCGACCCATATGTCTCCGCTGAGTTCAGCCGCCACCCGCAAGAACACCGTCTTCTCCGGGTCGGTTTGAACGTCCACGTCCAGAACCGCCGGCTGGCGGGCCCGAAACAGTGCTTTCGCTCCCATCATCTTCAACAGAGCAGGACGGGCGAACTGCTCGAACGCCACGACGACGGAGACCGGGTTTCCGGGTAGGCCGAAGAACGGCGTGCCGCCGACGTTCCCGAACGCGAACGGCTTGGCCGGCTTGATGGCGACCCGCCAGATTTGGACATCACCGGTTTCGGAGACGATTCCCTTGACCAGGTCGTACTCGCCCATCGAGACGCCGCCGGAAGTGAGCAGAACATCGGCCTCCGCCGCTCCCCGTGCAATTGCCGCCCGGAGGGCGGCCGCGTCATCGCCGACGATGCCGAGGTCGATCGTCTCGACTCCCAGTTCGTCGAGCAATGCCAGAAGCTGCGGGCGGTTGCTGTCGTGGATCTGCCCGGGCTGCAGAGGCGTGTCTGCGGAAACCACCTCATCGCCGGTCGACAGAACTGCCACCACCGGACGCCGGTGAACCGTCGGTTCGAACACGCCGATCGAGGTCAGCACGCCCAGATGGTGAGGCGTAAGTCGGGTTCCTGCCCCAAACACCACCGACCCGGCGGCGAGATCTCCGCCGGCCGCCCTGACGTTCTCGCCATCCAGGACGCCGTCCAGGATGCGCACCGAGTCCCCTTCCTCGTCGCAGTCCTCGACTCTGACGACCGCGGTCGCTCCCGCGGGCATAGGTGCTCCGGTCATGATCTTGACCGCCGTACCGGACGTGACTACGCAAGCAGCGACGTGGCCGGCGGCCACATCTTCTATCACCTTCAAGTCGGCGGGGGCAGGTTGTGTGTCCTTTGCCTGCACCGCGTATCCGTCCATCGCCGAGTTGGCGAACGGTGGAACATCATGGGGGGCCACCACATCTTCGGCCAGAACCAGGCCAAGAGCCCGGGCGACCGGTACCGAAATGCTCTCGAGTTGTTGAACACTGCCGAGCACTTCGCGTTGCACATCGACGAGTCGCCTCATCGCAGTTCCTCGAGCGAGCGGAGGAACTCCGTCAGGCCATCTCGAAACTCGGTCCGGCTCAGCCCGAGAACCACGGCAGCCTCGAGCAGGCCGAGCGGAATCCCGATGTCGAGAAGATCACTGTCACCGACAACGCCCCGGCATCGTCCCCGGCGGGCTACGAAGTCGATCGCGTCCGTCAGCTGGATCTCACCCCCGTATCCCGGCTCGAGGTTGGCCAGCGCCTCCAGGATCTCCGGAGTGAACAGGTACCGGCCGACCAAACCGAGGTTCGACGGAGCATTCTCGATTCCAGGCTTCTCAACGGCGCCGAGCACCTCGAGTTCCGACCCTCGCCGTTCTCCCGGTATCGCGACACCGTACCGGTCGAGCATGTGCTCGCCGACTTCGCGCAGCGCCACGACGGAGCCACCATCGGAGGCGGCTGCCAGCGAAGGCAACACATCGGCCCCCGGTCTGACGATGTTGTCCGACAACAGACAGAAGAACGAACGATCGCCGATTGATTCACGAGCAGTCAGAACTGCGTGGCCCAAACCACCCGGTTCCTCTTGCACCACGATTCTGACTTTCAGGTTCTCGAGACCGGGAAGGGGTTCACCGACGGTGAAGTGATCTCGAATCAACGAACCTACGCCCAGATCGACCACGAAAATGACTTCAGTTACACCGGCACGCACCGCTTCTTCGGCGACATGTTGCACGGCGGGTCGGTCAACCACAGGCAAAAGGGCCTTGGGAACGACGCGCGTAGCCGGACGCATACGCGTACCCAGGCCGGCTGCCGGAACTAGCGCGAGCTCGGGCCCGGTCACGACATCACCTTGTGTTCACCGGATCCAAACAATCTGGCGATGTTGCCGCGATGCCGGTACAAGACCAGGAAGACTACGGCCGCCAGCCAGGCCATCGCTCCCCAACTAACTTCTTCGATCCAGGCGGCGGGTAACGCCAGGACCAGCGCGGCCAGCGAGCCGATGGATGCCACCTTCGTCACGGCCACGAGCAAGATCCAGATGACGATCAGGACAAGCGCGGACCTCGGGATGAGCCACAGCAAGAGTCCGGCTGCCGTCGCAACCCCTTTCCCGCCTTTGAAATGATGAAACGCCGGATAACAGTGGCCCAGGACCGCGAAAAAGCCGGCGGCCGCTGCTCCGGCTTCCCCGGCGATGAGGAACCCCATCGCTGCGGCGATGACCCCCTTCAGAACGTCGCCCAGCAAAGTCATTGCCGCCGCGCCCTTACCCATCGTGCGCAGGACGTTGGATGTGCCTGGATTGCCGCTGCCAACGTCGTAGATGTCGAGGCCGCGCGCTCTCGCCACCACTACGGCGAAGTCGAGGCTTCCGACCAGGTAGGCGGCCGCCATCGCGACGGGAACGGCAAGATTCATCACCGGGAGTCTAGAAGCGATGCTGCTTTCGGCCGCCGGCGAGCGGCCTTGACGCTTGTGGCCGTGTAGTTGATATCATTCCATGCTCACTCTTTCCGCTGAGGACCTACATGCCTAGATATGAATACTCGTGCAAGAAGTGCGGTGAGCGACTGGAAGTCATGCAGTCGTTCTCGGACAAGCCGCTCAAGAAGCACGGGGTATGCGGCGGTGAACTGCAGAAGGTATTCCATCCGGCCGGCCTGATCTTCAAGGGGTCGGGCTTCTACGTGACCGACTCGCGATCCTCGAAAAGCACAGAAGACTGAACGATGATCGGAGTCTTCGGCGGCAGCGGTTTCTACGAACTCCTGGCCGACGCGCGCTCGGTAGACCTCCCCACGCCTTACGGCCCGCCGTCGGCTCCACCAATGGTCGGCTCGGTCGAAGGCACCGAAGTGGCATTCATCGCGCGCCACGGCACCAACCACGAGTTCCCTCCTCACCTCATCCCGTACCGGGCGAACCTGTGGGCGATGCGTGAACTCGGCGTTGGCCGAATCATCGCGCCGACGGCGGTAGGTTCGATCTACCCCGACTTTGCGCCCGGGCAGTTCGTGATTCCCGATCAACTCATCGATCGCACGTGGGGTCGGGCTCACACGTTCTTCGAAGGTCCAGAAACCCACCACATACCCTTCGCCGACCCGTACTGTCCCGACCTTCGCTGCAAAGCGGCCGCCGCGGTTCGGGCGGTGGTGGGAGTCGTTCACGAAGGGGCGACCACCGTCGTTGTGCAGGGCCCCAGGTTCTCAACCCGGGCAGAAAGCGCTGCATTCGCAGATACTGGATGGCACCTGCTCAACATGACGCAGCTACCCGAGGCCGCCCTCGCTCGAGAGTTGGGTATTTGCTACGCCAACATTGCCGTGGTGACCGACTACGACGTCGGCGTTCCGGGCGAGGTTTCGCCGGTTACACACGACGAGGTTCTACACCGCTTCGGAGAAGCGCTCGACACACTGCGCGACATTCTTTTCCAGCTTGCTCCGGATGCAGACGGAGCGCGATCGCTCCCGTGTGATTGCGCGGCGGGAGCACCGACGTGACCGCGCAATCAGATCGCAGCAAGATCCGCCGTCTCCCCGATCGAGGGTCCTACGACCAGGCCACCATCTACGACATCCTCGATGAAGCCCTCATCTGCCATGTCGGGTTCGTTGATGATGCGGGACTCCCGGTGGTGATCCCGACGATCCATGCGCGGGTCGGCAACGTTTTGTACTTACACGGTTCTCCGGCAAGCCGCATGCTTCGATCCCTTCGGGCGGGGCGACAAGTATCTGTAGCAGCCACCATCCTCGACGGGCTCGTCCTCGCCAAGTCCCAGTTTCATCACTCGATGAACTACCGATCAGTCGTCGTCTTCGGGTCGGCCAGGGAGGTCAAAGACGAAGACGAGAAAGCATTGGCCTTTCAGGCGATCGTCGAGCACCTGGTCCCGGGACGATCAGAAGGGTCACGTCCCGCCAACGACAAAGAGACCAAGGCCACTGCCGTCGCAGCCATCGACATCGAAGAAGCCTCAGCAAAGCAGCGTTCGGGCCCACCGGTCGACGACGACGCCGACATCGAACTGCCCTACTGGGCTGGAGTGATTCCGCTCACGTTGGCACCCGGCGAACCAGAGTCGACCGGAACCGTCTCGCCTCCCGACCATGTCGGGGAATGGAAATCGCGCCGCTAGAGAAGCGGCGACCAATCCGAATCAGCCCCCTTCCAACCACAGCCTGAACGCGGTACGTTCGACCGTGTACTGGTTTCGCCGCCCTCCCTATCTCCGCTGGATAACAGCGGCGGTCATCGTCGCCGGAGCTCTTTGGATGGACCTCCGCGGCACGCCCTCGGAACCGCGGCCCTTCGCCCGGAACTCCATCGAGGCAGGAGCCTGGATCGAGGACGACCTGATCGAGTATCGAGAGGTACCGGTCGGCCTGCTTCCGGAGATCACCCCCGACGGGTTCGCAATCACCGCTATCGCGGCCGGCGAGCCGCTGACGGCGGCATTGCTGACCGACAAGGGCCCGCTACCCGACGGCTGGTGGGCGCTCGAGATGGACGTGCCCGACGGAGCCGTTCCGGGAACCGAACTGCGACTAGTCGTCGAGGGTGCCGGTACCGCGATTCCTGCAATTGTTGTGGCAGTTGCACCCGCGGTTCAGCCGGCCGGCTGGTCCAATGACTCTGCAATGGTTGCCATCCCGGCCGAAACGGCGAAAACGGTCGCCGCCGCCATCTCGAGTGCCGGGGTGAGCGTCCTTGTCGTCGAGTGGTAGCCGTTGAGCAGGCGACTCACGGCTATGCTCCTGGTCCGTGTTTGAAGCAGTCTTATGGGGTCTCGTTCAAGGGTTGACCGAGTTCCTCCCAATCTCGTCGAGCGGCCATCTCGTACTCGTCCCTGCCTTTGTCGGTGTCGATCAACCCGACCTGGCGACTTCGGCAGTTCTTCACCTCGGAACGCTGGCGGCGGTGGTTGCCTTCTACCGGCACGACCTGATCAAGCTCCTTCGATTCAGAACGGATCCGGCTGCCCGCCGGATAGTCGGTTTGCTCGCCCTCGGAACGATCCCGGCGGTGGTCGGCGTATTCGTAGAAGATCAGATCGGATCGCTTCAGGAGGACACCATGGCCGTAGCCATCGCCCTCTTGGTAACGGGCGCGGTTCTGTTCATCTCGGGTTGGTTCATGAACGGCCGTCTAGAACTCGAACAAATGCCGCTCAAGAGCGGCTTTCTCATCGGGATCGCGCAGGCCGTTGCACTCGTCCCGGGCATCTCACGGTCGGGAATGACTATCACCGCAGGCCTCACCCGGAACCTGGAGCGCACTCAAGCCGCCCGATTCTCCTTCCTGCTCGCGATACCTGCAATCGCCGGAGCAGGCGCCCAGCAGAGCCTGGAACTCGCCGGCAACGGTGGCTTCGGGGCCGAGGTATGGGTGGGGATGGTGGTGGCCGCGATTTCCGGGTACCTGGCGATCGCAGTGTTACTCCGCGCTCTCAACCGGTTCGGCCTTCGCCCCTTTGCGCTGTATTGCCTGATCGTCGGAGTAGTCGCTCTGCTCGTGCTGTAGCGGATCGAGCACGGCCGTTGGCCATCTGCCGATGGCCGCCCTCACTGGCTGTAGTTCGAACTCATCCTCATCGTCTCGGCAATGTGTACGTTTACCAGAGCCGGTTTGCCGGAAGCCCTGGCCCTCTCGAGGGCCGGAACCAGATCGGCCGAGTCCTCAACGAACTCGCCGTGACCGCCGAGTCCCTCCACCATTGCGTGATACGGGCGGATACCCAGGTCGGTCGCCACCATGCGGTCGGGATAGAACATCCGGTGGAACGTCTTGATGTTGTTCCAGACACCGTCGTTTCCGACGACACCGATTATCGGCAGGCCCAGCCGAACCATCGAGTCGTATTCCATTCCATTGAACGCGAACGCTCCGTCGCCGTAGACGATGCCCACCAGCTTGTCCGGGAAAGCCACTTTGGCCGCGATCGCGAACGGGGCGCCGGTTCCGAGAGTACCGAACGAACCCGCGTCGAGTAGATGACCCTGGTGGGAAACCTGGAGCCAGCGGGCAGTCGTCGACACTATGTCGCCGCCGTCCACCGCCACGATCGAATCCGTGCCGAAGAAGCTCGCCACCTCCCGGGCGAAACGCTGCGGATGGACGGGCGAACCATCGGTCGAGGCCTCCACCGCCGCTGCCTCGCTCTTCACCAATTCGGCGGCGATAATCTCCTGAGTCCAGGCCCGGTCGGAGGTTTCAAAGCGATCGGCGAAGTCGGCGATCTGCCGGACAACCTCTGTCGGATCGGCCACTACACCCAGGTGGGCGGGTCGATTCCATCCAATCTTCGTAGCCTCTGCGTCGATCTGGATTACGGTGGCATCCGGCGAGATCTTGCGGCCGTATCCGGTTCGGAAATCCCAGTCGACACCCAGCGCCAACACGACATCCGCCCCGGCGAAAGCCGCGGAACGAGTGTGGTTGCCGAGTAGACGGTGGCCGAATGCAAGAGAGCCGCGTGCACGCGAGTTGAGGTAGGTCGGAGCCTCGAGTGCTTCGGCGACAACAACCAGCGCCTCGGCCGCCCCCCTCAGACCGGCGCCTGCAAAGATCATCGGACGGTCAGCCCCGGCGAGTATCTCGACGATCCGATCGATCACGGAAGCAGTGGCACCTTGTGGGAGCCCGGCTCGATACTGTTCCGGCCAGCTGATCGAATCCTCATCGACCATATCGAACTGCAGGTCCATGGGTACGTCCAGGAAAACGGGTCCGCCGCGCCCGGAGAAGGCGGCGCGGCTCGCCGTTGCCACGTAATCGGCAAGTCGATCCGTCTGCCAGGCCGTACCGGCCCATTTCGTGATCGAACCGAACATCCGGGGGTGGTCCATCTCCTGCAACCCGCCCATCATCTCCTGCCGCATGAGATGACGTCCCCCGAGGAGCAACATCGGTGTCTCGGCAAAGAAGGCATTGGCAACGCCCGTCACCGCATCGGTTACGCCGGGACCGGCAGTCACCGCCGCAACTCCCAGCTTCCCGGTGAGTCGACCATACGCCTCGGCGGCATGTGCCACGGCCTGTTCGTGACGCAAGTCAATGATTCGAATGCCCTCCTGAACGCAACCGTCGAGGATCGGGACGATGTGGCCGCCGGTCAGGGTGAACAGCGTGTCCACTCCCTCATTCTTGAGTGCACGGGCAATGATCTGCCCACCATGAATCTTCGCCATGCGAGGCACAGTATCACCATCCGACCGGTCAGAATGCTCCACGATGATCACTCGGAGCCGGTCAGAGATTGGTCAAGGCTGGTGCCGCGACTGCCGACTCTGAAGGATGACGCGCAGGCGGACGTTTCCAGGGAGTCCACCAGACTTCGAGCGCCTCGTAGCCGGACTGTTCCGGTTACGCAGGCTCGGCTATGGGGCCGGTCTCGCTTTTGCGGCGTTCGGAGCCGCCGGATTACGCAGCCCTGATTGGGCATTCGCGGCTTTTCTTGCACTGGCCGGCCTGTTCGCCGGAACCGGCGTTCACCACCTTCAGCACCGTCTCATAACCGCGCTCGTCATCGATCATCTGATAGCGCTTTCGTTGTGGTGGATGATCGGCCCGGAAACAATGATCGAAATCATCCCGGTTGTGATCATCTCGATTTCGGCGTTCGTTCTTCCCTTCAGGATGGTCGTATTCATAGTCGTCGCGGGTGAGATCGCCATTGCGGCAAGAATTCCTCTGCATGCCGCCGGTGGGGACTCGACCCTTCCGATGTATTGGGCGGGCGACGGAACGTCCAGCGCGGACGTCATTTCTTCAACGGTGGCACTCATGGCGCTGGCTCTCGCAGCCGCCGTGCTTTTCCGTACCGTTGGTCGCATGCTCGAGCGGTCGAGAGCAGACCTCGAAGCTTCCGCCCTGCGATACCGTTCACTGGTCGAGGCGTCTCCGGACGGAATTCTCATTCACCAGCGCGGAGCACTCAAGTACCTCAACGAAGCAGCCACCACGATGCTCGGCTATCGCGATGCGACGGCGGTGATCAACACACCGTATCTGGATCACGTCTCCGCAGCCGATCGACCGGGTGAGATCGACAGGATGCATCAGGTCGCAGCCGGCCGAACTACCGAACTTGCCCAGATCCGTATTCGGCGCAGAGACGGCTCGGAAACAGTTGCTGAGGCCGTTTGCATCCCCACTTCATTGGACGGTCAACCGGCCGTTCAAATGGTCATCCGCGACGCAACAGCCAGACACGCTCTGCGAGATACCGAGCAGTTGTTCGACTCGGCTTTTGAGACCTCCGTGACCGGCATGGCCATATTCGACATCGAGGGCAGATACCTGAGAGTCAACCGGGCGTTATGTGACCTAGTCGGCCACCCACCGGAGTCTCTTCTGACAATGAGCTGGCAGGACCTCACCCATCCGGAAGCCATCGACGAGACCGAAGAGCGGATGGCTGCCGCGATCAGCGGCCCCGGAGAGGACTCGTTCAGTCTCACCACTCGATATGTGGATGCCGGTGGTTCAGAGATAGTCGTGCTCGCCACCGTCACGCTGATCCGGGACGATTCGGGCACAGCGTCTAGGTGTCTTTCCCAAATCGTCGACATCACCGACTCGATAGCCGCACAAGAACTACTGCGATCCAGCGAGATGCGCTACCGGCAGCTGTTCGAACGTATCCCGGTGGCGCTGTACCGAAGTTCGCCCGACGGCGAAATACTCGCAGCAAACCCTGCCCTCAAGGAGATGATGGGTTTCGGTGACGAGGATGATCTGCTCGCACTGGCCGCCCACGACATCTATGTGGATCCGGCCGCCCGATCACGCTGGATCGAAGAGATCGACCTCAATGGCACCGTGATCGCGTTCGAGGAGCAACTACGCAGGAAGGACGGCACGGCCCTCTGGAGCCAGGACAGTGCCAGGACGGTTCGAACTACCGACGGCAGCGCGTTGTATTACGAAGGCGCCATCATTGATGTGACTGCTCAGAAGCTCGCCGAGCAGGCGCAGGAGCGGCTGACACGCATCGTCGAGGCAACGCCCGACATCGTGGTCGTCCTCGACCCGAGCGGCTGGATCACTTATGCGAACTCGGCTGCCCGCAGCTATTTCTCAATCGACGAGGAGCAGCAGCCTCCCTACCTCCATGTATCGCAAACACTCGACCGCGACACGATGCACCTCCTGATTGAAGAGGTCATCCCGACTCTCCAATACGGACAAGCATGGACCGGCGAGCTCGATCTCCAAGCGCCCGACGGTTCGGTAATGCCGGTGTCCGTGGTGGGCCTCACCCATCATGACTCCGCCGGCAGGGTCGCTCGATTCTCGGCCGTTCTGCGCGACGTATCAGAACAAGTCGAGACCACGAGACAGCTGCAAGATCTCGTTCGCACCAAGGACGAGTTCGTTGCGTCGGTCAGCCACGAGTTGAGAACTCCACTAACCGCCGTTGTTGGTCTGGCGCAGGAACTGCGAGACCACTGGCACACTTTTGAGGACACCGAACGTCAGGAACTCATCGAGCTCGTCGCAGACCAGGGAACCGAGGTCTCGGCCATCGTGCAAGATCTGCTGGTTGCTGCCCGCGCCAACATCGGATCGATCACGATCAACCCCACCCGCTTCCAAGTTTCAGATGAAGTGGAGTCCGCGATACGGACGATTCCATCAGAACATATCGATCGCCTGGAACTGGACGTCGACTCAGCGGAAGCATGGGCGGACGCCGCACGGTTCCGCCAGATAATTCGCAACCTCGTTACCAACGCACTTCGCTACGGCGGCCCCAGCGTGCGGGTATCCGCTCACAATGGGGGTGGAGCAGCGGTGGTCGAGGTCACAGACGACGGCCCCGGCATCGCGGAGAAAGATTGGCTGCGAATCTTCGATCCGTACTTCCGGGCACACAACGACCCCTCTCAACCGGCATCGGTTGGACTCGGATTGACCGTCTCGCGCCAGTTGGCCGAACTCATGAAGGGGCAACTGGAATACGCCTATGCGGATGGATTGAGCAGGTTCACCCTAAGACTTCCGATCGACGCCGGGACGCCTGATCGCGACTAGAAATAGTGCGGGCACCACGGTTGGACGTGCCACGAAAACATCGTGTCGGCCAGTTGCGCGGCCTTTGTCTCACCCTTGACACGCCCGGCCGCCCGGAACAAGGCGAAGCTCCCACCCCCGAGGTAGCAGGCGCCGAGGGCAACCGGATCGACAACTAGGTCCGGTTCGTCGGTAGTCCACCGGCATACGGCACCGTCCGGACCGCCTTCGAGCAGGAACCGGCCACCGTGATCCGGAAGAAACGGGTCGACCACCTCGATCACCAGCCGTCCCTCGACCCGGTATCGTCTTGCCGCCAGTGCGGCCGGAACGTCCACCAATCGGGCCCACAGACCATCCGTCCGACGGCGGACCAGCCTTCTGGGTTCGGCCAGCAGCAAATCGAGCAGCTCATCCGTGGGGCGATTCTGAGTGCGGATTTCGTCGACGAGGTCGGTCGAGAAAACGAAGCGCCAGAGCGCGGCCTCTGCCTGTGGTGTCAAGGCGATCAGCTCAGCCGCCAGGATCTCGTTCTTCGGCAGACCCTGCTCCCACGTGTCCTTGGCCCGATAGCGGAGGTATCCGAGTGCAGCTCCGTCTTCCTCGAAGAGCGCAAAGCGATTGGACGTGAATCCCCCGCGCCACGACTCCAGATCCGACAGCGCGTGATCCCAGATCTCTTTCCCACGAGATAGAAACCCGGGGGTGGCCGGCGCCGCGCCGGCATAGACCTCGGGTAACACCTTCTTTGCCCGGTCGAGGTCGATGAGCGAGACGGCTTCGCCGATCTGACCTTGAACCGTGAAAGAGGCATCGCGCCGGCCGATCTTCCAACTCGAGTCGTATGTAGCCACTCCGTATCCGAAGCGACCGTAGATGACACTCTCCGACGCACGTAGCAGGGAAACAGGCTCTTCTCGATTCTGTACGTCTTCGAAGTGGTAGCGCATCATCGAGGTGAGTACACCTCTCCGCCGGTGTGTCGGAAGCACGGCGATGGCGGTCAGGCCTGCGGCCGGAACAACACCGCCGGGAACCGTCAGTTCGAAGCTGAAAGACCCGCCGGTGCCGACGAAGGTCCCGTCGTCAACTGCCACGATGCTTCTGTCGAGCTCGTGTACCTTGGCCTCCGCCGCCAGTTCATCGTCCTTGCCATCGAAGTTGAAAGTGCGTTCCCACACAGAGGCGTAGGCGCGAAACTCGTCTGGCGTAATTGCACGGATGTCCATAACGCCGAGGGTAACTGCGTAGACGACGGACGAAGGCGGAATTACCGTCAAGAAGGCAGTTGGCAATTGGCTCCCGGCTGGTCAGGCTACCCGCGACCCGCTACGGCCGAATCACCAGCTCCGGGTGAGTTCGAACTCGCGGTTTGCGATCAACGATGGCTCTAGCCAGTTGCTGGAAGGCAACGTCGGCTTCTCCGCCGGGATCGGCCACGACAACCGGACGGCCGTGGTCGGCTCCCTCTCGCATCGCAGGCACCAGCGGGATTTGACCGAGCAAGACCGAGCCGATCTCCGCGGCCAACGCCTCGCCCCCTCCCTCTCCGAACAGGTTGTAACGCTTGCCGTCATCCCCGGTGAACCACGACATGTTCTCGATCACGCCGACGACCTCTTGATTGACCTTTTCTGCCATAAGTGCAGCGCGCTTCGCGACCCGTTGCGCGGCCGGCTGCGGCGTAGTCACGACTAGTGCCTGGGCGCGTGGTAGGAACTGTGAGAGGGAGATAGCGATGTCGCCCGTCCCCGGCGGCATGTCGATCAGCAGAAAATCGGGATCATCCCAGAAAACGTCAACCAGGAATTGTTCCATCGCCTTGTGAAGCATGGGCCCACGCCAGATCACAGCCTGATCGTCTGCAACGAAGTAATCCATGGACATGACCTTCACGCCGTACGTCTCCGGGGCGATCATCGACTCGTCGATAACGATCGGCGCGTAATCGGCACCCATCATCTTCGGCACGGAGAAGCCCCAGACATCGGCATCTATCACCCCGACCGAATAGCCCATCCTCGTCAGAGCAACTGCCAGGTTGCTGGTCACGGAAGATTTTCCGACCCCACCCTTGCCTGAAGACACACCGATGATGCGCGTCTTGGAGCCGGGCCCACCCACCATCTCCCGGTTGGGTCGCAGTTGCTGCATCAGGCTCGAGCGCTCATCGTCGGTCATGAGCGTGAAGTCCACGGAGGCCGACTTGGCCCCTGCTTGCTCGGCCGCAGCTGTGATCAGCTCGACCAGCTGATCCTGGAATGGATAGTTGGGCACCGGAAGCGCAACCTCGATCCGGGCCTTCCCGAGACGGCCCGATACCGCTGCACGGACCATCCCCATGGAATCAAGCGAACGGTGCAGCAGCGGATCATCGATGGCTCCGACGGCGGTATGCAGGGCATCTTGTTCGGCCATGTGATTTCCCTAACGACGTAGTGTTTAGAAAGCCGACGAAACTATAGTGAGACCCACCGCCAACGAATCCGGGCAAATGGATACAAAAGCACTCTCACAATCGATCAGCGATCTGACTTCAGCCCTGGGTGATCCAACACGGCGTGGGATCTACATCACGGTGCGCGAAGCACCAGAGCCCGCCACGGCCTCTCAGATCGCCGATTTGTTCTCGATCCACCCGAACGTTGCACGGCACCACCTCGACCACCTGGCTGCGGATGGCTACCTCGAGGTCACGCGGCGCCGACCCGAGGGCAAGAGTGGCCCGGGAGCCGGTAGACCCGCCAAGTGTTACACAGCGACGACCAAGGAAATCGACCTCCACTTCCCGGCGCGGCGCTACGACTTGCTCTCCGAACTGCTCGTCCGTGTCATCGAGAGGATCAACCCGGGCAACCTTGCCGACCTGGCCGCCGATGTCGGCCGGGAGTACGGCAAGGAGATCGCGGCTGAGATAGGTGCACCGGAAGAATCTGGATTCGACTTGGCGGTGAACGCAGTCGCCCTGGCGATGACCGGAATGGGATTCTCCACCGAATCAAATGCCGATAGTCGGCGACTACTGACCAGCCATTGCCCCTTCGCAGACACGGCCGTCAAACATCCAGAAGTCGTGTGCTCGCTGGACCGCGGCATCGTGTCGGGTTTGATGGAGGGATTGTCCGCCGACTGGCGACCAGTCCAGGTGGTTTCAAACCCCGGCGCCGCAGAGGACTGCGTAGCCGAAGTGTAAATCGCTGCCTGCGGGTCACCCGCGAGACGGCAGGCATCGGATCCCAGCAGACCGGGCGAGAGTCCGGCCCCTTCTCTTACAATGGTCCCTCATAACAACGAACGAGGTGACCATGCCAGATCCGTTCAATTCCCGCTCGACCATGTCGACGCCGCTCGGCGAACGGGCCATACACCGCCTCGACGCGCTGAAGTCGATCGGCGACGTCGATGCCCTTCCCTATTCGATCAAGGTTCTGCTCGAAGCGGCACTGCGAAACTTCGACGGCCACGCGGTGACCGACGAAGACATCAGAGCGATCGCCTCCTACGACGCAACAGAGGTCGGCGAAACTGAGATCGCCTTCTCCCCCGGCCGCGTAGTGCTCCAGGACTTCACCGGGGTTCCCGCGGTCGTCGACCTCGCGGCAATGCGATCGGCAGTGGTCAGAATGACCGGCGACGAATCGGCCGCCCAGAAGGTCAATCCACTGGTCCCTTGCGACCTTGTGATCGATCACTCTGTACAGGTCGACGCCTTCAACTCGGGAATGGCCCTTCAGATCAACTCCGAAAAGGAGTTCGAGCGCAATCGTGAGCGTTACGAGTTCCTCAAGTGGGGCCAGTCCGCCTTCGACAACTTCCGGGTCGTGCCCCCGGCAACCGGCATCGTTCACCAGGTCAATCTCGAGTTCCTGGCCAAGGTGGTGTGGGACAACGGCACCGAGCTCTATCCCGACAGCCTGGTCGGCACCGATAGCCACACGACGATGATCAACGGATTGGGAGTGGTGGGCTGGGGTGTCGGCGGCATCGAAGCAGAAGCGGTAATGGTCGGACAGCCGATCTACATGCTCCTCCCCGAGGTGGTCGGTTTCAAGCTGACGGGCAAACTGGCTGAGGGTGCAACGGCTACGGATCTAGTTCTCAAGGTAACGCAGATGCTTCGTGCCCACGGAGTCGTCGGCAAGTTCGTCGAGTTCTTCGGACCGGGTCTGGCCGATATGCCCATCGCCAATCGTGCAACGATCGCCAACATGGCTCCCGAGTACGGAGCAACTATGGGTTTCTTCCCGGTCGACGAGCAAACCACCCGCTATTTGCGACTGACCGGTCGCGATGAGGAGCTGGTCGCCACCGTCGAGCAGTACTACCGCGCGCAGGGTTTGTGGCGAGAGGATGATCGGGAGATCGTCTACTCGTCGACCCTCGAACTCGACATGGGGACGATTCAGCCGGCGTTGGCGGGGCCGAAGCGTCCACAGGACCGAATCGAGCTGTCCGATATGAAGACTCAGTGGCACACGGATATGGATGTCACTTTCGGCAAGGCCGGCGATCAGACATCAGCGGTGGTCGAGTCCGAAGGTCGGTCCTTCGACATGCACCACGGTGACGTCGTGGTTGCCGCGATCACCTCTTGCACGAACACGTCGAATCCGGACGTGATGGTCGGCGCCGGACTGGTCGCCCGTAAAGCCCGGGAGAAGGGACTGACGCGCAAACCGTGGGTGAAGACATCGCTCGCCCCCGGATCGACCGTCGTCACCGAGTACCTGACGCAGTCGGGCTTGCTCGAGGATCTCGAAGCAGCCGGCTTCTACACGGTTGGATACGGTTGCACCACCTGCATCGGAAACTCGGGCCCACTGCCTGAAGAGATCTCGGCGGGCATCAAAGAAGCGGACCTGGTCGCAGCCTCGGTGCTATCCGGCAACCGGAACTTCGAGGGCCGTATCAACCCGGACGTGCGCGCCAACTATCTGGCATCACCGCCGCTCGTGGTTGCGTACGCGCTGGCCGGAACCGTAGAGATCGACCTGACAGCGGAGCCGATTGGTCAGGATCGTGACGGCGGCGACGTGTTCCTGCGCGACATCTGGCCGACGCAGGCCGAAGTCGATGAGATCGTCGCCGCCAACGTCAGCCAGGAGCAATTCAGGACGCAATATGCAGACGTGTTCAAAGGCCCGGAAGCTTGGCAGGCAATCGACACATCGGGCGGTGCCTTGTACTCATGGGATGCCGAGTCGACATATGTGCAGGAACCCCCGTTCTTCGAGGGCCTAACTACGGATTCGGGAACGATCGTGCCGATCACGGGTGCACGGGTGCTGGCCAAGCTCGGTGACTCGGTCACGACCGATCACATCAGCCCTGCCGGATCTATTTCCCCCGACTCGCCGGCCGGGAGGTACCTCATGGCCAACGGAGTCGATAAGGCGATGTTCAACTCCTACGGCTCGCGGCGCGGCAACGACCGGGTGATGACACGAGGAACCTTCGCCAACATCCGGGTACGCAACCAACTCGCGCCGGGAACCGAGGGCGGGTGGACGACAGACTTCACCGACGGCCGGGTCAAGAGCATTTACGAGGCCAGCCTCAACTACAAAGAGGCCGGCATCCCGCTGGTCGTGCTCGGCGGCGTCGATTACGGCATGGGGTCGTCGCGTGACTGGGCGGCGAAGGGAACGTTCCTCCTCGGCGCCAAAGCAGTTATCGCCAAGTCGTTCGAGCGGATTCACCGATCGAACCTGATCGGGATGGGCGTGTTGCCACTCGAGTTTGCTGAGGGAACCGACGCGGACTCGCTGGGCCTCGATGGAACTGAGACGTTCGATGTCGCGGTCGACGACTCACTCCAGCCCCGTCAGGACGTTTCGGTGCGGGCCACGAGGACCGACGGCACGGTGATCGAGTTCACCACCACGTGCCGCATCGACACCCCGGTGGAGGTGGATTACTACCGCAACGGCGGAATCCTCCACACGGTCCTGAAAAAGATGGCCACCGGCTAACAGAACAGAAATCCGCTTTTCGCGCGACATTCGGTACCTATACGGTCGGAATGTCGCGCGAGAACGAGGGGAATCGGTCATGGGCGGGCCGTCTGAGCTCGGAGAGGAATTTCCATACCTTCGAGGCGACGTCGTCGGGCCGTTCCCAGATCTCGTGGTCCCATATGGTGAGAACGTTGAAACCCGCCTCCTCCAGCCGGCGGAATCGCGCCCTATCGGCCTGCGAATCGAGTCTCGAGCTGTGGTATCGGCGGCTGAGGATCTCGACTACGCCGTGTTCCGCCTCGTAGAGATAGTCGACGCGGCCGATCTGGAACTCACCACCGAGCGAAACCTGACGCCGCGGTAGCGGAACACCATTTGCCTTCAGAATCCACTCGAAGCGCGACTCGTTCCCACTCTCAGGAGGCACATAGTCCGGGCCCCTGTCTTGGAGAACCGCTCGCATCACACGAATCCCGTTGCGACCGCGGGCGGCAACGCGATCGAGTAGATCGTTGAGCACCCGCCCGTCGAAGAGGCCCATCGCGAATCCCGAATCGACTGCTCGTTCCACCCTCGCGGGATGCTCTTGCGCAGCTAGCTGGAACATGGTCAAAGCCGGCGAAGACGTCGGGATCCTCTGAACAACCATGATTTGATCGAGCGGAAAGCTCTTATGGAAGTGAACGGCCGCCAGTCTGGTCCGAGTCCGGATTCCTTGACGAGGAACGGTGACTTGAGCCGGGTGATCAACAGAGAATCCTGGTACACCCCACCAGGCTGCGGCTGATCTGTGGGAGAGGACGGCACCGGGCGGTGCGTCCAACACTCCAGCTGCCAGCCGCCCACCGTCTGAGTCGGTAGTGCCCGCCAGCCGAAGCACTTCGGGAGACAGTTCCTCGAAATCCCCCCGTCTGATCCTGTGAAGCAACTCCTTTGATGTCACGCCGAGCGAGTGTGCCTGTCGCCTGCCAACATTTCCGTATTGAGCGGCAGCAAGCTTGCGAAGTTCCCGGTTGACATTCATGGCCACAAAGTGCCGGATTCGCGCACCCTTGTATAGGGGGTTGTCTCTCTCACCCGTTTTCGCGCGACATTCGGTACCTATGGGGTCGGAATGTCGCGCGAAAACGGTTAAGAAGTAGTGTCGGGGGATGGACCAGCCGCTTGTTTGGATTGATCTCGAGATGACCGGACTCGACCCGGACAATGATGTCATCCTCGAGATTGCCTGCATCGTCACCGACGGGTCGCTCGAGGAGATCCACGAGGGGCCCAACCTCGTGATCCACGCCACCGGGGACCAACTCGAGGGGATGGTGGACATCGTCACGGAGATGCACACCAAGTCCGGACTCATAACAGACGTGCCCGACTCTACGACCACCGCTGCTCAAGCCGAGCGCCTCGTCATCGAGTTCATTGCCGAACACGTCCCCGAGCCATTCACCGCACCGCTGGCTGGCAACAGCGTCCACGCCGACCGCGCCTTCCTCCGCAAATACATGCCGGCCCTCAACGACTACCTCCACTACAGGATCGTCGACGTGTCGACCATCAAGGAGCTTGCACGACGTTGGTACCCGGAAGCAGTCGAGAAGGCGCCGAAGAAGCAAGGCGACCACCGGGCACTCGCCGACATCCGCGAGTCCATTGAGGAACTGCGTTATTTCCGTGAGACGGTATTCCGGCGGGCCGCGGACTAGGCCCGCCGGTTTCGTTCGGTTAACCGGCGGCTACGCTGCCTCTCTATGACTACCGAACCCGGTCCGCTTCCACGGCGCGGCGGCCTTCTCAGCACCGTCTTTCTCGTCGCCGTGGGAATTGCGGTAATCGTTGCCGCCATCCTCAGCACCCGCGACGGTGAATCCGGCACCGCAGCCGGAGCCGTCCAAAACGCCATCGAGGAGAACTCTTCCGAAGAGGTGTTCCATCCACCCGGTGGACCTCTGGCAGGAACGCTCGCGGCCGACTTCGACCTTGAACTGCTGTCGGGCGGAACGTTCGACCTGAGCGATCATTTCGCCAACGACGGACGCCCGATCGTCCTCAACTTCTGGGCCTCCTGGTGCCCTCCCTGCCGTGCCGAAATGCCCGACTTCGATATCGTCGCCTCGGAACGCGACGACGTCCTGGTGCTCGGTATCGCCGTCGAAGACGATCCCAACTCGGCCGCCGAGTTCGCCGCGGAGATCGGCGTCGGCTACCCATTGGGCATCGACGAAACGGGTGTGATCGCCAGCCAATTCCCCTACCTCGGCCTCCCGACCACCTGGTTCATCGACTCCGACGGAATCATCATCCGACAGTGGACGGGGTTGCTGACATATGAGGACCTGATCACCAGGATCGACGCGGACTTCTCGTCATAGCACGGCGGTCCCGCGCAACCCCGCCGACACGGATCGTGCTATCCCGGCGAGTTCCCGATCACGCCGCCACTGTCGAGAAGGTCCCCGGCCCACTCGAACAGGAAGCCGAGGGCGACCAACGCCACAAGGAGGATGACGATCATCGCCGCCACCTTGGCGATGGGAGGGCCCGGCAACATCTCGTAGAAGCGTCGCATCAGGACATCGGTTCCATGAACTCCTCCACGACCGCCTGCGCGTACGGAAGATTTGGACCCTCTACCAGTTCTGCCTGAATGACCAACCGCTCACGCGCCGAGAACCGCGGATTGCAGGTCGTCAGCGTGATCCACGCTCCGCGTTTTGGATTCGTCACCCAGACATCGGTAGGCAGAACTATCAGCGCCTCTCGAACCGCAAACACGTGCTCGCCCAGAGCCGTCTCCACGATGATTTGATCGCCGGGTTCGAGAAGGTCCAGATCGAAGAACGGTGCTCCGTAGGTCGTGCGATGGCCGCTGATGACGGCATTACCCGGTTGGCCGGGCAGTGGCGTCCACGGCATGTGTCCGGGCCCCGACTTGAGCGTGTCTCGATCAACACCCTCCATCATCACGTGGTCGAGGTCGATCTTTGGAATGCTGATGATTCCGAAGGCTTCGCCCTCGCCGGGCACCGGCTCCTCGTAGAGCACGACCGCAACCGGCTCATCCTCAATCGTTCCCGTCGCCGCCCCGGTCGTCGTTGTCGTGGTGCTTTCGTCGACCACGGTTATGGGCGGGAAATCCCCCTGCTCCTCGAGTTGCTCACGAACCTCGACGAAACGATCGGCAACCTCAACCGCCGCGGCATCCTGTGCGCGGCTGGTTATCAGGTTGGTGCCGACTAGCTGATAGGCGAGGAAAGCCAGGATGATGCCCCCGGCCCAGATCATCGTCCATCCCAGGATTCGCATTGTCTTCATTGGTCCCCAGAGCTCCGATGTGGATACAACTCTACAGTCAAGGTCGAGCTACTCAAGCCTCATCGCGGTCACGTCACCACTCAGCGTCCTCGCCACTCCGGGCTGCGCTTCTCGACGAATGCCGCTACTCCCTCCGCGGCATCCTCGGTCATAGCCACCTCGGTGAGCCCGACCTGGAGATGGTCGAGCGCAGCGTCGAACGCCATGTCCTCGACTGCATAGAAGGCATCGCGTCCCAGTTCCAGGATCACCGGACTCTTGGATGCGAGTTCAGCAACCGTCTCATCGACGGCCGCATCGAGAGCTTCGGCAGCGACAACTCGCGAAACGACCCCGAGTCGCTGGGCCTCATCAGCAGGGATGAGGCGACCGGTCATCATCAGTTCGAGGGCCGCCTTGTGGGGCATGGCCCTTTGCAGAACAGCACCAATCATCATCGGCCACAGGCCAACATTGATCTCGGGCATCCCGAACTTGGCTCGATCGACTGCGATCACGATGTCGCATGCCGCGGCCAGTCCGAACCCACCGGCCAAAGCATGCCCATTTACACGCGCCACGGTCGGCTTTCCACCGGTTCTCATCGTGCGAAAGATATCGGCCAGCACGCCGCGAGCTCTGTGGAGCGCCATGGGCTCATCTACGAATCCGCCCGACAGGTCTCCGCCTGCGGAAAACGCCCGATCACCGGCGCCGGTAATCACGATGACCTTGACATCTGGTGCGGCAATCGCCTCTCGTAATCTGTCGAGGACGGCCTGCATCACCTCGATCGACATCGGGTTTCTCCGATCGGGATCATCGAGCGTGAGTGTGGCTCTGGGGGTAGCTACGTCGTATGTGAGCATGGTGTCCTTCCAACCCGGCCAACCTAGCTGGCGGGCCGTCCGGAAGTGCGGTCTAGAGCGGCAACGGTGGTACGGTTCGGTCATGGTCTGGTTGGCGCTCGTGCTCTTTCTGGCTGCCTCCATCGCTGTTGTCCGCGGCGGCAGGTTACGCAACTTGTCGGACATCCGGCTGAGGATGTGGTGGCTACTCATATTGGGTTTCGGGATGCAGACGGTCACCAGTTTCTTCCCACAGGAATCTGACTGGGCGAAACCCACCGGAATAACCCTGATACTCCTCTCCTACGTGCCATTGCTGATAATGGTCATCGTCAACCGCGATAGGCCGGGCATGTGGCTGACCGGTCTCGGCATCCTGATGAATTTCTCGGTGATTGCTGCCAACGGCGGAATGCCCGTCCTCGAAGGTGCGGCGATCGTTGCCGGTGGATTCCCCGAATCGGTGGACATTGCCGGCAACTACAAACACCTAGTTCTCGACGAGAGCACGCACCTTGCCTTCCTTGCAGATGTGATTCCGCTGCGGTTCATCGGCCAGGGGCAGGTGATCTCGCTCGGCGACGTCATGCTCGCCGTCGGGCTCGGACAATTCCTCGAACACGAATTGCGGCGTCCGGTTCGATGGTTCAAACACGGCGCCCAAGCCGAAGCGGGTTCGGCCCGCCGCGGCTAGGAGCTACATCCCGGCGTCGACGATCTCCCGGAGAGCTTCCACAACGTCGGGGTCATAGTCGTACGCGGCGCCGCGATGCAGAACCTCGAGTGCCTCGAGCTGGGAGAAGCCGAGTTCGGTCGTTGCGTGGTCGTAGGCGCTGGCCGCTTTGATGACCTTGGACGCCATCGGCAGTTCGAGGTCCTTGTACTCCCCCGGACGCCGGTAGGGATGATGCTGCTGGCGCACCAGGTGGGCGATACGTTCGAGGTATGCCGATTCACCGATGATTTCCGACCCCCACCTGGCGATGTCCTCTTCGGTGAAACCCATCTTGATGACGTTCGGCTCATTCAACGTAACTCTGCCGATGTCATGCATCATCGCCGCGAAGCGGATGTCCTCGACTTCGTCCGGTGATAGACCGAGGCGCTGACCCACCCGCACCGCCATTTCTGATGTTCGGTCGCCGTGACCGTCCGGCGAAAGACCCGCTACCTCAGGAATCCGCGACAAAGCGCGAATCGTCTGCCAGTAGGTCGTACGAGAATCCTGGTAGCGGTGAAAGGCCAGGTGAGCGAAGGCATACGGAACACCCACGACGACGATCGCCGCCCACAAATCGATGTCTCCGTAGACGAAACCGAACAGGGCGCCGGTGGCCAGCAAGCTCAACGCCACCATCCAGTCTTTGACGGCCAGCAACCAGAGATACCGCCGGCTGATGCGGCGACGGCCAAATGTTACGAACGCCCACAAGAAAACCTCGAGCGTGAACCAGATTGCCGACCCCGCTGCGAATCCGATCAGCCGCGCTGCGTCTGAATCGAACCCGATTAGGTCTTCGGCAAGTGGCGTCACATAGCGGATGATCACCGCATAGACGCCTGCACCAAAGGCCCGGCGCATGGCAGACGCCAGCGACACGACCGCGTCCTGGCCACGGAGGACGGCGACTACCCAGGCAACGAGCCCACCACCGACGAAGACGGTTGCGGCTGCCACCAGATCTACGTCTCCGCCGGGAGCGTGAAGAACGAGAGGAACCGCCGCTGCAACTGCAAAGCCAAGCGAGAGGGAGTTGCCGCTCGTTGCCGGAACCACTATTTGCGATGCTCCGGCGAGGAGTACCACAGCTACGAGAATCTCGAATAGCCGATCGGACGCTTCCATCGCCAGTACGACAAATAGTGCCGCGAAGGCGAGCGCCCACATCACGTTCATAATCGGGGAGCGTGGCGCCGCTTCAGACCTGGCCACTTGTCCTCCCTTCCGCCATACCGCGGGCCTGGTCTTCATCGACCAATCCGGGAGATCCATACCGCTCGCCGGTGCGGGTGAGGGCCCGCACCAGTGATTCGACTATCGCAGGATCGAATTGTGTTCCGGCATTGCGTCGCAACTCTTCAAAGGCGAACTCCTGACTCAGTGCCATCCGGTATGAACGTGTGCTGGTCATGGCATCGAAGGCGTCGGCGACTGCGAGGATGCGAGCCTCCATCGACGGGCGCTTACCGTGCTGATGGCCGCTACCGCCGTATCCGCTTCCATCGAACTGGGAATGGTGGCCGGAAGCAATCTCCACCATCGGTCGAAGAAATTCCACTTCCGCGAGAATCTCCTCAACGACGTGAGCGTGTGTTTGGAGATTTTCGTACTCTTCCTCTGTCAACCGGCCGCGCTTGCGAATCAGGTCGCGCGGGACGGCCAGCTTGCCGACGTCGTGAATCAGGGCAGCAACGCGCACTCGTTCGAGCCGGGATCCGCGGAAACCAAGGTCTTCGCCGACCAGTTGGGCGAAATATGCGACTCGCTCGGTGTGACCGCGCGTATACAGATCCTTGGCTTCGAGCGCCTTGATGAAGCCGCGCAACGTCGCCTCGTGCGCCTCGCGGAGTTCGCCGTAGGAGGCAAACGTGTAGTGACCGGCGACGAAGACCACGAGGATGAGGGGCAGCACCGAGAACCCGACCGTGGCATACACAATGCCGAGAAACCCGCCGAGTACTCCCATGACGAAGTACGCCGGGAGAATCATGGCCATCCCCGACCATGGCCTGATATCGCGTCTTCCGAAGGCGGCCTTGACGATTGAACGCACCTGACCGTAGTTAAGGATCGCGTATGCAACGGCAGCTACCGAGGCTGCGCCGACAACGCGTGCGATATTCCCGGCGGCGGACGGGTCGATGCCGGTAGGAATCAGTAGGTCAAGAGCAAAACCGGCAAACCCGGCGCTGATGACCAGCTGCCCGAAATTCACTGCGGGCTGGAACCATCGACGCTCCCGGAAGTCTCGCGGAACCAACGGGCCGACGGCCGCAATGGCCGCCATCCCCAGTGCTGCGCTGCTCCCCTCGATAGCGAAGATCGTGCCGCCGGTGAGCGCCACCATGATGGTCGAACTGGCCATCAACTGATCGTTGATTTCGACGGCCCGCCACTCGAGGTAGATGAAGGGCAGGGCGAATGCGAACCACAGAACGAAGTTGGGGAATGGCTGTGTAACCGCCAGCAAGGTGAGCACGACGACGCCGGCTGCCACATAGGCGATGGCAAGTCGTATTCGTACACTCCGCTGGGTGCTCACGTTCGCCCCTTTTTTGAGGAATGCCCGGTAGGGCGATCAACCAACTTTGAATGAAGCAGCACCGGCAACGATTAACGCCGACAGACTGCTCGCAATTGCAATGAAGCGGGCCACTTTGGCCTTCATAGGAGCTATCACCTTCGGGGGATGATTTATCGCGGCCGCTAATAGCCACAACAAAGATCCGCTTCGCTCGGGTAGTTCCAGGTTGATCGCTCTGTCCGGGCACCCTCCTTCCGTCCGGCGTATGCCGGCTGGACCTCCAAATCTCAGTTTCAGAGGCTCCCGAGTTGCCCAGCCCCGTCATGGCGAATCGAACCAGCACGCCCGGTACGCCATCTATCGCAGAAGCGATGCCCGGAGCCTAACAGCGCAATGGTTCGCATCTCAATAACTTTCGCACGAACTCAAGCACGCTACATTGTGCGTGATGCGCTACCAGGAACTCGAAGAAACCCTCTGTCGCCTGCCTACGGTCGACGCCGCCAGGGTTGTCGGCGAGAACGGCACCATCAGAGAGATCCACATCTTGGGCTCACCGGGCAAGGCCCCCAAGCAGGTTGTGCGCGACGTGCAGTCTCTTGCGATGGCCCAGTTCGGGCTCACGGTCGACCGCCGGGTGATCTCCGTTGTCCAGATCGAGAACGAGGAGATCGGTCGGAGCGATCGCCCCGCCATCGTGGACATCCTCGAGGAACCCGTCGGATCCAAACTCACCGTGACCGTGACCCTGGCCTGGCGGAATGAGATGATCACCGGTGTTGCCAGCGGCCCCAGCGCCGCAACGACGCGCCTTCGCTCCGTCGGTGAGGCCACCGTGGCGGCCCTGGAACATGCCATCGGAGACGATGCTGCTGTGGCATTGGCCGCACTCGAGACCCCGACGATCGGCACCAGGCAGGTCGCCGTAGCCCAGATCGTCATCGTGTCCGGCGGCGAGGAACGTGTCCTGGTCGGGTCGGCGCTGGTCGGAGCCAACGAGGCGCAGGCCGCGGTGCGAGCCGTCCTCGATGCCGTCAACCGTATCGTGCCCAGCTTCCGCCGCTAGAGATACACCGGAATGCACCGAACGACCGAAGCACAGACATTCGGTGATGTGGTCGTCACGTCCCATGACCTCAGCACGCAGGCGGCCATGGAGATTCTTTCAGCGGGAGGCAACGCCGTCGATGCCGCTATCGCCGCCAATGCCGTTCTCGGTGTTTGTGAACCGCACACCTGTGGCGTAGGAGGAGATCTCTTTGCCCTCATCTTTGATCCCGAATCTGCCAAGCCGCTGGCCCTGAACGCATCGGGGAGGGCCGGATCAGGCGCAGATCCCGACCTCATCCGGCGAACCGGGGGCACATTGATCCCATGGGATCATCCACTCACCGCGACGATCCCCGGCTGCGTCGACGGGTGGGAATCGTTGTCCGGGCGGTTCGGCTCCATGCCTCTCGCGGCAGTGCTCGCCCCTGCCATCGCGTTCGCGGAGAACGGGTTTCCGGCTTCAACAGAACTGGCCTCCGCCCTTCGGCGGCGGGAAGCCTCCTTTCGAGAGCAGCCCTCCGCCAGATCGCTCTATGAAGGCGGGGAACCCAAACGCGGCCGCCGCATCCGACGCCGGGACCTGGCCAGGACGCTGACAAGCGTCGCGACCGGCGGACGCAGCGCCTTCTACTCGGGCTCACCCGGCAGGGCGATTACGGCGGCAACAGGTTCTCTGATTACTGCACCCGATCTCGAGACCAATCAAGCCGATTGGGTCGACCCGCTGGCCCTGGAGGTCTTCGGCCGCACTGCCTGGACCATTCCTCCAAATACGCAGGGTTATCTGACACTCGCCAGTGCATGGATCTTCGAGCACCTCGATCCGCCGCGCAACCCGAACGAGCCCGGATACATGCATGCTCTCATCGAGGCATACCGATCGGTTGCCTGGGAACGCGACGACCTGGTTGCCGATCCTGACTTCGCCCCTCTCCTCCCGGAGGCTCTCGTGTCCGCCGACAGACTGAGGGCTCGAAGTCGGCTGATCACCGACCGCGCCGAATCGTGGCCCGCCGAAACGATCCCTCCGGGGGGGACCACCTACCTGTGCGCGCTCGATAGGAACGGTCTGGGAATCTCACTTATCCAGTCAAATTTCATGGGAATCGGCAACGGCATCGCCGCCGGCGATCAGGGTTTCTTCCTCCACAATCGCGGGGCCGGATTCAATGTCGAACCCGGGCACCCGAACGAACTAGGACCCGGCAAGCGGCCGCTCCATACGCTATCCCCGTCAATGTGGACGAAGGGCGGCGCACTCGATCTGATTCTCGGAACGCGCGGCGGGCACCAGCAGCCGCAACTGCTGGCCCAGGTCGCGGCCCATCTGTTCTTTGCAGGAGACGGGCCGGGAGCGGCACAAGCTCGGCCCCGCTGGACCACCGCTCAGCTTTCCGGAACGTCACAGATAAGAGTGGAAGCTCGAATGCCCGAGTCGGTTCGCGAGGATTTGACCCGGCGCGGACACAACGTCGAAGTTGCGGGCGACATGGAGGGCGGTTGGGGACCAGTGTCAATGATCGCAGTTGATGCCGACAGCCTGAGAACCGGAGCACCGGACCCGCGGGTCGACACAACATCCGTTGGTGTCCGATGAGCACCACATTTGCTCTTCTGATAAGGCACGGCGAGGCGGAAGGCAATCGCGAAGGCCGGCTGATCGGTCAAACCAACGCACCCCTTTCGGACCTCGGCCACCGCCAGGCTGCCGCCGTCGGAACCCGCCTCTCTGCACTTCCGATCACCCGAATCATCTCGAGCGACCTTCTGCGGACGATGCAGACGGCAGCACCGCTGGCCGACCTACTTCAGATAGAAGTCGAGCCGGAACCCGGGCTCAGGGAAATCGCCAACGGTGAGTGGGAGGGGCGCATGCCAACCGAAGTCGCGGCGAGTTGGCCGGACCTGTGGAAACGCTACGGGGCCGGCGAGGACGTATCGCGACCGGGTGGTGAATCGTGGGCCGACGTCGGACGGAGAGCCGTTGCAACCGTGCAGAGATTGGCGGACACCGGAGACCGCATGATTGCGGTATTCACCCACGGAGGCCCCATCGCCCAGATCCTGCGATGGGCTACCGGACTTCCGCACGACACGCACGTGTATACGGGACCCATGGGAGCCATGGCCAATACCGGCATCAGCACCATTTCATTGCCGGAAGTCCGCCTGCTCGGATACAACGACGTCGGCCACCTGGCGGGACTTCTCCGGCATCCGGATACACCATTCTTCGGCTGAGCAGCGACCGAATCTGCTCCATTTTCTTCCAGAATCGGGCTTGCGCTCACTTGACATTGGACCTAGCCTGCGCTTGTTCCCACAATCACGAGCATGTGCTGACTCGCGGGACACAGAAGGCGGAGTGGATTTTCGGATGCGACTCGTTCGTTTGATCGCGTTAGTTGCATGGGCCGGCGTAGCCCTCCTGGCAGTAGCCGGGTTTGCAGCTTTCTCCCCCGACACCACCGACAACACGGCCGTCCAGGCTGCGACGTCGGAAAGCGTGGCGGGGGTTTCCGACGTGCGTGGAGAAGCAGCCGGCCTCGTCGCCGCCCAGGCTTTCTCCGAGCTGCAACTAGTCAGCACCGGACCCGGTGTTGCCGAATTCTCGGAGGCGGCCGAGTTGGAGTTGTACGCCCGCCTCGTACCGCCGCAGAGTATTCCGACGACGACTACCACCGTCCCCCCAACAACAACGACGACGGTCCCCCCGACGACTACCACCACTGCTCCCCCGGCGACAACCACCACGACGATCACCGACGATGGCACGGTGCTGGCATTCGGTGGCGTTGGTCCTTGCAAGGCTTCTTACTACGGCGATGCTTTCGCCGGGCGAACGACTTCCAACGGTGAGTCATTCGACCCGAACTCGATGACCGCCGCGACGCACTTCGTCGACTTCAACACGATCGTCACCGTGACCCGCCTCGACACCGGCGCATCGGTTCAGGTGCGCATCAACGATCGCGGACCCTACATGCCGGACCTCAAGACACGACACAGCACCCGTTGCATCGACCTCTCCAAGGCTGCGATGGAGGCTCTTGGTGGAACGGG
>JAHEDJ010000030.1:0-2089 GCA_024641325.1 bacterium | reverse complement strand
ACCACTGGCCATAAGCCCTAGGTCCCTGGCCATAAGCAATTGGCGATTGGCACCCGGTTGAAGCCGGCGTGCGAAACCACTGGCCATAAGCCATAAGCCATAAGCCATAGGCCATGGGCTCGGTCACCGCTTCCTGCTTACTGCCTACTGCCCACTCGAAGCCGGCTGCGTTGTGCGGCCGTCGCCCTCCTAGACTGCCGCCGTGGCAAAACGCGCATGGTTGCCGATTTCCTCCAGTTATCCGATTGGAATGTCCGATCGGGTGTTCGGTTCATCCGAGTTTGCGGTGCTGGTTGCCTCTCTGGCCTTTGGCGCACCGGCGTTGATCGCGAGCATCGATTTGCTCGGTTTCGACCCCGGCCTTGGCCTGACCGTCTCACAACTGATTCTGGCGGCGCCGCTGGGTATCGTTATTGCCGCCGCCCTGGTGTCCCTGGTTGCTTGGCTGGCGTCCGAAAACGGGGTGCCGACGGGCCTACTGTTGCGGCCGTCGCTTGGAGTTGCCGGTTCCTGGGCCGCCATGATTCTGCAGATCACGTTCTTAGTTGCCTGGATTGCTCTCGAGCTCGAGTTCGCCGGCTCGGCCATCGTGGGTGGCTTGAAAGCGTTGGAGCTCGGAGACGTCCACGAGGCTGTGGCGATCGCCGGACTGGCCCTCGCCGCGGTTGCCCTTCTCATTGCCGGCCTTGCCTGGGTGACTCAGATCTGGCTCTATCGCTTCGCCTTCTGGGCGGCCCTGGCCTTCACGGTTGTGCTTGCCTGGAGATATCTCTCGGTCGTTGACCTGGCGCCTTTGCTCGAAGCCACTCCCGAAACCGGCAACTTCTGGTTGGGAGTCGATGGAATCATGGTGCTGGGCATCATCTGGTTTCCTGTAGTGGCCGATACAGCGCGATTCACCGTTGCCGCCCCGGCGGCCGCCTCAGGCGCAGGGACCGGATTCAGCGTCGCGGCGCTCATCCTCGTGCTCATCGGAGGCTTGCGGGCGGTGTCTATTGGCCTCCCGAGCCACGACCCAACGGTCCTACTCCTCGATGGGGTTTCCACGCTCGGAGCGATAGTCGTGGTCGCATGGCTCATCGTTGCCGGGATGGATCAACCGTTCCTCCTTGCCTTCAGCAGCGGAACGGCTCTGTCAACGATCAACGACCGTTTCGCGGGTCGGATTCAGGCCATCATGCTCCTTGGAATCGGCACGCTGGTCGCTCTGATGGTGCCCACCGGGATCATCAGGGGAATCACAGATCTGGTGGTGGTACTAATCGCGCAGATGCTGTCGGTTCTCCTTGCCGATTACTACGTGGTGCGGCGCCGGCACTACGAAACGGATGATCTCTATCGCAGGAAGGGCATCCACTCGGGCGTGAATCTGTACGGACTGATTGCCGTCCTGGCCGGGTTCGCAGCGGCTGCGGTAATCCGGCCGGTGGGCCCCGAAAGCTGGGTGACGATGCTCGAGTCCTGGATTCCGGGAGAAATCTCGATCGCGGAATCCGTTGGGCTTCCGCCGATAATGATCTCGATGTTGTTCAGCTTCCTGCTCTATGCGGGCCTCGGACGATGGAAGATCCACGAGCCGGAAGTAGTGTCAAAGCTGAGGGTCTGATTCCGGCAAGCTTCTGCGAGGAGTCTCAGATTCGCTGACGCGCCTGATCGATCCAATCAGATACACGCGATTCACTAGTGTCGATTCCGGATGCGATCTCATCAATCGAACCGGCGGCGAGGCCGGCGAAAGAAGTGATCCCCAAGTCGGCCAATTTGGCGGCAAACACCGGCCCGATGCCTTTGATCTCCTTCAGGTCGTCCTTCGCGGGTGGTTCGAGATCCTGTGACTCATGCGCGATCTGGTGCGGGCTATGGGCGACGCGTGGATGGTCTTCCGGATGGCGGAACGCCGGCGGTTCGGGTTCGCGAGGTAGCGCTAGAGAAATGAACCGATCCCTCATGGCCCAGATGAGGGCTGCAATACCTGCGGCAAATGAGATGAGGCGAACGAACCGTTTCATGGCGCCGATTCTAGAAGATCAAGCTCGACGCCGGGCTGGTCGACCTTAGACCTATGCCTGGGGGCTTCACCGGGCGCCAA
>JAHEDJ010000108.1 GCA_024641325.1 bacterium | reverse complement strand
CGACGCCGGGGAATTCCGGTGGTGCACCCCCTTCGATGAGGCTTGCGAAGAACAGGATGAACAGGACCACCTGGCCGAGAACCCAGCTCACCCCGCGTGAGGTCGGGTGCGACGGCTCCCCGGAGGAGCTATCTGAGTCGTCTTGACTTAGATTTTCTGGCATAAACAGCATCCCCGTGCGTTGAACATCCCGTAGTATCGCATTGAAGTACTGAGAAACGAGAGCATGGACATCAACACGTTCACCCAGCGCAGCCAACAGGCGATCGTTCGGTCGAGTGAGATTGCCGGGCAGCGCAACCAACAATATGTCAGACCTGCACATCTGCTCGATGCCCTCCTCGAACAGACCGACGGCATCGTGTATCCGACGCTCGCGTCCATCGGCACCCATGTGTCGGACATTCGCGGGCCGCTCGACATGGCGCTGACGTCATTCCCTTCCGTGGTTGGCGGTTCCGAGGTGGCCTTCGCCCAGGACACCCTCGACGTCCTCGACGCCGCGGGAGTCGAACGCGAAGCACTCAAGGACAGTTTCACCTCCGTGGAACACCTCCTTATCGCCCTCGCCGAGTCGACGTCGACGGCCGGGTCCATCCTGCGCAAGTCCGGCGTAACAAAGGACAGCATCCTTGCGGGTCTGGCGTCGGTGAGGGGTTCCCAGCGCGTCACGAGCCAGACGCCAGAGGACACCTTTGCCCCGCTCGAGAAGTACGGTCGGGACCTCACCGAAGACGCCAGGAAGGGCAAGCTCGACCCCGTCATCGGGAGGGACGACGAGATCCGTCGCATCATCCAGGTGCTGTCTCGCCGAACGAAGAACAACCCAGTTCTCATCGGCGAACCAGGGACAGGCAAGACAGCCATCGCAGAAGGATTGGCGCAACGGATCGTCGACGGCGACGTTCCCGAGAGCCTGAAGAACCGAAGGCTGATCGCCCTCGACATTTCGAGCATGGTGGCCGGTGCGAAGTATCGAGGAGAGTTCGAGGAGCGACTCCAGGCTGTGCTCGCGGAGATCAAGGCCTCCGAAGGACGCATCATCACGTTCATCGACGAGATGCATACGATCGTTGGGGCCGGCGCCTCCGAAGGTTCCATGGATGCGTCGAACATGCTCAAGCCGATGCTGGCGCGAGGTGAGCTCCGCATGATCGGCGCAACCACCCTCGACGAGTACCGCAAGTACGTCGAGAAGGACCCTGCCCTGGAGCGTCGGTTCCAGCCGGTTCTCGTGGATGCTCCCAGTGTCGAGGAGACGATCGGCATCCTGCGAGGCCTGAAGGAGCGCTACGAGGTGCACCATGGCGTCCGCATCACGGATGCGGCGCTGATCGGCGCTGCGGTGATGTCGGACCGCTACGTCACCGGCCGTCAGCTCCCTGACAAGGCCATCGACCTCATCGATGAAGCTGCGTCGAAACTACGGATCGAGATCGATTCCATGCCTCAGGAGATCGACGAGCTCGAGCGACGCCGTCGCCAACTCGAGATCGAGCGTCAGGCTCTCTCGAAGGAGGAGGATGCGGCGTCCGCCGAGCGGACGGCCGCCATCGAAGAGGAGCTCGCGAACGTCGGTGAGGAGCTCGATGCCCTCATGGCGCATTGGCAGCTGGAGAAGGATGCCATCGAGGCCATCCAGGCCACGAAGCATGGGATCGAGGAAACCAGGGCCGACGCCGAGAAGGCAGAACGCGATGGTGACCTCGAACGTGCCGCAGAGCTGCGCTACGCCACGCTTCCATCCCTCGAGCAGCGACTCTCACGGGAGCAGGACGCCATCGATGACCTCCAGTCGACGATGCGCATGCTCAAGGAAGAGGTCGACGAAGAAGACATAGCCGAGGTCGTGAGCCGCTGGACAGGGGTTCCGGTGTCCAAGCTCATGGAGGGCGAGATGCACAAGCTGGTCACCCTCGAGAATCAGCTCCATCGAAGGGTCATCGGTCAGGACGAGGCGGTGTCCTCGATCGCCAACGCCATCAGGCGATCTCGTGCCGGACTCTCCGATCCGCATCGTCCGATCGGGTCGTTCCTGTTCCTGGGACCGACAGGCGTCGGCAAGACCGAGCTTGCAAGGGCGCTTGCAGAATTCCTGTTCGACGATGAGCGGGCAATGGTCCGCATCGACATGTCCGAGTACATGGAGAAGCACGCCGTGAGCCGTTTGATCGGCGCACCGCCCGGATATGTCGGATACGACGAGGGTGGCCAGCTCACGGAGGCCATCCGTCGGCGCCCCTACTCGGTGATCCTGCTCGACGAGGTCGAGAAGGCGCACCCCGACGTGTTCAATGCCTTGCTCCAGGTGCTCGACGACGGTCGAATGACCGACGGTCAGGGACGGACCGTCGACTTCACGAACACGGTGCTCGTGATGACGTCGAACCTCGGCTCCGAGTTCATCGACCCAGAACTACCGGAGTCCGTCGTCGAGGATCGAGTCATGGGTGCCGTGAAGGAGCACTTCCGACCCGAGTTCCTCAACCGGGTCGATGACGTGATCGTCTTCCACCGGCTGACGAAGGCCGACCTGCGCCAGATCGTCGAGATTCAGTTCGCCGAACTGAAGCGCCGCCTCGCCGACCGCAAGATCACCGTGAACCTCACGGACGATGCGATCGACTGGCTGACCGACAACGGCTACGAC
>JAHEDJ010000006.1:58030-82239 GCA_024641325.1 bacterium | reverse complement strand
ATTGATGCCACCGCAGATGTGTTCCTCACCGCATGGAGGCGCATCGAAGACGTGCCAGAGGGTTCTGAGGCTCGCCTCTGGTTGTACGGAGTCGCCCGCAACACCCTCCGCAATCAGCAGCGATCCAGCCGCCGCCTATTCCGACTCGTTGCACGGGCAGCCGGAACACGAGCTGAGATAGAACCGCCGCCCGATGACCTCGTCTTGCGTCGGACGCAGGACGGGGAGCTCATCGCAGCTCTGGATCGCCTTCGACCGAGCGACAGAGATGTGCTGAAACTGCGCCTCTGGGAAGAAGCGACCTACGACGACATCGCCACCCTCCTCGGTTGTTCTCGCCACGCGGCCGAGCAGCGATACGCGAAGGCGCTGGCAAGGTTGCGCAGCGTGTGCCGGGAAGCCGGACATGAATGGGTGACTGAAGCAACGGGCCGCCAAGCTCAGGAGCAGGCCTATGAGGCGTAGCGAACTCGATCACCTCGAAGCAGCACTGCGAGCCGCCAATCCGGTTCTGCGGTCCGGCGACCTGGTCGATTCTGACGAAGCTGCGGCGGTGGGCCTTCTGGTCCGGCAGTTCACACAGCCGGATGAAACGAAGACCAAACTGGAACCTGGTCCAACCCGGCCGGTCAGACCGCCCGGTCGCCCGTGGATGAAGCCGGCTGTCGTCTTCGTCGCCGCCTGCCTACTCGCCCTTGGCACAATAGGGATCGTCTCGATGATGCGCTCCGATGACCCCGGCTTCGTCGATGAGCCCGCTCCGACAACCGTGCCCACACCCGCCGACGGCACTTCCGGCGAGTGGATCGACTACCCCATTTTTGACACGGCGATCGCGGCCGACGGGAGCTTGTGGGCGACTACCGACAGATCAATCATCCGTTGGGACATTCTCACCGGTGAGACAACCGCTTTCACAACCGAAGATGGCCTACCGTCGATGGGCGTGTACAACCTACAGACCGGAGCCGACGGGACTATTTGGGTAGGAAATGCGGGATGGATGGCCCGCTACGACGAGGGCTCCTGGACCGTCGTGAATGCACCGACGGGATCACCAGGCCCTCTAGCTGTCGGTCCCGATGGAGAAGTCTGGACCGTCTTCGGGGAACGCAGCCTCGCCCGTTTCGACGGCTCCGATTGGGAATCATTCGAAGTCGCCATGCCGGATTCGAACAGTACGGCGTCCCCCTGGTCCGCGTCCCTGGATGTTTCTTACGATGGGACTGTCTGGGCGGGGACCCACGAACGCAAAGGGGTCTTCTCCTTCGACGGCACCGACTGGACCCACTACACCACGAGCAATGGTCTTCCCGCCAGGGTCGGCTCGACCGTTGCCGCCGCCCCGGACGGCAGTGTGTGGGCCGGTTCCGAACAATTGGACTCGAACCTCGGCGGCGGAGTCGCTCACTTTGATGGAACGGCCTGGACCCTCTACACCACCGAAGACGGTTTGCATTCCATGAGCGCTGAGATAGCTGTCGGGACGGACGGAACCGTCTGGGCCATCCACGGTGCCGGAGTCTCCCGCTTCGATGGCACCGATTGGACGGCGTTTCCCGAGATCGTCGGGAACAGCCGCGGCGCCTCGGTGGACGCAACGGGGAAACTGTGGATGCCGGCCGCCGAGGCAGGCGTGATCAGCGTGATTGGTTTCGATGGCGTCGACATCACTCGCTTCACGGTGCCGCTGGAGGAAGCGCAGGAGGCGCAAACCCAACCACCGGTCGATCTCCCGGTTGGCGCCTGGGACTCGATCCTGTCCACCACTAAAGCCAAACCGGCCCCACCCGCCGCTACCTGCCCACCCGACACCGATCCGAACTCTCCAGGTCCGGCCGACCAGGAACGCCCCGAGCCCGGCTGGACGGGCAATCTGGCCGCAGCCTTCGACCAACACACAGGCAGGATCGTCTATGTCGACACCCTCGGCGAAACCTGGACCTTCGACGTCTGTGCCAATACCTGGCATCGCATGAACCCGACCGGGGTGCTGATCGGTGAGCCCAGCGCCGGACTGGTCTACGACATCGACTCCGACCTCACCGTCGCCCTTGGCTACGAACACATCTCGGTTTACGACGCCAACACCAACACCTGGACCCAGCCGAGTAACGACACCATCGGTATCGGTGATGGCCTCATCGTTCCCATGGGTGCCGTGTACGACCCGGTCACAGGTCTGATCATCACCACGCGGTGGGTGGGTTGGGGTGAGCAGGTCGAAAACGCCGGCTACTGGGAGGTGTGGGCCTACGACGTTGATACAAACGAATGGACATTGATCGGGACTGTTTCGTTCGAGCCGTCACAAGCTCAGCGCCAGGGTAACGACACGCAGTGGCTGGAGCTCCTCAGCTACTCGCAGACGATCGATCGGCTCATCTTCACCTCAGACATCCAAACGACGGTCCTCGTCGATCCCCGCACCGGAGGAGCCACCTCGAGCACAACCGACACCCCCATAGTCAACCTGGTGTGGCCCGTCGGGGTTTTCGGACCTGCCGCCGACACCGTGTACGTCAAGCTGGGCAGAGGCGACATCTGCGGGTTCGACACCAGCACACGCACCTGGACCGCCTGCTTCGATACCCCCGCCACCTTGCAGAACAACCGGCATACGGTGTTCGCCGCCATGGTTGGCGACCCGATCAATCAGCGGCTGATCCTCATAAACGGTATCGGTGGTGACTGGTGGGTGAATGGCACCGATGACGTGTGGGCGATCGACCTCGATACCGAAGAGTGGATTCAACTTCTCGAGGCATCGGATCAATGAGGGAAGTCACCACGGTGATATAAGCGACCGTCGGCGGACTGCTGTCGCTGCTCGTTGTGGCTGGTTGTGCTTCGGTTTCATCGCAGGATGCTGGACCAGCATCAACACAGTCCATCGTCACACCGACCTCACTCGAGGTAACGACCACATCAGGGGCGACGATTCCCACAACCACTCTTCCTGTAGACGAGCACCTCGAGGTGGCCCGTGTTGAGGGAATCGAGTATCTGAGCGATGAGGGCACCTGGGATCCGATTCTCACCACTGCGGAGGCCAAACCACCGCCGACCGCCGCTACTTGCCCGACGGGTAGTGACCCGGATACTCCCGGATCGGTCAACCAGGGCCGCCCCGAGCCGGGTTGGGTTGGCAACGCTGCTGCTGCTTTCGACCAGCACAGGGGCCGCATCATGTACGTCGACTTGCTCGGAGATACCTGGGCCTTCGACGTATGTACAAACACCTGGACGAATCTTCATCCCGAGGGTGCGCGAGTTGGTGAAGCGGCCGGGGTTGTGTACGACGTCGATTCGGACCGCCTCATCGCACTCGGTGAACAAATATCGGTCTACGACCCGAACGAGAATGCCTGGTCCAAGGGATCTAGCGCCGGGAGCTTCTTGGACTTCTGGCCGGCCGGCGGAGCCGTGTACGACTCGATATCCGGTCTTGTGATCACACAGCACATGGGAATCGTGAAGACCTACGACGTTGATTCCGACCGGTGGACGGCCGTCGGAACCCTGCCGGAGGAACCTTTCATGCTCCTCGCCTACGTTCCATCACTCGACCGGATTCTCGGCCTCGCAGGACTGGTCGATCCCCGCAGCGGCAAAATCGCGAAGGTCGCAGCAGAGCCGCCATCCATTGCCGGCGGATTTGGGTCGGTCGCGCTCGCGACGAGCGGAGACACGGCCTACGTTTCCACCCACGAAAGAGAAATCTGCCGATTCGAGACAACAACACTCGCCTGGACATGTTTCGCTCCGAACCCGGCCACCCCCTTACAACGTGTTCGCAGCGATGGTGTTCGACTCTATCAACAACCGCCTCGTCCTCATCAACAGTGTCTTTGGAAACTGGTGGGTCGACGCCACCTCGGACGTGTGGGCAATCGACTTCGATACCGGTGAGTGGATACAACTACTCGAAGCATCGGATTGAAACCCGCGGGACGAGTACATCAGCGCGGATGCCACTCCATCTTCATGTAGACGTCGCCCCGGCGGAGTTCGTCGAGCATCTGCGCCAATCTTCGATCCTGGGTGTCCTGCCGTTTGGCACGGGTGATCCAACTCAGGTAATCGTTGCGTTGATAGGGCGGTCGTTTGAGGTACTCGTCGAAGAGTCCGGCATCTTCCAACGCCGTTCGGATCACATCGGGCATCGGCTGAATGGGCCGTTGCAGGTTCGACAAGTCGTCGGCCATCGTCATGCCTCCGGCCGAACACCCGCCATCATCAGCCCGACTTGTTCCCTGGTAGCCGCGGCCGGATCGACGATGCCGATGATCTCTCCCTCGTAGATCACAGCGATCCGGTCCGACAAAGCGAACACCTCGTCCAGGTCCTCGGAAATCATGAGGATGGCGGTGTCCTCAGCACGCTGCTGGACCAGGCGGCTGTGGATGTACTCGGCAGCTCCGATGTCGACGCCCCGAGTCGGCTGGGAAGCTACGAGCACGGTCGGGGTTCCCGACATCTCCCGCGCCAGGATCATCTTCTGAATGTTGCCGCCGGATAAGTTCTTGGCAGGCGTCTCCAGATTGGGGGTCTTGACCGCGTATTGATCAACCAGCATCTGACTGTGCTCTCGAATCGCCCTGAAATCCATCAGACCACGGTTGAGGTACCTCGGATCGGCATGGTCGATCAGCATGATGTTCTCGGAAACGGAGAAATCGGCAATGGCGCCGTCCCGCAACCGTCCCTCCGTGACATAGGCGAGGCCGTGCTTGCGGATCTCGGCCGGCTTCAGGTTGGTCGTTTCTACACCACCGATGCGGATGGAGCCGCCGGTCACCTCCCGGAGGCCGGCGATAGCCTGTGCCATCTCCCGCTGCCCGTTCCCGGACACTCCGGCGATGCCGAGTATTTCGCCGGCGCGAACTTCGAGATTGAGGCCGCGCACCGTTTCGTGACCGCGATCGCCCACGACCCGTAGACCGCTGATCTCTAGAGCCGCCGAGCCGACCTCTACCGGTGGCTTGTCTGGTACCAGCTTCACCTGACGCCCGACCATCATCTCGGCCAGGCTCTCGCGCGTTGCTCCCTCCACCGGAACCTTGCCGGTGATGTGACCCTGCCGCAAGACGGTGATCCGATCGCTCAGCGCCAGCACCTCATGGAGTTTGTGGGAGATGAAGATCAGTCCTCGACCATCGGCGGTCATCTGCCGCAACGTGACAAAGAGCTGATCAACTTCCTGGGGTGTGAGGACCGCGGTCGGCTCATCGAGAATCAGCAGGTTTGCCTCCCGATAGAGAGCCTTGATGATCTCCACCCGCTGCCGCTGCCCAACGGCCAGTTGCCATACGATCGCACTCGGATCGATCGAAAGCCCGTAGCGTTCGGCGAGCGCTTCGATTCTCTCGGACACCGCATCGAGATCGGTCCGAAAGCCGCGATCGGACGGCAGCCCGAGTGCCACATTCTCGGCAACGGTCAGCGTCTCCACGAGCATGAAATGCTGATGAATCATGCCGATGTTGCGTTCAATGGCATCCATCGGACTGTGGATCTCGACCGGCTCACCGTTCAGAAGGATCTCGCCCTCGTCGGCCTGATAGAGGCCGTAGAGGATCTTCATCAGCGTGCTCTTACCCGCCCCATTCTCGCCGAGCAGCGTGTGCACCTCGCCGGACCGAACGTCGAAGTCGACCCGGTAGTTGGCGAGCACACCGGGGAAACGCTTGGTGATGCCGCGCATCTCGAGCATCGGCACATCGCTCATGGAATGTCCTCAAGTGGAGTCGGAGGGGCGAGCGACAAAGCTCGCTCGCCCCTCGATGTGCGCACACGCGGGGTCCTGATACCTGTTACCTGGTACCTGATACCGCTCCTCCCGGTGTGCATATCTCTCATAGCTCGGCCGGTTACCCGCCGGTGCTGATCGAGCCGTCCACGATGCCGGCGATCGTGTCTTCGGCGAGTTGCTTAACGTCATCGGGAAGCGCATAAGCGGGGTTGTACTCGATGACCTCGCCACCGTTGGCCAGATTGATCGAGTAGATCTCGCCGCCGAGTTTGCCGCTCTGGAGATTGGAGATGATGTCCCTGAGAATGACCTCCCAGTGATAGACCTGAGACGCCACGACGATGTCGGGAGCCAGCGAGGTCTGGTTCGCTTGTGTGCCGAACCAGAGGATCCCCTGCTCGTCTGCGACTCCGACGGCACCAACGACCATCTGGGCCGTACCCGACATCACATCGGCACCCGCCGCCGCATGGGCCTGAGCCGCCTCCGAAGCGAGAGCCACGTCACCAAACGAACCCGTGTAGTTGATGTTGACGGACGCCGCCGGGTTCTGGGCAACAGCCCCGGCTGCGAAGCCGTCGACGTACAACTTGGCATCACCGACCTCGATCGGTCCGACCACGCCGATCGTGCCGCTCTCGCTGAGTGCCGCCGCCATGACTCCCATCACATAGCCACCCTCGTCAGAGGCGGCCTCGTAGGAGTAAACGTTCGCAATCCCGAATGTATCAGCCGCGGTTCCCCAGGCGAACGAGACCTCCGGGAAGTCCGGAGCGATTTCCTGGAGAGAACCACCGTACTGGGAGCCGTGGGCGATCACGAGGTCGTAGCCCTCAGACGCGTAGCCGCGGATGGCAGCTGCTGCGTCCTCGACGACGAAAGTGCCGTCGGTCACGGCAACCTCGACGTTGCCCATCTCACCTTTGATTACGTCGACCGCATCGACGATCGACTGCGTGAAGGCCAAATCGTTCGAGGCCGATGGGGCCACGATGGCGATACGGAACGGTTCGGCAGCCGCGGCCGTCGTTTCTGTCGAAGCCTCCGTGTCGTCGGTTGCGGTTGTGTCATCGGTACTGTCCCCGCAGGCGGCCAGCACCATCATCAGCGCTGCGAACAGCGCCAACCAGGTTGTATGTCGTCTTCTCATTCTTCCTCCTATTCGATGGCGGCCGGCATGCCGGTCGCCGCTTTCATGCTCCTCTGGTGAAAGGTTTGGTGAGGGCCGCCGGCTGACGGAACCTCCGCGCTACCAGCACCAACGCCAGGATTGTGATGATGGCCGGGGCCATGGCGGCGATGTCCGACCAGCTTCTCGGGATGATGCCCAGGGTCTTGAACTGCAGGACCAGGGAGTTGACGAATCCGTACAGGAGCGCTCCGCCCATCACCCCTGCCGGGCGCCAGGCGCCGAAATAGACGAGTGCGATGGCGATGAACCCTTGCGCGTTCGTCAGGTTCTGCTGGAAGATCCCGAGATCGATCGCCAATGCTGCACCGGCAATCCCGGCCAGCGTTCCTCCGATGGTGACCGTTAGATAGCGGGTACGAACCACACTCACGCCGAGACTGTCTGCCGCCTCAGGGTTCTCGCCGACTGCCCGTATGTTCATTCCGAACGTTGTTCGATTGATGATGTACATGCTCACGGGGACCAGGCCGAACGCCACGTAGACGATCATGCTGTGCTGGAACAGCATCTCTCCCAGTATCGGGATGTCACTGAGGCCGGGGATATCCAGCTTCGGGAAGCTGCTGACTGGCCGCGGCGTCCCGACGAGCTTCTGGAAGAGGAGATCGCTCATGCCTAGGCCGAAGAGATAGATACCGATTCCGCTGATGCCCTGCTCGGCCTTCAGCGTGACTGAGATAACTGCCGACACGAGTCCGAGGATGATGCCGATCCCTATACCCGTCAGCAGGCCGAGCCAAACGCTGTCTGTCTTGAGAACGGTGTAGTAGCCGCCGAACGCGCCCAGCAACATGATCCCGTCGACGCCGAGGTTGAGCACACCGCTTCGTTGACCGAAGGTCTCTCCAAGGGAGGCGAGTAGCAAAGGAACCGCCAGACGGATTCCGGACGCCACAGTTGCTATGAGGATCGCCTGGGTGAAGAACTCGTTCACGGCCCTCCCCCTCCATCAACCACGGTTTCTCTCGGAGGCGGCGGGTTCGGCGCCACATCATCGAGGTGGACGGGTTGCTCCTGGAGGCGTTTCTTCCATCTGTCGCTGGCCACCACAAAGACAACGACGAGCCCGTTCAGGGCCATGATCAAAGCCGATGGCACTTGCACGGCTCGTTGGAGCGCAATGCCGCCGACTAGGAGGCCGCCGAACATGAACGAGGCCGGAATAGTCCACAACGGATGAAGCCCTCCGAACAGAGCAGCCACGATCCCGTTGAATCCGGCTGATCCTGTGAAGCCGACGGTCGAGCCGTCTGTGACCATCCGGTGGCTCTCGCTTCCGAATACGAGGACGGCTCCCGCCAGACCCGACATAGCGCCACTCATAGTCATTGCCAGGACAATCGTTCGTTTGACTGATATGCCCGCATAGCGGGCGGCATCCGGACTCAACCCGACCGCACGGACCCGGTACCCGAGAGGAGTGCGCCACAGGAGTATGTAGGCGCCGATCGCCGCCAGTACGGCCACGAGCGGGCCGATGTGGAGCCGACCACCACCGAAGAGCAGGGGAAGATCCGCGCCCTCCTGGAGCCGTGCCGTCTGCGGAATCCGGGTACCCCGTTCGAGCTCGCCCGGATCGATCATCGGACCGCGCAAGAGGTAATTCATGAGTTGCACGGCAACGACGTTCAGCATGATCGTGCTGAGTATCTCGTTGACGTTGTAATAGGCCTTCAGAGCGCCGGGCACAGCCCCCCAGGCGGCCCCGCCGACAATGCCTGCCACCAGAACGGTCGGCAGCATGACCACGGCCGGCAAATCGGGAAGGGCAAGAGCGATCGCGGTAGCGAGCAGGGCTCCGGCGACCATTTGCCCTTCCCCGCCGATATTGATGACGTTTGCCCGGAAGGCAATCGTGATTCCCACGCCGACAAACAAAAGCGGAGTGGCCTTGAGCGCCGTTTCGATCAAAGCATCACTACTTCCGAATGCTCCCTTGAGCATCGCCCGGAACCCCTCGATCGGGCTGGCTCCCAGCAGGCCGAGCATGATGGCACCGATACCAAGAGCGACGACCACGGCGGCGAGCGGCACGAGGTACGCGACAAACTTCGGTCTAGAACGGCGGTTCGTCTCCGCTGTTGCCACCCGATCCGACTCCCTCTCGCGGATGTTCCGGCCCCTTCCCGGCAAACTCAGATGAGGCTCGCCGAACGCCGGCTCGATGTCAACCGAGCAAGGGGCACATGCAGTGGGGACCTATGACACAAAAAGACGTCCCGGTTGCGATCTTGACAACCGGTTGCTTCACTTCGAGCATGTCCCGGCGGCCGTCCAGAGAGGTGTTATGACGTTCACGACTCCAAAGACCACCAGCTTCAGACTCAACGGTGGTCATGCCTCCGTTCGTTCTGATCATCCTCATTTGCTGGCGGCTTTGCGTGAAGAGCTCGGTATCACCTCGCCCAAGGACGGCTGCTCGCCTTCGGGCCAGTGCGGAGCCTGCACGGTGCTCCTCGACGGCAAGGCCATCCAGAGCTGCCTCGTAGAAATGAACAAGGCAGCCGGGAAGGAGGTCACGACTCTCGAGGGTTTCGATCCCGAGGAGCGCGAACGCCTGGCGACCGCGTTCGCAGTTACGGGTGCCCTGCAATGCGGCTTCTGCACGCCGGGCATTCTCGTCCGCACAAAGGCGTTGCTGGACCAGAAGGGCAAGGACCTGACGCGAGAGACGACCGCCGGCCGGCTTGGTGGACACCTGTGCCGCTGCACCGGCTACACGAAGATCTTCGAAGCGATCGAGATGCTGAGAGACGGGGCCGTTCCGATTCCCGAACTCCCAACGGGCATAGGAAAGTCGGGCGCCAAGTATGAGGCTCGCGAGTTGGCATTGGGTGACCGCGGATACGTTGACGATATGGTCGTCGACGGCATGCTGCACGCAGCACTCAAGCTGGCAGATCATGCACGGGCCAACGTTTTGCGGATCGACACATCGGCGGCAGAAGCAGCGGATGGTGTCGTAGCCGTCTACACGGGCGCCGACGTGCCTGGTGAACTGCGTGTGGGCATCATTCACACCGATTGGCCGGTATTCATTCCGGAAGGGGGCCGCACTTCCTACCTTGGTGACGTGCTCGCCATCGTCGTCGCTGAGAGCGTTGACGTCGCCCGCCGTGCTGCCGAACTCGTGGATGTCGAGTACGAGGTCCTGCCACCGTTCACGACGGCGGACGCAGCCCTCGCCTCCGATGAAGATGCGGTGTGGGGCCTGAACGGCAACATTCTCTCCCGCTCGGAGTACGCGCGAGGCGATGTGGACGAGGCGCTCCGAGGCTCGGCCTTCACAGTCCATGAGACATTCCACACGCAGCGCGTCGAACACGCCTTCCTCGAGCCGGAATCGACCCTGGCTGTTCCAGAAGATGGCCGGCTCACTGTCTACTCGGGAGGCCAGGGGGTCTGGGATGACCGGAATCAGATCGCGTCGATTCTCAATGTCGACACGGAAGATGTCGTGGTCGAACTTGTGTCCAACGGCGGCGCCTTCGGCGGAAAAGAAGACATGTCGAACCAGGGACAGACGGCGCTGGCCGCCCATCTACTGCAACGCCCGGTCAAGTGCACTCTGACCCGAGAGCAGTCGCTGCTGATGCACGCAAAACGACACCCGATCCGCATCGAAGCGTCGGCAGGTTGTGATTCGGACGGCCGCTTGACGGCGTTGCGGGCGCGAATGGTCGGAGACTCAGGACCCTACGCGTCGGTAGGAATGAAGGTCCTCGAACGCGCCGCCGGTCACGCGGCCGGACCGTACGTGTTTCCGGTCATCGACGTCGAAGCGGTCGCGGTCCGTACCAACAACCCGGTGTGCGGCGCCTTCCGCGGATTCGGCGCCAATCAGGCTCAGTTCGCGACAGAGGGCCTCCTCGACCGACTGGCCGAGCAGGTCGGCATCAGTGGTTGGGAAATCCGCTCGCGCAATGTCATCACCCCCGGGGTCGTGTGGGGTCCCGGCCAGATCATGGACGAAGGGTCGGCCGGAGCGCGCGAGTGCCTCGACGCAGTGAAGCCCGCCTACGACGCCGCCCGCGCCGAGGGAAAGGCGATCGGACTCGGTCTTGGTCTGAAGAACTCCGGCCTCGGCAACGGTTTCGTCGAGATCTCCAAAGCAGTTGTCCGGTTCGAAGAGGATGGAACGGTCGAGGTCCGCCACTGCTGGACGGAGATGGGTCAGGGAATCCACACCGTGGCCATGCAGATCGCCGCCGAGGAACTCGGTATCGACCCGGCCCGGATCCGGGTGGTCGTCGACACGACCAGGGAATTGGGCGCCGGCCAAACCACCGGATCGCGCGGAACGCTGCTGGGCGCCGGATCCGTCGCCGATGCCTGCCGCATCGCCAACGAGGCAGGGCAGGCACCCGGAGTTGACTACGTCGGCGAGTACCGGGTCGACTGGACCAACGCACTCGAGGACGGCCTGGAGAACCCGATCATCCATTCGGCGTTCGGTTACGCCGCCCAGCTGGTCATCGCGGACCCCGAGACGGGATCCATCGAAAAGGTGATCGCAGTCCACGACGTCGGCCGGGCCATGAATCCGATGCTTGTCGAAGGCCAGATCGAAGGCGCCGTTCACATGGGCCTCGGGTATGCCCTCACCGAGGAGTTCCCCACCGACGACCTCGGGATGCCAACCAACATGACCTTGCGCAGCCTCGGAATCCTCCGGGCCAAAGACATCCCGGAAATCGAGGCCGTGCTGATCGAGGTACCACAACCAAGGGCGCCGTACGGTGTCAAGGGTGTCGGCGAAATCGGCCTGGTTCCAACGGCCGGGGCGGTGGCCGCCGCCTTCCACGAGGTGGACGGAATCTGGCGTAACCGCCTCCCCATGGCAGTCCACCAACCGATCCAAAAGTAACAGAACCTCGTTTTCGCGCGACATTCCGACCCGATAGGGGCTGAATGTCGCGCGAAAACGGTCTCTTAGGGCCTGTAGCCGCGAGTTCGGGGGCCCGGCTCGATCGTGTCCCACACCAGATTCACCCACTCACACAAGATCGGGCGGGTGTCGCGTGGGTCGATGATCTCTTCGATGTCGAACGCGTCGGCCGTCCGGAACGGCGATCGGATCGCCTCGAAGCCGGCCAGCAACTCTTCTCGCAGCGCATCTGGATCGTCAGAGTCGGCGAGAGCCCTCCGGTAGGCGGCTTCCACTCCGCCTTCCAGGGGCAACGATCCCCAATCTCCGCTCGGCCAGGCGACCCGAACGTCGGGCTCTCCCCTATCGACCAACGCCGCCCCGGCGACGCCGAAAGCACGCCGCAAGATCACAGTGAACACCGGCACGGTCAACTGATACAAGGCGGCAATCGCGGTGACCCCGCGGCGGATGGTCGCCTCGACCTCAGCCTGTACTCCAACGGCAAACCCCGGTTGGTCGACGAGATTGACCAGAGGGAGGTGGAACGTGTCGCACAGATCGACGAACCTCCTCATCTTGTCGGAGCCGTCCGCGGTCAGCGTCCCACCGAGCTGGTTCGGATCGGACGCCAGCACTCCGACCGGATAGCCATCGAGCCGCGCCAGCGCGGTAATCACCGACTGCCCCCATCCCGACCCGATGACGAACAGGGATTCGGTGTCGACGACCATCTGGATCAGGTCGAACGGGTCATAAGCCGCCCGGCGGCTCCGGGGTATGACTGAGAGCAACCGCTCCTCGCGTCGTGCCGGGTCGTCTCTCGATGTCCGGCGTGGAGCGCGTTGCCCGACATGACGTGGGAGAAACGAGAGGAAGGCCCGGATCTGCCAGAACGCTTCCTCCTCAGAGCGGGCAACGTTGTCGACTGTGCCGTTCACTCCGTGAATCTCAACGCCGCCGAGTTGCTCCTTGTCCACGTCCTCGTGGGTTGCGTATGCGACGACCGGGGGGCCGGCGGTAAAGATCTGTGACGTGCCTTCAACCATGAGGGAGAAATGGCTGGCCGCCACCCGGGCCGCTCCGAGTCCGGCGACCGAGCCGAGCCCGGCTGCGACTACCGGAATCTCCGAGAGCATGGCCGTCTGATCTGCCCAACCCGGCAGCGGCGGCACATATGTGCGTCCAATGTCGTGGTAGGACTTGACGCTCCCTCCGCCACTTGAACCGTCGACGAGACGGACAATCGGAAGCTTGAGCTCCCTGGCGAGCTGCTCGGCGTAGACGGCTTTCCTCCAGATTGCCGCGTCTGAAGAACCACCGCGAACCGTGAAGTCGTCACCTGCTACCACCACGGGCCGGCCGTCGATCTCAGCACGACCGAATACGAAATTGGCCGGAACGAACTCGACAAGGTCACCGTCATCTCCGTAAACAGCGAAGCCGGCCGTCGAACCTACTTCACGGAATGAGCCCTCATCGACGAGGGCGTGGATCCGCTCCCTGACCGTGAGTTTGCCCAATGCCTTATGCCGGGCAACGCGCTCCTCGCCACCGAGACCTTCGGCCAGTTCCTTGCGCCTACGGAGCTCTTCTACTTCCGGTTCCCAAACCATGAAGGGGACGGTAGCGCCACCGATCGGCCCGGACCACGCCGAACACGAGACCCACAGACCTGGTTCATCGACCCCGAATCACAATCACATCGTCGATCGCCGGATGGCCGGCCAACGCCCGGCAGACCCGCTCCGCCGCGCCTGCCGATTCGCCGGTCACCTTGGTCAATGCCACCACCACCCGGGCTCCGGCGGGCACTTCCCGAAGGGCGCCGTCCGGATGGCTCAAGACAATCGCGCAGTCCTCCGCTGTCAGAACTCGATCGCCAGCGAAGCCCGTGAACGCAACAGCCCGCTCAACCCGGTGGGCAACGTCCATCAGTCTCCCACCGACCGCATCGATGCCCATGGCGATCACGACCATCGTCGCGGTTGACGGCACAACCGGTTCGTGTGCTGCCGGGGCTTTGAGGGGCCTGCCGTGCGCGCCGTCGGCCTCGACAACCACGAAGTCAATCAACGGGTGGCACGCCAGAGTGTCTAGTTCTTCAGGTAGCGGGCCGGTCACCTTGTGGGAATCCCCACCCGTCACCAGCATGATCGGGCCTGGATGCGGCTGAACCGCCAAAGTGCAATCGATCGACTCACACACGTTCGGAACCGCGTCGATCTGATTACGACCCATCTTCGTGGTGGTCGTTAGAACCACCCGCCGGCCGCCCGCTGCCAGTTCGGCACCGAGCCGAAACATTAGGGTCGACTTCCCCCCTCCACCGACCAGCGCAATGAGCTCGCGCGGCCGTACGCCCAGCTGCCCGGCCAGGGTCATCCCGACAGACCCAGCCACGCCAGCACAGCCTCCACAACTCCCCCACCTACTGCCAGCGACTTGTCGGAAATCTCGAAACATGCGGCTGCATCTGCACGGGGATCGATGTCGGCGATCTTGAGCCCCTGCAAAGCCTCACCTTCGGACAGCAGGCCACGGACAACTCCGCTGAGCGGTGCCTCAATAGCCTCGCCATCGATGTCGCCGAGCACCTCACCGGCGCCGACCGTATCGCCGATGGCCACCCGCCAGATCAGCGTGCCGGACGTCGACGCCCGCACCACCCGCGCCCCCGCCTCTCCACCGATCACTCCGGGTACACCGGTGTCCGGCGCGGCCGAGCCAGCGCGGATCACTCGACCGAGCCGGTGGCCTCGCATCGTCTCCACGACCGCGTGGCAGTCCACGCCGGCGGTAAACCCCGGGCCGAGGCCGACAACCAGCGGCGCGTCGTCGATCGACGTATCGATATTTCGTTTCGCCAGCCTGGCGTCGACCACCACGGAAGGCCGGACCGGCAGCTCGGGGAGTCCTGGATCAACCAGTACGGGAACCCGGCCGAACAGGGCCGCCTCGACGGCGGCGGCGGGAGACTCTACGCGGACTGCCGAAAGCCCATCAACACGGAACGTTCCCTCGGATACCGCAGAAGAAACAGCCACCGTGCGCCGGATCGTCAGCGGACGGGCAAGTTCCGTGACGATGACCGGGAACCCCGCCCGGCACAGTCGAAGCACAACGCCGGTGGCGAGATCACCGCCGCCGCGGACGACGACCAGCTGCTCACCAAAGAGCACTAGACCTCGGCCGTCCGGTTGACCTTGATGATCTCAGACAGAATGGAGACGGCTATCTCTTCGAGGGTCTCGGCGCCCATTTCCAGGCCGATCGGCGAATGCACCCGATCGAGGCTCTCAACGGGAACCCCCTCTCCAATCAGACGGTCGCGGGTCGTTCGCCACCGCGTGGCGCTGCCCATCACGCCGACGTAGCGGGCCGCCGAGCCCACCAGATGCGGCAGGGCGGCAACATCGAGATCTGTGCTCCTGGTTACGACCACGACCGACGAATCGACACTTATCGGATGCTCGGCTACGGCTTGGTCCACCGACCCGTTGAACCGTACATCGGCGTTCGGTAACGCCTCCTCCGAAATCAGATCCTCTCGATCGTCGATCGCGATCGTGCGGTAGCCGAGCCAATGGGCCAGGTCGACCACGCTGCGACCAACGTGACCACAACCGATGACGTAGACCGTATGAGGGGGCATGTAAGGCTCCAGGTAGATCTTCACTTCGCCGCCGCAGATCCCCGGATCCCCGTCGGCGGGATTCAAGAGATCGTATTCCAACAGACTGTTCATGCCGCTACCAATGGCGGCGAGTGCCTTCTCAACGACCGCCGCCTCCATCGCTCCGCCACCCACCGTCCCTACGGTGCGACCGTCGCCGAAGACGAGCATCTTGGTGCCGGCTCTGCGCGGAACCGAACGCCGGGTTTGGACGACGGTGGCCAGAGCCACCGGACGGCCGCGTTCCACTGCGCCAGCCAGTTCGCGCAGCACCCGGGCGTTGTCACCTGAGGCCACGCGACTCAGCGGTCCTGCAACGCCCGCCACACCCGCTCGGGCGTGAAGGGTATGTTGTCGATGGCAACGGTCGTTGCGTTGAAGATCGCGTTGCGAATCGCCGGTGCCACGCCGTCCTTCGGGATTTCAGCGATCGCCTTGGCACCAAACGGGCCCGACTTCTCCATGGTCTGCACCATGTACGCCTCGATCCGGGGCATCTCGTCGCTGCGATAGAGCTTGTACGGCCCGAAGCGAGCATTGACCATCCGGCCGTTCTCGTCGAAGGCCATTTCCTCACAGTGGCCGTATCCGAGTGCCTGAACCATCCCACCTTCGACCTGTCCGGCTGAGGTCATGGGATTGATCGGAACTCCGCAGTCGACTGCCATCACGAGTGAGTAGACGGTGACCTGCCCGGTTTCCACATCCACCTCGACCTCGGCGAACTGTGCGGCATACGGTGGCGGCGAATCGGGCGCAACGTAAGACGCTGTTGACATGATCTGGTGCTGATCATCCTGGTGAAGCGAATGCAACGCGACCTCTGCCAGAGTCACCGAGCGCCCATCCGTGGCAAAGGCCGCCCGGTCGCGCAGGACGATTTCGCCGGGCGAGTCAACATCGAGCATCAACGCGGCCCGGGTGACGATCTGCCGGTGAACATCGTCGGCGGCTTTCTTGACAGCCATGCCGGACACATAGGTGGTACTCGAGGCATAGGCACCCACATCGAACGGTGTCATATCGGTGTCGGCGGCGTAAACGATGATTTCCTCGGTCGGTACGCCCAGCACCTCTGCCGCGATCTGCGCCAGGATCGTGTCGGCACCGGTACCGAGATCGGTGGCTCCAATGAGGAGATTGAACGATCCGTCGTCGTTGATCTTGAGGCTCGCACCGCCCATATCGAGTCCGGAGATGGCGCTCCCGTGCATGCACATCGCAAAGCCGAGTCCGCGCCGAATGTGCGGACGATCGCTCGGACTGACCCAGTCGGGGTCGTAGCGGCGATGCCACCCAACGGCACGCTGTCCCTGTGCAACACACTCATCCATGCCGCTGGAGGTGACCACGGGAATGAATTTCATCTCGGCCGCCCCCTCGCCGAGCTCGGCAGCCATGTCCAGCGGGTCGCCGACCTTGGTCCAGTTCCTACGTCTGAAGTCGAGCACGTCCAATCCGAGCGCCGTCGCAATGTCCTCCATGTGCGACTCGAGAGCAAAGAGCGCCTGCGGCGCTCCATAACCGCGATAGGCGCCGGCGACCGGCACATTCGTGTAAGCCACGTCACAGTCGAACTTCTTATTCGGGGAGTTATACGAGCTGAGGCCGCGCAGACCGCTGACCATCTGCACCGTCAACGCGTGCGTTCCATAAGGGCCGGTGTTGGCCACGGTCCGCATCTTCTGGGCGACCAGAGTTCCGTCACTCTTGACACCCGTCGTGAAGGTGATCGTCTGCGGATGTCGGGTTCGACTCGAAACGAATTCTTCCTGCCGGTTTAGCTCGAGGCGCACAGGGCGTCCGGTGGCCAGGGTCAAATGCCCGACGATGTCCTCGATCAGCATCTCCTGTTTCACGCCGAAGCCACCACCGATGCGGGGTTTGATGATCCGTACTTGCCGAACGGGCAGGCCGAGCAGCGGGGCAACCATTCGGCGAACGTGAAAAGGGACCTGTGTCGAGGTCCGGATGACAAGTCGTTCATCGCTGTCCAACCAGGAGATGGCGATGTGCGGCTCAATCGGCGCTTGCTGAACCTGATGCACCCGGAAGGTTCGCTCGAACACGTGATCGGCTTCGGCCAGTCCGGCCTCGATGTCTCCTACTTCAGCTTCGATGTGCTGGACGATGTTGCGAGCGGCGTCGTGGGCGCCTTCCATATCCGGCTCGTCGTGAATGATGGGCGCATCACCGGCAATTGCCTCGTTTTCGTCGAACACCGCAGGCAGGACTTCGTATTCGACCTCGATCAGAGAAACGGCCTCCTCGGCGATCTCGATGGACTCGGCAGCGACCACGGCGACCCGGTCTCCAACGTGCCTGACCTTGTTATCGAAGCTGACCTGATCGTAGGGAAGCGGGTTCGGGTAGCTCTGGCCGCCGGAGGCGTACCTGACCCGAGCCACGTTCTCGTGGTGGAGAACGGCGTGCACGCCGGGAAGAGCACGGGCTCGCGAGTCGTCGATACTGACGATCCGGGCATGAGCATGCGGGCTGTAGAGCATCTTGGCGTAGAGCATCCCGCGCAGTTCGATGTCGTCTACGAACGCCGGATGGCCCTTGGCGAGCTTGATGGCGTCGACCTTTCGCTCAGGCTTGCCGACCACCTGAGTCTCGGGCACGTCGGGGCTCGGGATGACCTTCGGGGCCAGCGGCGGCAAGTCGAGCCACCGATCGACCGCGCCGAAATCGGGGCTTTGATCGGGCTCGACGAGGGGCTCGATCAGCGCCGGTTCAATCGGCGCGACCGCCTCACCGCGCAGCATTGCCGCGGCCCGCAGGATGGCGTGGACCGGCCGCAAGTAGCCGGTCTCGCGATCGAGGACTCCGGACAACGCATCCCGCACCTCAAACTCGGTGGGGTCCGGATTACGGTCGAGCAGCTCTTTGGCGGCGAGAATCATCGCCGGGGTCGAATATCCGGACTGGATGGCGCCCGAGGCGACGAAAGCCTCCTGGATCGGGTGAAGTCCCCGCGCCGGATTCAGGCCTTCGACCGTCTCGATGCTGTGCCCATCGGCCTGGGCGGCCAGCATGATCTCGGAGGAAACCAACCGACCGTCGAGCAGGACGGCATCCGCCCCGGTCTCGCCGGTCTCGGCTCCGAAACGAACGCTGAAGAAACCCTCGCGCCGGAGCACAGCTCGTAAAGACTCGTGTGGAGCAGTCTCGAAGGATCGATCGATCCCGTTCACTCTCAGGTCGATCTTCACTGCACACCTCCCAACTGACCGAATACTCGGTCGGCCAGGGTCCCGGCAAGGTCGATCCGATATTCGGCCGACCCGCGGAAATCGCCGGACGGATCGAGAGAAGCGATCGTTTCACGGGTAGCGAGGATCGGCGTGGCGGCAACCCCGGTCAGGGCCAGAAGCACACCGTCACTCGCAGCTCGCCCGATCGCGGCAACGATCGAAACATCGGCGGGAGTGCGCCCGGTCCTGGCCGAGGCAGTGGCTCCGCCTGTGGCGACAGAGATCGAGCCGATGATCCCACCGGCGAGTACTCGTGGATCGGCGAGCAGATCTACAACCGGAAGAGTCGAAGGGCCGCCCGGGTGCTCGATTCTGACCTGTGCTTCGTAGACCAGCAAACCCGCCAGAAGCTCGCTGTCGGGGTCACCGGTTGCCACAGTGCCACCAATCGTGGCGGCGTTCCGGAGAGTGTTGGGACCTTCACGATATGCAAGCTCGCGCAGCAGCGATGGAACCGCCGGGCTCTCGACGAGACCCTGCAGCCGGGTCATTGCGCCGATGGCCAGGCGGCCATTGTCGCGCTCGATCGCACGGCTACAGATGGCTTGAAGATCGATGACTTCTGTGTCCGGTGGCTGAGGCGAGGAGTTCACGACCGTTCCGCCGGCTACCACTACCGAATTCACTCCGTCCCTCGCCATTAGATCTAACGCCTCGTCGAGGGTCGTAGGCCTGTGGTATCTCGTGATCGTTCGCATCCCATACCCCGCATTCACTCGACAAGCTCCACGTCTGCCCCGGGCCGGGAGCTACACGACCGGAGCAGGAAGAAGACTCAACCAGGATAGTTGCCGACCGGCACCCCCATTTCCGGATCGGTCCCGGCGCCGGAATCACTGCTCAATGGTGAGGTTCCCCTGCGAGAAAGGAAACGGCGAGGCCGGCCCGCTAGCTTGGGTAGCCGAGAGGAGCGATATGGCAGCGACTACACCCGGATTGGTTTGTGCCCACCACCACCTCTATTCGGCTCTGGCCAGAGGAATGCCTCCTCCCCCGAAGACCCCGACAGACTTCCAGACGATCCTCGAACAAATCTGGTGGCGTCTCGATACTGCCCTCGACCTGGAGATGATTCGCTGGTCGGCGATGCTCGGTGCGGTCGAAGCTCTCGAGGCCGGCACCACTGCAATCGTCGACCACCACGAGTCACCGAACGCCATCGAAGGCAGCCTGAACGTGATCGCCGAGGCTTGCGCAGAGGTCGGAGTCCGGGTTCTCCCGGCTTACGGCATCACCGACCGCCACGGCGTCGAAGGAGCCAGGCGCGGCCTCGCTGAAAACGAACGGTTCATCAAAGAAGGCAACAAGGGCCTCGTGGGGATTCACGCCGCCTTCACGTGCTCAGATGAGTCGCTTCGCAACGCGGCTCATCTGGCAAATGACCTCGGTGTCGGCGTTCACATTCACGTCGCAGAGGGCATCGGAGACAAGGACGCGCCGTCCCGGTTGGCAGGGCTGACCCGTGACAACTGGCTGCTCAGCCATTGCGTGCACCTCCCGACGGACCACCATCTGCACGGCACCATTCTCCACAATCCGCGTTCGAATCTGAACAACGGCGTGGGATACGCCAACCCTGCCCGGTTCTCCAATCCGGTGGCGCTGGGCACCGACGGTATCGGCGCCAACGTGATCGAATCGTTCCGACTCGCCTACGTCATGCAGCGGTCGATCGACGTCACCGCCGGACCCGATCGTGCCTGGTCATGGTTGGAGACCGGCTGGGACATCATGCCGGAAGCGCGCAACGATGAAGTCACCTGGTCGTACGAGCCGATGGATCCGTGGCACCTCGCCTTCACGCCTGGAGTGCGACCAATCGAGGTCAAGGTCGACGGCCAAACCGTTTTCGCAGACGGCAAGACGACGCGGGTCGACGCCGATGAAGTCCGCGCAAAGGCAGCAGAGCAGGCAGGCCGCCTTCACTCCCGACTCTGATCTATAGGAGCCAAACGATGTCCGATCGATTCCATCCCATTTCGATGGAGCAGCTGACCGACTGGGTCTTCGATGAACTCGAGCAGAAGAACTCCCTTTTCGGCGTTCCCCACGCTGCTTTTTTTGAGCCGACGGCCGACGATCGATTCGGGCTGGAGAAGTACGGTCAACGGTTGGAGACGCCCTTCGGCGTCGCCGCGGGACCGCACACGCAGATGGCCCAGAACATCATCGTGTCATGGCTGGTCGGTGCACGGTTCATCGAACTCAAGACGGTGCAGACGCTCGACGAACTGGACGTCAACAAGCCGTGCATAGATATTGAGGACGAGGGCTACAACGTCGAGTGGTCGCAGGAACTCAAGGTATACGAATCGTTCGATGAGTACCTGAGGGCCTGGGTACTCATCCACGCTCTGCACCACAAGCTTGGATTCCCGGGCGATCGACCCGGGATGATCTTCAACATGAGCGTCGGCTACAACCTCGAAGGGATTTTGAAGCCGAACGTGCAGTGGTTCCTCGACACCATGCGTGACGCTTCGGCCTACCTCCCTGCCTACATCGAAATCGTCGCACAGCGGTATCCCGAGGTTCGGAATCTCGACATCCCGGCCGAAATCTCCAACACCATCACACTTTCGACGATGCACGGCTGCCCTCCGGACGAGATCGAACGGATCACCGAGTACCTGCTCGACGAGCGGCAGCTCCACACCTCGGTGAAATGCAATCCGACCTTGCTTGGTGCCGACCGGGTACGCGGAATCATCAACGACGACCTCGGTTTTGACGATGTTCCAATCCCCGACGAGGCGTTTGGCCACGACTTGAAGTACGTCGACGCCGTACCGATGTTCCACAACCTCAGAAGAGTGGCAGCCGGACACGATCTCACCTTCGGTCTGAAGCTCTCGAACACGCTCGAGGTGAACAACTGGCGCACGGTCTTCGACGCCGACGACATGATGTATCTCTCCGGTCGGGCTTTGCACGCCGTCACGGCCAATCTGGCGTTGCGCATCTCGGAGGATTTCCGGGGCGATCTGCTGCTGTCATTCGCCGGTGGAGCGGATGCGTTCAACGTCGCCGGCCTGCTCAAGTCCGGAATGAAGACCGTCACCGTGTGTTCGGACCTCCTCAAGTCGGGCGGTTATCTTCGAATGCTGCAGTACATCGAGCACCTCGAGAAGGCGATCGACGATGTCGGCGCCGTGGATCTGGCTGATTTCGTTGCCAAGTCCGCCCTGCGGGACGCCAACCTCGACGAGTTCGCCCCGCTGCTCCATTACTCCGCCCTCACCGATAGCGGCCTCAACCTCGACCTCGACTCGTGTCGCGGACTGGCCGATGCTCTCCGTTCGGAGTCGATCGACCGCCCTGCCGTTGAAGTCGTCCGCGCCTGGGCTCTCGAGACGGGGAGCGATTTCGATCGCTCTGAGACCCTCGTCGGGTTGGTCGGCAGAGTGTTCGCCCGGCTGAATCTCCGCCACTACGCCGACGAAGTGAGATCTGATTGGCGTTACCGGAAAGAGTCGTTCCGGACGGATCGTTCCAAGACCCCGCGCGACCTCCAATACTTCGACTGCATCGAAGCACCATGCCTCGACGAGTGCCCCGTCGACCAGAAGGTGCCGCACTACATGAACGCGGTGCGCAACGGCGACTTCCTCGAGGCCGTTCGTCTGACCCGGGAGGACAACCCTCTCCCGTCGATCCTGGGGCGAGTCTGTGATCACCTTTGCGAGAACACCTGCATCCGTACCCACTTCGACCAGCCGCTGGCCATCCGGCACATGAAGCGGTTCATCATGGAGCACGAGGAACAGCCGGTGTTGTTCACCCGCAAACCGGGAACCGGCAAGAAGGTAGCCGTCATCGGCGCCGGACCGGCCGGCCTGTCCGCCGGCCAGGAACTCGCTTACGCCGGATTCGGCGTGACGATCTTCGAAGCCCACCCGTATGCCGGGGGGATGGTCGGTGGGGCAATACCCGCCTACCGGCTCCCGCAGACCGTCATCGACCAGGACGTCGCGATCCTCGAGTCGCTCGGTGTTGAAATCCGGTACGGGCTGAAGGCCGGTGTTGACTTCTCGTTGGACGGTCTCCGCAAAGATGGCTACGAAGCCGTTTTCGTGGCAGTCGGAGCGCAACTGGCTAAGCAGCTCGGCCTGCCGGGCGAGGACGCCGAAGGCGTGCTGGACGCCCTCAGGTATCTCCGCAGTGTCCGCGAAGACAATCCGGTGCCGATCGGCAACCGGGTCGGCATCATCGGTGCCGGAGACACCGCAATGGACTGTGCTCGCTCCGCCTTACGCACCGGAGCGGGGAAAGTCTCGATCATCTACCGGCGCACCATCGACCAGATGCCGGCCGATCGCGAGGAGATTCATGCCTGCCTCGAAGAGGGTATCGAGATCGTCGAGCTGGCCAATCCGTCGTCATTACACATTGAAGACGGCGCACTCGCCGGACTCGTCTGCACTCGGACCCGATACACCGGCGAGCGAGACTCTTCGGGGCGGAAGATCCCCTTCGACGTGCCCGACTCAGAGTTCGAGATACCCCTCGATACGATGATCCTGGCCATCAGTCAGCATTCCGTACTGGACTTCTTCGGTGACGAACCTCCGGAGCTGACTTCGAAGGGTTACCTGGTCGTCGACCCGGCTACGTTCGAAACGAGCGTCGCCGGCGTATATGCCGGTGGAGACGTAGCCGCCCACGGCCCGTCTTCGATCGTCAAAGCCGCGGCCGACGGGAAGGCGGTGGCAGCTGCGATCGCCTCGTCCCTCAACGGATCTCTGCCACTGGTCGAGCCCCCGCCTGTGGACCTCCAGGAGATGGTCGTCCGCCGGGCACGGCGCGAGTACCGCGTGCCCGTATCGCACACGGCGCTGTCCGAGCGTGATGGATTCGAAGAAACGGTCGTAGGGTTCACAGCCGAGGAAGCGATGGCCGAGGCGGCGCGCTGTCTCGACTGTCACCTCATCTGCTCACTCTGCGTCGGTGTCTGCCCGAACATGGCGCTGATCACCTACGAGATGGACCCGTTCCGGACCGAACTGCCGACCCTGATTGCGTCGGGAGGTGAGTTGATCGGCGAGGGCACGTCGCCGTATCGAGCGGACCAGCAGTTCCAGATCGCCGTTCTGACGGACTTCTGCAACGAGTGCGGCAACTGCACGACGGCATGTCCGACTTCGGGGCGACCATACGTCGACAAGCCCCGTCTATATCTGGACAGAGAGGACTTTGAGTCTCAGCAGCTCAACGCGTTCATGATCTTCGAGGATGGCTCAATCGAGAGCCGGGTCGGAGGAGAGACTCACCGCATGACACTGAACGGATCGGTCGAGTATTCGACTCCCAGATTCACCGCCCGCCTGGAACCGGGCACGCTCGACGTCATCGAGGTAGCACCGACCCGGCCGGCCACCGACGGGGAGGTCTACTCGCTGGAGCCCGTGGCGGATATGTACGTGCTCCTCAAAGGGCTGGCAGGATCGATGGCGCATCTTCCT
>JAHEDJ010000006.1:0-57930 GCA_024641325.1 bacterium | reverse complement strand
TGCAATCTCGGCGGCGCCCGTGAGAGTCAGGTGCACATCTCCGTGCTGATTGGACCATTGGTAGTAGGCCTCTACGACGGTTGCCTTGTCGGCGGCCTCGCCCGCCGTGAAGACCGTTTCGGCCCGGCCGGCGCCATCGGTGTCATCGGAGCCCGGATCAAAAGAGCCCGACCGGGTACCGGCGGACAAGGAGAATTCAACGGGTTGACCCTTCATAGCGTGATCGCCACACATGAGCGTGGCCGTCAAAGACGACGAATCCCCACCCCAGAGTTTCGACCTACTGGAGGTCAACGCCAGGCTCGGTGGCGTCGAGCGCCAGTAGGTGTTCACGGCGAGGCTACCCAGCAGCTGATTCTCGAGATCGCCCTCTTTCACGTAAACATCCACATCTCGGAGGTAGTCGATGCGAAACTCGACATTCTTGGTATCGCCAATCTCTTCGACCAAGGTGCGCGGTATTCCCGGCGCACCACCGTGATCGAACTGTATGTAGAGGCCGACGGGTGTGTAACAGTTGTATCCATTCGGCACGGGCAAGTCCATGGGCAGTAGGTCTCCGAGCCGGAACCTGGCATTGACGTGAGCCACCACATCCAAGAAGGCGGCTCCGGTTACGGTGGCGAGATCACCGCCGTCGAATGTGACGTCTGTGACGATCTGCTCGATATCACCGAATATGCCGTCGAGCTGTGCCTCTATCTGGCTGGGTTGGAGTATGTAATACGAGAAGTGGGTCACCTCGCCGGACGCCGTCCATCCGTCCGCGCCCACGACGGCGAAGAAGTCGGTCTCCTGCCACGCCTCACCGGCGCCGTCCCAGTAGTAGAGGCGAAGCTCACGTCCCGGCGTCTGCTGCTGCGTCAGCGGGATCGCGATCGTCACCGGCGTATCGAAGACCGCCCCGTGCGGCTCCAGGACGATCCCGCCGCTGAAAGCGGCCGGATCGCCGGTGGGCGGCAGTCCCGCCAAAGAGGACAGCGTGCCGACGGCCACGGTTTGCCCGTCGACCGGGGCATCGGCTGGGATTATCGCGTAGGCACCACCATCGTCTGTGATCGTTGTCCCGAGAGCGGCCTGTACGCCGTCGCCGGACGGCACCGGCGATGTCCCCCTCTGTCGATCATCCCTTGCTTCACCGGAACCGCAAGATGCGAGAAGCAAGGCCACGAGGCAGGTTGTGATGAGACGCACAGACCGTACATGATTCATGCCGCACGAGGATACCGCCCCAACCTTCGGCTGGGTCCCGCATCGCCGCCGAATAAAGAATTGGGGCCGGGTGCCGAAGAACCATCATGCGTTCGGGGATACTTGCGCGGTTGCTTAGACCACAGGCATTGATTGTGGCGGTTCTGGCCGCGGCGCTGACCACTTCGTCGCTGGGTGTGACCGCCGCGGCCCAAACCGCGGACCTACCTCCGGGTGGAACGTTCGTCGATGACGACGCTACTACCGCCGAAGGCTTCATTGAGGCGGTGGCAGCAGCTGGAGTCACCACCGGGTGCAATCCACCGGCGGGCGATCGTTTCTGTCCCGATCAGACCCTCACTCGAGCCGAGATGGCGACCATGCTCGCCAGAGCACTGGCTTTGCAGCCGGCGTCGAGCGACTTCTTCGGCGATGACAACGGGTCTGCTCACGAAGCCTCGATCAACTCGCTGGCGGAAGCGGGCATCACCGGCGGATGCGGCACCGATAGATTCTGTGGCTCGGCTCCGGTAACCCGGGGAGAACTGGCTACCTTCCTGGTGCGTGCGTTCGCCCTTCCGGCAGCGGATACAGATCAGTTCTTCGACGATGCACTGACGCCTCACGAGGAATCCATCAATGCTCTTGCCGCGGCCGGGATCACAAAGGGGTGCGACCTCGGCCGATTCTGCCCCTATGGAGCCCTCCCTCGCCGGCAGGCGGCCGTGTTCCTGGCAAGAGCAATGGATCTGGCTCCCCTGGTCCCTCCCGCTAGACCATTCCCCTCACCTCCCGACGTCGGGCAAGGAAAACGCATCATCTATGCCAACGCCCAGCAACGGATCTGGATGATCGACGAAAGCAACACCGTTGTGGACTCATACCTCGTGTCGGGGCGTGAAGGAGTCCCGGATCCCGGCACCTACACCGTCTACTCGAAATCCCCCCTGGCCTGGAGCCATGACGGGATCACAATGGAACACATGGTGCGCTTCGCCTACGGAAGAACCGCATCGATCGGGTTCCACGCCATCCCCCACCGGTCCAACGGCGAACCGATGCAATCGGAAGACGAGTTGGGGCAATTCCGAAGCGCCGGATGTGTCCGGCAATCCGATGCCAAGGCAGCAGGTCTCTACGCGTGGACGCCGATCGGCACGGTGGTCATCGTCGTACCGTAGGTGGTGCTCAGCCCGGCTCGACCTCGTGGCCTACGCAGAATTGATTGCCCTCCGGATCGGCGTAGACGTTCCAGACGAATCCGGGAACGTTGTGATTCCCAACCAACGCGCCGCCTAATCCGGCGACGCGCTCAGTCACGGTCTCGAGGTCCTCGTGGTGGGCATCCAGGTGCAGCTTGTTCTTTCCGGGAGTTGGATCCGGCACCTCCTGGAACGCCAGCTGCAGCGATCCTCCCGATTGCGGCTTCAACCAGATGAACCCGGGGAACTCGGTCGCTACTTCAGTATCCAGCAAGCCCATCCAGAACCGGGATACGAGATGCGCGTCCGCGCAATCGAATACGATGCTGCCCAACACGGGTACAGGCTCAGTCATGGCTCCCCTTCTGTCGGGAACCAACAATATCAGCCGGTTCTGATCTCCTCACCGGGCGAGCCCGAGAGATTCCCAACGCCGGTCCTCTGCATATCACCCCACACCTTCTTGGAAGGATTCCAGAACATCGCCCGGAATCTCCACCACACGCTCCGCTGCCGCAGACCGATGTGTTCGGCGAGCGAATAGAAGAGCAATCGGAGGGTCTGGTCGGCTTTCCCGTAATAACCGAAACGGTCGTCGAGAAAGAGCGACACGACCGAGTTGATCGCACCCAAGAGCAACGCAGCAATCGCCAGCGGAACAGCAACCGCAGCCTGAACGAATCCGGTCGCGATGGATCCCGGCACGATCACCCAGCCCAGCAGCTCGACCGTCGGCGCGATGAACTCGAAAATGATGAACACCGGCCAGCCGATGAGACCGATCTGCCGGTAACGCGGATTGAAGATCATCCCTTTGTATTGCCAGATCACCTGAATCAGTCCTCTATGCCACCGGATCCGCTGTTTCCGCAGAATCTCCCAACTGCTGGGCACCTCGGTCCAGGCGACTGCATCCGGCGCATACACGATGCGGTAGGGCTGCTTCTTCTTGAGATAGTGCCGATGCAGTCGCATGGTCATCTCCATGTCCTCACCGAGATGATCATTGCGGAATCCGCCCACCTCGATGACTGCGCTCTTCCGGAACATGCCAAAAGCTCCCGACACGATCAAGAGTGAACCCATGGCCGACCACCCGGGACGAGCTGCCAGAAATGAGCGGATGTATTCGACGGTCTGGATCATTTCAATCGGCCGCCTGGGCAGATCTACGTCGGATACCGAACCACTGCGCACTCGCGATCCGTTCAAAGGCCGGACGTTGCCGCCGACTGCGACCGTGCGATCACGGTCCTCAACGAAATGGCGTGCCGCATGAATCAGAGCTTCGCTCTCGATGATCATATCCGCATCGGTTGCCATGAAATACGGAAACTGGGACACGTTGATCCCTGCGTTGATGGCGTCCGACTTTCCGCCGTTTTCTTTGTCGACAAGCACCAACGGCAGGGGCATCCGGCTTCGGTAGATCCGACGAATCGGTTTGGTATTGATGGCGGGGCGGAACGGAAAGTCGATCGGCACCATGTCGAAAGCCTCGACGAGTCGTTGAACGGTGAGGTCGCTACTTCCGTCATTGACAACAACTATCTCGAGACGGGGATAGTGCAGCATGGCGGTGGATCGGACCGACTCTACGATTCCGACCTGTTCGTTGTATGCCGGAATGATGATCGTGATCGGAGGCGTGGTATCCGAAGTGGCGAGGTCACGGATACGTCCGTGCCGCCGGGTGAAATGATCCTGCCGCAGAGCGATGTAGGAGGCAGTGGCGAGGAGCAGAATCTGGAGCTCCATGACGAGGACGTATCCAAGCATCCCGTAGTTGATCCAGAGAATGATTGTTTCAATCATTAGAAGTTCGCCGGCAAGTGCGACTGCCCGGCATGATGGAGTTGATTCACCATCTCGGGCGGGACGCCTTCGTTGATGAAGAAGGCTCCCTTCCCCGCTCTGACGAGTTTCATGACGAGATCCATTGCAGGGTTGCGAACCAGCGGATCGTCTGAGGTCAAGTCACCAACGGCCTCACCGGCCATGCCCGAGGAGAGGAGGACAGCAGCGGCCGCGTCGCGGGCATACGGATCGGGATGATCCAGGGCAAGGCGCAGCGCGTCTGGTCCACTGGGGATTTCGACGAGGCTGGCGGCGGCATTGTGCCGCACCCACCAGGAGTCGTCGCTGAGTGCCCGTTTGAGCCACGGTACGGCACGTTGATCGAGGCGTTTCCCTACTGCCGTGGCAGCCTGTGCCCGCACCTCCCACTGGTCATCGCCGAGCATCTCGAGCAGGTACGGAACAGACCTGGGTGTACCGGCTCTGCCGAGGGCCGCCGCGGCACGAATCCGCAGGCTCTGATCGGATGAATCGAGGGCCTGGATGAGCGCCTCCTCTGCTTTGATGTCGCCGATGAGACCCAGAGTTCTGGCAATGAGCGGGCGGTACTTGCCCGGGCTCGAGAGATAACGGGCGGCTTCCTGCACTGCTACCGAACCGAACCCGTACAGTGCATCGGCCAGTCGCTGGGCGCTCATATCGTCCTGTTGATCCATTGCAGCGAGCAGGCTCTTGACGGCACGGCTGTCCCCAATCCTCGCCAATGCCGCGGCCGCCTGCACCCTCACCTCCGGAACGGAATCGCTCAGTGCGAACACGAGATCGGTCAGCGTTTCAGGATCGGCGATCTCGGATAACGCCTCGGCCGCGGTCACCCGCTCGTTCTTGTCCCCCGAGCGGAGATCCGCCACATACTCAGACACCATCCCGATCTCCCGGGTGACGGCCATGAGCCGATCTCGATCGGATCCAGCGATCATTCGCAGGTACTCGAGTAATACCTCGCGAAACAGCGCATCCGTCGCATATCGTCTGAAGACGCGTGCGTTCCACTCTCCCTGAACCACGAGCTCCCCGACCATGTCTATGAAACGGTTCTTCCTCCGAACCCGCCGACCACGCTGCCGGCGGCGGGCGACCTTGAGCACAAATAGCGACCCTGCTGCCAGGATGAAGATTCCCGCCAGGCTGATGAGCAGGATGCGGATAGGACCGCTCACGGAGCGACTCCGCGCAGGCGAACCTTTACCCGGGCCAGGACCTCCTGGATGCTGAACGGCTTCCGAATGTAGTCAACGGCTCCAACTTCCAGAGCTCGGATCACGTCGGCTTCGCCGGTTATCCCCGAGACCATGATCACCGGGAACTCTCGACCTGCCGCCTTCCATCGCTGCAATACCTCCAGACCGAGCAGACCCGGCATCCTTTGGTCGAGAAGAACGAGGTCGAAATCCTGGCCGAGCCCGATTTCCAAGGCGTCGAGCCCGTCGGCACATGCGGTCACCGAATAACCGGAGGCTTCGAGTGTGCGCGTCAGAAGAAACGAGACAACTCGCTCGTCCTCAACAATCAACACTCTGGGTCGACTCATCGCGTCGCGCTCCATCGATCGACCATGGCGCGTTCGACCGCACCGGTCTGGCTGTTATCGGCATGAAGGGGCGAACGGTGAAGCCCAATGATTCGGGGCGCAGCTTCCGCTGCCTGACGGCGGCTAGCGTGACCCTATGCCCAGTATCACTAACCTCGCCGATGAGTTCCACGCATTTCACAAGCTTTCAGATCAGATGGGAGCCCTCTGGAAGGGCAGCCTCGACAACCTCGAGCTGTGGGAGGACTTCACAGATGAGGGGCTTGACGGCCGGCGTGCCGAGCTTCGCCGGTTCGCGCGGCTCGCCGAAGATCTGTCGGCTGAGATGGGGAAACACCCGACGCTGGACTTGATCTCGTTTGCGGCGCGCTCGACCGACGACCAGCTCGAGTGGTATCACGACCTGCAGCAGATCAACTCGAACATGGGATTTCATCCGATGTTGTTGACATTTGGCCCGCGCTACCCGCTGGTCTCAGTCGAGCATGGGGAGCGCTATCTGGCGAAGATCGCCAATCTTCCCGGCACCCTCGACGACTTCGCAGCCCGGATCACGTCTGCGGTTGCGCGAGGGCGCGTCGCAAATCACACGATCGTGCAACAAACGCTGGCGGGCCTCGACCGGCATCTCGGAGCAGATGTGGACCCCCTCCTCTCTCAGCCGGCCCCGAAGGAAATGACCGCAAATGAATCTGTCGCCTGGCGAGAACGCCTTGCGACGATCCTCACCCGGGAGGTTCGCCCTGCCCTGGCTCGCCTGCGCGCCGTGGTGGCGGACGTGGCAATGCCGGCCGCTCGTTCGGACGACGAACCAGGTCTGATGTACTTGAACGGCGGCGCAGAGAGTTACGAACGGTTGGTATGGGGAAATGTGACCAGGGAAGTCCCGCCTCGCCGGGTACACGAGATCGGCGTTCAGCAGGTTGAACGCATCGAAGCCGAATACAGGCATATTGCCGGTCCGCTGCTCGGCACCAACCAGGTCTCTGAGATCTACGACCTTCTCAGAAGTGACCCCGATCTTCATTACTCGGACGCCGAGACCCTCGTAGCGGACGCGACCAGAGCCCTGGCCAAAGCTGCCGCAGCAATGGGCGACTGGTTCGGTGTACTGCCGAAGGCACCCTGTGTTGCGACTTCCATTGAACAGGGGCCGCTCGCCTTCTACTCGGAACCGGCGATGGACGGGTCGAAACCAGGCACTTTCTTCTTCAATACGGCGGACCCATCGATGTGGGGCACTTTTCAACTCGAGGCGACGACATATCACGAGGGGATTCCGGGCCATCACCTTCAGGTGGCGCTGGCTCTCGAGAACGAAGGACTGCACCCTCTCCACCACGAGCCGTTGACCGTGGCTTACCTAGAGGGGTGGGCGCTCTACACCGAACGGGTCGCCGATGAGATGGGCCTCTACACCTCTGAGCTCGACAGAGTCGGCATGCTGGCGGCGGACTCGATGCGAGCGTGCCGCCTGGTCGTGGACACGGGACTGCACGCGCTGGGGTGGTCGAGGGAGCGGGCAATCCGGTACATGCTCGACCACAGCCCGATGACACGCCTGCAGGTCGAAGGAGAAATTGACAGATACACCGGGGTACCCGGCCAGGCGCTCGGCTACATGATGGGGCGACTCGAGATCGAGGGAATCCGTGCCGACGCCGAGTCTCGCCTGGCCGGTCGGTTCGACATCAAGGGTTTCCACGACATCGTGCTCGGCCACGGAGCCGTCCCGATGGAGACCCTGGAACGCCTGGTCGCCGACTGGGTCTCCGCCCAACTCTGAAGCTGTTTCCGCGCGGGGATGCCCCCGGATGCGAGGGATCCTCCCGCGAAAACCCAGGTAAGCCCTTCCAGAGATGGCCACATTCTGAGACGATGTCCGTGTGAAGACAATCCGAGTTTTCGGAATCGTTGTCATCGGCGTGGTCGCTGCCTGGGGCGGCTACTGGGTCGGACATGCCCTCGGCTGGACCCGAGGCGCCGACTGGCCGTGGACGGTCGGCACAGGCGGAGGCGCGATCGCACTATCGGCGGCAGTTACCACCTTGACCCTCCTGGCAGTGCTCGGGTTCGCCACGATGCGTCCGATCATCCGCCACCGCAAGCTGGCGAAGGTCGGGATACATGCGCAGGGGCTGGTCCTCGACATCCACGACACCGGCCTCACGCTGCACCGGCATGGGGCCGTTCTGCATCAATCTGAGGTGGATCTGGAGGTGCATACGGAGTCCTCCAAGCCCTACACCGCCCACGCTTACGAGTACTTGAACGACAGAGAACTCTCACACTTCCTTCCGGGAAGCGCAGTCTCGATCCGTTTCGATCCGAATCACCCCAAGCGGGTGGCCATCGAACACGAGCTGATCTTCAACTGAGGACTCGTTCTCGCGCGACATTCTGACCCCATGGGGTCAGAATGTCGCGCGAGAAGGCCCGTCTAGTGGAGGGCGACTCTTTCGTTGAAAGCGTCGATCAGATCGTCGATCGGGTCGACCATCGCCTGGATCGATGTCCAGTATTCGGGGTCGTACCACTGCGCCTGAATCTCGGCGTAGGTCTTGCCCTGCTGCTCGACCCAGGTGTAGTACTTGAGGTTGTGAATCCGCTTGCGGTCGTAGTACGACAGCTCGTGAACGTGGTCGATTCCTGTACCCATGAGATAGCGCTCGTATGAACCTGCCGCGTTCAGCGCGGTGAACTCGCCCCGCTCTGCGGTCAGCTCCTCGAGGCGGCTTCCGTACATCTCCATCGAATCCGTCCCGACGGTGATGATCACGTCGTTGGCGCCGAGTTCGTAGTACTTGGCCATCTTGATGGCCGACAACATGTTGCCGACCCCGGAGATACCGAGCAACGGCAGCTTCTCGATCAGAGCGGCGGGCACACCCTGATCAGCGAGATGAGCGATGCCGGCCGGTTCGTTGAACAGCCGGATGAGGCTCATCGTCGCTTCGTCGTCGAGGCCGATGGCGAGATCGGTGTTCCGAACATTGTGTACCCAGGGGATGTGCTTGTCGCCGATTCCTTCGATCCGATGCTCGCCGAAACCGTTGTAGAGCATGGTCGGGCACTGAACTGCCTCTCCCGCCGCGATCTTCGACGTCGGGTACACCTGCTTCAGATAGTCACCCGAGCCGATTGTCCCCGCAGAGCCGGTGGTCAATGTGACTCCCCGGAAGACATCCTTCGGGCCCATCACCGATTGGAGTACCTCGGCCATGGCCGGGCCGGTGACCGCGTAGTGCCAGAGGTAGTTGCCGAACTCGTCGAACTGGTTGAAGATCATGAGATCCTGGCCTGAGGCACGAAGCTCGTTGCACTTGTCGAAGATCTCTTTGACATTCGACTCGGAGCCGGGAGTCTTGATGATCTCGCCGGCGACCGACTCCAGCCACTCGAACCGTTCCCGGCTCATGCCTTCCGGCAGGATCGCAATCGATTCGCACCCCAGCAGGTTCGAGTCGTAGGCGCCGCCACGGCAATAATTGCCCGTCGACGGCCAGACGGCTTTGGTCCTCGCCGGATCGAACTGACCGGTTACCAACCTGGGCGCCAAACATCCGAAGGCCGCACCAACTTTGTGGGCGCCGGTGGGGAACCACTTGCCCTCGAGGACGAGGATGCGAGCTTCTGTACCGGTCAGCTCGGCCGGTAGCTCGAGGAAGTTGACCGGACCGTATCCGCCACCCGACGGTGTCGGCTCGTTGTGCCAGTTGATACGAAACAGGTTGCGAGGGTCGAGGTCCCACAGTCCGACCTCACCCAACTCCTGCTTGACCGAATCGGGGATGAGCGACGGGTCCCGCATCTGCTTGAACGTTGGAATACGAATCGCTTTGTCCCGAGCGACCTTGACGGCCGACTCCAAAGTCGCTTCGTGCATGGTGAGATCGATCATGTCAGTCCTTAGCTATTAGCCACTAGTCGTTAGCCCTCTGAGCAAGGGCATCTTTCAATGCTTCGAGGGTGGGAGCGATCACCATCGGTTCCGTCCCTGCTGCCGTAACGGCCTTCATCGCCGAAGCGACGTCTTTCAGGCCGCTCCCGGTCGAAAGAACCACGACCCGATCGGACGCTCCGACAAAGCCACGCTCAACGGCGGCGACCAGACCGGCATACGCGGCCGCTCCGGCAGGCTCCGCGAACACGCCGGAACCGCGTGCCAGCACCGGAACCGCCGCAAGAATCTCGTCGTCCGATACCCGCAGGTAGGCCCCATCGGTTTCTCTGACCGCAGCCATTGCCTTGATCCGGTCGCGCGGCAGATCGGCGCTGATGGAATCGGCGACCGTGTCGGCTGCGATCGGTGCTTTCGTGAGGACGTCTTCATCATTCTCAAAGGCCTGGACCAGATAATCACTGCCGGCAGCCTGAATCCCGAAGATTCGCGGAGTGTGATCTATCCATCCCAGTCCGAGTGCATCCTTCATCGCCTTGTGGATGCCGCCGATGATCGACCCATCCCCGACACTGACGAAGATCGCATCGGGCACTTCCCATTCGAGTTGTTCCAGGATCTCCAACCCGGCAGTCTTCTTGCCCTCCGTCATGTACGGGTTGAAACCGGTGTTGCGGTTGTACCAGCCGTACTCTGCCGATGCCTTCATGCACAGATTGAAAGCATCTCCGTAGTTGCCCTTCACGAGCGCCACGGTGGAACCGTATGCAAGGAGCTGGGCGATCTTTGCCTGCGGCGCCGACTCGGGGACAAAGATGACGTTCTTCTGTCCGACGGATGCCGACAGGCCGCTCAAGGCTGCGGCGGCATTGCCTGTGCTGGCCGTTGTCACGACCTCTGCACCGGCTTCCCTCGCCTTGACGATGGCCATTGCGCTGGCCCGGTCCTTCAGCGATGCCGTGGGTTGTCGTCCTTCGTCCTTTACCCAGACCTTTGTCAGGCCCAGCGTTCCGGCGAGCCGGGGAGCGTCGTAAGTTGGAGTCCACCCGACCGTGAGCGGAGGAACCGCCGCATCGGCGGCCACCGGCATGAGGGGGCGGTAGCGCCACATCGTCATGTTCCGGTCGGCGGCCAGGGATTCCCTCGAGAGGCGCGCCCCGACCAGGTCGTAGTCGTATCGCACGTCGAGGATCCCTTCGTTGCCGCACTCGCGACAGACGTACCCGGCCTCCTCGGCCGGGTACGTCTGCTCACAGATCACACAGACGAGGCCTGCGACATGTTCCAGACGATCGTCAGTCATGAACGATACGGGTTCCGGTTGCGCCGGCAACGGCCTGTTCGAGGTTCGCCGGGTTCGTGATCAACGCCTCTCTTCCCCCGCCCTCGAGGAACTGCACGACGGCTCGCATCTTCGGAGCCATCGACCCTTCGGCGAAGTGGCCGCCGTCCTCCAGGTACGCCTTGACTTCCGACAGAGTCAGACGGTCTACCCACTGCTGATCGGGCTTCCCGAAGTTGAGTGCAACCTTCTCCACCGCAGTTGAGATCAGCAGCATGTCGGCATCGATCAAGTTGGCAAGCAGGGCCGAGGCGAGATCCTTGTCGATCACGGCGGCGACGCCGTGCAAGTCGCCGTTCTCGTCTGCAACTACCGGTATCCCGCCGCCGCCGACGCAAATCACGACCACACCGGAGTCGATGAGCTGCCGGATCACACCGATCTCGACGATTCGCTGTGGCTGAGGTGAGGCAACCACCCGTCGCCACCCGCGCCCGGCATCTTCCTTGATCGTCCAGCCTTCCTCGTCGCGACGCCGTTTCGCTTCATCTTCTTCGAGAAAGGTCCCGATCGGCTTCGACGGACTGAGCATCGCCGGGTCGGTGGAACTGACCTCAACCTGTGTAACCACCGTCACAACGGGCTTGTCGATTCCCATAGTCCTGAAGTCGTTGATCAGATTCTGCTGCAACGCGTAGCCGATGGCGCCCTGCGTGTCGGCTCCTGCGACGTCCATCGGGATCTCGTGCAGTTCTCCACGGGCGAGTTCGGAGCGTCGCATGATGAACCCGACCTGCGGGCCGTTCCCGTGAGAGATCGCGACATCCCAGCCTTCCTTGACCAGCTGCGCAATGTGCTGGTCGGTTTCGGCGGCGGCGTTGTACTGATCCTGAACCGTTTGGTGGTCTTTATCGGCGATGAGCGAGTTACCACCAATGGCAATGACGACCTTGGGCATTACTCCATCACTCCGAGAACGGAGGCGAGGAGGGCCATGCGCATCACGACGCCGTTGTAGGCCTCTTGCCAGTAACGGGCGTGCTTGAGCTGGTCTACCTCCGGGAGCAGCTCATCCATCCGGGGCAGCGAGTGGAGAATGATCGAGTCGCCCTTGGCCCGCTTCATCACCTCTTTGGTGATCTGGTAGTTGGCGGGCGTCATCCCGTACTCGTCTTGCTTCTCCTGACGGGACTGGGTGTAGTCGGGTTGCACGACCGGCTCCATGTAGATGACGTCGGCCTCATGAATCACCTGGTCGATGTGCTCGACGATCCGATAGCTCGTGCCCTTCTCGTCGAGTTCTGCCAGGAACTCGGGAAGCGGCGCCATCTCCTCGGGAGCGAGGATGACCATTTCTGCGTCGAACTGCGACAGGGCATAACCCAGGGAGTGCATCGTGCGCATACGGTGGTCACCGATCGCGACAAAGGTCTTGCCGTCGATGGAGCCCATCTCCGACTGGACCGTGTAGAGATCGGTCAGAACCTGCGTCGGGTGTTCCCCCCAGCCGTCTCCGGCGTTGATGACGGGAATCGACGCCCATTTGGCGGCCTCTTGCGGCGCACCCTGCTGGAAGTGGCGCATTACCAAAACATCGCCGTAATACTCGAGCATGTGAACGGTGTCCTTGATGGACTCCTGATAGAAGTCGCCTGCCCGAGTCATCTTGGCATCGGAGAAACCGGTTACATGTCCGCCGAGACGATGCATTGCGGCTTCGTGAGCGAGTCGGGTGCGAGTCGATGGCTGGTAGAAGGCGGTGACCAGCGTCTTCTCGGACAGAAGATCTATGTTCCGACGTTCTCGGGCGACGGGCTCGAGTTCGTCTGCAATCTGGAAAAGGTGCTCGAACTCATTCCGTTCGAAATCCTTGAGCGAAAGGATGTCTCTTCCGGCAAAGCTGCGCATTTGGCACTCCTGCTCTAGTCGTGTGGATTGACTTGAGGTTCCTCTTTCGCCTCCACCCGATTGGGGGTGGACAGCCGCGAAGACCTCCTGTACGATTTGTCATACAATCATACAACAGTATCACTGGACGTGCTACCCGAACTCTCATGATCACTCGCAGCCCATCCCTCACCGACCAGGTCAAAGCGCACCTCAAGGAGCGCATTGTTTCGGGCGCGTTCGAGGAAGGTCGGATTCCGTCGGAGACCGAGTTGGCAACCGAGCTCGGTGTCAGCAGAACGACGATTCGCGACGCGCTGAGCAGGCTCGAAAACGAGGGATCGATCTATCGGAAACAAGGCGCCGGAACCTTCGTCAATGAACCGGGACTCCAGATCAAATCTCGACTCGAGGAGATGTGGTCTTATGAGGAAGTCCTCCGCGATCACGGCTACACGCCCTCCGTCCGCGTCGTTGCCGTCACGTCGGAGCCGGCATCCCAGCCGTTGGCGGCAGACCTCGGCATCGAACCCGGGGAGCAACTGCTGGTGGTCGAAAAGGTCTTCCTCGAAGATGACTTGCCCGTGGCCTTGACGTACAACCGGATCCCCGCCCGGCTCGTTACCGGCAAGATCGCGAAAGCGGAAGGAGCCTTGCCCCTCTACGACCTCCTCGACCGGCATTGTGATCGGCAGCTCTCGTACTACCTGTCCGAGATCATTCCTGTGGCCTTGCCGACTCATGAGGCCACAGAGTTGGGTGTTCCCCGCCGCACGCCGGCGCTCAGTTTCGAGGAGATCGGTTTCGACCAGAACAACGATCCGGTCGCTCAATCCACCTCATTTTTCCGTGATGACTTGCTCCGTTTCCGCCTGATCAGGCGGAAAGCCGGGGCCTGACCAATACCCAAAGGAGCATCGATGCAAACCTACCTGCACGGTCGAGACATGATCACCACCCAGGAGTGGACCAAGGACGAACTCGACACAGTGATCGACGTCGCCCTCGACCTGAAACGGCGCCGCGCCCTCGGCGAGCAGCATGCACTGCTGGACAACAAAGTCCTGGCAATGCTGTTCTTCTTCTCGAGCACCAGGACCCGAGCCAGCTTCGAGGCGGGTATGGCCCAGCTCGGCGGACACGCCATGTTCCTCGACAGCACGACCACACAAATCGGCCACGGCGATACGTGGAAAGAGATCGGCGAGATCCTCGGTCGCTACGACGACGGCATCGCCATCCGCAACGTCGACTGGGGTATCGGCAACAAGTACATCCGCGCAGTTGCCGAAGCGAGCCGCACTCCCGTCCTCAACATGCAGTGCGACCTCTACCATCCGTTCCAGGCACTCGCCGACCTGCTCACGGTCATCGAACAAAAGGGCGACCCGCGCAAGCTCACCTTCAACATGAGCTACGCCTACGCGGCGAGCTACCAGAAACCAATCAGCGTTCCGCAGAGCGTCATCCTGCTCATGACCCGTTACGGCGCCAACGTGCGCCTCACCCGGCCGCCCGAGTTCAAGCTCATGCCTGAGATCGTCGCTCAGGCTGAAGAGAATGCCAGGGCAGCGCACGGCAGCTTTGAGATCCTGGAGGACTTCGAGGAAGGCATGCAGGGCGCCGACGTCGTCTACGCCAAGGCCTGGGGCTCAATGCTGACCACGTCCGATCATGAGGAGTCGGCCAAGATCTCGGCCAAATACAAGGACTGGATCGTGGACGCCCGCCGTATGGAGATGGCCGATGAAGACGCCATCTACATGCACCCGCTACCGGCCGACCGCAACATCGAGGTTGCCGATGAGGTCATCGACGGCCGCTGGAGCAGAGTCTTCGATCAGGCCGAAAACCGCCTGCACGCCCAGAAAGCGGTCATGGCGTTGACTATGTGAGCTTCGCTCACCTAGTCAGCGGATGCGAGATTTGGCCCGGCAAATGCCGGGCCAAACTTGTCCGTCCGTCAAGGCGTCTCTCGCCGGTTACTTCGTCTTTCCGGCTTCCTTGGCGATTCTTCTCACCATGGGACCGAAGATGATGCCGTGGGCCGGCTTCATCAGCAGCCAATAGAGGCGGCCTGCCAACCCCCGCGGATAGAAGAGGGCTATTTGTGTCAGGGTTCGAGACTCTTCATCATCCGTGATTCTCCACTCGAGCCATGCATCACCGGGAAGCTTCATCTCCGCACGCAGCAACAGGTGGCGATCCTCCTCCAGGGCAGCCACGCGCCAGAAGTCGAGCGCATCGCCGACCCGCAATTCGGCAGGATGGCGCCGGTTGCGCCGTAGGCCGAAGCCTCCGGCGAGTTTGTCCAGCCAACCCCGAATGTGCCAGGCCCAACCTGCGGAAAAGTACCCGGCGTCTCCTCCGATGCTGGTGAAAGCCCGAAATAGGTCGGCCGCAGTGGTCAGGGTCGTCACCTGTCGCTCGTCCTTGTAGACCTTGCCGCCGGTCCACTGTGGGTCGCTCGGGAGAGCGGCGGCGGGATGCATCACGGCGTCGGACCATCTCGTCTCGACTTCGAGATGGTTCATTCTGTAGAGAGCTCTCCTCACCGCCTCCTCATAGGTGAACGGATCAAAGTCCGGAAGGAGGTCCCTAATAGTGTTGCTTTCGACGATCGCCCGGTCCCCGAGAGAGTCGATGAGGCTCCGGGTGATCGATATCGGCAAGGGAGTCACCAGCGCCACCCACCATGCAGAGAGTGCAGGCCCGACCGGGGGGAAGCGAACCATGCGCCGGTGTGAGAGTCCGGCTTGCTCGGCGTAGATCCGCATCATCTGCTCATATGTGAGCACTTCGGGGCCGCCGAGTTCAATGATGCGATGGCCATCGTCCGGAACCTCAATGACGCCGGTCAGAGCATCGAGCACGTTCCGGACCGCGATCGGTTGGGTCGGAGTTTGCGTCCAAGAGGGGGTGACCATCACCGGCAGAACTTCCGAGAGATACCGAACCATCTCGAAAGTGATCGATCCGGAACCGATAACCGCCGACGTTTGGATCTCGGTCACCGGCGTCTCACCCGATCTCAGGACTCTTCCGATTTCATGTCGAGCGGCCAGATATCTGGAGATGTCCCCCGCAGCCGAACCGAGGCCGGAGAGATATACGACTCGCCGTACTCCGGCCCGCGTTGCAGCATCTCGCATGTTCACCGCCGCAACCCTGTCTTGATCCGCGCCCGGGTCGGCGCTCAGAGGGCGAGCGAGGTTGTATACGACATCGCACTCTTCATGCGCACGAGCCAACGAATCGGGATCCAACATCGAACCCTGCACGGCGGTGACACGATCGCGCCAGCGATAACCGTCGACACGCTCCAACTGTCGGGTTATGCACCGTACTTCGTGGCCTGCATCGAGAAGGCGGGAAATGAGCCTTCCACCGATATAGCCGGTTGCTCCTGTTACGAGTACCCGCATCGTCGTTCAGCGCGTGCCGTCTGTTTGGGGAGTGGAAACTTGCAACATCAGGCGGCAAACGTAGCGATACGCAGCGGATAACGGAAGCCAATCGCCCGGGAATCCGCTGAATGCGTTCAGATGACCTCGAGGTAGCCGCACGGACACACCTCGATGCACTTCCCGCACTCCTCGCATTCTTCCAGTGAGAGGGTGTAATAGATTCCCGGCTGCGGATTGAGAACCTTGGTGAAACTCATAGCCGTGCAGTACATCCAACACTGCTGACACCCCATACAAAGACCGCAGGAGAAGCATCGGCCGATTTCGGCGAGAAACTCCTCTTCAGTGATTGTCGCGGTTGGCTCCGCCGTCGGGTTCCGCAGCGCATCTTCGACCGCCAGATGGGGTGGATGGACGGGAGGCCGACTCTCCTTGAAATCGAAATTCACACGGTCGGCTTCGATGGGAGTGGACCGGCGACTCTCCGGTGGTGGCATTCCCCTCAGTTTGGCGTGAACGTTCTCGGCCGCTCGCCGGCCGTGAGTTATCGCGGATCCGGCGATGTCCAGCCCGCGCACGTCTCCACCCGCCCACATTGCTCCGCCCATTCCTCCGAAATCGGAGGTGGCGACCCAGCCCTCTCTGATATCGAGACCATCCAGGGCCGTCCAATCCGGTTGCTGGCTGACTGCGGCGATCACGGTATCCGCGGCTATCTCGAATACGGCGCCCGGCTCCGGTTCCGGTCGCAGCCTGCCATCCGGTCCGGCCTCGGCGAGGCGCATGCGCTGTGCCCTCAGGCCGGTGACATTGCCGTCGGTGCGTAGGACCTCGACGGGCCCTGTGAGTAGTTCCAGCGTGATGCCCTCCGCTAGAGCTTCGTCTACTTCGGCGGGAATAGCCGGCATCTCCGTTCGAGTGCGCCGGTAGACCAGGGCCACCTCGGCACCGGACCGACGAGCTACACGGGCGGCGTCGACAGCCGTGTTACCCCCACCGACAACAATCACCCTGGCCCCGACTTCGACGATCTGTCCATCGTTCACACGGCTCAAGTAGTCGGTGCCTGTGAACACGCCGGGCCCATCTTCGCCTGGTATACCAAGCATTCGAGGCTGCTGAGCACCGATGCCCAAGTAGAGAATGTCGTGTGCGGATCGCAGGTCCTCGACCGAGATGTCGACCCCTATCGTGGTGTTGGTACGAATTTCCACGCCCAGCGCGCTGATACGGTCGATCTCCGCGGACAACACTTCCGGCGGAAGTCTGTAATCGGGTACTCCGTAGCGAAGCATCCCACCGGCCATCGGCCGTCGTTCGTAAACGGTGACGGAATACCCGCGCCTCGCCATCTGGTAGGCAAACGACAACCCCGATGGCCCGGCGCCGATTACGCCCATTGTCTCGGGCTTCGGCTCCGCGTCGACAACGTCGAGACCCAGGCCCTCCTCAATTGCCCAGTCACCGAGGAACCGCTCGAGGGCGTTGATCGCCACGGCTCCGTCGTTCTCGGACCGGTTGCAGCCGAACTCACAGGGATGAGGGCAAATGCGGCCGAGCACGCTCGGGAACGGATTCGCATCCGTGATCGTGTGCCAAGCCCGGGTGTAGGCCTGTTCCCTGTCGAGTCCCGTACGGTCACGCTGGGCCACGAGGCCGATCCAGGTACGTACATCGCTGCCTGATGCACAACCGGCCTCACAAGGAGCGGCCTTCTCAGCCTGCCGCGGCCGGTACTTCGGCATGCCGGTGTTGGCCATCACCTCGGGACTCGCCGGTTGCATCAGGGAGTCCTGTTCCTGCCCGCGGAGACTTGATTGTTGAGGTCGCGCACCCGGGAGGACATTGCCCGGAGCAGGTTGTAGGCAAGGAGAGGATCTTCGCTGATTCGCTTCAGAAGGGTCCGCTTGTCGATGGTCAGCACTCGTGCCTCACCCAGAGCCCGGACGGTAGCCGAGCGGAGTTCCTTGTCGAAAAGGGCCATCTCACCGAAGAAATCCCGGGATTCCAACACCGAAACTCGTTCTTGAGTGTCCTTCGACTCCAGCACGACCTCGACTTTGCCTGCCTGCACAACGAACATCTGCTCGCCGACATCGCCCTGTTGCACGATCACTTCGCCATCGTTGAAGATCTTGCCTAGTTCACCTCTGCGTCTACTTGGCATATACGTCAACTCTCCTTCTGTGGGGGTCGGACGCCGGCTGCCAGGCTCTTGGCCAGACCAAGCAGGAACCCGGGGCGGAGGGCGTTGAAGAAGACGTCGCGGTAAGGGGCGCTTCCCGTGAACATGTTCCACAGCACACCGCTCATGTGCCGGCCCTTGGGGCGCCGCTGCTCTCCGGCGGTCATACGCAAAACTGCTTTCCGGACAAACTTGCTCTTTCGCACGGCAATCGTGAAGAAAAAGATCAACCTTCCAAACATATTGTCGTTGGCGATCGCGCGGCAGGTCGGGAAGTAGTGGGTCTCGAAGTCATCCGTCGAGATCCCATGAACGATCGCCGTCTCGGCCGCCGCCTTCCCCGTCCGATACGCGGCGCCGATCCCGTCCTTGTAGAGACGCGTGATTCCCGCGTCTCCGACCAGGACAACCCGTTCACCGAAAGGACGTTCGGGGCCCTTCACATTGATCACCGGGGCGCAGGCGCAGACTGCGGGAATCGAATCGGCGGGAAAGGCGGCCCGCACCTCAGGAGAATCCAGGAAGCGCCTCACCAGATCGTCGTCGATCTCTTCTCCGAGCATCGCCAGCGTCACGTAGTCGCCCTTCGGAATCAGAGCGGCGAATTCGAGCCGGGGAATGTCGAGCAGGAACACGTGCATCGAATCCCCGAGCGTTTCGAGGATGGCGTCCGCGCCGAGCTTGAACTCGGTGATGAAGGTCCGGGAGACTTCCGGTTTCCCCTCCGATGTGCTCCCGTCGAGGAGCATGTGGAAATTGCTGTTCACGCCGCAGGCCACGGCAACGAGGTCATAGGTGGTGGTCCCCTCGTTCGTGATCACGACGGGAAAATCACCATTGCGCTCGAGACCGACGACCAATTGGTGAACGAGTTGCGCACCTTCTTTCTCGCAAATCTGCTGAAGGTAGCCATCGAAGCTCTCCCACGGCATGTCCACGGCGGTGCGTGGTCCATTGCCGCGATAGATCGCGGCAATTCGTTGTTCTTCGACAGGGGACTCGATCTCGACGCTGCCCGCATCCATGTGCAGGACGTAGGAGTAGATGCCTCTTTGCACCACTGAGGGTGGGAGGTTGATCCCTTCAGTTGCCAGCATCTGCACAAGGGACTCGGAGACTATGCCTCCACAGTGGTTGCAGCCGGCCGGTCCGCAGTGCGTGAAGTGGCGGGGTTCGTAGATGTCGACGCTGATGTCGAGATCGATGGTGTGCGCAAGGCGGAGAAGGAAATATGCAAAGAAGGACCCGGCGGGTCCGCCGCCGATTACCGCAACCCGGGAACCGTCGCTGAGGGTCGCGTCACTATCAGGAGAAGGGTCCGCAGCCAAATGGCGGATTGACCGCCTAGCACCTAGCGTCCACTGCCCCAACCCACTCACCCGACTCTCCCGGTCTGGATGGCGCCCACTTCTCCTCGCCGGTGATCTACCGGGTCACACGTGCGCCCGATCAACCAACCGGCCGCCCCAGGCTAACGATTTCATCTGCCGCGTGTCGGCGACATCGGCTTCTGGAGCCGGACTCTGAGGGCTATCGGAGTCCGGTATGTCCGCTTGTAGCCTCGCCCGGATCGACTGGCCGGATGGGACGATGCCGAACCAACTCCTGGTTCTTGCACGCAACCCGACGCGGAATGGCAATTCGCGATACCGTGTTTCGATGATCGATATCCATCCCGCCACACCCGACCGGTGGCCCGACCTCGAGCAACTATTCGGCCCGAGCGGCGCCTACTCCGGTTGCTGGTGCATGTGGTGGCGAGTGTCGAACAAGGAGTTCGAGTCCCAAGCGGGTTCGGGCCTGAAGTCCCTTCTGGAGGGGATCGTTGACAGAGGCCCTGCCCCGGGCCTTCTCGCCTACCGGAACGGAGAGGCGGTGGGGTGGGTTTCGCTCGGAGACCGGAGCGACTTCGGCAGGCTGAACCGATCCCCGAAACTCAAGCCCATCGACGATCGGCGGGTCTGCTCGGTTGTGTGTTTCTTCATCCGCCGGGACCAGCGGCGGAGTGGTACAGCGTCGGCACTACTAGGAAGTGCCGTAGATGTGGCGCGCACTCGCGGGTACGACCAAATCGAGGCGTACCCCATCGACACCTCGGCGGGAGCCCGGGGGGCTGCTGAGCTGTTTACCGGCACCCTGGACCTATTCGAACGGGCTGGATTCGTCGAGGCGCTGCGTCGCGGCGGACGTCCCATCGTACGCCGCAGCCCCTGAGTCAACCCAGAACAGATCGGTCCCCCAGGGTTGGATTGGTCAGTCCCGGCGACGTAGCACCGGCCCGTTATTCCCGATCGACGGTGGCCCGCCTTCGGCCTCTAATGGGGCTGTTGCCGGCCGTCGCCCGCTGAGGATCAATCCGAGGGCGATCACGATGGTCCCCGCCACGTGGTACAACTCCAGAGATTCCCCGAGGAAGACCACCGCCAGCAACGCCGCAAACACCGGCATGAGGCTCATATAGGGCCCGGCTCGAACGGCGCCGATCAGCTCCACTCCCTTGTTCCATGCCAGATAGGCGAGCACCGAGGCGAACAGACCAACGTACACGATGGTCAGCAAGTGCCCCGGAGTGACGTCGAAGCCTCCCAGCGTGGCGAGTTCAATGAGGTACAAAACGAGCAGAATCGGGATTCCCAGCACGGTGATGGCAAGCACGAACCCGAGCGGGCTCAAGTCGTCACGGCGATCCCGGAGAACCACGGAATAGACGGCCCAGGCCACTACGGCGGCGAGGATCAGAAGATCTCCCGGCGAGAAAGCGAAAGAGGCCAGCACATCGAGGTCGGCACGTGTCAGGATTAGCAACACGCCGAGTACCGAAATGGCGATGCCCAGCGCCTGCATGACGGTGATCCGGTCACGGTGCACCACAACCGCCACGAGGGGAATGATCACCGGTGAGGTAGCGACGAGAAGCGTGGCGTTGATGGCCGTCGTAGTTGCGAGACCGACGTAGACGAATACGTGAAACAACACGGTTCCGGTGATCGCAACAAGCGCAAACCAGCCGGGATTGTCCCGGATCTGACTCCGCTTCGACCAGACCTCCTTTCCGGCGAGAGGCACGAGCACCAGAAGCGCAACTACCCATCGATAGAAACTGAGGGTAAGAGGAGGCAAAGATGACGAAACGGCCCGGCCGACGATGAAGTTGCCGCCCCAGAAAGCGGCGGCCGCGCTCAACAGCACGGGGGCGGGCAGGCGCTTCATCGGCGAAGCGTAGCGAGTAGGCAGGGGGCGCCGATGCGTTCCTCGAGATTCTCATCGACCCGGGCCGGCCCGCCGCGCTAGGTTCGGAGACCATGGATTGGGAGACGTTTCTCATACACATCCAATCAGACGGTGAACTCCTCGCTCGTGCCGGAGAAGCCGGACTGGATGCCGATGCCCCGTGTTGCCCCGACTGGACTGTTGGCGATGTCGTCGCTCATACCGGCATGGTGCACCGTCAGAAGCTGCGGATACTCTCCGATCGACTCACCGAGAACCCGGAGATCGAGGAAGCTCCGGTCGAAGCTCTGCTCGAGTGGTATCGGGACGGCCTCGAACAACTGATCGAAGCACTCCGGACCACCCCACCCGAGACTCCGGTCTTCTCTTGGTGGAGTCCCGATCAGACGGCCGGCTTCTGGTACCGACGTATGGCTCACGAAACGCTCATCCACCGGGTGGACGCCGAACAGGCTCTCGGGTCGGTGTCGCCGATCGACGGACCACTGGCCGCTGATGGAATCGACGAAGTGTTGACCAAATACGTCGGCGGATACCCAACATGGGGATCATTCGTCCCGGACGGCACAACGGCCCGGATCGTATGCACCGATCAGTCGGGTCGATGGGACCTCCGTTTCGGTGGGTTCAGCGGAACCTCACCGACGACCGGGTCGGCCTACCGAGAACTGCCGGCGTTTGAAGTAGTCGAGTCGATCTCCGAACCGGAGACGAATATCGCAGGCACCTCCGCCGATCTCGACCTCTGGTTGTGGGGTCGCGCTCCGATCGACCGGCTCACCGTCACGGGTCACCGAGCCCCTGCCGACAAGCTCCGCGAGATTTGCGCGGATTCGATGCAGTGACCGACCGGGCCGGCGGCGCGGGAAGGCGAAAGGCCACTCCCAGCCGTTATCCCTCTTCCGGCCACATCTTCTTCAAGAAGGCGATCAGATCGTTCACGACTCTTGCATCAGGCGGAGCCGGCAGGAACACCAGCCCTTCCTCCGCCTTGAGCACCGATTGTGGAGCTAAACGCTGCAATCTGACTTCCTGGCTCGTGGAGAGATCGACGGGAGTAAGTCGTACCTCCCGGCGGAGCTTCACAATTTCGGTAATACCGGTGCGGATCGCTTCCGCCCGCAGCCGGGCAATACCGATCAGCGCAAGTGCGGCGTCGGGCAATGGTCCGTAGCGATCGGCCCACTCGGTGACCACGTCGTCCACCTCTTCGTTGGTGGCGGCTGCGGCCAACCTGCGGTAAGCCTCGATTCGGGCGAGCTGATCCTCGATATACCCATCCGGGAGATGGGCATTGACGGGCAGATCGATTCTGATCTCCGCCTCACCGGCCTTGTCTACCGGGGTCCCCTCCAGTTCCCCCACTGCCTCGGCCACCAGCTGTGTGTACAGATCGAAACCGACCGCACTGATGTGTCCCGATTGCACCTCGCCGAGCATCGATCCAGCTCCGCGAATCTCGAGATCACGGAGGGCCAGGTGGAAGCCGCTACCGAGGTCGGTGTGCTCGCCGATGGCTTCGAGACGGCGGTATGCATCCTCGGAGAGAGACTGCTCGGGAGGATGGAAGAGATAGGCGTAGGCGCGCTGGCTCGATCGACCGACCCGTCCCCGAAGTTGGTACAGCTGCGCCAGGCCGAGCAGATCCGCCCGCTCGACGATGAGGGTGTTGACCTGCGGCAGATCCAGGCCGGACTCGATGATCGTGGTGGCTACCAGAACGTCGTACTTGCGGCTCCAGAAGTCGAGCATCACCTGCTCGAGTTGGCCTTCGGACATCTGACCGTGGGCAACCGCACACCGGGCGTTGGGGACCAGTTGCTGGATCCGTGCCACCGCCCTGTCTATCGATTGCACTCGATTGTGGACGTAGAACACTTGCCCCTCCCGCAGCATTTCCCGGCGGATGGCTGCCGACACCGCCTGCTCGTCGAAGGGCCCAACGTAGGTGAGTATCGGGTGGCGATCTTCAGGAGCAGTTCGAATGTGACTCACGTCGCGGATTCCGGTCAGGGCCATCTCTAGAGTGCGAGGGATTGGTGTGGCGGTCAACGTGAGCACGTCTACTCCAACGCGAAACCGCTTGATCTGATCCTTCGCCTTGACTCCGAAACGCTGCTCCTCGTCGATGATGAGCAGGCCCAGATTCTTGAATTGAATGTCCTGTGAAAGGAGCCGATGTGTGGCGATGACAACGTCGACCTCACCGGTAGCGAGCTTGGCCACGACCTCGCGCTGTTGCTTCGACGTTAGGAAGCGGCTCAGCATCTCGACTCTGGCCGGGTAAGCATCGAATCGTTCGGAGAACGTCTGGAAGTGCTGCTGCGCGAGGAGGGTCGTCGGGCAGAGGATGGCGACCTGTTTGCCGTCCATAACTGCTTTGAACGCGGCCCGCACTCCCACCTCGGTCTTGCCAAAACCCACATCACCAAAAATGAGCCGATCCATGGGCTTGTCGGCTTCCATATCGACTTTCACTTCACCGATGGCGACTAATTGATCCGTTGTCTCTTCGTAGGGAAAGGTGGCCTCCATCTCGCGCTGCCAAGGAGTGTCGGGACTATGCGCATGCCCCGTGGCGGCAGCTCTGGCCCTGTGGAGCGCAACCACCTGTTCGGCAACAGCTGCGACGGCCTTGCGAATTCGGCTCTTCGTTTTCGCCCAGTCCGACCCGCCCATCCGCGACAGCCTCGGAGCCTCTCCTCCCGTGTACTTTTTGACGGCGGCCAGTTGATCCGTCGGTACATACAACTTGTCTTCGGCGGCATAGGCGACCACCAGATAGTCCCGCTCGATCCCGGCAATCGTCCTCGTGGCAAGCCCTTCGAAACGCCCGATTCCGTGCCGGAAGTGAACCACAAAGTCGCCCTCTGTAAGATCCCGGTACCGAGCTCCATCGTCGGCTTCACGACGCGCCGTGACCCGGCGGTGAGCACGTCGCCGTCCTGCGATCGACTGCTCGCCGAGCACCCCAACTCGTAGCTGCGGCAGCATGAACCCGTGATGGATACCGACGCCGATGGCTGCCGTCTCGATACGTTCGAGAGACTCTCTTCGTGGCACGTCGAGACCGGCCTCACCGAGCAACCTGGCGACCCGGTCGGCTGCAGCGTTGCCGTCCATCGCGATGACGACCTCGTTCCGCCCCGCAATCCACCGGTTGATAGCTTTGGCAACCGATTCTGCATCGCCCGGCGTGGCGTCCAGGGCGCGCATCTCGAGCACCGTGTCGTTCGGCCCGGCCGCCATCGGCGGTGCTTCAACGACCTGCCTGGAGCGGAGCGAATCCTCCAGGGCGAGGTACAGAGCCGGATGGTCGCCGGCCTCCGGCGCACCGTGCCCCCACGTCGGAGCGAGAGCGGCGGCCATCTCTGCTTCCTCCTTGAGGAGATCTCGACTTCGATCTACCGATCGGACCGGATCGAACAGAATGATCGGTGCCCCCGCCGCCAGCTCCGTCACGGCCGTGTTCTCGGGAGCGATCCATGGCAGCCACGACTCCATCCCCGAGAAGAGGTGGCCTTCCGCCATGCGCTCCCATGTTGCCGCCGCCCAGGGCTCTCGCTGCAGCAAAGCCCTAGCCGCCTCGCGAGCGTGAGCATCCGGCCGCAACTCCCTGGCGGGATAGGCGATGAGTCCATCGACTGAGTCTGTCGAGCGTTGAGTTCCGATCGAGAACTGTCGGACGGACTCAACCTCATCACCCCAGAACTCCAGCCGAACCGGATCGTCACCCTGTGCAGGGAACACGTCGATCAAACCGCCTCGAACGCTGAATTCACCACGGCTCTCCACCCGATCTGTACGGTGATAGCCGAACTCGGCGAGTCGCGTCACGAGCAAATCGAATCCCGCCTCCTTGCCGGCGGCGGCGATAATCGGCCGTACCGAGGACGGGCTGACACGTTGCGTGGCCGCCCGCACCGAGCAAACGACGATCGTCCCGGGTTCGCCGACGACCAGGAGATCTCTTGCTCGCGCCCGCGCAGCCATCGTCGTCACATTGGGTGAGACGTGTTCAAAAGGCAGCGTCTCCCACGCCGGAAGCAGAGCGGCCGTTTCCGTGAACAGCGCAAGGTCATCGACGAGGTCGACGGCATCGAGTTCACCCGGAACGATGACGAGAAGGGGACGGTCGGCTCTTGCGGCCATCCCGACTGCCAGATAGGCGCGCGCGCCCGGAGCGACGACCAGCCGGGCAGATGGCTTCGGCAGAAGATCAGCGCGCCAGCGGTCGACGAGCGGGGCAAGCGGAGCGGGCATGCGAGCAAGCGTAGCGAGTGAAGCGCGACCGGGGACAACGCGAGCCAGACCGTCGGGCGGGTTCCCCCCAGGCAAACGGTGATTCGCAATTTGCACCCCAATTGTGGTCCCGCCTAATGCTCGGAATATCGACTGATGCCGAAAAACACCGATCTAAGCCGGCTGCGGTGGGCCTAATCTTCTCCCTTCATGGAAAGTCCGACCACCCTTCCATCTCCCTGGAGTGTGCTGCGTGATGGCACGCGGCTGATCGCCCGCTTTGTGCGGCTCCACCCATGGGCTTTCGGCCTCGCCGTATTCGGAGCGGCCTCGTATGCGGCGGCCATCGTTGCCTCCGCACAGGTAGTCGGCTGGCTAACCGATCGGGTGATCATTCCGGTATTGGACGGTGGCGCCGATTACCGCACAAAACTCTGGGCGGGCGTGGCCGCACTGGTTGGTGTTTCGCTCTGGAAGGCTCTCGGCATAGTGCTGCGCCGAACGGCTGCCGGGTGGCTGCAGTTCCGGACCCGCCAGGACGTTCGCAACCGGCTCCTCGAGCACCAACTCGACCTGGAACTGGCGTGGTTTTCGCAGCAGTCGATCGGTGACCTACTCGCCGTAGCCGATTCCGACACCGACCGGGGCACAGGAGTTCTTGCCCCACTCCCCTATGCGACCGGGGTGATGCTGCTGCTCTTCGGTTCGGCGGCGATGGTCACAGCAATCGACGTTTGGCTCGGGTTATGGTCGCTCATCGGTCTTCTCGTCATAGTGGCCGTCGACGTCAAGGGAGCCTGGACCGTCTATCCACTATGGGAAGATGTTCAGGAGCAACGTGGACGCCTATGGTCGCTGGCCCACGAGGCATTCGACGGTGCGCTGACTGTCAAATCTCTCGGCCGTGAGCAAATGGTCTCAGACCGCTTCGGCGTCTCATCCGATGATGTACGTGACGGCATCATCGACGTCAACTCTCGCTGGGTTTCCTACCAGGCACTCATCCGCGCTCTTCCATCGGCGCTGATTCTCATCCTCATCTATGCGGGAGCTTCCCGGATTCGGGCAGGAGCGATCAGCGCCGGCGATCTCGTAACCGTCACCTACCTGCTCTCACTGCTGGCGTTCCCGGTTCAGCTGATCGGCTTCGTGCTCTTCGATCTATCGGCCAGCATCGCCGGCTGGAAACGGGTCCAGCGGGTGTTTGATGCCGACGAATTCACGGCCTACGGCGATCTCACCGCCCGTGACTCAGGCGTGGCCGCCGCGATCGACGGCCGGAACGTGCATTTCCGCTATCGGGCCGACGAAGTCGTCCTCGGAGGCGTGGAAATGGATCTGAAAGCCGGCACCACCCTCGCCGTGGTGGGGCCGACCGGCTCCGGCAAATCGACCCTTACGATGTTGCTGGCTCGCTTGTGGGATCCAAACGACGGCGCCATTCATCTCGACGGCCGCGACGTCCGTTCATTCGCACGGTCGGAGTTGCCCCAGGAGGTGGCGTACGTAGCGCAGAACGCTTTTCTGTTCGATGACACGGTGGCGGGAAACATCACACTCGGCGAGGAATTCTCCGAAGAAGAGCTCACGACGGCGATCCGCCTCTCCGGGGCGGCAGATTTCGTCGCCGAGCTACCCGACGGATATGACACGCGGCTCGGAGAGCGCGGAGCCTCGCTGTCCGGCGGTCAACGGCAGCGAATAGCCCTCGCCAGAGCGCTGATCCGGAAACCGCGCCTGATGGTTTTGGACGACGCAACCTCGGCCGTAGACCCATCCGTGGAAGCTGAGATTCTTCGGTCGCTGAAACGGGCGGAGCTGCCCTCCACGATCGTCATGGTCGCCTACCGTCCGGCCACGATCCGGCTGGCCGACGAGGTGATGTTCATCGATGACAAGCGGATAGCGGCGCATGGGACCCATGAGGAGCTCCTGGCCGGCTCGTCTGGATACGCCGAGTTGGTGCAGGCCTACGAGGACGACGCCAGGCGTCGAGCAGCCGAAGCAGGGAGGCTGCAGTGAAAGACGACCGAACCCTCCGGGTCCTACGGAGAGCGTTGCGAGAGGCGCCGGTGCTCCGTCGTGGGCTCGGCCTCACGGTACTGATGGCTGCTGCCGGGACCGCTATACAGGTGATCGTCCCGGTCGTCATGCAACAGATAATCGACGACGAGCTACTCACCCCTGCTCAAATCGACCTCGGCAGCGTCGGACGCAAAGTGTTGCTCGCCGGCGTGGCGCTGGTCCTCGGTACCTGGATCGGCCGGACTGCCCTCCTTCGTCTGGTCCTGGCCTCCTCGACGGGTTTGTCCGATCTTCGCCAGATGACGTTCGCGCATCTCCTGCGCCGCTCGGTATTGCATGTCGACGCCGAGCGCAGAGGCTCGCTCGTCTCGCGAGTGACGTCCGATATCGCAACCCTCCAGGGTTTCATGGACTGGGGAGGTGTTGGCTTGCTCACCTCGGGGTCGCAGGTTCTGCTGGCTCTCGCTGCCATGTATGTTTACCAGTGGCAGCTGGCGGTGCTGGTGACGGTGGGCATCATCATGTACTCCGCTCTCATGGTGTGGTTCCAGCGAATCCTGCAGCGGAGTTACGACCGCGTCCGGAGGCGCGTCGCCAACAGCCTCTCTGTGCTGTCCGAGGCGATCTCTGCCCTGCCGATCGTCCGCGCCTACGGCGTGGAGAGGGCAACCAAAACCCGGGTCGCTGAAGCCCTCGAGGACCGATTCCAGTCGGAGTACAAGACAATGCGATTCGGCAACATCTTGTTCAGTTCGGCCGAACTCTTCGCCGGCGTTCTCATGGCGGCGGTCGTCGCAATGGGCCTAGCAGTCGGCACTTCGCCCGGTCGCCTGCTGGCATTTCTATTCCTGGTCAATCTGCTCACAGAACCAGTGCAGATGGTTGTTGAGGTTCTCGAGACTGCGCAATCTGCAGCCTCCGGGATGCGCCGGATCCTGGGTGAGATCGACTCGGAGGTCGAAATCCCCGACCCGGTCGACGGGCGATCACTTCCCCTGGGAGCGCTCGATATCGCATTCGACGGCGTAGGTTTTCGCTACGGCGACGGACCGGAGGTTCTCACCGACGTCAGCGTTGCGGTGCCTGCCGGTTCCCGTGTTGCCGTTGTCGGCGAGACGGGATCGGGCAAGACCACCTTCGCAAAACTGGCGGTGCGCCTTCTCGAAAGGAATGATGGAAACATCGCCATCTCCGGGATCCCACTCGAGCAAATCGCCTTCTCGGATTTGCGCTCCCGGGTTGCTTTCGTGCCGCAGGAAGGATTCCTGTTCGAAGGAACGGTCGCCGACAACATCCGTTATGGCAAACCCGAGGCAAGCGAGCGTGAAATCCGTACGGCATTCATCGAACTCGGACTCGATGAATGGCTCAACCGCCTTCCGAACGGCCTTTCATCCCTCGTTGGTGAACGTGGCGGGGAGATGTCCGCCGGCGAACGGCAACTCGTTGCCCTGGTCAGGGCGTGGATCTCTACTCCCGATCTCCTCGTGCTCGACGAGGCCACCTCTGCCGTCGATCCGGCGCTCGATGTGCAGCTCCGGCGTGCGATGGAAAGGCTCACCGCGGGAAGAACTGCGGTGACGATCGCGCACCGGCTGGCCACGGCCGAAGCTTCCGATGAGATTCTCGTCTTCGACAGGGGCCGCCTCGCCGAGCGCGGAACGCACACCGATCTTCTCGAGGCCGAAGGGGTCTACGCGGGTCTGCACGCCGATTGGGCCAGCGGGACGAAGAGCGTTTGAGGCGATAGAGACGCCGGAGAATCGCAGTGGCTACGGAGCGATTGGCAATTGGCAATTGGCAATTGCCAATTGGCTCCCGACGATTCGCCTCAGAGGGCGTCTACAGACGCGTTACCTCGATCCGGGTTATGCGTCTGCGCCTCGTGGCGATGACCTTCAAACTGCAAACCGGTACACGGATCTCATCACCGACATCCGGGACCCGCCCGGCGAGGGCAAAGACCATGCCCGCAACTGTGTTCCAATCGCCTTCCGGCAGCGGCGAGCCGATCAGGTCGGCCAGGTCCTCGACGGGCAAAGCAGCATCGACCGACCAACGACCATCAGAAATCTCCGAGACGGCCGTCGGCTCCGGTGCCTCGCTCATCGACCCCAGCAGCTCTTCGGCAATATCCTCCACGGTGACCATCCCGGCAGTCCCTCCGTATTCATCCACGATCACTGCCAGATGCGTCCGCGACTCCTGCATTTCACGGAGCAAGTCGAGCACACGCTTGCTGTCGGGCACTACCAGAGGGACGACGGCCAGCGAAGCGACCGCCAGCAATTCACGTCTTGGTTCGGGTACTCGAATCATGTCACGGAGCCGCACCATCGAGACGATGTTCTCGGGTATCTCTTCGTAGACCGGCAGGCGCCGATGGCCGGCCTCCAGAGCGATAGCCAGGGCAAAGTCGATGGTGACATCTGCGGGAACGGCGACGATGTCGGCTCTCGGCACCATGATGTCGTCGACGCGCCGGTCGCCGAGGCGGAAGGCCCGATCGATGAGCGCCAGATCCTCCCCGGTGATCTCCCCTTCCCTCTCTGCCCGTGTTGCGAGTCGACGCAGCTCGTCCTCGGTGACGGTGGGAGACATCGTGATTCCCTTGCCCGGCGCTTGGAGATCGGCGATCCAAACCAACGCCCGAACGATCGGACGAAGCAAGCGTTCCAGCAGAGACAGCGAGGAAGCCAGCGCCAAAGCCACCCGGTCCGAATGGCGCACCGCGAACGTCTTGGGAATCGCCTCCGCGTAGATGAACAAGAAGAGGGTGAGCACGATCGAAGCAACGGTGACTCCGATACTGCCGAACCACCGTTGAGCAAGTATGCCGGTGATAGTCGCTGCCGCGATCTGGCTGAGCAAGGCGGTGAGCAAGACGGCGTTCAGAACAGCCGGGAGCAGGCCGAGCAGGGCTACCAGCCGCGCCGCCCGTCGATCTCCCCCCGCCGCCAGCGATGCGGCACGTATCGGCGACACGCGGAGCAGTGCGGTTTCGGCTGCCGCTACGAACACCGCAGTGGAGAAAGCCAGTACCAGGAGAGCGATCAGCCAGACGTCGTCGCCGCCCACACGCCGCTCCCCTCATTTTCTCGGCAATGCAACATACGATTAACCGTACAGAGTATTGCCGAGAAAATTCTGGGGACTATTCCTCTTCTCTTGCGCGCCCCGCATTGGCCTGAAACGCATCCCGGACAAACAGCGCCAGGCCGGGTCGGAAATCGTCCCAATATTTCGTAAAGCGGGCGTCCGCGACGTACATCTCACCGAGGCCTGCGTGAACCTCGTACGAGCAGGGATAGAACCATTTGGAGATGTGCCGGCGATGCTGCTCGGCGAGATCCATCGCAGACTCGCCGGTTGCCTCCACCCGGGACGCCATCATCTCGGCGAATCTCTTGCCGATCGCCTGACCCTCGGCGCCCGCCTCTTTCCACTGATCCTTGCCGTAGGTCTTCGTTCGGCGCTGCGACTCTTTGTAGAGGTCCGTGTCACCCCAGCGGTCCTTGGCTTCTTCTTGGTGCTCGGACGGATCGAATTCTCCGAACACCTCGAACATCTCTTCCTTGTTCATCGTCTCTCCCTCGTCGATTGCATCCAGCGCCGAATCGATCGTCCTCACCAGTTGCCGGAATCGACTCACTTGGTCGACCATCAACGACCGTTGCCTGAGCAGGATGTCCCGCCTGTCGAGACCGGGGTCGGCGATTGATCGGCGAATCTCGCCGAGGCCGAAGCCAAGTTCGCGGAAGAACAGAATCTCCTGCAATCGCTCGAGGTCCGCATCGTCGTAGATCCGGTAGCCGGCACGGCTCCGTGCGGACGGATGCAGCACGCCGATCTCGTCGTAGTGGTGCAGCGTTCGAACTGTAATCCCGGTTACCTTCGCCACATCGCTCACCGTATAGGTCACGCCGGCCACCTTAGACCCTCACGTAACGTGAGAGTCAAGCTATTTCTGCGGAGGCCGGGCGTAGGTGCCGGTGGCATGGGCAACCAGCGCATCCTCATGACCGTCGACCCACAGATCGACAGCGCCGTAGATCCTGGTTCGGCCAACTTGGAGAAGCTCTGCGCGGGCAAATAGATCTCCTCCAGAAGCCGGGCGGAGGAACCTGATCGACAGATCCACGGTGACGGCCATCGGCTCAATACCGATCGCACCAAACACGGCGAAGTACAACGCCGTGTCCGCGAGACTGAACTGAACTGGCCCGGAGATCAGATTTCCCGGCCGCAGGCCCGATGAGTCATGAGCCCAACGCGCGATCGCGTGCCGGTTCCCTACCTCGATGCATTCGACGCCCGCAGCAGCAGGAAACTGGTCGGCCAGGAACTGATGGATCTCGTCGGGGGTCGGCGGCATGGCCGGAGCGTAGTCGCGGCCGAACGCTCCCAGGCTTCCGGCTGTTCAAGGTTGGCGAGAGATCATCGGAGAAGGCCCTCCGACTCGAACCAAGTCACTGTTCGGCGAATTGTGTCCTCGGCCGTCCGATACTCGAGCCCCAACTCCTTCGTTGCCCTCGAACCGTCGTAAGTGTGCCCGTGCAACAGCACCTTCACCATCTCGCCACAGACCGCAGGCCGGGTTCCCCGCAGTCTCGCAAACACTGCCGCGACGCCACCCCCCACCGAGGCCGCGAAAGCCGGGATGAATCTGACGGACAGATCGTGCCCGATCACCCGAGCCAGCAAATCCACGGCATCCCTGGTGCTCATCGAGAAACCACTCACAACATACCGTTCGCCCGCGATGCCTTTGCGCCAGGCGAGCAGATGTCCTTCGGTGCAGTCGTCGATATCGACGATGCTCAGGTTGGTCTGCACCATCACCGGCAGTTCACCGTTGATTACGTCCAGAATGAGTTTGCCGGTCCCTGTGGCACGCCCCGGACCCTGTACCGACGACGGGTTGACGGCCACTACTTCAACAGCGCCTGCTTCTGCAAACGCTACTTCTTCGGCAAGAGCTTTCGAACGCTCGTAATGGGACAGCGCGAAACCTCTATGTTCGGTCCTCTCGTGCCCGATTTCACCCTTTCGCTCACCGAGAACGACCGCCGAAGAGGTGTAGATGAGACGCTCAACATCCGCAGCGTTCGCGGCCCGCAGAGTGTTTCTCGTCCCGTCGACGTTCGTTCGATACATCGGAGTTGGATCGGCCAGACACATCTCGTTCATACCGGCGACATGGAACACGGCCGTTGTCTGGCGCATCCCGGCGACGAGTGCCCGAACGTCTGAGAGGTCTCCCTCAACCGGTTCGGCTCCCCGTTCACGAAGGTCGGCGGCCGCACCGGCAGAACGAGCCAAGGCGCGCACACTGTTTCCCTCCGCGATCAGCCGGGTTACCAGCGACCGGCCCACCGTGCCGGTGCCCCCGGTGACAAAGACGGTCACGCCTACGCGTCGACCTTCCGGACGACGTGCCAGAAACCTGCGGCGTACTGCCAGCCGGAGGCCACTGCGACGAAGGCAGCCAGCCACATGAGCCACTCGTCGAAGTACAAGGGACCCCACGACTGTGAGAACCGGAGCATGGCGAAGAAGATGGCGCCGAACTGAACGCCTGCCTTGATCTTGCCCCAAATCGAAGGCTTGACGATGTGGCCCTCCATGGCGGTTATTCCCCGCAAAGCCATCACCGTGAACTCGCGCATGATGATGATCAGAACCGGCCAGATGGAAGCCCGTTCGATGGCGACCAGCGCGATCAGGGTTCCGGAGACGAGCAGTTTGTCTGCAGTCGAATCGAGGAAGGCCCCGAGCACAGTGGTGATACCCCAACGGCGGGCCAAGTATCCATCGAAGAAATCTGTGGCCGCCGCGAAGGCAAAGAGAACGGCCGCACCGCCGAGCGCATGTTCGCGACTCGAGGTGGCCAGCCACATGATGATCGGCACCATCACGATTCGGGCGAACGCCAACAGATCGGGCAGAGAGATACGATCTTCCTTCTTCGACTCATTCGATTGTATCGCGCCGGGCTCTGTGTGATCAGTCACCGTCGAACCGGGGACGGATTCAGGCGATGACACCGCTACTTCGAGACGCTACCCAGCTGATCGCAATCGGCTTGATCGTGTCAATCGACCCAATCGAGCGTGCGCTGCACTGCTTTTCGCCAGGCTGTGAGGAGCTCCTGCCGGCGGTCATTCGCCATTGCCGGCTGCCACGTCTGCCCGACGCCCCAGTTCGACTTCAGTTCCTCCGTGCTCTCCCAGAACCCGACTGCCAGACCGGCGGCGTACGCTGCACCCAGCGCAGTAGTTTCGGCAACCACGGGACGTACGACGGGCACGTCCAGAATATCGGCCTGGAATTGCATCAGGAGATCGTTGACGACCATGCCTCCATCGACCTTGAGCGTTGTCAGCTTCACGCCGCTGTCCTCATACATCGCATCGAGCACTTCACGAGTCTGGAAGGCCGTCGCTTCGAGAGCTGCCCGTGCGAAATGGGCCTTGGTCGCGAAACGGGTGAGACCGGAGATCACGCCGCGGGCGTCGCTCCTCCAATGCGGGGCGAAAAGTCCACTGAAGGCCGGAACGAAGTAAACGCCGCCGTTGTCATCGACGCTCCGGGCAAGCACCTCGACATCTTCAGAGTTGTCGATGATCCCCAGATTGTCTCGCAGCCATTGCACCAACGCCCCCGTGATGGCGATCGACCCTTCGAGCGCATAAACCGGCAACTGGTCACCGATCTGATACCCGACCGTGGTCAGCAATCCGCTGTCGGACGGCACCCGGACTGTGCCGGTGTTGAGCAGCATGAAACACCCTGTGCCGTAGGTATTCTTCGCATCGCCGGGTTCGAAGCAGGTCTGACCGAACAGCGCCGCCTGTTGATCGCCGAGAATCCCGGCGACCGGGACGCCATCGAGAGAGCCGACCGCCGTGCCGAACAACCCCACAGACGGTCGAATCGCCGGCAACATCGAGCGGGGAACCCGCATAACGGCGAGCAATTCATCGTCCCACTGCAGGGTATCGAGATCCATGAGCATCGTCCGGCTGGCATTCGTGACGTCCGTAGCATGCCGGCCGCCGTTCACGCCACCGGTGAGATTCCACAGCACCCAGGTGTCGACCGTCCCGAAGATGGCATCGCCGGAAGCCGCCCGCTCTCGCAGATCTACGACGTTGTCGAGCATCCAGGAGATCTTCGGCCCGGTGAAGTAAGTCGCCAAGGGGAGCCCGGTCTTGGAACGAAAACGGTCTTGTCCCTCAACACTGCCGAGTTCGGCAACGAGGTCGGCTGTTCGGGTGTCCTGCCATACGATGGCGTTGTGAAGCGGCAGGCCGGTATTTGGGTCCCAGACGACCGCCGTCTCACGCTGATTCGTGATTCCGACCGCGGCCAGATCGTCTGCCGATAGGCCTGCTTTGGACAGAGCTCCTGTGATGACCTCGAACATCCGATCCCGGATTTCGAGAGGGTCATGTTCCACCCAGCCCGGCTTCGGGAAGATCTGGCGGTGTTCCTTCTGATCGATCGCCACGACCTTACCGCGGTGATCGAACACCATGAACCGTGTGCTGGTGGTACCGGAATCGAGAGCGCCTACGTAATCAGCCATGGCCCCAGGCTATCGGGCCGGGCATGATCACGACGCCGCTTGGGCGTTCTCCAGATTGCCACGGCGGATCCAGAGACGACGCGCCGCCATAACCGTGACGAGGGCGATTACCAGTACCAGCCCATCTGCCAGCACGCGCGGCCCGATCCAACCCCACACCCACAGCGGGTACACCGCCAAAGCCAGCACGGCGCCAACTACCAGGACCGCAACCAGGACGAGCCAATCGAACAGGGCCAACGGCCATTTACCGATCTGATCCCGCGCTGCCACTCCGCCCGCACCGAGAATGATGAGACCTATGACGGTGAGCACGATGCCGAAACTGAAATCACCGTGCGACATCTCCACGGCTGCTCCTCCAACCGCGACACCGACTCCGAGGAACCCGCCGACCATGATCTCGGCGATGTCGCAGTATCGGCCGGCGCACCATATGCCCAAACCCACCAACGGAAGCATCGCCAGCAGCAACAATATGAATACCGAACGAACCCCCAGGTTCTGCGCGAAGATCCACACTCCGGCGGCACCGGCCCAGCCAACGAAAGCTCCCAAAGTGGCTCTGGCGACCTCGGAGCGATCATAGAACCCGAAAACAATCGCGATGCCTGCCAGAACGAGGGCGGTGGTCAACAACTCCGGAACGAGGTAGACGTCGGCGAGGCCGGCATCCTCCCTGGCGGGCTGCGTGTATAGATCCCGAACCCATTCACCGTCATGATCGAGGCCCATCACGCCGTCGGCCCCGGCGGCTACGACAAGCTGCCAACGACTGCCTTCAAATGTCGGCGCCATACCGGCCAGGCCCAAGTCGGCGTGGCCATCGCCGCACGGCCCCGGGAGCTGCCTGGCGAGATAACCGACGCGACCGGGCGGATACTCCCAACTCGTCGTCCAGGAATCATCCCCGCCCACTTCGATACCGAGTCGATCGGCTCTGATTCGATAGCAATCCCCGGAGCCGAGACAGACCTCATCACTGAACTTGGTTCGTTCACGCGGAAGACTCCGGGTTGGCCCCCAACTACTGCCGTCATCGGTGGTGCCGAAGAGAGCGCCGGTTGAATCGATGATTATGAAGCCGTCGGCGTGGGTAAATATCTTCCACGCCCCGGATCCGAAACAGATAGCTGCGATGTTGAACAGCCCCAACAAGACGATTCCGGCGAGCAGCAATCGGGCTCTCGTAGGGCGTCTGATCATTCGACGCGCCGCAGTGATGCCATCTCGACGGATGAGTCCGGATCGGTCGGGAAACGCTCAACGACGTCGGCGGCATCGCGCACCAGAAAATCGACCTCTTCCCGCTCCGACTTACCGAACGGACGGAGCACGAAGTCGGAGGGGTCCATTTGTCCGGGAGGACGACCGACGCCGACTTTGAGTCGCCAGAACTCTTGGGAAGCTGTAGCGGCAACGATGGACTTGATGCCGTTGTGGCCGCCGGACCCGCGACCGGAATGCAGGCGGAGACGCGCAAACGGCAGATCGATATCGTCGTGGATGACCAGCAAATCCTCGATTCCCGCCTTGAAATACTGCAAAGCGGACACGACGGCGCGACCCGACTCATTCATGTAGGCGTAAGGCTTCACCAGCACCAGCCGCCGATGCTCGAGGTGGTGAACGGCGATTTCAGCACTGACTCGCCCCGGACCGCCCTTGAAAGGTGCCGTCCACCGCTCCGACAGAATATCGACGACTTCGGCACCGACGTTGTGGCGGGTGCCTTCGTACTTCCGACCCGGATTGCGAAGCCCGACAACCACCAGGGGCGGCGTCTGCGAGCTGCGACTACTCGTCGCTGCTCTCCTCGGCCTCAGCAGACTCAGCAGCCTCTTCACCCTCTTCACCTTCTTCGAGGCCCTCTACCTCTTCTTCTTCGGCGATGATCGCGGCCGGGAGTGCAACGGTGACGACCGGCGCATCCGGATCGTCGAGGTAGTCGACACCCTCCAACACGGGAAGGTCGGAGATCTTGACGATGTCGCCTATGTCGAGGTCGCTGATGTCAACGACGATGGCAGACGGAATTCCCCGGGGCAACGCTTCAATTGCGACCGAGCTCCTGAGGGTTTCGATGATGCCACCGCTGAGGCGGACCCCGACGGGTTCTCCCTCGAGATGAACTGTCACATCGGTGGTGACCTTCTCTGTGAGAGAAATCGCCAGGAAATCGACGTGGTAGTACTCGGAGCGGAACGGGTGCCGCTGAATTTCCTTGGCCATCGTCAGCAGACTGCCGCTGCCTTCGATATCAAGAGTGATAAGCGCGTTCAGGCCGGCCTCGGTGTGAAGCACGGAATAAAGCTCGCGGGCGTTAACCGCGACGGACACGGGTTCGGCCTCACGACCGTAGACGGTTGCCGGGACGAGGCCCTCGCGACGCAGCCGGCGCGCAGGTCGGCTACCCATGGGGCGACCGGTCTCGGCGCGCAGAGTGAGTTCCATGAGGTGACTCCTTGGGAAAAAGGGGAACGACGCATTATGCCCGGGACGGCCGCCGTAGGCAAAGCGCGGAGCCCTAAGGTGCAGATTCTCAGCAATACTATTGCGCGTGGACAACAACAGTATTGCTGAGAAAGCCGGTCGGACTTTCTCGGCAATGTTCTTGCGCGTGGAGACCAACAGTATTGCCGAGAATCCTCAGGTTAGGGACCGAACAAGATCGGCTACAACGCGATCAGGGTTTTGCCGAAGATCCTTCGCCGTGTATCGAAGAATCCGATATCCGGCCAGAAGCAACCGATTCTGACGATTGCGATCGCGGGCGAAAGCCTCCGGATCACTGTGAAAGCGATATCCGTCTAGCTCGATCACGAGACGCCGCTCCGGGTAGGCGAAATCGGCTCGGCCGATGAACATACCCCGATCGTCGCGTATCTCATATTGAGCAACCGGTATTGGCAGCAGCGACCGATCGATGATCCGGCGAAACTCGTCCTCGAGAGCACTTTCGTTTGTACCAACCCACTTGGCCCTTTCTTCGACAAGTTTGCGGATCACGCCGACTCCGGCGCGGCCTTGTCGCCCAATATCACCAATCAAAATCTCGAATTCGCTCAGCGTGACTAGACGATCTCTCAGGACCTGGTTGAAGGCGCTCACAGCCAGCCGAGGAGCAGAGGCGCCAAGGTCCACCACGGTCCGAGCAGGAGTGGTCGTCGGGATCCCGCGGACACTCGTGATGTGTTCGACCGCAAGGTCCATCGAACGGTGGACGTGGAACGGTTTGGGTCGCCATCGCCCTGTCGATGTAGTCACATGAGGCTGCTCGGGACGCCGGCCGAGAAGACCCCACAGATGAGCGGCAGACTGGTGAGAGACGACGGCAGCGCCTCCGATGCCCAGAACGGCCGCCATCAACGATTGTTCACCCGACGGCGGTGCCACCCTCGCCCGGTACACGCCTCTATCGACATGCACAAGTGCTCCGCTCCGCAGCCGATGGTCGATAACCCCATAGCTGATACCCGCGTCGATGAGCTGCCGGCGCGATATGACCCCGTACTGGGCGGCAATGAGGTCGTCAACAGTTCGTCCAAATCCACGATCCATGTCATGGAAATACCACGAACAGACCGCTGCCGGAAGACCCTTGGTTTCTCAGCAATACTGCTGCGCGTGGACAACAACAGTATTGCTGAGAAAACGGCTCGGCATTTCTCGGCAATGTTGTTGCGCGTGGAGAACGACTCTATTGCTGAGAAACCAGGAGTCAGTGGAGGCCCACCAGGTCCCGCACCATCTTGGCGGTGGCTCCCCACAAAACCTCGCCGTCCAGATCGAAGAACCACACCTTGCGGCCCTGCCACAGTTCAAAGCGCCAGGCGGATTCGTCAGCTAGGTCCTCGACTCGGGGTAGGAAGACCTTCTCGACCTCTCGCGGTGACGGGCGCAACTCGGGTACTCCCGGAAGCCGACCGACCACCGGCACCACGAACAATGTGAACTCGACTGTGTGGATCACCGGCAGAAAACCCAAGAGTTCCACAGACGCCGGATCTATCCCGACCTCTTCCTCGGCCTCTCGAAGCGCCGTGGCGATCGGCCCGCTGTCGTCCGGATCGGGACGCCCGCCGGGAAAGGCGATGTGGCCCGCATGGGTCGGCATCGTCATCGGCCGCTTCGTCAGAACGACCCGAACAACGCCCGCCTCGTCCGCGAAAAGGGGCACCAAAACAGCGGCGCGGTCCGCGCCCGTGCCCACCGGCTCCTCTGCCTCTATTCCTGGAAGTCGATCCCACATGCGGCACCCCATGGTACGACCAGATAGGCTCCTTCCGAATGGAACTCGAACCGGACCCTCTATTCACCGGCCAATTCGTACTCAGGCCCTTTCGCCGGCGTGACGTCGACGCTCTTACCGGCGCGGTTCGTGCCTCTATCAACGAGCTACACGAGTGGTTGCCCTGGGCACACCTCGGCTACGGCCGAATCGAAGCCGCCCACTTCGTACGCGAGTCGATCAAGGCCTGGCGCGAGACTCGCGCCTACGACTACTGCATCCGCGATCGGCAGGAGGAAGAGAGCCTCCACCTTGGCAATGTCTCTATCTGGTTCGTCTCCCGCGGTTTCCGCACGGGTGAAATCGGATACTGGGTTCGATCGGATCAAGCCTCGCGTGGCATCGCCACCCAGGCAACCGCACGGCTTGCGCAGATCGGATTCGATCAGCTGAGAATGCACCGCATCGTATTGCGAATCGCAGTTGGCAATCGTGCCAGTGAACGGGTCGCCGAGAAACTCAACTTCGTCCGTGAGGGCATACTGCGGGAGGAGTTGAAAGTACGCGGTTCGTGGCTCGATCACACGGTCTACAGCATGCTGGACCACGAGTTTGACAGACAACGCCAGCACATCGCCGACCTGGTCGCCGGCGAACAACCTTCAATCGAAGGCGCGTAACCACAAGACGGTCTCGTGCGGGGATGACGTGACCACACGGGCCGTGCTCACCGGGATTCCGAACGCGAAGCAGGGGCCCATCGGGCCCCTGCTTCTCTGTACTGGCAACTAGTTGCGAGGTACTCGCTATCTAGAAATCCATGCCTCCGCCGTGCTCGTGTCCGCCGCCGGGAAGACCAGGAGAGTCTTCCTTACGCTCTGCAATCAGAGCTTCGGTGGTCAGGAGCAACGCGGCGATCGACGCTGCGTTCTGGACGGTCGAACGGGTGACCTTGGCAGGATCGATGATCCCGGCCTTCATCAGGTCCTCGTATTCGCCAGTGGCAGCGTTGAACCCCATGAGGCCCTCACTGTTGCGAACATGCTCGACGACAACGCCGCCTTCGTAACCGGCGTTGACCGCGATCTGACGAAGCGGCTCTTCGAGCGACCTGCGCACGATGATCCGACCCGTCTTCTCGTCGTCGTTGCCTCCGCGCAGCTTGTCGAGGGCAACCTGCGCACGGAGCAGCGGAACGCCACCACCGGGCACGATGCCTTCTTCGACTGCAGCACGGGTGGCGGACACGGCATCTTCGATGCGGTGCTTCTTCTCTTTGAGCTCCACCTCGGTTGCCGCGCCGACCTTGATCACGACGACACCACCCGACAGTTTGGCGAGGCGCTCCTGGAGCTTCTCACGATCCCAATCGGAGTCGGTGTTTTCGATCTCACGCTCGATTTGCTTGATGCGGGAGTGGACATCCGTCTCAGAGCCTGCACCATCGATGACCGTCGTGTCGTCCTTCGTGACCACGACGCGGCGGGCGTGACCGAGCATGTCAACGGTGACACCCTCGAGCTTCAAGCCAACCTCTTCAGAGATGACGGTGCCGCCCGTGAGAATGGCAATGTCCTGCAGCATGGCCTTGCGGCGCTCACCGAACCCGGGAGCCTTCATGGCAACCGATGAGAACGTGCCGCGGATGCGGTTCACGACCAATGTGGCCAGAGCTTCGCCCTCGATGTCCTCTGCGATTACAACGAGCGGTTTGCCCGTCTGCATGACCTTCTCGAGCACCGGAAGCAGGTCGTTGACCGAACCGATCTTCTGGTTGGCGATCAGGATGTAGGGGTCGTCGAGAACGGCTTCCTGGCGATCCGGGTCGGTGATGAAGTAAGGCGAGATGTAGCCCTTGTCGAACTGCATACCCTCGGTGAACTCGAGTTCGATTCCGAAAGTCTGACCTTCTTCAACCGTGATGACGCCGTCTTTACCGACCTTGTCCATCGCTTCGGCGATTTTCTTGCCGATCGTGGGATCGGCAGCGGAGATGGCGGCTACGGCCGCAACTTCGTCGCTGGTCTCGATCGTCCGCGAGAACTCGCCGATGAACTCGACGACCTTCGCGACCGCCTGCTCGATGCCGCGCTTCAGATCCATTGGGTTCGCACCGGCAGCGACATTGCGCAGACCCTCGCGGACCATTGCCTGCGCCAGCACGGTTGCAGTAGTAGTGCCGTCACCTGCGACATCATTGGTCTTGGTGGCGACTTCTTTGGCGAGCTGGGCGCCCATGTTCTCCCATGGGTCGTCGAGCTCGATCTCTTTTGCGATGGTGACACCGTCGTTGGTGATCGTGGGGGCTCCCCACTTCTTCTCCAACACGACGTTACGGCCCTTGGGGCCGAGCGTCACCTTTACAACATCGGCGAGCTTGTTAACGCCCGCCTCGAGGCCCCTGCGGGCCTCCTCATCGAAACGTAGTTCCTTCGCAGCCATTCAGAATCCTTCCTTCGTCTCAGCCGACGATGGCGAGAAGGTCGCGTGATGACAGGATCAGGTACTCCTGCCCATCCACCTTGACCTCGGTGCCACCAAACTTTGAATATACGACTACATCGCCTTTGCTCACATCCATGGGCAGGCGATCGCCATCTTCATTGAGTGCGCCCGGGCCAACGGCCAGAACCTCACCAAATTGCGGCTTTTCCTTGGCGGTGTCGGGAATCACCAGGCCGGAAGGAGTCCGCGCGTCGTTCTCCTCCTTAGCCTTGACGACCACTCGGTCGCCGAGAGGCTGAAGCTTCATGCCGAATCCTCCTAAAGATTGCGGGTTAGCACTCTCCGTATGAGAGTGCCAACAACGCTAGCACTCTCCTGCGACGAGTGCTAGTCCGCCGCTCGACGGCCAGGAAGGCCCGGCAGTCAGTTAGTCTCCGCCGCGCACGGTTCAGGCCACCCGTCCGGGAAGGAGATGTTGAATGACATTCAGCCAAGGCTTCCTGGACACCGAAGCAACCCACCTCGCTCACAATTACGCACCCCTGCCGGTCGTACTTGCCCGTGGCGAGGGCAGTTGGGTGTATGACGTTGATAACCGTGCATATCTGGACTTCCTTGCCGGCTACTCAGCCCTCAACTTCGGCCATCAGAACCCTCGACTCATCGCTGCGGCGCGACATCAGCTGGAAACGCTGACTCTGACCAGCCGGGCATTTCGCAGCGACCGGCTGGCCCCCTACGCAGAGGCACTGACCTCGCTGTGCGGCAAGGAATCCATGCTTCCTATGAACACCGGCGCGGAGGCGGTCGAGACTGCCATCAAGATCGCCCGTAAATGGGGCTATGTTCGAAAGGGAGTCGGTCCTGATCGTGCGAAGATCATCGTCAGCGACGGGAACTTTCATGGCCGGACTACCACAATCGTCAGCTTCTCATCCGACGATGGTGCCCGTGACGGCTTTGGCCCCTATACGCCGGGGTTCGTCTCGATCCCGTTTGGCAATGCTGCTGCCCTGGAGGCAGCAATCGACGACGATACCGTGGCTTTCCTGCTCGAACCGATCCAGGGTGAAGCCGGCGTCATCTTGCCGCCGGATGGATGGCTGCGCGACGTAAGGCGAATCTGTTCCGACAGCAACGTGCTCATGGTCGCCGACGAAATCCAGTCCGGCCTCGGACGCACCGGCGCCACATTCGCCTGCGACCTGGAAGAGGTCACACCCGACATCTACATACTCGGGAAGGCTCTCGGCGGCGGGATCCTCCCGGTCTCAGCGGTCGTCGCCGACTGGGACATCATGGGCGTCCTCTCCCCCGGGCAGCACGGAAGCACCTTCGGCGGTAATCCGCTTGCCGCCGCAGTCGGATTGGAAGTGGTGAAGATGCTCAACGAGGGCGAGATCCAGGCGAGAACGGTCGAACTCGGAACGATCTTCGCCGACGGGCTGGCCTCGATAGCAGCCGAGTCGCAGGCCATCGCCGACATTCGTATCCGTGGCTTGTGGGCCGGGGTGGACATCGCTGCCGTTGGCCCGACGGGCAAGGAGGTCGCAACCCGATTGGCGTCCAACGGCGTGCTGGCCAAAGAGACGCACGGCCAGACGATTCGATTCTCGCCGCCGTTGACGATCAGCCGTATCGACCTCGCGCTTGGTCTGGAGAGAATCGCGCAATCGCTGGATTAGATCTGCACGCCCAGGAAGCGGCCATTAGCTCTTCTTGGGACCTGGGAAGAAAGCGTTCGTCGTCCGGACGTACTCTTCGTATCCGGACCGGGTCTTCACCAGCTTCCGTTCCAGCAACGTAACTCCAGAAACGCGCAGCAGGAGAACAGACATAGCGAGCGGGCCGTAGATGCTCCACCATCCCCCGGCATCCGCGCCGACGAGGAACAGGCCCCACCACACCATGAAGTCACCGAAGTAGTTGGGATGACGGGTCAATCCCCATAGCCCGGAGTCGAGCACCTTCCCATGGTTGGAAGAGTCCCGTTTGAATATCGAGAGTTGCCAGTCACCGACCGCTTCGAAGAACAAACCCACCGCCCACGCTGCAATCCCGACAAAGGCGAGAATACCGAGATCGTCGGTTCCGTCGACTCCGGCCAGCAGTGGAGCGGACACCAACCAGGCCAGGATCGCCTGGCCCCAGAACACGGTGATCAGGTTCTTGTATGGCCAGGTCGGGCCTCCGCGCTCACGCATGCGCCGATAGCGATAGTCCTCCGGTTCCCCCCAGTTGCGCCAGGTGAGATATCCGGACAATCGAAGCCCCCACACGGTCACCAACGCCAGAGTCAATGTGGTTCGTCCCCCCGCCGGAGCATCCGTGGTCGTCGCGTAGACAATCCCGACAACTATGAAGGTCAGACTCCAGAAGAGGTCGATGATCCCAGCATCTCGGCGCACGAGGCTGGCCACCCAGACGAGGAGAGTAATCGTGGCAAGAACTGCGAGACCTAGAAGAGATGCAGTGGAATCGAACATGCCTTCCCTTGTCTGGTTCCTACATGGCCGGCGCAGCTCCTGATGATCGCCGGTCAGGCCGTGCCCAGGCGCAGGTTGGTATCGACCTGGCTGTCCCAATCTGAATAGACGCCCTGCGCCAACCAGTGCGCCCCGGCGACACCAATCATCGCCGCATTGTCCGTGCAGAGCTTCAGATCCGGCAAGAACAGGTCGACCCCTCGCTTCGCGGCCTCTTCCTCCATCCTTTGCCGGAGGCGCCGATTGGCGAGAACGCCACCTCCCGCCCCGACCATTCGAACCCCGGTGTCCTCGACGGCGTTGAAGGTCTTCTGGATGAGCACATCGACAATCGCCTCCTGAAAGGATGCAGCAACGTCCTCGATAGGCGGCAGAGAACCGGATGCTTTGGCCTTTTCGATGAAGGTAACGGTCGCGGTCTTGAGCCCGGAGAACGAAACGTCGTACCTGCGCTCGCGCAAAGCACGCGGCAGGGCGACGGCCTGTGGATCGCCGTCCTCGGAGATCCGATCGATGGCCGGACCACCCGGATATCCGAGACCCATGAAGCGAGCGATCTTGTCGAACGCCTCACCGGCGGCATCGTCGATAGTCTGCCCGAGGACCTCGTACTCACCCCAGTCGCGCACATGAACGACCTGACTGTGTCCTCCGGAAGCAAGCAAGACCACTGCGGGTGGGGCGAAGGCTTCGAACTCGAGGCGGGGAGCCATCAAGTGCCCCTCCATGTGATCGACTCCAACGAACGGCAGCTGTCGCGCCCAGGCGGTGGCCTTGGCGAACGAGAAACCGACCAGCAGCGCTCCGACGAGACCCGGCCCCTGGGTTGCAGCTATTCCATCCAGATCGTCGGGATGGATACCGGCCTCGACGAGAGCTCGGTGGGTCAGCGAGCGGATCGACTCTACGTGGGCTCTAGCCGCAATTTCGGGCACAACCCCACCGAATCGGGCGTGCAGGTCCACCTGAGACGACAACACGTTCGACAGGATCTTGGAACCGCGCACCACCGCTACCGCCGTCTCGTCGCAGCTCGTTTCGAAAGCCAGAACCGTTGGTTCGATCGTCACAGTTCCTCCCGAATCGCCTGCAGTCGTTCCTGATAGTCGGGCTCGTTGATGCCACTTGCCCACATGATCAGCGCATCTTCGTTGAGGTAGTAATCCTTCCGGACTCCCACCGGAGCAAAGCCGAACTTCCGATACAAGGCTTGGGCTGAATCGTTGGACATCCTCACCTCGAGCGTCAGGTGCTCCGCGTCGGAGGCCAGCGCCGCTTCGACGAGATGCATCATCAGCCGTTTGGCAATTCCCCCACCTCGTGTTTCTGGTGACACCGATACCGTCGTTATATGAGCATCTTCGAACACGACCATCATGCCCGCATAGGCGACCGTCTTGTCGCCATCAACCGCTACCAGGTAGATCCGGTTCGGTTGCGAGAGTTCGTCCCGGAAGACGCCCTCCGACCAGGGCTCGGGATACACCCGCTGTTCCAGATCGGCCACCAGGGGAATATCGGCGGGCGTCATCGCCCGAATCTCCATCACGCCGACGCCGTGTTCTCCCACGGCCCCTCCTGACGGAATTGCTTCCAGGCGATGGACACGTCCGGTTCCCTCAGATAGAGCGGGCGTAGGTCTTCGGGTGACGGGAACTCGTCCTTCTGGAGTGGTCCGGCGGCCAGATCGAGCAAGGCGGCAGCCTCCGGGTAACGAGGCCGGCCGGACTTGACCCGATGCAGCCCGCGGAAGGTCGCTTCCGGCAAGCTCTCGACATCCCCTACAACCAGCACCTCGCCGGCATCCGACTCGAGCATTGCCCGCAGATGATCCGGCGACATGACCTCGGGCGGTCCATCCTTGACGACCCCACCCGGAACCGGCCGGTAAGAGGCAACTGCCAGCTCACCGCGCCGCACATCGACGACCGCATAAATGTGCCGATGCCCCGTTGCCGCGCGGAGGGCAATCGCGTCAAGGGATCTAACCGGGATCACGGGAACACCGAGTGCAGCCGCCATCCCCTGCGCCGTGGAGAGGCCAACGCGAATCCCGGTATAGAGGCCCGGACCGACGTCGACGGTGATGGCGTCAAGATCGGCGGGATTCCATCCGGCCTGATCGAAACAGAAATCAATAGCAGTGACGATGAACCCTCCGTGCCCTTGCCTGTCGACCCTCTTGGCCGAGGCAACCGTGGCACGCCCATCTCCCAGTGCTATCGACGAAGCCGGCGTCGCGGTCTCGATTGCCAGAACCTTCACTCGGACATCTCCTCGAGGGGCCGCTTCGTCCAGTTTCCGTTCGGTACGAGTTGGACGCGTCGATCAGTTTCGCCTGTGATCTCAATGAGAATCTTCAGGTGATCACCGGGGAGGCTAGCCGCCACCGCATCACCCCACTCGACTACCAGCACCGAACTCAGCGACTCTTCGTATACGTCGAGGTCTTCGAACTCTCCAAGGGAGCCCACACGGTAGACATCAACATGAACCAGGGGGATGAAGCCGGACGTGTACTTCTTCATCAGAACGAAGCTGGGGCTGGTCACGTATTCATCGATGCCGAGACCGTCGGCGATTCCTCCCACAAAGGCAGTCTTGCCGGCGCCTAACGTGCCGCACAGCACCACGACGTCCCCTGCGCGGAGAAGCCCGGACAATCGCCGCCCAATTGCCCGAGTGTCCGAGTCGGAACCAGAGTTGAGATCAACAGTCACGCAAAGAACTCCAACTGCGTTGTTTCCTGGAGGCTAGTTGCCCCGGGCCCCGCCTCCGCGCGTTCCTGAGGAGCGATGACATGCTCCTCGGCAGCCGGTTCGTCGAGAACCCGGCGTACCAGCGCGAAGTCTTTGCGCATGTCGTTGAGGACTCGCTCCCCGCCCCGTAGCGCCGCAGCCGGGTGGAATGTGGGGACTACGAATCTGCCCCACCACGGGTATGCGGTTCCCCTCAGCCGGGTGATCCCGGTTGACGTCTTGAGGAGCAGTTTGGAGGCGAAATTGCCCAGCGTCATCACCACCGCTGGGTTTATCAGCTTGATCTGTTGTGCGAGATAGCCCTTGCAGGCCTCGATCTCCTCTTCCCTGGGATCGCGGTTACCTGGCGGACGACACTTGAGAACGTTGGCGATGTATACCTCGTCGCGCGAGATCCCCACCTCTTCGGCCAGGCGGTCGAGGAGTCGACCCGCTGCTCCGACAAAGGGCTCGCCCCTGAGGTCCTCGTTACGACCGGGCGCTTCGCCGATGAACATGAGATCGGCATTGGCACCGCCTACGCCGAACACCACATTCGTTCTGGTTTCAGCGAGGCCGCATGCAACACAAATGGCAGCTTCTTCTGCCAGAAGACGTAAGTCGTCGCTACTCACCTGATGTTCCTCGCCGGATCGCCGACTCAATCGCTCTCGCGGTAGAAACAAAAGCAGCCTCAGACAGTCGGTCGACGTCGCCCGGGCGGTTTCCACACGAAACTGCGAACGCGGCATCGCCATCATACCGAGTGTGTGCAGGGCGAAGACAGGCTGCCAGAGCGTCCTGGGCGCGGATGGCCAGCCGCCGTGTCGACGGGCGATCGAGAGCGGCGTCCGTGGCCACCACAACGAGTGTCGTGTTGCCCGCCATCATTCCTGCAGGATTGAAGTCAGGAGCGACGTGACCTCCGGTGAGAGACTCCCCTTCGAGAGTGAACACGTCACCGAGCGAATTGACCACTACGAGCGCGGCCACCGTGACCCCATCTAGATCGACCGATGCGGACCCCAAGCCGCCCGGGCGGATGTGCTCGAAGCCCCGCCACTTGGCGACGGTCGCACCTGCTCCGGCCCCGACGGGCCCGTTCTCGACCGGATCTGCGGTGGCTGCCCGGTATGCGAGCGATCCCTGCGCTGGTCCGGGTCGGGCGTCGGCATCGCCTGCCGCCATGTCGAAGATGACGGCAGCGGGGACGATGGGAACCGGGCCGAGCGGCGTGGGATGCCCGCGACCATCCGCAAGGAGCTCTTGCATCACGCCGTCTGCCGCGCCCAAGCCAAACGCGCTTCCACCCGTCAACAGCAAGGCCTGGATCGTCTCCACCCGCATCCCCGGCTCGAGGAGGGCCGTTTCACGGGTTCCCGGTGCAGCGCCGCGAATCTCGACTGCGGCGACATTCGGCTCCGGCAACACGACGACGGTGCAGCCGGTGATCCCGGTGGGGTGGGTCCAATGTCCCACCGTAACTCCCTCGACGGACGTGAGGGTCATGGCCTATACCTCCTCGGCATGCGCGGCCCGATCTGGCACACGATCTCGTAGTTGATGGTCCCGATTAGATCGGCCCACTCCTCAGCCCTGATGTGCTCATCGCCTTGACGGCCGATCAGAACGACCTCATCTCCTACTTCGATCTCGTCGTTGCCGATATCGACCACGATGTAGTCCATCGTCACGGTGCCCGCCAATGGATAACGCCTTCCGCGAATGAGCACCTCTCCGGCTGAAGAGAGCAAACGCGGCATTCCATCGGCATAACCGATCGGAACCGAGGCAACCCGGCCATTCGAAGGCAATGGACGTCGCCTGCCGTACGAGGGGCGGGTGCCTGCCGGATGCCGTCGAATATGCGCCACCTTGGAGACGACGCTCATCGCCGGCCGCAACCCGAGATCGCCTCCGACCGACGGGGCAGGCTGCAGGCCGTAGGTCCCGATTCCAACTCTCACCATGTCGTAGCGAGCCTCCGGAAACAGAATCGCTCCTGCTGTGTTGGCCGCATGGACCAGGGGAACTCTTATGCCATCGGAACGTAGAGCGTGCAGCATCTCGTCGAAGCGCTCGATCTGGGTTCGTGTGAAGCCGGCGTCCTCTTCGGCGACGGCGAAGTGGGTCCATACCGCCGCAAGGTCCAGGCCGGGAGACTCACTGATGAGGTCGGCAAAACCGAGGGCATCGGCAGAGGAAGCGCCGACTCTGTGCATGCCTGTGTCGATCTTCAGGTGCACTGAAACAGGGGATGTGGCCAGGGCGGCGAGCGCCTCGATCATGGGACGCGTATAGACGGCAGGTGTTAGGCCCCATTGCAGTATCGCGGGGGCCGATTCGACCGGGGGCTCCGACAGAAGCAGGATCGGTGCATCAATGCCGGCCTCTCGCAGGCGAGCACCTTCTGATACCAGCGCCACGGCCAGGCGGCTGGCTCCGGCGTTGATTGCAGCCTCGGCCACCGGCACATCCCCGTGACCGTACGCGTCGGCTTTGACAACTGCACAGACTTCCGCAGGTGCGACGAGGTTGGTCAGAGCGGAGATGTTGTGCGCCACGGCGTCGAGATCGATATCTACCCAGGTAGGCCTCACCGGACGACCCTCCCGACTTCCTGTACCAGTGACATCGCCGTGACGTTCTCCCGCTTGGCCAGTGTCGCACCGGCAATGCCATGCCAGTAGGCGGCACTCCTCGCGGCCGTCTCGTGGGGTATACCGGAGGCAACAAAAGCCGCCGTCATGCCGGTAAGCACATCACCTGTTCCGATGGTCGCCAGTTCCGGGCCCCCGGAATCCACAACCCACAGGTCTTCTCCGGCGACGAAGGTCGGGTTGCCCTTGAGTACCACCGTGGCGCCGGTCTCCCTGGCCAGAGAAGTTGCTTCCGAGTAGTCGGCCTCATGCCCGGTCAGTCGCCGAAACTCCCCCGCGTGCGGCGTGATAATCGTCGGTGCTCGGCGGGTTGCGAGTAGGTCGACCTCGGATAGGGTGTTGATTCCATCAGCATCGAGGAGCAGCGGACCGGTCCAACGCTCGAGGAGCAGGCGAACGAATCCCTCAACCCCCGGCCCGAGCCCGGGGCCGACCACCAATACGTCGAACCGGGCAGCGTGGTCGAGCACTTCGATGGCGTCCTCGGTGGCGGGAACTCCACCTTTGCCGAAGGCGTGGGTGAGGACTCCCGGAGCCGAGGAAGCATAGATGCCCTGCGTTTCGGCACGACAGATAATCGACGCCGACCCTGCTCCGGCGGCTAGAGCCGACCAGGCGGCCAGGAGAGCGGCTCCGGTCATCCCTGGTGCGCCACCCACGACCGCCACCGATCCCGTCGACCACTTGTGCGCGGTCCGACCTCGTTCGGGGAGGGGAGCGTCGGATCGTTCGCATTCAAAGAACTCGGAATCACCGGGCGGCAGGCCAATAGCGACAACCTCCACGACACCGCAAATGTCTGGTCCGAGGCCGACGAAGTGGCCGACCTTCTTGGTCTGAAAAGTCACGGTCCGCTCGGCCCGGAAACAGGAACCGGCCGAAGAACCGTCGGTGGCGTTCAATCCACTTGGAACATCTACCGATAGAACGCGCCCTGAGAACTTCGCCCAGGGGATGGACGAGTCCGGCAGGTTGCCCCGGAACCCGGCGCCGAAAAGGGCATCGACAACGAGATCGACAGGAACGGGCTCGGCCTCCCACGGCAGGATCGGCACACCTGCCGACCGAGCCAGATCGGCTGCCCACTTGGCGCCCTTTGAGCGCGGCTCGGCAAGGGACAGCACCCGGACCGCCGCGCCCCGCTCACGCAAATAGCGGGCTGCGACGTAGCCGTCACCACCGTTGTTGCCGGGCCCGGCGAGGACAACGACCTCCGAGCCGTACCCGATTCCCATGTCGACCGCCGCGAGCGCAACGCCAAGGCCTGCGCGCTCCATGAGCACTTGAATCGATTCAGTCGCAGCATCGTCGAGTGCGGCCGATTGCGCTGCCGTAAGAACGGGTTTCATGGGAGGGAAGTAGTTGCAAGCACGACATTGATGATAGGGAAGAGTCGCGGCGGCCACTCGAACCCCCTGTTTTCTCGGCAATACTGTCGTTCCCCACGCGCAACAGCATTGCTTGGAAACGGTCTCCCATTTTCTCGGCAATACTGTCGTTCCCCACGCGCAACAGCATTGCTGAGAAAAAACCAGGGCTGCCTACCTCAGTGCTCCCCAACCGCTACCGCCATCACCATGGCCGTAACGTCCGTGTGGGTGATCGTGACCAGCACTTCGCTGACACCGAGCTGCGCGGCACGTGCTTTGGCTGTGCCGAAGAGGTTTACCCGGGGTGCTCCCCCTCCTGTGATCTCGACGTCCTGCCATCGGATCCTGCGCCATCCCGTTCCCATGCTCTTCATGACCGCTTCCTTCCCGGCAAAGCGAGCCGCGTAGCGTCGAGCCGGATTGGCGAAGCGTGATGCGTAGGCACGCTCGTGCTCGGTGAATACCCGTTCTGGGAACCGCTCGTACTTGTCGAGCAGTCGCTCGACCCTCTCGATTTCTGCGAGGTCGACCCCAAGTCCGATTATGCGCATTCAGGCAGCATACGCTGCCGCCATACGGCGGGGGACGAGAAAGCAGTGCGCAGTTCGCCCTTCGGGCCGAGTTACGCAGGAACTCGACCTGCCGGTATAGCCGGCAGGCGCCTACTCCACCGTCACCGTCTTGGCCAGATTACGTGGTTTGTCCACGTCGAGTCCGCGCTGTTTCGCCAGCCAGTAGGCGAGTAATTGCAGTGGCACCACCGCGGTCACCGGGCTGAGCAATTCCGGTGCCCAGGGAACGAATATCACCTCGTCGGCAACAGCTTCTCCCTCCGTGTCCCCCTCGGTGAGCACCAGGAGGATGGTTCCGCTGCGGGCGCGCATTTCCTGCATATTGGAGAGCATCTTGCCCTTCACATGGCTGTTCGTGGCGACGCCGATGACTACGACGCCCTCCTCGATCAGCGCGATAGGACCGTGCTTCATTTCGCCGGCCGGGTAACCCTCGGCGCGCAGATAGGCGATCTCTTTGAGCTTGAGCGCGCCCTCCATCGCCACCGGGAAGGCGGCGCTCCTCCCCAGGAAGAAGAAGTCACGGCGGTCGGTCCACTGCTCGGACATCTCACGGATGCCGTCCGACTGCCGGAGCACTTCTTCGACCTGATCGGGTAGGGCGAACATCGCCTTCACAGCATTCTGGATGACGGCGTCGTCGAGAGAACCTCGCGCATGTGCCAGCCACAGGGCCAGCAGCTGCATTGCGATCAACTGCGTCGTGAATGTCTTCGTCGCAGCAACTCCGATCTCCGGCCCGGCCCGCGTATAGAGCACGGCGTCGGCCTCCCGGGCCATTGCAGAGTCGACAACGTTCGTCACCGCGATGAGCTTGGCGCCCTGTGCGCGGGCGTAGCGGACGGCGGCCAGAGTGTCCAGCGTTTCGCCCGACTGGGAAATGCCCACCACCAGCGTGTTGCCGTCGAGAATCGGGTCGCGGTATCTGAACTCGGATGCAATGTCGATCTCCACAGGAAGGCGCGTCCAGCGTTCGATGGCGTACTTGGCCATCATCGCTGCGTGAAAGGAGGTCCCGCAGGCAACCACAAATACCTTGTCGAAGGATCGGGCGATTTCGACATCGAGTTCGAGCTCGAGCAGCCGCACCAGTCCATCTGAATCGAGCCGGCCGCGCAGAGTGTCGCGGATCGCCTTGGGTTGCTCGAAGATCTCCTTGAGCATGAAGTCGGGAAAGCCGCCCTTCTCAGCCGAATCGAGATCCCACTCGATTTCCCTTGTTACCGGCTCAACGATCGTTCCGGAGAGGTCGCTGATGGTGATGCCCCCGGGCCGCACGGCCACGATTCGATCGTCGTCGAGGACCGCCATCCGCCTGGTGTATTCGAGGAATGCCGGAATATCGGACGCCAGGAAATTCTCGCCGTCCCCGAGGCCTATCACCAGCGGGCTACCGCGGCGGGCACCGACAATGAGTTCCGGTTCATCGTTCCTGACAACGGCCAGCGCCAGCGCGCCTTCGGCCAATCGCATGGCTTCCCGTACGGCCTCATCGAGAGGGAGATCGGCCCGATCCTCTATCAGGTGAGCGACTACTTCGGTGTCGGTTTCAGACCGGAACAAATGCCCGGCCTCGATCAGGTCGGCTTTGAGGTCCGCCCAGTTCTCAATGATCCCGTTGTGAACGACGGCAACGCTTCCAGCGCAGTCCGCGTGCGGATGAGCGTTGGTCGTGTTGGGAGCGCCGTGAGTGGCCCAGCGTGTGTGCCCGATTCCGGTGGTGCCATTGCTGATCCGTCCTTCCAGTTCAGACTCGAGATCGGCGACGCGCCCTGCTTTGCGAGTGATCTCGACTCCGACTTCTTCGAGGATCGCCATGCCGGCAGAGTCATATCCCCGGTATTCGAGACGTCGGAGTCCTCCGATCAACAGTGGTTGGACCGGACGCGGTCCCACATACCCGACGATGCCACACATCGTGTTCTTTCCTTCCCACGTTCCGCGCCGGCCTGATGCCGACAATCAACCGGGACGGTCCGTCATGCCGCAGCATCTGACTGTGGCACCCCACGTCGGAGCGGGCTTTGTAGCACCGGTTGCCCGGTGGCTTTGATCCGCTCCGTCACGATCGTGGGAACCGAGAGGGCATCCGCCGAAGGTTCGATACTCCCTCTTCCTCGTCACCCCTTGCGGGGCCAGGCGCTGAAATGTTCTGCATCCCGGATCGCACAGAACGATAGTCGTCGGCCACCGGTTCCCGATATGAAGAGCGGGATCCGAGGATCAGGCCAGCTCGGCTCGCACAACACCGATCAGATCGTCGGCGATCGCCGCTGCGCCTTCCTTTGTGGAGGCCTCGACCATGACCCTTATCAACGGTTCGGTCCCGGAGGCCCTAACCAGGACCCGACCGTCGCCGGCGAGGCCGTTTTCGGCTCGCTCAACTGCGGACCAGATCACCTCGGACCCATCCAACCCTTTGGTGTCTGCCACCCTGACATTTCGCAGAATCTGCGGGAATTCGGTGATGGTTTCTCTGCGGAGATCTGCGAGCCGCCGACCGGTCGCGGCCACCACCTCAACCAGCCGAAGTGCGGTCAAAAGACCATCTCCGGTCACCAAATCGTTGAGGAAGATCACGTGCCCCGATTGCTCGCCGCCGAATGACGCGCCGTGCTCCCGCATACCCTCGAGTACATAGCGATCACCAACCTGAGTCTGGATCAGAGTGACACCGATGGATTCCATCGCCTTGCGGAAACCCAGATTCGACATCACGGTGGCAACCACGGTGTCATTCTTCAATCGACCGCGCTCGTGCATGTGACGAGCGATGACGGCCATGATGACGTCGCCGTTGGCGGGTACGCCCTCCTCGTCCACTGCAATCAGCCGATCTGCGTCACCGTCGAAGGCGAGGCCCAGGCGGCCTTTCGCCTCCCTGGCGAGAAACGCAGGGGAAGTGGCCCCAACGCCGTCGTTGATGTTGGTTCCGTCCGGGTCGGCGGCCAGGACCGTAACGTCGGCCTTCAATCGTTGGAACAACTGAGGCGCCGCCTTGTATGCGGCACCGTTGGCGCAGTCGAGCACCAGCGCAAGGCTGCGGAATGAGTACTCGGCAAGCCCCGTCAGGAAATCGAGATACTCCGAGAAGGATTCGGTGTTCAAGAACCTGGTGCCGACCGCCTCGCCGACGGCGACGTTGAAGGGGCGATCCATTCGGAGCCGGGCCTCAATCTCATCTTCTTCGGCATCGGTTAGCTTGGCCCCCGACGCTCCCAGCAGTTTGATGCCGTTGTCTGAGGCTGGATTGTGCGAGGCGCTGACGATGGCGCCCATCATGGCGCCGCTGGCACCGGTGAGATGGGCGACCCCTCCAGACGGGAGCACGCCGACATCGATCGTGTCGATGCCGACGCTGTGAAACCCGGCCTGAAGCGCGGAGGACAACATCTCACCCGACCGCCGGGTGTCGCGGCCAACGACAACCGGTCCACGCGGAAGCGCCTCGCCGGCGGCGCGACTCAATCGCATCACGAAGTCGGCCGTCAGCTCGGTGTTCGCGACACCGCGGATGCCGTCCGTTCCGAAGAGTCTGCGACCCTCCTTGAGCATCTAGCGCTTTGTGTACTGCGGAGCGCGGCGGGCCTTGCGGAGACCGTACTTCTTGCGCTCAACCCTGCGAGCGTCCCTGGTCAGCAGGCCGTTGCTCTTGAGTTGTGGCCGGAGTTCCGGGATCAGCTCGAGGATTCCGCGGGCGATGCCGAGACGAATCGCGTCGGTCTGCCCGGTCGTGCCGCCACCATGGACTGTGGCGTACACGTCGTAGCGGCCTTCTACTTCGCCCACACGGAGCGGTTCGAGCACACGGATACGCTGAGCCATTGTCGGGAAGAAATCCTCCAACGACCGGTCGTTGATGACAACGCGACCGGTGCCCTCATGGAGTCGGACACGGGCAACCGAGGACTTGCGACGCCCGGTTGCCTGAACGAGTGGCTTGGACATCAGGCGTCCACCTTTCGGATATCGAACACGAGCGGTTGCGGCGATTGTGCCTCGTGTGGATGGTTCGCCCCGGCGTGAACCTTCAGCTTCTTGAGCATCTGGCGTCCGAGGCGATTCTTCGGAAGCATTCCCCTGACGGCTCGCTCGACCACCTGCTCCGGACGGCGTTCGATGAGCGACGCGAAGGACTCTTCCTTCAACCCACCCGGGAAACCGGAATGCCGGTAGTAAATCTTGCGTTCGGATTTGCTCGATGTCACCGCCACCTTGTCGGCGTTGACTACGACGACAAAATCACCAACGTCGAGATGCGGCGCAAATTGCGGCTTGTGCTTTCCGCGCAGCACCTGAGCGATCTCGGACGCCAGCCGCCCGAGTGGGAGGCCTTCCGCGTCCACGACATGCCAGGCGCGTTGCACGTCGTCGGGTTTTGGTGAATAGGTCTTCTGCATCATCGAATCCTCGCGAGGGGAGAACCCCGCGATAGCGGAGCCGACGCATGGTATCGAATTACACAGGCAATCGTCAATCCCGCAACCCGGTTTTCTCGGCAATGCTATGTACCGTTGGTGACAGACAGCATTGCTGAGAAAAAGAGGAACACCGAATTGCCTGACAAACTGATCTCCCTCGACGAGATTCGCGCTGCACAAGCCCGCATCGGTTCGACTGTGCTCGTGACACCGTCCATCCACTCAACTTCGTTCTCGCGGATGACGGGACGCGATGTCTGGTTCAAGGCGGAGAACCTGCAACGGACCGGATCGTTCAAGATCCGGGGAGCGATGAACGTCCTCTCACAGCTCGACGCCGACGAACGCTCTGCCGGTGTCGTTGCTGCCTCGGCCGGCAACCATGCCCAGGGTGTTGCCCTCGCCGCCCAGTCGACCGGCGTTCAGGCAACCGTCTTCATGCCTGAGACCGCGCCGCTGCCCAAGGTCTCGGCGACCAGGGAATACGGGGCAGAGGTTCGGCTCACCGGCACGAGCCTCGAAGACGCGGTCATCGCGGCCAGGGGCCATGCCGATAACACAGGCGCCCGCTTCATCCACCCCTACGACGACGCCACAATCGTGACGGGTCAGGGGACTCTGGGGATCGAGATGGCCGAGCAGGTCCCGGACGCCGGAACGGTCGTCATTCCGGTTGGCGGAGGTGGTCTCATGGCCGGATCCGCCGCCGCGCTCAAAGCGTTGCGGCCGGATATCCGCATTGTCGGCATTGAAATCGTCACCGCCAATACCTACAAGCTGAGCCGAGAAAAGGGTTCACCAACGCCGGTTCCGCCCCGGCCGACCGTCGCCGACGGGATCGCCGTCCACGAACCCTCGCTCCTCGCTTTCGAACACATCGAGGCTTTCGTTGACGAACTGGAAACGGTCGATGACCCCCAGGCAATGCAGGCCGTCGCCTTCCTTCTCGAACGCACGAAGCTGATGGTTGAGGCGTCGGGCGCCGTCGGCGTCGCAGCTCTCATGGACGGCCGGCTCGACCACCTGCCGGATCCGTTCGTCATCGTTCTCTCTGGCGGCAACATCGACCTGCTCCTCCTCAATCGCGTTATTCGCGGGGGTCTCGCCGCCGCCGGACGCTTCGCCTGGTACCGGGTACGGATTCCAGACGTGCCGGGTCAGCTGGCCGGTCTGCTCGATGTGATCGCTTCCCATGGGGGCAATGTCGTCTCCGTGGAGCACTACCGGGAGGAAGGCGGGGTGCCGGTCGGTTTCACGGAAGTCCTGATTGCCGTAGAAACCCGCGGGCCCGAGCACTCGGAAGAGTTGCGGGGCGCCCTCCGGGAGAACGGACTCCTCGGGTAGGAGTAGGCCATAGGCCATAGGCCATAAGCAACTGGCAATTGGCAAATGCAAATGGCAATTGGCGATTGGCAATTAGCTCCCGGTTGAAGCCGGGATCACGAGCAGTAGGCCAGAGGCCAGAGGCCAGAGGC
>JAHEDJ010000029.1 GCA_024641325.1 bacterium | reverse complement strand
GCTTCTTCTTTGGGGGCCTGGGCGTGGCCCCGCCGGAAGAAGGCGGTCTGGATGCCTGCGGCGCGGCGGCCGGGATGGTGGATGCTTTGGCGATTCTCGCATCGCGACGGCCTTCCAGCCGGCGGCGATGGTTGATCCAGTGATCCTCTTTTTCTTTCCAGACTGCCAGCAAAGGCGACGCTACGAAGATCGATGAGTAGGTCCCGGCCCCGATGCCGACGAACAAAGCGAGCGCGAACTCGCGAAGCGTGCTGGCACCGAGGAGATACGAACCAACGAACAACAACGACCCGACCGGTAACAGGCTTGTCAGAGAGGTATTGATGGACCGCATCAGCACCTCGTTCATCGCCTTGTTGACGACCTCCGTGTAGGTGTGCTTATCGCTCCACGATTCGACGTTCTCGTTTACTTTGTCGAAGACCACGACCGTGTCATAGAGCGAGTAGCCGAGGATGGTCAGCACTGCTACCACAGTCGCCGGCGTCACCTCGAAACCGACCAGCGCATAGACACCAAACGTAATGACCAGATCGTGGAACAACGCAGTGAGTCCGGCCATCGCCATCTTCCACTCAAAGCGCCAGGCTATGAAGAGGGCTACAACGATGAGGAACACCACCAGCGCTTGAACGGCCCGTCTGGTGATCTCCTGACCAAACGTGGGCCCGACCGCGTCGACGTCGGTCTCTTCGATGCCGACTCCGGCAAGATCAGCGACGGTGTGCACGAAGGTCGACTCGAGCGTTTCGTCGAGCGCCTGAGTTCGCACCCGGAAAGAGCTAGCACCGTCGAGCGAGTCGAGGAACTCGATGCGGGCATCTCCCAAGCCGATCGACGTCAGTGCTTCTCTCATGTCGGCAACGGTCGAATCGGTCTCGTTGGCGACCTGAACGATGACGCCACCCTCGAAGTCAACATTGAGATTGAGGCCGCGAATCAAGAACCCGAGCACGGACAGCGCAAGCAAGCTGCCCGACAGAATCAGCCAGACGCGAGCTTTGCCAACGAAGTCGTACTCCGTCTCGGCCCGATACAACCGGGAGAATGTGCTCATGATGCGACCCTTTCCGGTACCACACCCGAAGCGCCCCTGATCGAGAACCAACCACCCTCTCCGAGATGAGTTCGGGCAAGAATCGCGACGGCGTTCTTTGTGAACACAAAGGCCACTACTACGTCAACGAGCGTGGCGATGCCCAATGAGAGGGCGAAACCCTTGACCGGGCCGATGGCCAAAACGTAGAGCAGGAACGCGCCCATGAACGAAACCGTGTCCGCGGTCAGGATCGTACGATATGCCCGTGAGAATCCCTCGTCGACGGCCAGCAGGAGCGGTCTCCCGCCGCGGACTTCTTCCTTTATACGTTCGAAGAAGACGATGTAGGAGTCGGCGGTAATACCGATCGAAACGATGATCCCGGTCACCCCCGAGAGAGTGAGGGTAAGCCCCGATACGCGTCCCATGGTGCCGATAATGGCGATCAGCAAGCTTCCAAAGACGGTGATTCCGAGCACCGTTACCAGACCGAGCACCCGGTAGTAGAGAATCACCGCAATAGCGACCAGCACCAACCCACCGACACCGGCCAGCAAACCGCCCTGCAGTGAGTCAGATCCGAGTGTTGCTGAGACCTTTTTCACATCCAGGCGTTCAAACGAAATCGGGAGCGAACCGTATCGGAGAACGACGGACAGGTCATTTGCCTCTCCCTGTGATCCGGTGCTGATGATGGCCGTGCCACCGCTGATGCCCTCATCAGGAGTGACCCAGGGCGCCGACATGATCTCACCATCGAGGACGATGGCAATGCGGCGCTGCGGGTCAACGTACAACCCGTACTGCGCGGCAGCCTTCGTCATCACTTCAAATGCCTGAGCGCCCTCAGCGTCGAGGCCCAGCTGCACGACCCACCGGTTCTCAGTCGGATCGAAATACGGAAGCGCTTCGTCGACTTGTTCACCGAGCAGATCGGAGCCATCGAGGAAGAGCACCTCATCGATGGTCCCGTCGGGAAGATATGAGGCAAGCCACGCCGGTTGGCTCGGGTCATCTTTGATCGTCAGCCCCGTAACGGGATCGATACCGGGCAGGGTGGTCGAAGTGGTCGACGTCGCTGAATCCCCGGAATCGGTGGCCAGAGTTGTCTCCGTGCTGTTGAAGATGTCCCCCAAGGAGTCGCTCTGGGCCAGAACAGGACGAAACGACAGCTGACCGGTTTGCCCGACTACGCTGAGAGCCTGTTCCTGGTCGGTGACGCCGGGGAGTTGGATCAGAACATTGCGGTCACCCGACACCTGAATCTCCGGCTCCTGAACGCCTCCGATTGCCTCGATGCGTCGCCGCATGGTCTCTACAGCCTTCTCGAGAACATCCGCGTCCGTTCCTTCGGGAGCGCGAAGGATTACAGAGGTACCACCCTGAAGGTCGAGGCCCAGCTTGGGTGCCATGTCGTTGGCCAAGGCCAACGCAAGGCCACCCCAGGCGATCGCCATGATCACCGATAGCGCAACAACCCGTCTGGACATCAGTCTTGGTTGACCTTGGAGGCGATAGCTCGTTTGCTGAACTTCAGTGCGCCATTCTCGACATCAAGAACGACACCGTCCTCATCGATGCGTCGAACGGCCCCGAAGATACCGCCTACGGTCTGAACCCGGTCGCCGATCTCTAGAGAATCGGCCAACTCCTGCTGCTTACGCATGCGCGAACGCTGCGGCCGAATGATCATCAGATAGAAGACCACTCCGAGAAACAGGAACAGAATCAGTGTTGGTATTGAACTTGGCTGAGTTTCAGCAGCTTGGGCAAGGATCACATTGCTCTCCACAAAGATGGCCCGCTATGCGGGCTCCGGCCGGATGCTAGCTACCGCGACTGATATCGGAAAACGCACGCCGCTCACCGACGGCCGTGCGGAAGTCGGCGAAGGACCCGGCCGCGATAGCCAACCTGGCTTCCTGCAAGAGGTTCAGCGTGAAGTGCAGGTTGTGGATCGTCAGCAATCGATGGGCGGCGAGTTCGCCAGTTGCCACTAGATGTCGAAGATACGCCCTGCTGTATCGCAGGCAAGTCGTGCAGGTGCATTCGGGGTGAAGTGGTCCTGCCTGGTCGGCATTCTCGGCCCTACGGATGTTGAAATCTCCGTCGATGGTCAGGATCTTTCCATGCCGGGCGAGGCGAGTCGGCCACACACAGTCGAAGAGATCCGCCCCGCGTTGAATTGCATCGAGAACGCCCTCGGCATCACCCAATCCCATGACGTAACGGATCTTGCCATCCGGGAGTTCGGCAAGCGCCGCCTCGAGAGCTCGATTCCTGTCATCGGGTGGCTCACCAACCGACAACCCTCCTATTCCAAAACCGGCAAATCCCAGTTCGGCGGTTGCCCTAGCGCTCATGCCCCTGAGCTCATCATCAACGCCCCCCTGCACGATTCCGAACAGGGCTTGGTCGGGTCGCGAATGGGCTACCAATGCTCTTTCGGCCCACCGGAGGCTTCGCTCCATGGCCGATTTCACCTGCTTTCTGGGGGCCGGCAGCCCGATGCACTCGTCCAGCACCATCGCGATATCGGGGCCGAGAAGTTCTTGAATGCGAACGGCCTCCTCGGGTGTCAGACGCACCGGTGAGCCGTCGTAGGTGGAGCGGAACGAAGCACCGTCCTCATCGATCTTGGGGCCGAGCGAGAAGATCTGATACCCGCCTGAATCCGTCAGGATCGGGCCGTCCCAGGCCATGAAATCGTGGAGGCCACCCACCCGATCGATCAGCTCGGCCCCGGGGCGAAGCATCAAGTGGTACGTGTTGGCGAGAACCATCTGCGCTCCGACTGCCAGCAGGTCGGGTGTGTCTAGGGCTCTAACAGAGGCTCGCGTGCCCACGGGCATGAATCCTGGTGTCGGCACCTCTCCATGCGGAGTGGAGAGCGTGCCGGAGCGCGCCAGGCCATCCCTCGCGTCTATCGAAAAGGAGGTCGCTGGATTCACAACCGTTCAACTTCCGCATACATGGCATCACCGAAGGACAAGAACCGATACCCCCGTTCGAGAGCATTCTCATATGCCGCCCTCCATCGATTCCCAAGAATCGTCGCGACGAGGACCACCAGCGTAGAACCGGGTACATGGAAATTCGTGATCAAGCCGTCGACGGCCCGGAAGCGGTAGCCGGGATTGATGAAGAGTTCGGTTGTAGCCTGGAAAGGTCGGACGATTCCGTCATCGTCGGCCGCCGATTCCAACGACCGCACGACCGTGGTTCCGACTGCAACGACCCGTCCCCCGTTTCGTCTCGTCGCGGCAATCGCAGCACAGGTCTCTTCGGGCACCAATACCTTCTCGCTGTGCATCCGGTGGTCTTCGATGTCCTCTACAGAAATCGGCCGGAATGTATCCAGACCGACCTCCAGATCGACATGAGCTAGTCCGACTCCCCGTTCAGCCAGGGCAGCCAACACCTCTTTCGTGAAGTGCAATCCGGCTGTCGGAGCAGCAGCTGAGCCAATCTCGTTTGCGTAGACCGTCTGATATCGACCCGGGTCCGCCAGGGGTTTCCGGATATATGGAGGAAGTGGAACTTGGCCGATTGTCTCGATGAGATCATGGAGATCGTGGTCGTCCCAGCCGGGAAACTCGATAACGCAGAGACCGTCGACGGGGGCCTGCCGGATAACGGCGTTGAGCCCGCCCGGGAACTCGATTCGCAAGCCAACGCGCACCCGTCGTGCCGGCCTGATCAATGCGCCCCAACCACCATCGCCCGTCTGCGAGAGGAGCAGGACCTCAATCGCCCCTCCAGTCTCCCCTTTCATCCCCAGCAAACGCGCCGCCCGAACCTTCGTCCGATTCACTACGACGAGATCACCCGGTTCGAGCATGTCGGGAAGCTCCCCGAAACGCCTGTCCGTCATGTCGCGCGTGTCCAGCAACCGCGCCGCATCGCGCGGCTCGATCGGCGTCTGGGCGACCGCCGCCTCGGGCAGGTCGTAGAAGAAGTCGGCCGTTTTCATCGAGGGGGAGCTTAGGTTGGCCTCTGGCCTCTGGCCTCTGGCCTCTGGCCTCTGGCCTCTGGCCTCTGGCCTCTGGCCTCTGGCCTCTGGCCTCTGGCCTCTGGCCTCTGGCCTCTGGCCTCTGGCCTCTGGCCTCTGGCCTCGAAGCATTCACCGCTACGCCATACCGTGTCAAACACCTATTCGGTCAACGGCAGATTCGATCGTCACGACTACGCGACCAACGGCCAACGGCCAACGGCCAGTAGCCAATAGCCAGCAGCCAACGGCCCTCTAGGTCCCCGGCAGGATCTGCTGCGGGGTCGCAGGGGGCTCGAGTCCCAGGTGCGTGTAGGCGGAGGCGGTCGCCATCCGCCCGCGAGGGGTGCGCTGCAGCAGGCCAATCTGGAGCAGGAACGGCTCGTAGGCGTCTTCAACCGTCTCCGGTTCTTCCCCGACCGCGATCGCCAAAGTGGAGAGGCCTACGGGCCCACCTCCGAACTTGTTCACGATGGAGGCAATGATCGCTCTGTCGACTTTGTCGAGCCCCAACTCGTCGACTTCGAAGATCTCGAGCGCCTTCAGGGTTGTAGCTTCATCGACGATGCCGCCGGCGCGCGCGATGGCATAATCCCTGACCCGTGCCAGCAACCGATTGGCGATTCTGGGCGTTCCCCTGCTCCGGCGTGAGATGATCCTCGCCCCATCTTCGGTGATGTCCACGTCGAGAATCGCAGCCGACCGGGTGACGATCGCCTTCAGGTCGGAGGCCTCGTAGTAATCCAGTTTGTCGACGATTCCGAATCTGTCCCGCAGAGGAGCGGTCACCTTGCCCTTGCGCGTTGTTGCCCCGACCAGCGTGAAACGAGGTAGGTCGAGTCGAATCGACTGAGCGGACGGTCCCTTGCCGAGGATGATGTCGAGTTCAAAATCCTCCATAGCCGGATAGAGGACCTCTTCGACGATTCTGGGCAGTCGGTGGATCTCATCGACAAAGAACACATCACCCTGCTCGAGATTGGTCAGCATCGAAGCCAGGTCGCCGGGTCGCTCGAGCGCCGGTCCTGACGTGACACGGAGGCGAGTGCCGAGTTCGTTGGCGAGGATGGTTGCCAAGGTTGTCTTACCGAGCCCCGGCGGGCCGGACAACAAAACGTGGTCGAGTGGTCTACCCAGCTGCGCCGCTGCGTCAATCGAAATGCCGAGTCGTTCCTTTAGCTTCGGCTGACCGACGAAGTCGTCGAGGCGGCGTGGCCGGAGGCTTTGTTCGGTCGCCTGCTCTTCTTCACTCACCGGATCGACCATCAGGATCCGCTCTTCTCTCATGCTTGTCGCCCCAACGCCCTCAGCGCCACCCGGAGCTGCTCCTCCAGAGGCGCATCTTCGGGAATCTCCGGAATGATTTCACGGATCTCCGCTGCCGCGTAGCCGAGCCCTTCGAGAGCCTCGCGAACTCGTCCGGACCCGGAGTCTCCCCCGAGCGAGACATAGTCGGCATCAACCAGTTTCGGCTTGAGGTCGATCAATAGCCTCTGCGCGCTCCGCTTGCCGATGCCTGGCACGACGGTGAGGGCATCGATATCTTCTCCGATGACGGCGCGATGAAGCTCATCGACCCGCAGACTGCCCAGGATCGCCATCGCCACTTTCGGACCGATGCCCGAGGTCGCCAAGAGCAGCCGGAACATGTCGCGCCCCGGCTCATCCGCGAAGCCGTAAAAAGTCATCGCGTCCTCACGAACGTGCAGATGGGTGTGAAGTACGGCGGCTTCTCCAACGCCCGGAACAGAGCTGAGGGTCTGTGGAGTCACGATGACCTCGTACCCGACGCCGGCAACGTCGAGGGTCACGCCGCCGGTGCGACGAGCGACGATTGTTCCCCTGAGACGACCGATCATCCCGGCATCCTTGCTGCCAGGCGAAAGGCCTGCAGATGGCAGAGAGCAACTGCCAGCGCGTCCGCGGCATCTGCCGGCTTCGGTGCCTCCACCAACCCGAGACGCTGAGCCACCATACGCTGAACCTGTCGTTTGTCGGCCTGGCCGAAGCCGGCCACCGCCGATTTCACCTGCGTAGGCGTGTACTCGTGAACAGGAAGCCCGGCTGCGGCTGCCGCCAGCAAAGCGACGCCGGAGGCCCGCCCGACGGCAATCGACGTTCGGAGATTCTTGTTGGTAAATACCTGTTCGATAGCCATGGCGTCCGGGCAGTGTTCTTCGATGATCTCGGTCAGATCACGATGCAACTCCAGCAAACGCTGCGCGATAGGATCTCCGGTCTCGGTTCGGATCACGCCGACTGCACGGAGACGGGGCCCATCGGCAGTCTTGTCGACGAGCCCATAACCGGTTCTGGTGAGTCCGGGATCGATACCCAAAACGAACATATGTACGGGAGCCTAGGCTGCCGGCTGCCCCATATGAAGTATTTCGGTGGTGACATGCAACCTACAACGAGCCGAGGATCCGACTGGGTACTGGGTACCGGGGAACCGAAGCGTCTCACTCACTGAGTGCGGCCATAACCTCATCCGGTATGTCGAAGTTGGCGTAGACATCCTGAACGTCATCGAGATCCTCGAGCGCGTCAATGAGGCGAAGCACCTTGCCTGCAGTCTCCCTTTCGAGTGGAACCGTTGTGCTGGGCAACTGGGTCACGTCCGCGGATTCGATTATGGCCCCCAACTCCTCTAACGCGTCCTTGATCGAAGGCATGTCCGAGGGCGGTGTGATGACTTCGAAGGCGCCGTCCGATTCACGAACATCCTCCGCGCCTGCGTCGAGCGCGCCGAGCATCACCGTCTCCTCGTCGCCGGTGGCGATGATGTACCCCTTCTGCTCGAAGAGATATCCGACGGAGCCGGGTTCCCCGAGGCTCCCGTTATTTCGAGTCATCGTCGACCGGACGTCTGAGGCCGCCCTATTCCGGTTATCGGTCAGAACATGGATGTATACCGCAACACCCCCCGGGGCGTATCCCTCGTACCAGACCTCGCTGAAGTCAACGGCATCTGCACCTTCGCCGGAGCCTCGCTTGACGGCCCGATCGATGTTGTCGTTCGGCATGGATGCAGCCTTTGCCTTGGCGATCGCAGTCGCCAGGGTCGGATTCATCGCCGGGTCGCCGCCACCCTGGCGAGCGGAGGCTTCGATAGCCTTGGCCAGCTTGGCGAACAGCTTTCCGCGCGCCGCGTCCTGGCGGCCCTTTCGATGCTTGATGTTGGCCCATTTGGAATGACCTGCCATCAGTTCTCCTCCCGCATCTTCAGCAACATCTCATGAATCCGCAGATCGTCCGTCAACTCCGGATGGAACGCACAGGCGAGAATATTGCCCTGCCGCACCATCACTATCTGCTCATCGTAGGTGGCCAGCACCCGGACGTCCGGTCCGACGCGAACAACCCGTGGCGCTCTGATGAAGACACCAATGATCGGCGAGTCGAGACCCTCGACATACACCGGGTTCTCAAACGAGTCGTTTTGCCGACCGAAGGCATTCCGCTCGACCACAACGTCCAGGACTTCGAGCAGGGGCGGACTGTCCCGCACGACCTGGGCGGCGAGGAAGATCAGACCGGCGCAGGTGCCGAGAGTGGGCAGCCCGCTTATGATCGCCTCTCGAAGTGGTTCGATCATCCCGTACAGAGTTGCCAGCCGTCCGATCGTCGTCGATTCGCCACCTGGAATGACAAGAGCGGATACAGCCGTCAGGTCGGCCGGTTTTCTAATCTGACGAGTCTCAACCCCTGATCGTTCGAGGCTCTGCTGGTGCTCCCGGAAGTCTCCCTGGAGGGCGAGAACGCCGACCGGGCCCATCCTCACCAGCCCCGGTCGGCCAATTGCACGTCGAGGTCGGCGATCTCTTTGCCGGGCATGGCCTCTCCGAGGCCTCTGGAAACCTTGACCAACTGGTCCGGGTCGTTGGCATAGGTGGTGGCTTCAACGATTGCTTTGGCACGCGCCGACGGGTCTGAGCTCTTGAAGATACCGGAGCCGACAAACACACCGTCGCACCCCAGCTGCATCATGAGTGCCGCATCTGCCGGGGTGGCGAGGCCACCCGCTGCGAAGTTGACCACCGGTAGCTTGCCCGTCTCGGCAATTTCCTGGACCAGATCGAACGGTGCTCCCAGATCCCTTGCCGCCGACATCAGCTGCTCCGGCGTCATCGAGGCAAGCGAGCGGATCTCGTTTGTGATGCGCCGCATATGCCGGACGGCCTCAACGACGTTGCCGGTGCCCGCCTCACCTTTGGTGCGAATCATGGCCGCGCCCTCACCGATACGACGTAGGGCCTCGCCCAGATTGCGAGCGCCGCACACGAACGGGGTTGTGAACGACCACTTGTCGATGTGGTGTTCTTCGTCGGCAGGAGTGAGCACTTCGGACTCGTCGATGTAGTCGACGTCCATGGACTGGAGGATCTGCGCCTCGACGAAGTGTCCGATACGGACCTTGGCCATCACCGGGATGGTGACCGCATCCATGATCCCTTCGATCATCTCCGGGTCGGACATTCGGGCGACCCCGCCATCGGCTCGAATATCGGCGGGAACCCGCTCGAGGGCCATGACTGCCACAGCGCCGGCATCTTGGGCGATCCTTGCGTGCTCGGCGTTGACGACGTCCATGATGACGCCACCCTTGAGCATTTCCGCAAGGCCTCGCTTGACTCGTTCGGTCCCTCGTTCCACCTTGTACTCCTTTTCTTCTTATTCTACTGCCAGGCGAGACTGCGGCCGGTCGGCATGAGCTCGATCCAAACACTTCCCGGCGTGAGCGGAATGGGCTGACTGTCTTCGTCGAGAATCCTGAAGAAGCCATCCTCACTACCTCGTTCCCATGTTCCCCGGATCGCAATTCCGTCGCGGAATACATAGGCGTCGCCGGTTCCGGTTACCCGATAGTCGGGAACGGGGTTACCTGCGCCGTCGGTACGGCCGCTGTCGAATTGCTCGACCTCCAGCACTACGACGTTGTTCACAACGACCTGTTCCCCGGTGTCGTCGAGGTGAGCCTTGTCCCCGTGAAAACGCAAGAAGCCTTCGTCCGTCGATGACCAACGGTAGGTGAGGTTGGTCATGGGCGACATCGACACATTGACCGTCAGCGCCTGGTCATAGTCGCCGTCGGGCAAGGTTTGGTCGAACCGGAACCAGATGTCACCGCTGGTCTCCCCGGCCAGTTCGAGGGCTGCATCTGGATTCAACATGAGGTCGTAGAGCGCCGGCCGATCCGGGTCTCGAGCGTAGGCCGCGGCTCCGAGCGCCGGGTGGCCCGCATCTACGGCCACCCGACGGATCGCCTCGACGTTGGCATCAACTCCGCCCGAGTAAGCGAACACGACCCCGAACGGTGCGATGAGCTTCGGATCGACTTCGCGCGTACTGCGGATGGGACCGATTTCGATCGGGACCATCGACTGATAAAAGGCTAGGAAACGGGCTACCCCGCCCTCCACCAGGACCTCGACCACCATGTCGGCTTCGCGGAGCCCTGTCTGTGGTCGAGAGGAAGAGCTGTTGTCGATTTTCGCCACCAGAATGGGCGCCGTGGGTACGGCTTCCGGATCGATGACTCCGGTCAACGGCCAAATCTCCCCCGTGACTTCCGGCAGTGTGGTCGTGGTGGTTGTCTCCGGTTCGGTCGTCGTACTGGTGCTTTCGGCAACAGTGGCGGCTGTAGTCGTGGTCGACGGCCCTGCCTGCGACCCGTCACCACCGCCCGACAGCACCAGAGCAGTGACCAGCAGAATGAGTATCACAGCAGCTCCCCCGCCGGCGGCGAGTTGCTGTGCACTGGAAAGATTCTTGAAACGTTCGACTAGCTGTTGCATGACCTCAAAGGGGTAACGGGATCAGGGGCCGCAAAGGGCGGACTGGTACATATCGATGTACGCAGGCAGCACTGTAGTCCAGTCGTAGATCTCCGATCGCCGCATGCCGGCCTCAGCAGTACCGACCCGGCGCCCTTCGTCCAGCAGAAGATTCGTGACTTTGTTCGTAAGTTCACCGACGTCCCCACGCGGGAAGAATTCGACGGCGTCGCCGCCGACAGCCTGAAACGCCGGCAAATCTGAAGCGACCACCGCGCATCCGGCGGCCATGCCCTCGAGCAAAGTGATGCCGAAGCTCTCACCGCCTAGGTTCGGCGCCACAAACACCGAAGCTCGTCCCAGGATGCTGCGTTTCTCGGAACCCTCGACCCGTCCGTGGAACCGGACACCCCGGATCTCAGCACGGGCCGCCCCGATCACGTCGAGTGCCGCATCCGGCACCCGTCGCATGATCTCAGGCCAAGCGGAGAGCAAGACATCCAATCCCTTGCGGGGCTCATCTCTACCCAAGAACACGAGCCGAAGTGGGTTCTTGTCGAGGTCACCTCGATATTGCTCGACGTCGAGGGCGTTTGGAATGATCTTCAGGTCTGACCGGAACGGTCGCACCGCTGAGGCAGCCACCTCACTCACGGCCGTAGCGCCCGCCAGGCCGCGCACAAGGCGGCGGGCGATTGGACCGAGGCGCCGGTAGACCGAGCGAACGAGGGTCGAGGGGTCTGAATGAAAAGTCCCGATGGTCGGGATAGACACATTCCGCAGAAGGCCCCACCCCACCAAAGGCACGAGCGGTTCATGAAGATGTACGACATCCGCACCCTCCACGGCCTCCGCGACGCGTCGCAGGATCAATGGATTAACCGCGATCGGTGCCCGCGAGCCATTGGCGGGAACGATCAACGCCTTTCCCACCAACCTCGCACCGGGTGGGCCGGATCGCCCCGGTGCCACCACCCACGATTCAATGCCGTGGCCCGCCAGGCGCAGGCTGATCTCGATGACCTGGTCCTGAACGCCGCCCGGTTGGTCGACGGCATACGGTGATACGATCGCGACCTTCACTGAAGCGCCCGGTCGGACGGCCAGTTTGGCTGGAGGAGATGCCATTGCTCGGGAGCCAACCGCACCAGATCTTCGAGTGCGCTCGCCAACACTTGCACACCGGCCGACAGCCTTTGATCCGGGGCACCTTCGGTTGGGATCGAGATCGGTGGGCCGACCACGACACGGTGCCCACGGCCCTCTTGGAAAAGCGACCCGACCGGAAACACGGGAGCGCCGGTCCGGATACCCATGCTGACGGCGCCACCGGGCAGAGTCGTCTTCTCACCGAAGAAGTCCACCTCTACACCTCGACCGCTCAAGTCTCGATCCGACAAGAGGGCGACCGCTCCGCCACGATCGATCACGCCGAACATCTTCCGGAATACGTCACGACTCCCGTCCGCAAGCACGATCTGAATACCGAGCGTGTTACGAAGTTTGATGAACCAGTCGACGAGGCGCCGGCTTCCAAGCTTCTCGGCAACCGCTACCAGTTCTATTTGCTCATGCAAAGCAATCGTGCCCGCGATCTCCCAGTTCCCCATGTGTGGCAGAGCAAAGATCATGCCGCGACCGGCGTCGCGGGCGGCTAGCACGAGGTCAAGACCGTCAACAGTCACCCGTTGCCAGGCGGCATGAGCACGTCTCGGCCGCATCCACAACACCTCCGCCCAATATCGGCCGTATTCGGAGTACATCCGGCGAGCACGTTCCTCGGCAGCTTCTTCACCACCGACGCGTCGCATGTGGCGTATTGCCATCTGCCTTCGATCGCCTGCGATCAACCACGCAATCCAACCACCAATCCGGCCGAAACGTAGTGCGAGGCGTTCTGGAACGATCGCCATCGCGCCGGCGGCCGCCCGGATGGCCATGTACGACGCGGAGCGCTTCAGTCTTCGAGTCTTCGCCACACCAAAGCGAACCGTTGCGCGACCGTCATCCAGGTGAGGGCTGCCATCACCCACAGCATTATCGGAACAAAGTTGAATACCAATCCGGCGGTAAACAAGATCACCCTCTCGGCCCGACCCATGAGACCTCCACGGCCGTCGGCTCCAACAGACTCGGCTCGAGCTCGCAGATAAGAGACGAGGAGGGATGCGCCGAGGTTGAGCACACAAAGCAGAGCAAGGACGGCGGTCTCGTCGGAAACGGCAAATGCGAGGCCGGCCCACATGGCGGTCTCGCCGAGTCGATCAGAAACGGAGTCGACGAACGCCCCCCGCTTTGAAGCCTTACCCGATAGGCGGGCCACCGCTCCATCGAGGCCGTCGAGTGCAGATCCGAGCGCGACGATCCACGCTCCAAGAACCGTGACTTCGAGCCCGACGAGGATCGCTCCGGCGATCACGAGGAGTAGGCCCACGATGGTCACAGTCATCGGCGTGAAGCGCGCGGTCACGAGGACGCGACCGATCGGGTCGACGTAGCGTTCGATGTGCCCTCGAGCTCGTTGTTCGATCATCAGGAGACTTTCTCCGCGGAGTTGCCAAACGTAGCAGGAATCCGCCCGACTCACCGCAACTAGTATCCCCATGAACCCGAGGTACAAGGAGGTAGCGTGGTTCCCGAGAGAATCCGCAACGTGGTGCTAGTTGGACATGGCGGCGCCGGGAAAACAAGTCTCGCCGAAGCTCTCCTCAATACCGCCGGCGCAACCACACGGGTGGGTCGCGTCGAAGACGGCACCACGGTCACCGATTTCGAACCCGAAGAGATCGAACGGCAGATCTCCCTGAACGTGGCCGTAGCTTCCTGCGAATGGAAGGGCCACAAGATCAATATCCTCGACACACCCGGATATGCAGACTTCACCGGCGATGCCCTCGCCGCCCTCCGGGTCGCCGACATGGCCATCTTCGTCGTGTCGGGCGTGGACGGGGTCGAAGTGCAAACAGAAGCACTTTGGCGTGCCGCCACCGCGGAAAAGATTCCTCGCGTTGTGTTCATCAACAAGCTTGACCGTGAACGGTCTTCCTTTCAGCGGACCCTCGAACAACTCACCGGAACTTTCGGGAAACGGATCGCCCCGATTCAACTCCCAATCGGCTCTGAGCAAAACCTCAGTGGAATCGTCAGAGTCGTCTCCAGTCGCGCTTTCGGTTACAGCGGTGGCTCCATCTCTTCCGAAGTCGACCTCCCGGACGGCATGGTCGACCTGGTCTCCAATGCCCACACCACTCTGATCGAAGCGGTAGTCGAGACCGACGATGAAATGATGGAGCGATACTTCGAGGGCGAGGAGCCCTCTCGAGATCAGATCATCTCATCGGTGCACTCGGGAATGCTCGAAGGAGAAATCTTCCCCGTCCTGTGCGGATCGGCCGGTTCCGTCATCGGGATCGACACCCTTGCAGATTTCATCGTTGAGTTCGGACCCAATCCTCTGGAGCATTCCGCTCCCCCCATGGAGTCCGGAGAACTTGCGGTATCCGCAGACGGCCCCGCGACCGCCTTCGTATTCAAGACCCACTCAGATCCCTACGTCGGCCGCATCTCACTGTTCCGGGTCTTCTCCGGATCGGTCAAGGTTGACGACAACCTCGAAAACGCCACCCGCTCGGGAAGCGGGCGCATGCACAACTTGTTCTTCATGCAGGGCAAGGACCACCATGATGCCAAGGAAATCGTCACCGGCGACATCGCGGCAGTCGCCAAGCTGGATACCGTTCTGGCGGGCGACACTCTCGTCACCCCGGGTACGGGTATTCGCATCAAGCCGATTTCCTTTCCAAACCCTGTGATGTCGGTCGCGATCTTTCCGAAGTCATCCCAGGACGAAGACAAGTTGTCCGGGGCTCTCCAGAAAGTCATCGAGGAGGATCCGACGCTGGCCGTCGAACGGCGGCCGGAGACCCACGAAACAGTGCTCTCGGGACTCGGTGACAATCACCTCGACGTCACTGCGGCGCGGATCAGCAGGAAGTTCGGTGTGGAAATCGACACCGCCATTCCTACCGTGCCTTACCGGGAAAGCATCACCGCCACTACCGATGCCGAAGGTAAGCACAAGAAACAAAGCGGGGGTCGTGGCCAGTTTGGCGTAGCGTTCGTCAAGTTCGCCCCGCTTCCGCGCGGTACCGGCTTCGAGTTCGTGAACGCCACGAAAGGTGGCTCGGTACCCCGCCAATTCATCCCGGCTGTTGAAAAAGGGGTCCAGGAGGCCCTAGAGAAAGGTCCACTCGCCGGGTACCCGGTGGTCGACGTACAGGCCACGCTTTATGACGGGAAATACCATTCCGTTGATTCGGACGAGATGTCTTTTCGGATGGCCGGCATCATGGCCTTCCGCGCAGCGTCTCCGAAGCTCGGAGCGGTGATCCTGGAGCCAATTGTCGAGGCAAGAATCCGGGTGCCGGAAGAATTCATGGGTGACGTAATCGGTGACATCAACGCCAAACGCGGGCGTGTTCTCGGAATGGACTCAGAGGGCCACCTCCGGGTGATCACCGTCGAAGCACCGCTCGGAGAAATGCAGCGTTACGCGGTCGACCTCCGCTCGATGACGGGAGGCCGCGGATTCTTTGAAATGAAGTTCACACGGTATGACGAAATGCCTCATCAGGAAGCGCAGAAAGTGATCGACGCGGCCCAAAAGGACGAGTCCTAGGGGTACGCAGCAAAGGAGATCGATATGGACGAGGCCGTACTCAAAATCGGAGATCGAGAGATCTCGCTGCCGGTGATTGTTGGCACAGAAGGCGAAGTGGCGATCGATACCAACAAGTTGCGCGGGCAGACGGGGATCGTCACTCACGACAAGGGATTCGCCAACACGGCGGAGGCCCTCAGTTCGGTCACTTTCCTCGACGGAGAAAAGGGGATCTTGCGTTATCGGGGCTACCCGATCGAGCAGATCGCCGATAGCGCTTCTTTCCTCGAGGTCTCCTATCTTTGCCTCTACGGTGAGTTGCCGACGTCTGCTCAATACGAGGAGTTCGTCGACGACATCAACCATCACACGCTGGTGCGCGAGGACATGAAGCACCTCTACGAGGCCTTCCCGACCGATGCCCACCCAATGCAGATGTTGGCGTCGGCAGTTTCCGCGCTGGCGACCTTCTATCCGGATGCCCTGGATCCAACGGATGAGAAGGCCATCGACATAAGTGCCAAGCGACTCATCGCCAAGATGATCACCTTGGTGGCCTGGGGCTACAAGTACGGCCTGAGCCAACCCTTCCAGTATCCGAGGAACGACCTCGACTACACGTCGAACTTCCTGCACATGATGTTCTCGTACCCGACCGAGGGATACCAGGTCGACCCTGTCATCTCGAAGGCTCTCGATGTCTTGTTGAATCTGCACGCCGACCACGAGCAGAACTGCTCGACATCGACCGTGCGGATGGTCGGCTCATCACAGGCCAACCTGTTCTCATCGGTCGCGTCGGGCATTCACGCCCTGTCGGGTCCACTCCACGGTGGAGCGAATCAGCAGGTCGTCGTGATGCTCGATGAGATCATCAAGGGCGGCGGCGATGTTGAGCAGTTCATCGCAAAGGCGAAAGACAAGGATGATCCGTTCCGGCTCATGGGATTCGGTCACCGCGTCTACAAGAACTTCGACCCGCGCGCCCGGATCATCAAGAGTTACGCGGGTGATGTACTCGACAAACTCGGCAAAGACGACCCGATGCTCGATGTCGCCAAGCAGCTCGAAGAGGTTGCCTTGTCGGATGAGTACTTCGCGGAGCGCAAGTTATATCCGAACGTCGACTTCTACTCGGGCATCATCTACAAGGCGATGGGGTTCCCGGTCGACCTGTTCACGGTGCTGTTCGCCATTGGAAGGCTCCCGGGCTGGATAGCCCAGTGGAAGGAAATGCGCTTCGACCCAACCACACGGATCGGCCGTCCACGGCAGATCTACGTCGGTGAAGCCGAGCGCAAGTTCATCAGCATGGACCAGAGGTGAGAGGAAGCTCTTAGCCATTAGCTATTAGCCAGATGGAGGCGGCCCCGCAGGGGGCCGCCTCTTCAAATTCAGCCTGCAACTGGACCTATGACTCGGGGCCCAGAACCTCCTCGAATGGTTCTCCCCGTACCTCTCCGGTCACCGCGTCGATCAGCACCAGACCGCGCTTTGAGGGGGGATTGTCGGCGGCGTAGAGCAACACATTCCAGATCGGGCGCGATCGCCAGCCTTCGAAACGAACCGCACCGGACGAATGCCCAACCGGAAACGAAATTGCCTGCGCGGCACGTTCAAGAGCTTCGGAATCAGTGACGGCGAGCGGCCAGGCGGTGAGAAAGTGCCAGGCGCCGAGAACCAAGAAGGCGGCCGCAACTGCCCACATCCCGGCCGGCAATCCCGTTGTGGTCCCAGCCGCAGCCGCCACGGAGCCTGCCAGGTACACCCACGCCGAAATCCGGCGGCGAGTTGGGCTGGGCAACTCATAGGGACCCAGTATCGCCGAGTCGAGATCATCGGGGACGTCCTCGGCATCGGCGAGATCCTGAGGGATGTGGATACTCGGGGGTTCGCGATCGGTCATCGAGGCGGCGCCGCCAGGGCGGCGAGTTCCTGAATGGTGGTATCAACTTCGATACCCCGCCGCTCATGTTCATCGCCGCGTAGCCGAAGACCCACCGTGCCGTTCTCGACATCCTGGTCGCCGACCACGAGGACCGCCGGAGTCTTGAAAGTGATCGCGCGGCGAATCTTCTCCCCGACGGTGTCATCAGCCTCGTCGACCTCGACCCTCAAACCGGCCTCAGCGAGGGAGTCGGCCACCTTGCGAGCGTATTCGATGTGACGATCGGCTACCGGGACGAGCGCGACCTGCACCGGCGACAGCCAGGGTGGAAACGCACCCGCGTAGTGCTCGACAAGGATTCCGACAAAGCGCTCTATCGAACCCATGAGGGCACGATGGATCATCACCGGGCGCTCGCGCGTGTTGTCCCCGGAGGCGTAGAGCAGGTCGAAATTGGCGGGTTGCCCGAAATCGACTTGGAGGGTCGAGAGTTGCCAGCGGCGGCCGATTGCGTCGCGCACGTGCACGTCGATCTTCGGACCGTAGAAAGCGCCTTCGCCGGCCGCAATTTCATACGGCAAGCCCGCGGTTTCAAGCGCCTGCCGCAAAGCAGATTCGGCCTTTTCCCAGGATTCATCCTCACCCACGTACTTGTCTGGTTTCGTCGAGAGGTCGGCTTCGAAATCCTCGAATCCGAAATCTCTCAACACCATCAAGGTGAAATCGAGGAGGTTCTGCAACTCGTTGCCGATCTGAGATTCCATCGCGAATATGTGACTGTCGTCCTGGGTGAAGCCCCTCGCCCGCAAAAGCCCGTGCACGACGCCGGAACGCTCGTAGCGATAGACGGTGCCGAGCTCGAACAGACGCAGCGGTAGCTCTCGATAACTGCGCCCCCTGCTCTTGTAGATCAAGATGTGGAAGGGGCAGTTCATCGGTTTCATCCGGTACTCGGTCTGTTCGTCGAGAATCATGCCGGGGAACATGCCCTCCGCATAGAAATCGAGATGCCCTGAGGTCTCCCACAGGTGTGCCTTGGCAACGTGAGGAGTCGCCACGATCTCGTAGTCGTGACTGAGGTGAGTTCGACGGCTGTAGTCCTCGATGATGGTGCGCAGAAGGCCGCCCTTCGGATGCCATACGGCCAACCCGGAACCCAGCTCCGGCGGAAACGAGAAAAGATCCAGTTCGTTGCCCAGCCGCCGGTGATCTCGGCGCTCGGCCTCTGCGAGGCGCTCGACATACTCATCCAGAGCCTTCTTCGACTCCCAGGCGGTGCCGTAGATGCGCTGGAGTTGGTCCCGGTTTTCGTCCCCGCGCCAGTAGGCGCCGGCCGACCGAAGGAGCTTCATCGCCTTGAGGCGACCTGTGCTCGGCAGATGTGGTCCCCGACAAAGATCTACGAAGTTCTCATTGCGATAGACGGTGACGGCGTCGCCCCCTCCCACCTCTGACGCATCGACGGACTCAATGATCTCGGTTTTGTAGGGCTGGTCGGCGAACATCCCAAGCGCGTCCGGTATCGAGTGTTCCTCCCTGGAGAAGCTCTGGTCGGCCCGCACGATTTCGGCCATCCGCTGCTCTATTCGCTCCAGATCATCCGCGTCGAATGGCCGGCCGATGTTGAAGTCGTAATAGAAGCCGTCGGTGATAGCGGGACCAATGGCAAAGGTCGCTCCATCGAATAGATCGAGGACGGCCTGGGCCATGATGTGTGCTGCCGAGTGCCGGATGATGTGGCGGCCGTCTTCGGTCGACTCGGTCACAACTTCGAATGCACCGCTGCGCGGCAGCGGTCTGCTCAGGTCGAGAAGGTCGCCGTCGAGTTTGACGGCCACCGCCGCCTTGGCGAGCCGCGCTCCTATCGAAGCTGCAACGTCGAGGCCGGTAGCGCCTTCTTCGTGTTCATGAACGGAGCCGTCGGGAAAAGTAAGTTGGATGGTCATCTCATGTCTTTGGTCATATCGCGGGTAGGGTAATGGCGGCAATCGGAACTGTAGGAACCTTTCTTTCCAGGGGGACGGTATGGACGCGATGGATATTGCCAAGAAACTCGCTCGCGGCGGCCGCGTGCACGAGCTTTCCGGCATTTCCGGTCGAGCTTTTCGTCTGTTCGCTCCGCATGCAACCACGATCCTGACGGTCTATCGATCGACCTCCCTGCAGCGGCGGGAACAACGGGCGTTGGAGTCGTTGAGCGACGTTGAGGGCATCCCGAAGGTGATTGAGTGGGGTACTGAGGACGATACCGCCTGGGGGTTGTTCGAAGATGCTGGAGCCTGGAACCTCGCAACACTGCCGAGTAGTACGGGTGCGGCACGACAAGCCGGGCGAATCCTTCGGTCGGTACACGAGGCAAGCCCGGACGATCTAACTAATCTGGCGGGAGGCATGGACGCAGCCTGGCTCCGATCGGAGTATCAATCGGTTTTCACCAGGCTCACACGCTACCGCCGGCGGGTGGGGCTCTCGCAGCGGTTACTGGAGAGTGCCCTCGCAGCAGAGCCCCCGGTAGGCGGCGTTCCAACCTCCTGCCACACCAATCCTCGACCCGATCGCTTCCGGGTCGACGATGAGTCCGGCCGCGTCACACTCGTTGACTGGGCGTGGGCGACTGCCGCTCCCGCCGAATGGGATTTCTCACTGGCGGTCTCCACGCTGCGTCGCTCCGCCGGTCAACGCGCCGCGGACGCCTTGATCGAAGGATATGGTCGTACGATGCCTGAGGACATTCTACGCCCGTGGATCGTATTCCACAGCGGCCGGGAGATGCTCCAGGACGCTGAGACCCGCGACGGCCGCCTCGACAATCTCGCGATCGTGGTCCAGGAGCTCGAAGCAGCGCTTCTGGACTAGCGCGAATCGCGCCTTCGGCGCGTTCGCCGGAACAACAGGTGGACGCCAACTGCGATCAGCGACCGGCTCCTCGTTTGACCAGGAAGTACGAGGGTCTCCTTTCGGCGAAGTCGACTCCGCCGAAAGCGCGAAATCCATCACTAACCACCCCAAACCGCGTATCCTCGCAAACGAAGGAGGATGACGTGATCGCTTTGCTGACGGTACCGGTACTTTCAATCGGCATTGTGTTGGGGGGAAGGTTCGGTGGATCTCGCCTGCAGGAGGCGTCAACGACGCTGGGCCTGGATGAAGATCTGCCGTGCCCTTGGTGCTTCGCCCAGACAACCGAGCAGGATCCAACGTGCCCATCGTGTGGAAGGCGTTTCGGTCCACCACATAGCGGAGAGTTGAATACCGCGAGTTCCTGAGATTCAAAGCCTCAGCCGAAACGCCAGGTCGGTGTGATGGCATCCGAATCCCAGCTGTTCATATAACCGAAGAGCGCCTTCATTCGCCGCATCCACATAGAGCATTCCAGTCGTTGAGCCTGCCCGGCGGTTGAGGAATCGCAGACCCTCGAGGACCACAGCCCGACCGTATCCTCTGCCACGTTGATTGGGATCGGCTGCAATCAGGTAGATCTCGCCGAGTCCCCCGGCATGCGCTTTGGTCCAGCAAAAGGCGACCAACCTCTCCCCTTTCCAGGCCATTCGCAAACCGGCCGGGTCGTACCATTCGTATGCCTGACGTTCCCGCAAATCCTGCGGACTCCAATTGCCCGCCTCGAGGTGGCCCTCGAAGGCACGATTGTTGATGTCGAGCAGTGGCGCCTCATCCGATGGTTCATACCCACGGAACTCGATGCCTGAGGGAATGGCTTGGTCGGCGACCGGCAAGGCAACTCTCATCTGTTGAAGTCTTCTCACCAGCTCAAACCCGAGGTTCTCCAACGGGCGGCTGTCACCCCGCTGATAGACCCAGGCGTGCACTTCTTCACCGCCCCGCTGCCGTACCTCCTCGAGAGCGGCAAGCAACAGCTCTTCGTCGACCAGGCCGCGATAGGAGGGTTCCACAGCCGTCTCGAGCTCAAACGTTCCGGCGCGTCTGCTCTCCAGGAGATGGACGTATCCCACGATGCGCTGTTCTCGTTCGATGGCGAATCCATCTCCCGACAGATCGCCTCTTGCGAGGGAGGCAGATTTGTGCTCACTCAGGGGATGATGCCCATCGTGGGATTGGCACAGTCCGAACAGGCTGTCGAGTGCAGGAATGTCTGCGGGGTGATTGAGGCGACGAGCGAACATCCGGGCGACCCTACCGCGCGAAACGATCGATGGCCCTATTCTGTTCGCCGTGAGCAAGGTAGGACTGGTGCTCGGTGGTGGCGGCATTACCGGCGCCGCATATGAACTGGCAGCACTCATGGCCATCCACATGGCCACGAGTTGGGATCCGAACTCGTCTGAGGTCATCATCGGCACGTCGGCAGGGTCGTTCGTCGCCAGTACCGTCCGCTCTGGTCGGCTCTCCATCGACTCTCTCGCCCGCCACGATGAAAGCCGGGAGGATGTCGCCAATCGAATCCGAACGGCGGTCTATCGACGCAGACGCCCCGCCGGTGTCCGTCGCTGGATAAAGCACGGGCTCGTCCCCGGAATCCGAAAGCCGGGCCTGTCTCTGATCCTCGGTTCGCCCGCACCTTTCGATGCGGGCGGAATCGGCGAATGGCTCGCCGAGGAGATCGGCGACTTCGCCGAAGGATGGCCCGATGACCCCACCGTCATCGTTGCCTATGAACTCGAGTCAAAACGACGGGTGGCATTCGGGACGCTCGACGCTCCCGACGTGGAACTTCGCGAGGCGGTAGCCGCCTCTTCGGCTGTACCGTTGATCTTCGCCCCATTCGAACTCGACGGGAGACACTACGTAGACGGCGGCATATCCTCCGGCACTCACGCCGACCTGCTGCTGGCCAGTGAAGAGCCGCTCGATTTCGTGCTCGTAATAGCCCCAATGGCGGCTGATGAGATCAGGGAGGGCGGTCGGTTCTATGAGGGACTTTTCGATCGGGTCGGAAGGGCCGCTCTCGATGAAGAGGTGGCGATGATCCACGAGGCATGGCCATCAACCGAGGTGCTCATTATCACGCCTTCAGTGGATGTGCAGGCTTTGATGGGCCCCAATCCCATGAGCGCCACCGCCGCAGTCCCGGCATTCATCAAGGCTCTGGCTTCCCTCAGAATGAAGCTGGCGCGACCGGAGGTCTGGGGAATGCTGCGCAAGCACCTCGCCCCAACCTCACACCCCACGCGAAGCAAGTAGTCGGGCGACGGCCGAACCGGCCGGCAGTCCAAAGAGGATGAATTGAGACCCCCGGCATTGCCGGGGGTCTCGATCGCTGAGGGGGGACCCAACACGGAAACCCTACCGTCAGGTCCCGGGTCGTCCGTAGAGTCTTATGGCCCACGAGCGCGGGCCGGAAGCCACCTACTCGTTCGTGAGTTTGGTCAACGACGGATTTGTCGCGGACAGATTATGCGGGATCCCGGCCCTTGACAGCAGCTGCGTGGTTACCGACAGAGTGAGCCCGACAACCGTCGACAACTCACCTTCGATTTTGTCGACCAGGGTGCCGCCCAGACCCTGGATTGCGTATGCGCCTGCCTTGTCGAACGGCTCGCCCGTCGCCACGTACGCGCCGATCTCGACAGCTTCAAGTTGGCGAAAACGCACGGTGGTAGTCGAGTGGATGGCTGAAGCAGGCTTGCCGTTGTGACTCAACGCGACCCCTGTGTGAACCAGGTGAGATTTCCCGGATAATGAGGCCAGCATTTGAATCGCGTCCTGCTCATCGACCGGCTTCCCCAGAATGTGATCATCCAGTGCAACCACAGTGTCGGCGCTGAGTACCCACTGACCCGGGTTCACATCAGCAACCGCGCGTCCCTTTGCACGCGCCAACCGCAGCACGGCGTCGCCGGGAGTTTCGCCGGGGACGAGGGATTCATCGATGTCGGCAGCGTCGATGCGGTAGCGAACGCCGAGCAGGTCGAGAAGTTGACGACGCCGGGGTGAACCAGATGCGAGGATCAGCATGCGTAGAAGCGTAGGCGGGTTGACGATTTCGAGACGCCCCGCCCTATCGTGACGCTATGAATGAACTGGTCGTGAATTGAGCGGCATGCAGGACCCGCAGGCTTCCCCGTTCTTCAAGAAGACCCTGACGCTGAATACCGGTCGCTCCCATGTGGAGCTCATGGTGGCCCACGACTTGTTCAGCAGTCACTCGGTCGATGCCGGTTCGCGACTTCTGCTGCGGTGCCTCATGGAGGAGACACCACCGGAATCCATCCTCGATATCGGTTGCGGCTACGGACCGCTCGGCTTGGGTCTGAAGGCGAGATATCCCGACGCCCCGATTGACATGGTCGACCGCGACGCTCTGGCAGTGCAGTTCGCGTCGTGGAACGCCGATCTCAACGGAATGCCCGACGTTACGACATATGGCAGCGTCGGATACGACGGCATCGACCCTGACCGACGTTTCGACCTCATCGTCTGCAATATCCCGGGCAAGGCCGGCATCCCTGTGATCGAAGAGTTGCTCCTGGGAGCGGAGTCCGTGTTGCGTACGGGCGGGAAGGTCGCCGTCGTCGTTGTTTCCGCTCTGGCCGACCAGGTATCCCAGATTTTGCAGAGAGCGCCGGCCAACCTGCTCTTCCGGCGGTCCTCCAAGGCGCACACCGTATTCCAGTATTCGCTCGACTCCCGGTCCGCTGCCGGACGACCCGTTTCTCCTGATACCTACGAACGACACACGGCCCGGTTTTCGAGAGCCTCGATCAGCTGGGATGCGGTGGCTGTTTGGGGATTGCCCGAGTTCGATTCCTTGAGCTTCCAAACTGCCTTGATGATCGACCGCATCGTGAACGCCCAACTGAAGAGGCCTCGGGCACTTGTGCTCAATCCAGGGCAGGGCCATATTCCGGTCGCGATTGCAGTGCAATCAGCACCGCCGGAAATTGTCCTGGTCGGACGAGACCTCCTGGCACTGCAAAACTCCCTCGCCAACTTGTCTCGAAACGACTTCTCATCGGATCGTGTTCGCCTGCACCATGACCCCGGTCTCGATGTTCGCGGCGGCCCCTTCGATCTGGTGGTCGCCGCCTTGCCCGACAAGCTGCCCATCGGCATCATCACCGAAACGGTTTCGAGTTTGAAAGCCCACGTCGCCGGTGGCGGCTCCCTGATTCTCGGGGGACGGAGTACCGCCATCACCCGGGTCCTGGGGTCGGATATTCTCGACGGGTTCGAGTTGAAGGAACGCAGCCGCTCGCATGGTTTCACTGCTGCACGGCTGCGACACCGACGACATCCGGCCGGATAGGTTGCCTGCCGCCGTAAGCGTTTGGCCGGTCCGAATGCCGGCCCGACGGTCATTCCCGTCGTGCAACCAGCTGTTCGAGTCCGCGCATTCCAGACGGCCGGCGGCTGTTAGCCGAAGACGGCGTCGCTTTGTCGACTGAGGCTGTTTAGGCCGTCGGCCCGGGATTGCCGCGTCCCGACGGCAGCCGCCCCAACAGGAAGCCGATAAGTGTGTCGGCGGTGGCCCAGATTCGTTGCCCTTCGGAGCGACTCGTCCAGGAACAAAGCGTATCGGTGACGACGGATCTGTTTGGAATTCATTAGCTGCCTCCACCGATACGACGTTGTTGCGGTACCGGCCGGTTCCCATGACGACACCGACCGGTCGCTATCGGCGAGCTGCCGGAGTTGGGTGAGGGTTCCGGATCGATGGGGACGCGCATCCCTTTCGACAGGTCGCCTTTCGTCCTGTGCCAACCCCACCCCCTATCACCCATCGGGAGATCAGACGGGAACACCGGCGGGTTTGGACTCCCACACGCCGCCGCGGAGGTAGTCATCGATGGAGGCGGCGGCCCGTCTCCCGGCTCCCATCGCCAGGATGACTGTCGCCCCACCGGTCACGATGTCGCCGCCGGCGAAGACGCCTTCTTTGGTAGTGCGACCGGTTTCATCGTCCGCGACCAGTGTGCCCCGGGTCGTCTGTTCCAGATCCGCTGCGGTCTTCGGCAGAAGCGGGTTGGGACTGTTCCCGATCGCCACTACGGCCATATCCACGCCTTCCGTCCATTCGCTACCCGCGATCGGCACCGGACGCCGACGGCCACTGTCGTCGGATTCACCTAGTTCCATCGCTTGCAGCCGCATCTCGGTGAGGAAACCCTCGTCGTCCCCGAGGAACTCCACTGGGTTGGTCAACATCTGGAACTCGACACCCTCGTGGTGAGCATGGACGATTTCCTCGTTGCGAGCCGGCATCTCCTCCTCCGACCGGCGATACACGATCGCGACCTTCTCCGCGCCGAGTCGGAGAGCCGTGCGGCTGGCGTCCATGGCCGTGTTCCCTCCGCCGAACACGGCGACTCTCTTGCCGGCCACGTCGTACACCGGCGTCTCGGAGTCCGGACGGTAGGCCTTCATGAGATTGACCCTGGTCAGGAACTCGTTGGCCGAGTACACACCAATGAGGTTCTCACCCGGTATGTTGGGGAAGCGGGGCAGTCCGGCTCCCACGCCCACGAATACCGCATCGAAGCCTTCCTCGCCCAGCAGGTCGTCGAGCGTGTCGATCATCCCGATCACGGCATTGGTGACGAACGCCACCCCCAACTTCTCGAGTTGGGCGACCTCAGCCTGCACGATCTCCTTGGGAAGCCGGAACTCCGGAATCCCATAGGTGAGCACTCCCCCCAGTGCGTGGAGTGCCTCGAAGACGGTCACGTCATGGCCCTGTTTCGCCAGGTCGGTCGCGCACGCCAACCCGGCCGGACCGCTGCCGACGATGGCGACCGCTTTTCCGCTGCGAACGGACGGAGGTTCTGCCGTCATGAGACCGTTGAGCCGCTCATAGTCGGCCACGAACCTCTCCAGTGCTCCGATCGCGATGGGTCTACCCTTGCGGGCCAGTACACAAGCCCCTTCACATTGATCCTCTTGCGGGCACACCCTTCCACAGATGGCGGGCAGCGAATTGTCTCGCTTTATCACCTTCGCCGCCCCATCGAAGTCGCCTTCCGCAACCAGATCGATGAACTCCGTGATCTGCACGCCGACCGGACACCCATCGATGCACACCGTCCTACTGCACATGAGGCAGCGTTGGGCCTCGAGCACTGCCAGCCCGGCTGTGAAACCCAGGTTGACCTCAGAGAAGTTGGCCCTCCGTTCGCCGGGCGGCTGCTCGGGCATCGTCTGACGGGCCATCGTCATACGCTCTCTGAGGGTGAACTCCTTCATGAAGTGGCCCCTGGCGCGGTATGCGACCGACCGATGACACACTCTGGGTCCATCTCGTCGTCGCGCCGGCGCTCGAAGTCCGCGTAGGCGCGGTTACGTCTTGCGAGGAGATCGAAATCAACCTGGTGGGCATCGAACTCGGGGCCGTCGACGCAGGCGAACTTCGTCTCCTCCCCGACTACCACCCTGCAGCCGCCGCACATGCCCGTACCGTCCACCATGATGGGGTTGAGACTGACGACGGTCTCGATGCCGTGGGGATGCGTCACCTCGGCGACGGCTTTCATCATCGGAATCGGGCCAATCGCCAGCACGAAATCGAGGTGTCGCCTTTCGCTGATCAGATCTGTCAGCTTGTCGGTGACGAAACCGTGGTATCCGTACGACCCGTCGTCGGTGGTGGGGTAGACCTCATCGCAGACGGCTCGCATCTCCTCTTCGAGTAGGACGTAGGAGCTGTTTCGACCGCCAATGATGGAGATCACATAGCTGCCGGCTTCCTTGAGCGCCACCGCGGTCGGGTAAGCGATAGCCGTGCCGACGCCCCCTCCGATCGACACCGCCGTCCCAAACCTCTCGATTCGGGAAGGCATCCCGAGGGGCCCGGCCACATCCCGGATGGCATCACCGGCTTCGAGGAGGTTGACGATCTTGGTGGTCTTTCCGACCCCCTGCACGATCAGGGCAATCCAGCCGTCTTCGGCATTCGAATCGGCGATGGTCAGCGGGATACGTTCTCCATCCGGTGTCGCGCGCACAATGACAAACTGTCCCGCCTTGCGGCGACGGGCGATCTTGGGGGCCTTGATCCGTAGGTACCGAACGTCCGGTGCAAGGTCTCTCGCTTCCAGGATCTCGAAAATGCACACCCCTTGCTGAGAGTCCTACCGAGGCCAATTTGACCCGAAGCACGTCGCGATGCCAGAGACGTAATACCCAACCCGCCGGGTCCGAGGGCTCTCCCCGCAACCACCACCGGTGAATGTCTTCTTCGGGAGCCGACGACCCATCCGAATGAGCGTCGAGTAGAGCAACGCTATCCGTTGTCCTTCGTCGGAAACGTCAGCCGGTTTCTTCTATCCAACCGGCAATAGCACCTGTCGTGTTGGAACCGGCGACGTAGTAGGTGAAACTGAGACCTGCGTATTCACCTTCACCCACGAAGTGTTGTTCTCCGTAATTGAACGGAAACACACCTTCCGCGAACGGAGAAACGCCCCGAAAGTCAACCACCCCGAAAGCACCGGTGCCGCGCCAAATCCCGCCATCGTTGGTGATTGAGTCCGTGTCAGACGTCCACAATGCTGCGGGCTCGGCGGGATCGAATGTGGTGACAACATCGAACTCTTCGACACCGCTTACCCGAGCGTCCGACATCTCCAAGGTACATGTGAAATGCTCTCCGATCACCGCCCCCTCTGAGAGTGCCTCGAACGAGGTTTGCAGGAAACTGCAATCGGATGTTCCAACAACCGCAGTGGCTTCGGAACTCGGTTTCTCTGCAACCTCGCCACCGCAGCCTGCGAGCACTGCGACCAATACCGATGCCGCGACAAGCGCTGATGACTTTCGCAAAGCGACCACCCCCTTGGTGGCTTCTGCAAGGCTCCTCCCTCAACACCATGGGTCCGTTGTCTATTGTCGCGCCGATACATCAAAACCGACAGAGGCTCGGGACCAGTCCACACGTCCACTCACACCGAGCCACGCTCAACGCCAAGTGCAGTTCGACCGGGACGAGGTGCTGGCGTGGGTGTGGGCGCCTCCGGCTGGTGATGGGTGTCAGGCGGACGGGGTGGACACATAGAGAGGGACCGCCCGAAGGCGGCCCCTCATACCCTTTACACGCTAGGCGACTATGGAATCACTATTGCGGCGAGTTGGCAGCAAGAGGGCCTCAAGTATTCACCCTCTCCACACGGCAGAAACCCCCGCTGAGCAGGGGTTTATCTGGTGGGCGATACTGGGATCGAACCAGTGACCTCTGCCGTGTGAAGGCAGCGCTCTCCCGCTGAGCTAATCGCCCCAGCCAATGGGTCGGGCTGTGGCGTGAGATTGTAGCTAGGACCGTCGATGGCACGGAATCGGTTATGCACTCGAAGCGCGGCGGTGGTCACCCCAGCCAGTCATCGACTTGAATACTGAGGATGGAACGTGCCAACTTCGAGCGACTTGTTGACGAGGCTCTCGACGAGCTCCCAAACTGGGTTACCGAACGCATCGACAACCTCATCGTCGTAGTGGAGGATAGGCCCACCTCCGACCAGGATCCGGCCGGAGACGGCTTGCTCGGACTCTACGAAGGAGTGTCGCTCGCCGAACGCGGCATCGACTACTTCGGAGTCATGCCGGATCGAATTACAGTTTTCCGTGAAGCTCACCTGGAGCTCGGCCTCGAACGAGATGCCCTTCGAGCTGAAATCCGAACTACGGTGCTTCACGAAATCGCACATCACCTGGGCATCGACGATCAACGACTGCACGAACTGGGCTGGGGCTGAGACACGGTCCTCGTCGCCTGCTCCGAAACGATGTAGCTGAACCGGGGCGCCCACGCCGGTCTATGATGCTCGCCGAACGACACCTCAAGCCAGGAGGCAGGCAATGGAAGAACTGCTCAGAGCCGTCACCGAGAAGACCGGCTTGCCGGCCGACAAGGCACAAGGCGCGATTGAAGCCGTCCTTGCGTTTCTCAAGGACAAGCTTCCGGCGCCGATCGCCGGCCAACTCGAGAACTTCATAGGCGGGGGCGAAGAAGGTGCATCCAGCGACGAAGGCGGGCTAGGCGACCTCCTTGACAAAGGCAAGGGCATGCTCGGAGGCATGTTCGGTGGCGAAAAGTAGCCGCTCGATCCCGTCCAGCGAACTCAAATCATATGAAGCCCCCAGCTTTCTGGGGGCTTCTTTGCGGCCAAGCGATCTCCATCCGGCGAGTATTCCCCCCGCGAGGAGGAGCGACAGATTGCGTTGCCGGTCCTGAACCGGGTGTCGCCCGTAGCGACGGGCGATACCGATTACTGTGCGGGGTATGAACACACCTGCACTTTTCTTCGCAGCCGTATTCTTCATCGCCGCGTACATTGCTTTCCGACACGTTAGAAGCGAGCTCTCAGGCAAGGGATACGGCCCCAGGGTCTTCGACTTCGGTGCATGGATCTGGGTCGGGGTAGCTGGTATCGGTGCTATCGCGATGCTTCTACTCGGCCTCGGAGTCATTGGCTAGGAACCGGGGATATTCGAATCTACCCCAGGTGACAAGAAGCCCCCACAACCATTGGGGGTTTCTAATCGCTTACCTGGGAACTCGCCCCAACATGGGTTCTGACCTGGGGTTTTCACGTCTCACCGCTTTGCGACGTTTCGTTAGGTTTTTTGGCCTCAGCGGACAAAGTGCGGACAAGAACCGGAAGACGCTCAGCGACCATCACCACGCCTGTGGCCGTCGGTCGCAACACTCCCCTGTAGGTGCCGATCGGCGTGGTTTGGCAGGATGTGCGTTCCCGTCCGGGAACAGGTGATCGGCGCCGCTAAATCCAGGGCGGCAGGTCGCCGTCCTCGTTGGGCATCACCCGTGCCAGCCACTCGGTGAACGTTTGGGTCCAGACGGTGACTTCGGTGGAAGACTCGTGGATGTACTGAACCGGCGGGTCGTCCCCTGCGCCCATCTCCACGCGGCGCGCCTTGTGCCCGAAGCAGGAACTGATCGAGGCGCGGGGTCTCACTCGACCGCGTCGGGTCGCCTCCGGCCGAGGAGGATCAGTCGCAGGTCGAGCTGTCGGCATAAGGGTTGTCGAGGTACCAGTGCACGAAGTAGCCGATGTCGTGCTCGAAGAACCCTGCGAAGACCCCGGCCGGATCGAGCAACATGTTGGGAGCATCGTTGTCACAGACGTGATCGATCACGGCCGACGGCCCCCAGCTCCACGGCAGATTCCCGGCGTCCTCGCCCTCAGCGTTGAAAGTGTCCCACGGGACCGGATCGTCATGGCAGGCGAACAAGAACGACGGCGGCGGCTCACCGGAGGGCCGATCCAGGTCGGCCTGCCCGCACGTCTCCGGCTGGTGAGCCAGGTCCCACAGGCCGGCGACGTCGATCAGCTCGTAGCTGACGATCGGCCAGGCCGGGTACTGGGGGTAGGGCGTTTGCGGTACCTCGCCGAAGTTGTCGTAGTGGTAAACGAGACCGTCGCCACCGTGTTCGTCGGGATCGCAGCCGAATTCGGGGCGTCCGCTCGGCCCGATCACGCAGATCGAATCCCATCGGCCCCACACCGCATGGGTGTTCGCCTCGATGCCGACTGCCAGCGCGTCGTAGGTCTGCTGAAGACCCGACACCGTCGATGTCCACTCAAGAAGCGTGAACATCCGGTCGGGAGCGTAGAACCCCTCTTCATCCGGTTGCCCGTAGATCAGCGCGACGCCCCGACGATCATCCGAAGGGCGCAAACTGGGATTGTCGGGCGCCACGTAGGACGCGTATGAGCCGTGCTGGTTCGTCAGGAGCGCATCGAGGTGTCTGGTGCACCGGTTGTACGAAACGACGATGCCCTCGAAGTCGTGCTCATGGCCGCTGCCATCGAGGATCCCGCTGGTGTCCTCGGCGTGATAGGAGTAGTAGCCGATGAAGTCGTGGCGGGCGCCGCGCACCAACGAGTAGTACACCCAGCCGGGCACCGGGTGCCGATCCCGGTTCGAGGCATTGTCCTGGCCGAGCAGGTTCCCATCGAAGTCGACACGGGTGATGAAGTCGGCCGTGTAGTTGTCGGCGTCGATGTCCTGATAAATGACCGGCGCCCAACGTTCGACCACATCGGGGATCTCGGGGTTCTTGTCGAATGCGGCCAGATCGGGATCGTCGAGCGGGCAGGTGTTGGCAGGCGGATCCAGACCGAAGTCCACGAAGTTGTCGAGGCCGTAACCGTCATCGACCGCGTCCTGCAGCAGGACCGGCCCCGCATCGGGATCATCGACCGGCCCGGATTCGGCAACTCGATACAGATGCAGCTCACCGGTCGGGCCTGCGTAGACCTGCTCGAAGCGCCACCCCGACTGTTGGGTGATACCTGCGGGGGCGTTGCCGAAGATGAACATCGTCTCCTTGACGAGTGTCCAGTCGTCGCCGAGGTGATTCACACCCGCCTCGAAGGTGCCGGTGTACCACGGCTCCTCGTAGTAGAGCGGCTCGAGATCACCCTGCCAGGACTGCTCTTTGGTGTATTCGAGCGCGTAATACCGGGGTGAGGTTGCCGAGTCCGGGGAGGTCACTTCGAGCTCGAGATGCAGGCTAACGTCTCGCTCCGGGACCAACCCGTCGGGATAGCTCGGCAGCTTGGCATCACTGCCGATCAGGTCGTCGCTGACCAGTTCTCGGTCGGTGGTCTCCCCGACCGCCGTCAGCAACCAGACCTCTTCGATGTCCTTCGAGCCGAGATACCGCACCTCGACCCACGCCGTCTCCGAGGTCGTTTCGTCGGTCAGGGTGTATTCGCACGAGCCGGTCAGCGCCGCGACGAGACCAATGATGGCCACCACGACCAAGCGACGGACCAACCCACTTCGGTACTGCATCCGACGGAACCTCTCCCGGCAATTTTAGGCGTGGCCACCCAATGATCACAGAGGCGAAGGTCCTCCACCCAGGTCCCAAAAATGATGGCGTCGTTCACATCGACCGCCTCGAAGTCTGGCAGGGGACACGCAGACGGCCCGTAGACCTGTCCAATGTCGAAGCATGGCTCCGAGACAACCGCCCAACACTTCAAGAACGCAGAAGTCGTTTTCGACCCCCACCAGCCGCCCACCTCATCCAACGACCACAGCGGACCGGCGTCACAGCCACAGAACACACCTCGCCAGGTCGCTTCCAACCACCGGCTGGCAATGCCCTAGACCAAGTCCTACGCACCGCAACACTGGCCCTGTACGACCACCCAGCACTACTTGAAGAACTCGCTTCAGTACGCCTTGTCGAGGCAGGAACCAACCGGTTCAAGATCGACCACGACGCCGGGAAGCACGACGACATGACGATTGCATTGTCGTGAGGGGCTTATGCCCATATACGGTTGGAAAAGGGGGGAGTCTCAGGCTTCCTTGTCGCCGTCTGGCATGGGGTCGAAGACCGGAACCTCGAACTCTTTGGCGACGATTGGATCTTCGAAGGTGTCCCTAGCGACGATGGGGTCCTCGAACTTGTCCTTGGCGACGATGGGGTCCTCGAAGCTCTTTTTGACGACGCGCTTCTTGAAGAATGCCATTTGCCCTCCCCGGGATCGGCGGCGCGAGGCCTGCCCTCGTGCTGGGGTTATGCAAACCGGAAAACGGCAGTCTTCGGTAGGGCCGAAAGACCTAGAACTAACGGATCAACCGTCACTGTGAGTCGACATTTCGGACTTGGGGGGGGGTGTTTCCGCCATCCGGCAGCCGGTGCAACGCCCTGAACTGGGGTTTTGTCGCAAGCGCCCGCAACCTTCGATTTGTTCACTTCTGACGGTGCCAACGTCATCGAACTGCCACCCAGGTAGCAGAAAACCCCCGACTAGCAGGGGTTTTCTTTGTGGGCCCTGAAGGATTTGAACCTTCGACCTCTTCCGCGTCAGGGAAGCGCTCTCCCCCTGAGCTAAGGGCCCTTAGGAGGGACAAGTGTAATCCACTCGAGGCGACGACCGGAATCGA
>JAHEDJ010000070.1 GCA_024641325.1 bacterium | reverse complement strand
ATACCTGCGGCAAATGAGATGAGGCGAACGAACCGTTTCATGGCGCCGATTCTAGAAGATCAAGCTCGACGCCGGGCTGGTCGACCTTAGACCTATGCCTGGGGGCTTCACCGGGCGCCAATCGCCACCACCAATTGCCTATGGCCTATGGCGGGGGGCTTCAACCGTGTGCCAACTGCCAACTGCCAACTGCCTACGGCTTATCGCTTACGGCCTACGGCCCATGGCCTATCGCCTATCGCGAGAGGGCTTCAACCGGGTGCCAATTGCCAATTGCCAACTGCCTATGGCTTACGGCTTACGGCTTACGGCTTACGGCCTAAGGCCTAAGGCCTAAGGCCTAAGGCTTATCGCCTATCGCCAGCAGGCAGCGGCCGGATACCGGGTACCCTCTCCCCCGTGCCCTACCTAACCCCGCCGTCGGAGCTTGCCGGGCTCTTCCCGGACGAAGAGCCCTATCGCGCCAAGCAGCTGTACCAATGGCTGTACCGCAAGCCGGCACTGGATCCGAGCTCTATGACAGACCTCCCGCCCTCTATGAGGGAGGCTCTCGGGGAGCATCTCTGGCCGTTCAACGTCGAGGTCGAACAGACTGCGGACGGTGGCTCCACTATCAAGTGGCTGTTCAGGGCCCCGGATGGCGCCGCCATCGAGGCTGTGCTGATGGGTTACTCGGAGCGCACGACGCTGTGTATTTCGAGTCAGGTGGGTTGCGCCCTGGCCTGTTCATTCTGTGCTACCGGACAGTTCGGTTTCGAGCGGCATCTGCAGGCGGGCGAGATTGTCGCCCAGGTGGCCTACGCCCGTGCGTATCTGCGAGATGTCGGCCTGGCGGTAGGCCCCAACCACCTCACCAACATCGTTTTCATGGGAATGGGTGAGCCGCTCGCCAACTTCGATCGGGTCCGAGAGGCGACCCGGCGGATCGTGGAAGACATGGAAATGTCGCCGCGCCGGTTGACCGTCTCTACCGTCGGACTGGTTCCCGGCATGCTCCGGCTCGCCGAAGAACCGTGGCCGGTGAACCTCGCAGTCAGTTTGCACGCCGCCGATGATGAACTCCGCAACACCTTGGTTCCCATCAACAGGAGGTATCCCCTCGCCGACGTCGAAGCGGCCGCCGCCAACTACTTCGAACGCAAGGGGCGGCGCGTCTCCATCGAGTGGACGCTGATCGACAGCGTGAACGACACGATCGAGCAGGCCACCAAGTTGTCCAGAATCGCTCACCGTCTCGGCGCTCACGTCAACGTGATCCCGCTCAATGCCACGCCGCTCAGTAAGGATCAGCCGTCGCGCCGATCCCGGATACAAGCATTCGTCGGCCACCTACGTTCATTCGACGTCAACGTCACGGTCCGGGATACCCGCGGTTCCGATATCGATGCTGCATGCGGGCAACTCCGAGCAAGCCAGGCCGCCCTACCGGAAATCCGTGTACGGAATTCCTAAAGCGGTAGCATGGAACTTCCGATTTCTTGATCGTGGCTCCCGCGCTGGGGTTGATAAAGGCCACGAGTGAAGTAGTTGTGGGATTCGACGGGCGGAGCATTTGGAGGACGGATGCTCGTGCCATCATCGACACGCCGATCGGTCGCTGCAACGGCGATCGCGCTGTTCGTGTTCGCAGCCGGGGCGACTTACACCGTACAACCCGGCGACACGCTCTCAGACATTGCAAACGAGAACGGCACGACCGCGACCGCCCTGGCGCGAGAGAACAAACTCTCCAACCCCAACCGGATCTACGTCGGCCAGCAGTTGGTGATACCGGGAGCAGCGACCTCTGCAGGTGTGGCTTCCTCATCCGCGCATACCGTCAAGTCCGGTGAGAGCCTCTCAACCATTGCAGCCAAATACGGTATGACCACTGAAGCACTGGCGCAGGCCAACGGGATCACGAACACCAACGTGATCTACGTCGGTACACGGCTGAGCCTGTCCGGCGAACCAATCGACTTCACCCCGGGATCAGGATCAGCCGGATCGCACACGGTCACTACCGGCGAGACCCTCGGCAAGATCGCCGCGGCATACGGCACGACCATCGACACCCTCGTGGAGCTCAACAGTATGACGAACCCGGACCTGATCAGAGTCGGGCAGATCCTCGCAGTCCCGGGCGGCGGCTTCATCTGCCCGGTTCCGGGAGGCTCTTTCTTCAACGACTACGGATTCCCGAGATCGGGAGGACGCTTCCACGAGGGCATCGACCTCTTCGCCGCAAGCGGCACCGAGGTAGTAGCGCCCGTTTCAGGACGAGTGGAGTTCAAGATCGGCTCCATCGGAGGAATGCAGTTCAATTTGTACGGTGACGACGGCGCCACCTACATCGGCTCCCACATGGACAGCTTCGGAGCCTCGGGATACGTCGCCGCCGGAACGGCAATCGGCACAGTCGGGGACTCCGGCAACGCCGTTGGTTCCCGCCCGCATGTCCATTTCGAAGTCCATCCAGAAGATGGTCCTGCAGTGAACCCCTACCCCTACCTAGAGAAAGCGTGTAAGTAGTCGCGGTTCTCCGGGTCGCTGGTCTTGAGTTACCGGCCGTTTTCGAGCATTGCTTCGCGCAAGTGGTCGAGGCCCAGCGGGCCGTAGCCCAGAATGTCGGAGTGGAACTTCTTCAGATCGAAACGGTCGCCGAGCCGCTGTTCCAGGTCGGCCCTGATTTCCCGGATCACACGCTCCCCCACTTTGTAGGAAATCGCCTGTCCGGGCCACCCGAGATACCTGGTTACTTCTGAATGGGCATACGACGGTTCGAGAAACGCCCGCTGCTCGAGAAGCTCCACCGCCAGGTCGTAGGACCAGAACTCGCCCGGATGGAATCCGGCGTCGTCCGGAATCTCATATCCGAGATGGCAGCCGATGTCGATGACCACGCGACATGCCCGATGCATCTGATTGATCAGCAGCCCCATCACATAGTCGGGCCGGTCGTAGAACCCGAGTTCGTCCATGAGTTCTTCCACATAAAGCGCCCATCCTTCACCGTATCCCGGATACCAGACCACCATCCGGTGAAGCCGGCTGAGGCTATCGGCGAGACCGACCTGGATGCCGACCTGTAGGTGGTGGCCCGGGAACCCCTCGTGATATGCGGTGGAGACTTCGTCATAGACCGAAATAGGCCTCCGGTCCGACAATGCGTAAAACACGGCACCCGGCCTGGAGAAGTCCTCGGAGGGCTGCATGTAGTAGGCGCCGAGGGCGCCGCCTGCCGGGGCGAGCCTCACGTTGACATGACGCATCTTGTCGGGGATCTCGAAGTGACTTCCGGACAAACGTTCAACAGCTTCAATCTGTCGATTCTGAATGAAGGCGAGAAACGCATCCTCGTCGGGCACACACCTGTCGGGATCTGTTTTGAGCAGCTCGAGCACATCCGCCACAGATCGGCCGGGAGCAATTTCATCGGCTACCTTCTCCATGCGATCCCACAGAGAACGAACCTCGGACCATCCCCACGAATAGGTATCGAGTGCGTCGATACCCATCCCGAGAAAATGCCTGGCGGCGCGAACGTACCTGGAGCGTCCGACGGCATCCTCGGTGGGAGCCACCGGGAGATACCGATTCTGAAGAAAATCTGCGAAGCTCGCAAAGGCTTTCCGTGCCTCCTCCACCGCCGAACTGAGCAGCCCCAGGTCGGCTTCTTCACAAGCGGTAACGCGGGCCGCCACACTCTCGAGGAAAGAACCACTTCCTGCGTGAGACCGGCATTCCCTCATCGCCGAAAGGACCTGTCGCCGGGCAGCCAGCAGGTCCTGCCTCACCCCCTCCTCCAATGCCGCCCGGTATGAGCCCAGCACCCCGTCCATCGATGAAAGTCGCTTGATGATGTTGCGACAACCGTCGGCCGACTGTGCATCCATCATGTCGAATACCTGGACGATCATCTGCAATGGTGAAGCAGAGTTGTTCATGTCGCGCAGCTGATCGCCGTTCTCGATCTCCGACAAGGACTGGCCGATGAAGTCGAGGAGAATTCTCGTGGCGAGTCTCTCCCACTCATCACCCGTATCGTCTAGTTCGCGCGCCGCTTTCTCGTAGAGGCGCAGAGTGTCGGCGGCGCGTTGAATGCCATCCGGGCTGAAGTCCTGCCACAGATGGTCATACCCGGGGACACCCATGAATGTGGCGGCGATCGGCGAAAATCTGGCAATCTCGTCGACGAGTCGATCGCTCAGTACGAAGATGGACATCAGGCCTTCCATAAATGCCGGCTCGAATCTACGTGTGCATGCTAGGAGGGCGCCCCTGCCCCGGCGCTCGCCGGTCGCGCTCAGGGACCACCCAAGCTGTACTCACCCGAGACGACGGGTTGCGATCTCGATCGCCTCCGGATTGATGTCGACGAGCAAGTACTCTCGCCCGAGTTCTTGCGCGGCTAAGCCGACCGTCCCGGACCCGCAGAAGAAGTCGGCAACGAGATCCCCGGTGTTTGACGACGCGGCGATGATGCGGCTCGCCAGCGAGAGGGGCTTCTGGGTGGGGTATCCGGTTCGCTCGGCGCTGTTGGTCGGAACTATCGTCATCCACCACACATCGGTTGGAAGCTTCCCTCTCGCGGCCTTCTCCGGGCCGACGAGGCCGGGAGCCATGTAGGGAATCCGATCGATCTCGTCGCGATTGAACGTCCAGCGATCTCCTTTGGCGTACCAGAGAATCGAGTCATGTTTGCGTGGCCAGCGATCCCGATGCCGCCCGCCGTAGTCGTAAGCCCAGATGATCTCGTTGAGGAATCGATCGGCACCGAATATGACATCGAGCATCACCCTCACGTAGTGCACGGCATGATGGTCGAGGTGGAGATACAGCGACCCTTCGGGTTTGAGCACCCGATGCATCTCGCGGAGTCGTGCCTCGATGAAGCCAAGATACTGTTCGAAGGGAAGGTCGTCCCGATACTCCATCGAGCCAACCACCTCAAACGGATATTCTCGGCCGCCGAAACCCAGGCGGACCCCGTCACCGGTTCCAGTGCGAATCGTGTCGAGGCGTTGCCGCTTCCCGGTTCCGAACGGAGGATCGGTGTAGATGAGGTCGACCGACCCATCCGGCAGATTCCTCAACACTTCGAGATTATCGGCGCATTCAATCCGTGACATCGAAGCGATTATCCCAGGGCTACTCTGCTCTCGTGATCATCGTGCCCATGACCACGGAAGATTGGACGGCCGTCGCCGCCATCTACGCCGATGGAATCGCCACCGGAGACGCGACCTTCGAGACGAACGTTCCCGACTGGCTCGACTGGGATGCCGAACATCTCAGTGCCTGCCGGCTGGTCGCGAAGGAAGCCGTCACGGTCGCCGGCTGGGCCGCGCTGAGTCCGGTCTCTGACAGATGTGCCTACGGGGGTGTCGCCGAGGTGAGCGTCTACGTCGGCGCAGGCGCCAGAGGGCGCGGCATCGGCAAAGCGCTGCTGATCGAGCTGATCAAATCCTCAGAAGCCGCCGGGATCTGGACTCTCCAGGCGGGTATCTTCCCCGAGAACGAAACCTCGATCGCCCTGCATCGCGATGCAGGATTCAGGGTGATCGGTACCCGCGAGCGCCTCGGTGAGATGAACGGAGTCTGGCGCGACGTGATGCTGCTCGAACGCAGAAGCAAGGCCATCGGCGTGTGAGCGGTCGATTGGGTGAGCCGTAGACGATTGGCAGAACCTAGAACCTGGAACCTGCTGTTTGTCGCCTACTTATACCGCCAGACGATCCGGCCACGGGTCGGATCGTAGGCAGAGAGCTCTAAGTCGACACGATCGCCGGGCAGGATCCGAATGTACCGACCCCGCCGCATTTTTCCTGCGGCGCGGGCGAGCACCTCGAGACCGCCATCGACCTCGACCCGGAACGTTGCATTCGGGAGGGTCTCGACGACAACTCCCTGCACCCGGATCACATCATCCTGCTTGGCCACTCAGGCTCCTTGAATTACAGACAACCAGGCAAGGGTACCTGGTGAAGTGCTGAGAACGAAGTTGGCGCCGACCTGTCCGACTGCTCGCTAGCCCGGACGGGTTTACAGGTTATGGGTTGCGGGTCATGTCCCGTAGCAGTCCAAGAACACCAAACTCGGAACCGAAAACCTATAACCCGCAGCAAGTTCCTAGCCGCGCACGAAGGTCAGCTGTAGTTCGATCAAGCCGTGATCGTTTACGCCCACCAGAATTGGCGCGGCGGGAAGCGCTATCCCGAAGTCGCCGTAAACGATATCGACGCTCCCGACGACGACGATTCTGTCACCGACGAGTTGCGCTTCGAGTGGAAACTCCAGACTCTGCGTCACGCCGTGCAAAGTGAGGTCGCCGGTGGCCGCGACGGACACGGCTATTCCCTCTTTCGGGATTCCTCCGAGATCGAACGACCCGGTCAAAACAAATGTGGCGGTGGGGAACGCACCGGTCTCCAGCGCCTGGCGACCCATCGCCCCGTCCCGGCGGCTGTCATCGGATCGGAGTGAGGTCATGTCGACCTCGATATTCACTGCGGTCAGCGTTGAACCCTCCAGCTCGAGAGAACCTGAAACCGCGCTGGTCCTACCGACCGCCTCAGTCACCCCTATGCCGGCGAGCTCCTCACCGACCCGGTAGCCCGCGAAAGAGCTGTCATCGGAAAGAACCGACCAGGTCCCATCCAGGCCAACCTCGACCGGATCGTCGGTAGCCGCGTCGTCCGGAGCTTCCGGAAGAGCCTCGACCGGGGCAACTTCATCCGTCGTTGCTGTTGCCGCGGCAACGGCGTCATCGAGCGACACCCGCTCCGGATTGTCCGAGCGAAGGAAGAAGAACCACAGCGCGGCCAGGCCGACGATCGCGACACCGGCAAGTGCCATCCAACGTTTGCTCATTCAGGTTCCTCCCCCAACGATGCAGTCGACGAATATTACGGCCGGCGCCGGCCTATGGCCCCAGGGCCTGTGGCCTAACCACCACCGCCACCGCCGAGCCCCCTACCTATTCCGGAGTCTCCGAAGATGGGCCGGCAGATTTCGTCGGCTGCGATGAAGGTCGGGTCGTCCCGATCCTCGAGCCCTCCAAAAAGACCTCCTCCGCCTCCGCCGCCCGGCCCCGACCCCGGCTGGAAGCCGCTCAGATCCGGGTCCGGCATGTCGTAGCCGTTATCTCGCATGCACGCCGAAAATTCGAGAAGCATGTCCTGGAACTCGGTTGTATCGCGATCCTCGAAACCAATAGTCACGCCCTCGAGATGCTCGGAGCAGGCGGCCCTGGCCAATTGCATCGCCTCGCGGTCAACCACTTGATCGGACGTCGGTCGCGGGAGACGCAGCTGCCCATCCGGCCCAACTTCTGGATCATCCACCTCAACACCTTCTGCACGGAGACACTCGGCGAAAGACAGGAGAGCTGCCTCCCGATCGATTTCCTCTTCGACTACGGACGCCGCAAGGTCGTCTTCAGCAGCCGCAGCGAGCGAAGCAACCTCACTCCCATCGGTTCCGGACGAACAGGCGGCGCCTATCAGGGAAAGCGCAAGGACGGGTAACAGCAGGCGTCGCATCGAGATTCATACTCCTTGTATCGGTCGCATCCTGACGAAACGCCCTAAGTCGAAGGTGAAACCGAGATGAAGAAACGATGAGAAGCACCATTCATGCTTTTCTCATGTTGCTCTCAACCTCTTCACACAGGAGCATCGTATGGTGAGGCGCTATGGAATCAGGAACCGGCCATACTGTCGGCATGCGAGTGCTCATCGTGGAAGACGACGACCAGGTCCGCACCGCCCTAGCCCGCGCTCTGACCTTCGAGGGCTATGAAGTAGAGACGGCGAACGATGGAGCGGAAGGACTCGAACGGGTTCTCTCGGCAGCTCCCGATGTCATCGTTCTGGATGTGATGATGCCGCACGTGGATGGGCTCGAGGCCACTCGCCGCTTGCGAGCACGGGGCGACACCACACCCATTCTCATGCTCACCGCTCGCCATGAGGTCTCAGATCGGGTGGCAGGACTAGATGCCGGCGCAGACGATTATCTGGTCAAGCCATTCGCCCTCGAGGAACTGCTGGCGAGACTACGTGCCCTCCTTCGCCGATCTGAACCGGAGACCGGTGATCTCATGCGCGTTGGCGACCTGACCCTTGATCCGCCCACCCGCGAAGTCCGTAGGGGCGATACTGCGATCGAGCTGACCAAGACCGAGTTCCAGCTGCTGGAACTTCTGATGTTCAACCAGGGCATCGTGTTGACGCGCGAGACGATCTACGAACGGATCTGGGGCTTCGATTTCGGGACTTCGTCGAACTCACTCGACGTTTACATCGGCTACCTGCGCAGGAAGACCGAGCCGAACGGCGAGCCACGGCTAATTCAAACGGTCCGGGGCGTCGGATACGTCGTCCGAGAGCCATGAGCCTCAGGCTTCGACTCACCCTCTTCGTGGCCGGCGCCGCGGCCGTGGCGGTTGCCGCAGTATCGACCGCCGGATACATCTTCGCCACCAATGAGGTGTATGACGAAGTCGACCTCTTCCTCGAGCAGCGCATCGGCTTCCTCGGTGCTTTCTCCCTCTTTCCCGGCGACGGCAATGATCCTTTCCGCCTTGGAGAGGATCCCATCATGGGGATGGGAATGGGAATCGGCGGACGGGGCTCACGGTTCGTCCAACCGGACTCCATCGTTCAGGTTCTTGCATCAGACGGAACGGTTTTCGCCACTTCGGGACCTCTGCCCGTTGACGACGTGGATCTGGAGGTAGTCGGAGGCGAGAGGCCGGCCACGATCCACACGATCGACGTCGACGGCGAGCAGTACCGCGTTATCACCGCTCCGTTCAACCTCCCGAGCCTCGCCGGCCACCCGCTCGGGGCCGTGCAGGTGGCCCGATCCCTCACTGAAGCAACCTCCGTCCTCGACGGCATGAAAGTGCGAATGCTCTCCACCGGCGGCATCGGCGTCGCACTGGCGGCACTGGCCGGTTGGCTGATCGCAGGCAGAGCCCTGCGACCGGTCGGCGAACTGACGGCAGCAGCCGAACACGTAGCGAAGACCCAGGATCTCGATTCGCCGATCGAAGTCGTACAGAATGATGAAGTCGGGCGCCTCGCCGGTTCATTCAACGCAATGCTCGCTGCTCTGGCAGATTCAAAACGCCAGCAGCAACAACTGGTGGCAGATGCCGGCCATGAGCTCAGGACTCCTCTGACGAGCCTCCGCACGAACATAGAGCTTCTGGCGCGAGCCGATACCCTCCCCGACGACCAGCGGCGGGAGTTGATGGACGACGCTACGACCGAACTGCAGCAGTTGTCTGAACTGGTAGCCGAACTGGTCGATCTGGCCACCGACCGATCCATCGAGGAGCCGTCCGCTGATATTCGGCTGGATCAGCTAGTCGAATCCGTCGCCAACCGGGCACAGCGACGATGGGGGCGGGAGGTGAATGTCGATACGGAGCCGGTCGTGTTGCACGCCCGTGCCGGTGCAATCGAACGGGCTGTTTCCAATCTGCTGGATAACGCAGTCAAGTGGGGCCCACCTAGTGAGCCGATCGAGATTGTTCAGCGTCGTGGGGAGGTGACGGTTCGAGATCACGGACCTGGCATCCAGGCCGGGGATCAGGATCGGGTCTTCGATCGGTTCTACAGAGCGACGAATGCGCGCAACATGCCGGGATCCGGGCTTGGCCTGGCCATCGTGCGTCAGATCGCCGAGGAGCACGGAGGAACCGTCTCAGCGACCAACGCACCGGATGGTGGTGCCATTGTCGGATTCGAATTACCCGGGGCAGAGGCAGTAGGCAGTAGGCAG
>JAHEDJ010000069.1 GCA_024641325.1 bacterium | reverse complement strand
TGGGGTGCCCCGACCGGCTCGATGGTTGAGGGCCTACGGTGCCCATTGATCGATGGTCAACCCGACGATCACCGGTTCTCCGTTTTCGTAGTCGATTGATACGTACCAGGTGATCCAGTCGAGACCGTCGTAGTCGGGATTGTCGCCCGAGTCGTGCACGCCGATGTAGTTGAACGATTGGAACTCGAAAGGAATGGCGTATTCGGCCGGCCGGCCGTTGCCGGCCACGATCGGCTCGTTCGTCGTAGTCACGGCGTCGACGTCCTTGTAAGCCGACAGGAAGCTATCGGCAACCGCCTCCGCGAAAGTCCGGCCGGGGATCAGGTCGAAGTCCGGGTCATCGGGCGCGATGGCGACGGACGGCCACTGGTAGGTCGTCGGATCCAGAAGGATCGCTTGGAGTTGTTCGGAAGCGAACCTGAGGGGAGCTGCATGGTGCGCGACATACAGGCCGCGCTGTGACGTCACCAGACGGAGATCGCCGTCGTTGGCGATCAGGTAGGCGAACTCGTCCAGTAGGTCGGCCACCCGATCATCGGCTTCAAACTCAGATCCGTCGACGACGGCGGCCAAGAATCGAGCGTTGACCCAGAAGCTGCCCCGCGGTGTCTCGATCTGTGCCCAGATGGAGGAGCCGGTGATCTCCTCGGGCCCGGTCCGCTCGACCACCACGCCCGGCAGCAGCATTCCGACGATTGGTGAGGCGGCCGTCGGGTCCTGACGCACGTTCAAGACGTCGTCGGCGGCGACCAGCGCGACGCGGGCCAGCTTGTCCGGTTCCACGCCGGTCGGATCTGGCAGATCAGCTTGTCCCCACGGTTCGGTCTCCGGTGTGTCGACACCGGGCTCGATCGGCAGGATCGTCGCATAATCGTCTCGGTTCACAGGGTGTTCCAGAAGTACGCCTTCTCCGGAGAAGACGGTGATCGCTTCTCCGTCCAGCCGGAAGTTCACCTCATCGATGGTTTCGAACTGGGTGAGGGTGTAGACCACCTGTGCCAGGCGGCTCAGAATGTTGAACGATCCGCCCCCGACCTCGAACTCACGCGAGAGGTCGATCGTGGCAAGCCCATCACTTATGGTCAGGCCGAGGAGAAGGGTATCGGCGGGAATGGCGGTCGAGAGTTCTGTGTCCTGTTCGGCGGGGGTTGGCCCCGCGATCAGAGCCCTGATCGCGTTGGCGGCGACATCCGGCGTATCGACTGCCCGGATGACAGACCTGGCCTCGAGGCCTTCTTTGATGAAGAACAACTCAACGAATAGCTGATCCGCCGGTGGTTCCGTCGTCGGTGGCTGTGTGGTCGGAACGGACGTTCCGTCACCGGGAACGGTCGTTGTGGTCGTGTCACCGGGGGGAACGGTGACCGGGCCGGCGTTTCCGATATCTCCGGCCCCGCAGGCTGCCGTGAGGATGGCCAGCACGCTGACGGCGAGGATGGTGCGTTTCATCATTGACTCCTGTTGTGATCCTTGTGGTCACCATCAGGTTGCTATGTCAGGTTCTCGTTACCGTCACCGGAATGTAACGATTCGGTCACAGGCAGGCTGAGGTCGAAGACGAGCCCACGCGGTGTGCCGGGCCGTGCCGTGAGGTCTCCTCCGAGGCGTCTGGCGTGTTGACGAGCGATCGCCAAGCCGAGGCCTGTTCCCCCCTGTCGTGACGTGTCGATCTTGTAGAAACGGTCGAACAGAAGGTGGAGGTGCTCCACTCCGATTCCCGGGCCGTCGTCTGCGATTTCGATCTGCAGGTTGCCTGCGGCAATCCGCGCAGTGACGACTACCTGAGCTTCCGGCGCGTGGCTCCTGGCGTTGTCGAGCAGGTTTCCGACGATCCGTTCCAGTGATCTGCGGTCGGTGCGGATGCGGCCGATCGGCCCGGACACGTTCAAGCGGGCCACCGGATGCCGGTCGGAGATCACGGCCTCCAGGAACCGCGGAAGGTCGACATCGGACGACTCTGGGGAAGTGGGCGCCGAGTCGAGACGGGAGACCTCTAGAAGATCCTCAACCAGGGTGCGCAGTCTCGCCACGTCGTCTACGAGCATTTGTCCTATCTTGCGGTCGGTGTCGGGCAGCTGATCCAATCGGCCCTTCAGCATCGCCGCCTCGTTGACCAGGGCGGTCAGCGGGGTCCGTAATTCGTGGGAGACGTCGGCCACGAAGCGTCGCTCGCGGTCGTGTGCCTCGACTAGAGCGCCCATCTGATTCTCCAGGGCGGCCGCCATCTGATTGAAGGCAAGGGCCAGTGCGCCAAGTTCATCACTTGTCGTCGCCGGCAGCCGGACGGTGAGATCCCCCTCCGCCATTACCCCGGCCGCTCTGCCCGCGATCGCGACAGGCCGGAGAACGCGCCTGGCGATGAGCCCTGCTCCCAGCGCTCCCAACATGAGGATGGCTGCACCGGCGATCGTCAGCACACGGGCCAGCTGAGAGAGCGCCTCGTCGACGTCGGCTGCCGGATAGAAGAAGTAGAAGTCTGGACCCGACGGTGGCCGACGGGCGGCAACCACCAGGGTTGGAGCTTCGCTTTCCGGGAGGAACTCGTAGCCGAACTCGCCTCTGTCGACGATCTGCTGAAGCTCCGGTGAGAGTGACTCGGTGGCCGCCAGCAGGTCCAGCGAGGAGGCGTAGGTTTCACCGTCCGCAAACTGTATGTACACACCGCCGGAACCGCGCAGAAGGAACCGGTCGGCCAGCCCGCTTGCTTCGAACTCGGTCAGCCCTGAGCCGGTGGGTAGTTGTTCGGTGGATGCAAGCACCGTGATGTTGAACTCGGCGCGGGTCACCGCGTCGTCGACCAGCTGCCCGCGCAACGAGTTCCGGACCAGCACGTACGACAGAACCGCGACAAAACCGGCGGTCACGCCGATGAGGACGATCACCGTGGTGATTAGGCGAGCTCGAAAGCTGCCAAACATCTCACCGGCCTGCCCGATAACCGACGCCGCGTACCGTTTCGATCAGCTCCGGCGAGCCGTGGGTCCCTATCTTGGCCCGGAGCCGTTGAATCGCGACGTCCACCAGGCGGGAGTCGCCCAGATAGGAATAGCCCCAGACCCGGTCGAGCAGCACTTCGCGGGTGAAGACTTGTCCGGGCCGGCGGGCAAGCTCCAGCAGCAGCCGGAATTCTGTCGGGGTCAACCCGAGTTCCTCGTCGTTCATGGTTACCCGGTGACCGGGCACATCGATGCGCAGCGGTCCGAGCGTGAGAGTCTCCGCCGGGTCGAGCAACTGGGCGCGGCGGAGAGCGGCCCTTATCCGGGCGACGAGGACGGGCATCTCGAACGGCTTCGTGACGTAATCGTCGGCGCCCGACTCGAGTCCGACGACGACGTCGATCGCGTCGCTGCGGGCGGTGAGCATGACCACCGGCACCGAAGACTCGGCCCGAATCGCCCGACACACTTCGAGACCATCCCGTTTCGGGAGCATCACGTCGAGAACTACCAGATCGGGCTGATCATGCCGAAATCGGATGAGGGCTTCGTCGCCGTCGGCCGCCGTCTGGACGGTGAATCCGGCGTCCTGGAGTCCGAGCTTGGTGATCTCCCGGATCGATCGATCGTCCTCAACGATGAGAATCGTGGCATCCACGCCCTTGAGTATGCCTGATCGCGCTGCCGAAGAAGCGTCCTCTGCGTTTTCGCGCGACATTCGGCACCTATGGGTGCCGAATGTCGCGCGAAAAGCTGGTGGTGGTGGTGGTGGTGTCAATCGCACGAATGAGGCGTACCTCATCCTCCAGGCTGATGTTTCCGTCTGGTCCAACCGATACCATGGCGGCATGAAGCGCCGGATGCCTCCGTTTGTTGTCGACCTGCTGATCGCAGTCGGGCTCTTGTGGCTGACGCTCATCAACCGGGCCGATATCGAGATACTCGCCGAGGACTTCTTCTCGAGGGATCCGGACGCGTTCAACACATTCCTCATAGTCCTGCAAACACTTCCGATTGCGTTGCGTCGCCGCTATCCGCAAGCCGTGCTCTTCGTGCTACTCGGTGCGTTCGTGGTCGACCGCGTCCTCGACTACCCGAGCACGTTCGCCTGGGCGGGAATGGTTCTGGCCTTTCACAGCATCGGTAGCGAGTTGCCCCGGCGCCGATCTGCCCTCCTCGGGTTCTCACTGGTCGGCGCAGTGGTCGCGTTCACCGCCTTCGGAGCAGCGACCCTCGAATCCATAGGGTTGGAAGATGTCGTTTCGACGGGGATCATGATTGGTGTGCCCCTGGTTCTGGGGCGCGAAGTGAACCAGCGTCGCATCAAGACTCAGGCGCTCGAAGATCGCGCCGAACGAGCCGAGCAGGAGCGCGAGACGCGGGCTGCTCAGGCGGTTGCCGAGGAGCGAGCGCGCATCGCCCGGGAACTCCACGATGTCGTCGCCCATCAGATGGCAGTGATGACGCTTCAGGCCGAAGGTGCTCGCCGGCTGGCGGGCGATGGTGACCCGCGCGTTGCAGAGGCACTCGACACGATTCGCCGCACAGGACACGACGCACTCGATGAGATGCGCGGAATGGTCGGGTTGCTCCGAGGTGGCTCCGACGAACGCTCCATCGAACTGTCTCCACAACCGGGGCTGGCCGACCTCGATCGGCTGGCCGACCAGATGCGTGATGCCGGCCTCGATGTTCAGTTGGAGCGGCGCGGATCCCATCGACCGCTGCCCGGCGGGCTTGATCTCCACGCATACCGGATTGTCCAGGAATCGCTCACCAACACACTCAAACACGCAGGTCCGGGAACGCGAGCAGCGGTGCGCGTTGACTACGGTGCGGAGGTGCTCGAATTGGAGATCACCGACAACGGTCGCGGAGGGAACGGGTCGAGAGAAGCTGGAGGCGGCCACGGCCTCATTGGAATGCGGGAGCGCGTGTCTCTGCTCAACGGAGAGCTCACTGCCGGACCCATCCGCGACGGTTTCAGAGTCCGGGCGACGCTGCCGGTCAGCCTGTGATCCGCGTACTGATTGCCGACGACCAGGCAATGGTCAGATCCGGCCTACGGATGATCCTGGAGTCCGAGGTAGACCTCGAGGTCGTTGAAGAAGCCGAGAACGGTGTTCAGGCGGTTCGGTTGGTGAAACGAGAGCGCCCGGACGTCGTCCTGATGGATGTCCGAATGCCGGAGATGGATGGTCTGGAAGCAACTCGGCAGATTGCCGCCGGGGCTCCGGACTCCAAGGTGATCGTCCTCACCACGTTTGATATCGACGAGTACGTCTACGGCGCGCTACGCGCCGGGGCCAGTGGGTTTCTGCTGAAGGATGCGCCGGCCGACGATCTCGTCGCAGCCATCAGGGTGGTAGCCGGCGGAGATGCTCTTCTAGCACCCTCCGTAACGAAGCGGATCATTGAGAAGTTCGCAGCCGGTCCGGATCCGGATCGCTTGGTCGAAGGTCTCGACGATCTCACGGAACGGGAGGTCGAGGTTTTACAGCTTCTGGCAAAGGGCCTCTCTAACACGGAGATCGCCGCAGGGTTGTTCGTCTCTGAAGCGACTGTGAAGACACACGTATCCCACATCCTCACCAAGCTCGGTTTGCGCGATCGGGTGCAGGCCGTCGTTGTCGCATACGAGTCTGGTCTGGTGACTCCCGGAGCCTGACCGATTCGGTGTGGGGTTTCTGAAGTGAGCGGAAGCCCCCTACCCGCGGCTTATGCAGCGGGGCCCTTCCCCCACCGCTCAGTTCGTTCGGGGAGGGGGATCGAAGATGCCCCTACCCCATCCGAGCCTCCTCCGAGCGGATGAGCGGCACTGCTGAGCAATCCTCCTTCCGGTTGACCCGGCAACCCTCCTCCAGCCCGACGGCTGATGAGAGATTCTCCGAGATGCTTGTCGAGTACCAAGAGACGAGTCACAGGAGGATCAAAGTGGCACTCGCACTAGCAACAGAGCGGAACGTATCCGCGGCACGCATCGAAGACGCAGTCAAGATCTATGGAACCGGCGATACAGAGGTCCGGGCGCTCGATGGCGTCTCGGTCGAGTTCAAGACCGGACTATTCACCGCCATCATGGGCCCGTCGGGCTCCGGCAAGTCGACGCTTCTTCATACGCTGGCCGGGCTCGACAACCTGGACGGCGGAAGCGTCTACATCGGCGACACCGAGCTGGGTTCGCTCAACGATCGGCACCTGACCGAACTCCGCAGGGAGCGGGTCGGGTTCATCTTTCAGGCCTTCAACCTGATCCCGACTCTCACAGCAGAAGAGAACATCCTGCTTCCCCTGCTCATAGCCGGCGATCGGCCGGACCAGGAATGGTTCGATCTGGTCGTAGACACCGTCGGCCTGAAGGATCGCCTCCACCACCGTCCAACAGAGCTGTCGGGTGGCCAGCAACAGCGTGTAGCGGCCGCCAGGGCACTGGTATCCCGTCCTGAGATCGTCTTCGCAGACGAACCGTCGGGGAACCTCGATTCAAAGGCCGGTTCCGAACTCCTCGAGTTCATGCGCCGGGCAGTCGACGAGTTCGGCCAAACCATCGTCATGGTTACCCACGATCCTGTTGCAGCCAGCTACGCCGACCGGGCCCTGTTCCTGGCCGACGGCAAGGTCGTGGACCACATGTGGTCACCGACTGCAGCATCCGTACTCGAACGCATGAAGACGCTGGGAGCCTGAGCCATGATCCGCACAGCCATCAAGGGCGTGTTCGCCCACAAACTCCGCCTGACGCTGACGGCCGTGGCCATTGTCATGGGCGTCGCCTTCGTGGCGGGCACCTTCGTACTAACCGACACCATCAATTCCCGCTTCTCAACCCTGTTCGACGATGTGTACGCGGGAGTCGACGCCACAGTACGACCCGAGTCGAGCAGCATGACCAACCAGAGCGGCTCGTTTGAGGTCGAACTGGCCCGCACCATCGCCTCAGTCGAGGGCGTCGACCGGATCGCAACCGGCGTCGGCGGAGTCGCTCAGATAATCGCCCCGAACGGAGACCCGATCGGTGGCCAGGGGCCACCGACCATCGGTAGCTCGTGGGTTGATGTCCCGGCACTAACTGCATTCCGCGTCGACGAAGGCAACGGGCGTGCGCCGGTTGCTGCCGGCGAGGTCGCGATCGATGTGTCCACGTCGAATGCCAATGACTTGAGTATCGGTGCTGAGGTAAAGATCGAAACCGCCGCCGGGGCCGAGACCTTCGAAATCGTCGGACTCGTCAGCTTCGGTTCCGAAGACAATCTCGCCGGGGCGACGATCTCGGTGTTCGAGTTGAGCGAAGCCCAGCGTCTCTTCGGGTTGGAAGGCCGCTACAGCCAGATCGACGTTCTGGCAGTGGACGGTGTCGACCCGGAGACCCTGACGGCCCGTCTACAACAGGCACTCCCCAGCGGAATCGAGGCCGTCACCGGTAGTCAGCAGACCCAGGAGCAGTTCGAGCAGTTCACCGAAGGACTCGGGTTCCTCAACACCGCCCTGCTGGCGTTTGCCGCGGTGGCCGTCTTCGTTGGGGCGTTCATCATCCAGAACACGTTCCGCATCGTTGTTGCGCAGCGCACCAAGGAACTGGCCCTGCTTCGAGCAGTCGGCGCTAGCCGCCGTCAGGTGATGGCGATGGTACTGACGGAGGCTCTGGCGGTCGGCACGTTTGCCTCTGCGCTCGGCGTTCTAGTCGGGATCGGATTCGCCAAACTCCTCAAAGTTGGAATGGATGCGATGGGTTTCGGCATGCCCGACGGACCGCTCACCATTGCGCTGCGGACGGTCGTCGTCGGCATGATGGTCGGGTTGACGGTCACCATGTTCTCCTCACTCTTGCCTGCACGGAAGGCTTCACGGATCGCACCGGTGGCTGCCATGCGCGACACGCCGGCCGCCCGCCGGTCGCTGAAGACCAGGGCGCTGGCCGGGACCGGCATTGTGCTCGCCGCGGCAGCGGCTCTTCTGCTCGGACTCGCCACGGACAACGGCAATGCGTTGATGCTCGTCGCCTTTGGCTCACTCACCGGTTTCATCGGGATCTCGGTTCTGGCACCGTTGTTTGCCCGTCCGATCGCCAACCTGCTCGGCAAGCCGCTCCCCGGTATTGCCGGCCGCCTGGCCCGTGGTAACACCGCCCGTCAGCCCCGCCGCACCGCCGCCACGGCCTCTGCGCTCATGATCGGCATTGCGCTCGTCGCCTTTGTGTCGATATTTGGTGCGTCGATCAAGGCGTCGGTCGGGGATACGCTAGATGGTGCCTTTCCCGCGGACCTCTCGATTCGTTCGAGCAACTTCTACGCCGGCGTCAGCCCTGCGGCGATGGATCAGTTGCTCAACGTTGACGAACTCGACACCGTGTCCGAGTTCTTCTTTGGTGAGGTCTCCGTCGAAGGAAACCGCGCGATGGTTGTCGCGGTCGATCCGGCGACAGTCGACGCCGTCTACCGGCCCGATGCCTCAATCCCGATGGATGATGTCGGCGAAGGTGTTCTCGTACGTTCGGACAAGTTGGAGGTCAGCGGATGGGCCGTCGGGCAACTCTTAACGATTGAGTATCCATCGGCGCAAACGATTCCCACTGAGATAGTCGGAACGTTCGAAAACCAGAACTTCGCCGAGTATCTGATCACCACGTCCACCTACTCGGAGCACTTTCCCGGCCAATCAGCGGTGATGGTGTTCGCCACTCTGGCGGACGGGTTCGACGTCGCTGAGGGGCAAGCGGCGGCAGAGAATGCCCTGACCGACTTTCCGTCCATCGACGTGAATACTCAGTCGGACGAGATTGCAGAATCTGAGGCCCAGATCGACCAATTGCTGGGCTTGTTCTCGGCTCTGCTGGGCCTGGCAGTGATCATCGCAGTGATCGGCATTGCGAACACGCTGGCGCTCTCCGTCGTTGAACGGACCCGGGAGATCGGTCTCCTACGGGCGGTCGGCATGGGCCGCCGCCAGGTTCGGCGCATGGTCCGATGGGAGTCGATCATTACGGCTCTGTTCGGAGCCTTGCTCGGCGTCGCGGTCGGAGTGGTGCTCGGATGGGCGACCGTTGCTTCCCTGGCCGAAGATGGCCTCGGTACGTTCGCCCTCCCCGGCGTCCAGCTGGTCGTGTGGCTCCTGGTGGCCGCGTTGGCTGGTGTCATCGCCGCCATCGGCCCGGCCCGCAAAGCCAGCCGCATGCGGATCCTCGAAGCGATCGCCTACGAGTGAATCGGCCGATACAAGGAGGGAGTGGCTCACGAAGAGCTACTCCCTTCTTTTCGCGCGACATTCGGGACCCATAGGGCCGGAATGTCGCGCGAAAACGGGGTGGGTGGCCCGCGGCTACGGGTCGTTGTCCCCTGGGCGGTGAGCTTGCCGATCTACATGGTGTGAGGGATCCGCCGCGGAAGAGGGCAGAATGCGAGCGTTTGCCGGTCTGGGCTGCTTTGTGGCCTTGTGCTTCGCCGCCTGCAGGGCCGGTCCGGTCGAAGTGACCGAAGATTCCTTCGTCGCGTGGGTTGAGGACAGCGCCATCGTCCTCGATGCGGAGGATCGGCCGAACATCGATCCTTCGGCCCTCGAGGAACTCGATGAGTTGATCGATGAGGCTTCGTCGAGGAAGTCCACGCCGTCGGTCGCTGACGCCGGCTCCTAGTCTGAAAACCTCGCTGCCGGGACGGGAGAGGAACGGGCCGTGATGGGCAATCCGAGATCGATCGATCCTTCTTTCGGATCGACCTATGACGATCTGGTCGGCGCTTTCCGGTGGAATGTCCCGGATCGCTTCAACATCGGCACCGCCTGCAGTGATGCTCTGCCGCCCACGGATAGCGCGCTGGTGGTGGTCGACCGGCGCGGCCTGATCACGGAGTACACCTTCGGTGACTTGACGACAATCTCCAACCGGCTCGGCAACGGTCTGCGCGGCGTCGGGATCCAACGGGGTGACCGGGTGGGGATCGTTG
>JAHEDJ010000068.1 GCA_024641325.1 bacterium | reverse complement strand
TGCATCACCGAGCAAGGTGCCGCTCTCTTCTGGGCCATGCACGACGAACTGTTCGCCCACCAGAGCGAGTGGACCTCTCTCTCCGACAACCGTGACTACCTGGCCGGAATAGCCGATGAAATCGGGGCCGATCTCGACGCCTATCAAACCTGTATGGACTCGGGACGAGCGGTGCCAATCATCGACCAACGGGTCGCGCAGGGTCGCCAGTTGGGTTTTGGAGGGACTCCCAGTTTTCAAATCGTCGACAACCGCACCGATGAGGTGGTCGAAGTGGTAGGAGCCCAATCGGTCGAGACGTTCATTGCCGCCATCGAAGCGGTGATTTCCGGAGAAGCTCCGGTCACTACCGACCCGCCCGAGGACAAGCCCGATCTTCCGCTCTGGGCAAGCGAGGACGGCCTGGCCCCCGATCCCGACCGTCCCGGCTACAACCTGGCCGGGGACGCCTATCAGGGCAACCCGGAAGCGGACCTGGTAGTCATCGAGATTTCCGACTTCCAGTGTCCTTTCTGCCAGCGCCACACTCTGGAGACGCAACCTGCTCTCAACGAGCAATACGTCGACACCGGACAGGTGATGTGGGTGTTCAAACACATGCCTTTGCCGTTCCATCCACAGGCTCTGGCGGCGGCCACCGCTGCAGAGTGCGCCGGTGACCAGCAGGCCTTCTGGGGAATGCACGACCTGCTCTTCGAGCGGGTGGATGACTGGGCGGTCGAGCCGCCCGATACGGTGTTGGTTGAACTCGCCGGCGAACTGGGACTCGATGAAGGGGTTTTCGCTTCGTGTGTGGGAAGCCGAACGGCCCTGGAGCGGGTAGTGGACGACCTCTACGACACGTGGGAGATCTTCGGTTCCACCCCTACCTTCGTGGTGCTGTTCGACGGCTGGGCCTCAGTGATCGACGGCGCTCAACCATTCGAGGAGTTCGTGGCCGCTTTTGAGGAGATACCGGGGGAGTAGCCCTTTGTTCGACGGCCGTTGTGCCTACGCCCGAGCTACAGCGCTGGATTGAGCACAAGGGTCGAACCCGGCTGCGACGTGCGCCATCACCAGGGGGTGCGTCCAACGTAGGGAGCGCGGACCTCGCGCGGAATCGGGAATGCGCCCTACATAGGCCTTTCGACTCTGGGGTGCTCCACCAGCATTGGATAAGCTGTGGTCGGGTTGATCCGGGCCAAGTAGAAGCTCTACTGATGAAACGCCACAAGGTCGCCTTATGAGGCGATCCGCCCGGTGATCCGGAACGCATATGTCCGGGGGGCGTGAGATGACACGACCGGAAGCGGCGCCGCCTGCGGATGGTTGGCGCTTCGGTAGGGTGACGCTGGTGGTCGCCGCCGTCATGACCGCCGTCATGTTCGGCTGGCAGGCCTGGCACCTCTACGAGTCCTCTCAAGCGGTGGCCGAGCGTGATGCCGGTGAGTGTCCGACGCGGTCAGTGGAGGCCGCCTACAGCGCCGGCGAACGACTCGACTACCTCACGGAGGAGATCGAGCACAGTCTCTTCTTGTGGGGCCCGGAGGCCTCGGCCTCACCCCTTCCGGAACTTGGGCTCCGGTATGACGCTACCGCGACGGAACTCAACGCCGCACTCGAGCAGGCGATGCGCCTGTCCAAGGGCAAGGTGCTGTTGGCCGTGGAGGACCTGGAGGCGGCAACCGGTCCTCTGAACGACCAAGTGACCGAAGTCGTACGTTTGGTTTCGGCAGACCAACCTGAGGTGGCCGCCGCACAAATCGCCGGAAGCCAGTTCAGCGGAGTGCGGGCCGACTATTCGGATGCCCTCGGTGAGATGTGGACTGCCAGCCGCCAGCATCTCGTCGAGCAACTCGAAAAGGAGCGCCGGAGTGAGCTCCTGTCGGTCGCCATTTCGCTACTGCTCTTCGCACTGGCCGTCGGCGCCTGGGGCCTGTTCATTCGCCAGATCGGTAGGGGCCAGGCTCGCTTGCATGAAGAGGAACTCCAGCGGCATCGGGCGGAGGAGGAACTGCTCCAGGCGCAGAAGATGGACGCCCTGGGTCTGATGGCCGGAGGGATCGCCCACGACTTCAACAACCTGGTCACCGCCATCTGGGGATCCGCCACTTTAGCCAAGGACCAACTCGATTCGGGCCATCCCGCCCTTCCCGCTATCGAGCGAATCGAGGACGCATCCGAGCAGGCGAACGGAGTCGTGCGGGCACTTCTGACGTTTGGTCGGCGGTCTGAATCGAACAAAGCGCCTGTCGAGGTCGGCACCCTGATCGACTCGACCGCGCGTATTCTCAAACCGATGCTGCCTGCGTCGGTCGATCTCGAGATCGACCATCCGGCCGACGCCTTGCTGTGGGTCTCGGGCGATGGAACGCAGTTGCAGCAGGCCCTCATGAACCTCGCCCTCAACTCCAACGAAGCGATGCCGGAGGGTGGAATGCTGCTCATCCGGAGCTGGGCCTGCACGACGGCCGTTGACGCCGAACCGAAAGTGATGATCGAAGTCACGGACAATGGGGAGGGGATCCCGCCCGACATAATCGATCGAATATTCGAGCCGTTCTTCACCACTCGCGCCCCCGGGCACGGTACCGGCCTGGGACTGTCGATCATCCACGGCATCGTGACGGATCACGGTGGGAGCATCCGCGTCGATTCGACACCGGGCGAGGGGACCTCGTTCATAATTCGCCTACCGATGATTGACGCGCCGGGCGAAGACGGAAATGCCGTCCCACCACCGTCCGTTGTGGTCCACGATCGGTCCGAACTCGTCTTGCTGGTGGAAGATCATCAGCACGTGCGCGAGATCATCGCTGAGACCCTGGAGACCGCAGGATTCCTGGTGGTGCAAGCCGCCTCGGGTGACCAGTTTCTCGCGGAGTATCAGCGCCATCGCCAGGCGGTGCGGCTGCTGATTGCCGACGTGGACATTCCTCCGCCGAGTGGAGTCGACTGCATCCGGCGGTTGCGAGCCGACGGCGTGCAGATCCCCGCCGTCGTGATCACCGGTACACCGGCTCCCGGCCTTGAGGAGGAATTACGGGGAACGGCCATAGTGCTCCGAAAGCCGTTCACGATGGCCCGGCTGGCGGAAGTCGCCTCGAGCCTGGTTGAGGGAGCGACGGTGTGATGATGAGTGTGTCCGTTGTTCTCGCCGATGATCACGTGCTCGTGCGGGACATGCTGCGCGAGCGCCTCAGCCGCGAGGGCATGGAGATAGTGGGACTCGCCTCATCGGGCGACCATGCCGTCCGGTTGGCCGTTGCCTCCCAACCGGACGTGATGGTGCTCGACATCGAAATGCCGGGCATGTCTGCGTTCGAGGTCGCCAGAGAAGTGCGCAAGGCGTCTCCCTCCACCAGAGTCATCTTCCTGTCCGCATTTGTCCACGATCGGTACATCGATCAAGCCCTGAGTGTCGAAGCATCCGGATATCTGACGAAATCGGAACCCCCCGAAGCCATTGTCGAAGCCATCCAGAGGGTGCATCGTGGTGCAACCAGTTTCTCGTTGGCCGTCCTCGACCGGATCGTCATCGACCCGTCTGGAGCCCGGCTCGATGATGGTTCCACGGCACGATCGACGACGCTCACCGACCGTGAGTGGGAAGTGCTCGGGTATGTGGCGGCGGGAATGTCCCAGAAACAAATTGCCCGGCTGATCGGAATAAGCGTCAAGACGGTTCAGCACCACATCATGCACGTGATGGACAAGCTCGACATCCACGACCGAGTTGAGCTGGCCAGGTTCGCCATCCGCGAGGGGCTGATTGAGGCCTGACGTCCCAACGTCTGAGGTGTCAGCGTTCCTCGACCGGGACGGGTTCCGGCTCCGGCTCCTCCACCGGCACCTCCGGTTCGCTCGGCATTTCTAGCGGCTCGACGAAGATGACTCGCTTTCTCTTTCCTATATCCATGACTGGTCCTTTCGTTCCATTAGGTGCTCTTCTATCCGCGCCAGGATCGGGGTCGTCAAGCGTCGACTCTGCTCCGAAGTGAGCGCTGCCTCAAGATCGGCGAATATCGCCGCGATGACCTCCGGCTCGGTCGTATAGATCTCCCGGTCTTTGCCGATCAACACCAGAGAGACCACTTCGGCGCGGGCCGCCCGGTAGCCATCGTCGTGTTCGACCACCTTGCCGCTCATGGCGATGAGGCCGACCGCGTAGTTCCGGTCCGACTCCCGAAGATGGAGCTGGAACAGGGGGTCGAGGCTCTTCGTTGCATATATGCCACAACCGAGGCGACCGCAGCGCTCGTCGGTGTGCGGCACTTCGTCCGATCCGGGGTGAGCGGTGCACGAAGCGGTGAACTCCGGGGAGTCCCACACCTGGCGGGCACCCACCAGACGGCCGTCCTCGACGACCCAGATCCGAAATCCGAGAACGGAGGTCGGCGACCACGCCTCCGGGAATGTCCGCTCGTATTCGGCGATCTCCTCGAGGACTAGTGCGGCCATGCCCTTGCCGAAGCCGTTGAGCTCCGACTCGATCACTTTCGCTCGCTGTTCGAGTTCGGCGATCTGTTTGCGGATCTCGACAAGCTGGTGCCGGCGCCGATTGACCGCCAGTTCTAGCCGGTACCCTGCCGGTTCCGATCGCTGCCGGCCGTAACGCTGTTTCAGCGTGCGGAGGCGGCGCCGCAACTCTTCGGGAACATCGGTCGATAGGTCCGGAGGTACCGCTGGACTTGAAGACACACTGCCCCCTTGGGTCGGGGCCCGACCTTACGTCAATCGAACGTATGTTCGCAAGTGTTTGAGTCGATCGATTTTCGCGATCTCAGTCTTTGTTGGCCGCCTCGTGGGCCAGGAGCCATTGCTTGGTGCTCAGCCCGCCTGCATAACCCGTCAGTGCTCCGTTGGAGGCGACCACTCGATGGCAGGGCACCACGATCGAAACGGGGTTGCGGCCGTTGGCGGCGCCGACGGCGCGCACAGCCGTCGGCCGGTTGATTCTCTTCGCCTGTTCGCCGTAGCTGATCTTCGACCCGTACGGAATCTCACTCAGCTCTCGCCAGCAGGCCATCTGGAAGTCGGTGCCGGCCACATCGAGGGGGAGATCGAAATCAGTCCTTGTCCCGCTGAAGTACTCGGTCAACTGAGCAGCAGTCGCTGCGACGATCGGATGGTCGGCGTTCTCCTCAATAGGCTCGCTCAGGCGGACGCGATCCGGAGTGTCGTCCGGCCAGAGCACCGCTCGCAATCCCTCGTCGGAAGCGATGATCCGCAGAGGACCGACCGGGCTTGCCAGGGTAGTTTCGTACAACATCACAACTCCTCGTCGTGCAGGGAAGTCCATAGATACTGCGCGGCCAGGGCCCGATGTGGACGCCAGCGCTCCGCATGTGCCTCAACGGTCGCTGCTTTCGGCCGATCCTCCCCGATGAGTCGGCCCACGGCGATCCGGAGTCCGAGGTCGGACGATGGAAACGCATCCGGCTGTCGCAGCACCCGCAAGGCGATCAGTTGCGAAGTCCACGGCCCCACGCCCGGCAGTGTTTCGAGCTGTGCCGTTGTCTCGTCGAGTGGTTTGGTTCCGTACAGGTCGACCGAGCCGCCGGCAACGGCGGCGGCGAAATCCCGAATCATTGCGACCCGGGTTTGTGGCATCCCGATGTCTTCCATTGAAGCCTCGGCTAGTACCGCCGCGGAAGGGAACCGGCGGGACAGTTCGGGCGGGCCGACGTCGAAGCTCTCCCCGTACCGGTCGGCGATTCGCCCGGCGAGCGTGGTGGCTGCCGCCACCGACACTTGTTGACCGAGCAGGATTCGTGCGGCGGTCTCGAAACGATTCCACGATCCGGGGATCCTCAAGCCCGGCCTCTTGTGAACGAGAGGCGCAAGCTTCTCGTCGGCGGCCAGCAGTTCTGTGTCGAGATGGTCGTCGAGGCCGAACAACTGGCGTACCCGGGCGACGTCATCGACGATCGAATTGAACGTCGGCAAGTGTGCGGTGACCTCCAGGTGCCGGCCGTCTCCGTGATCTCCGACCTCGATCACACCCGGATAGCCGCAGGTGGTGGTGAGCCGGCGATATGTTCCGTCGCGCACCTGCTCGATGCCGGGTGTCGCTCTCGGTGCCAGGAAGCCGAGTAGCGACTCCCAATCGAGCAATCCCTCGTAGGGAACCCGGAGTCGTAGGCCGCCATCGGTGTTCAGTCTGTCCCTCTTGCCCCGGCGGGCCCGCAAGTCGGTGGGCGTGAACCGGAACGTGTCCTTGACGACCCGGTTCATCTGACGGGTGCTGGAGAACCCGGCTGCCCGGCTGACGGCCGTCATCGGCAGATCCGATTCGTCGAGAAGTCGCCTGGCGAAGTGAGCGCGGCGTGAACGGGCCACGAATGCCGGACTCGCACCGACCGATTGTTGAAAGATCCGCCGCAGTTGCCTGGTCGAGTATCCGACCCGACCGGCCAGGTCGTCTTCCGTGCGACGATCGAGGAACCCTTCGCTGATCAGGACTATCGCCTGCTCTACGACCGCCGGCCCGGCCGAACCGGCCCCGTCGGGTATGCGATCCGGCCTGCACCGGAGACACGGTCGGAATCCGGCGGCCTCCGCAGCGACGGCGTTCGGGAACGGCTCAACGTTCTTCGCCAGGGGCGTCGCCGAGCAGTCGGCCCGGCAATAGATGCCCGTTGTGTGGACTGCTTCAAACTGCATGATGTGATTGTCCACGATTGTATGCGACATATCCGGACATGGACCCGACGGGAGGCACGATGTCCGAATATGTCTCATCCCGGTTGGGCGAGGCGGCCGGATGGGGAGGTTGAATGAGAACAGGCTCTGGCCGTCCCGGGTCCGATCGATTCAGGATGCTGAGTTCACGCGAGGCCTTGCGACACGGCAAGCGAGCGCCTGACCATTCACATGCTTGGAATCCAGCGGCCGAAAAGGCACAACGCCTCTAGACCGATCCGAGCGTCGTCGCAAACACTCGAGGTGTACCGTTGGTTGTACAGGGACCCGGTGGTACCCGCCGCCGGGACCCGAGCCCGGAAAGGGGTTGCCATGCTCGAGAAAGATGTCCAACTCGACATCCATCTGAGCGAGGACGACAGCGACACCATCGCTTACGCCGTCCTCAACCTTCGCGGCGATCACTTCGAGGCGGTCGGAAAGGCCCGTCGAAATCCGATGGATCCACCCATGCCCGTCATCGGAGAAGAGCTCGCCATTGCCCGTGCCATGCAGTCGCTGACTGTTGAGGTAATGGAAGCGGCGCAGTCGAAGGTTGAGCTGTTCCTCGTCAGTTAGGTAGTTCGCGACTGCGTGAGTCGGTCCGCGTGGTCGTGACGCGTCATAGCTCCGGCCGTCCCGCGTCGCGCAGTCTGTCGACGATCTTCTTGACGTCCTGGGCGCGGTCCCTGGCAGCGACCAGTACAGCGTCGTCGGTTTCTACCACCACGACGTGATCAAGTCCGACGACCGCGACGAGCCGGTCCCGAGCCACAACGATCGAGTCGTTCACCCCTTCGAGAAGCACGTCACCTTTGGTGGTGTTGCCCTGCTCGTCATTGGCGCTGAGTTCCCATAGAGCATCCCAGGATCCGATATCGCTCCATCCAGCGTCGAGTGGAACGACTATGCCGTTGTCGATGTGTTCCATGACGGCGTAGTCGATGGAGTCGGCGGGACATACCGCAAACGTATCGGCGTCGAGGCGGAGCACGTCGTCGTGAAGCTCAGACGCTTCGATCACCGTGGCCACCCCGGCGGCCATCTCCGGAGCGTGCTGGTCGAGAGCCGACAGATAGACGTCGGACCGGAAGAGGAACATCCCGCTGTTCCATAGGTAGTCGCCGGTTTCGATGTACGACTCGGCAGTCTCGGCATCCGGCTTCTCTACGAACCGTTCGAGAGTGAAGGCGTCGCCAGACTCAACCCCCTTGCGGATGTAGCCGTAGCCGGTTTCGGGCCGATCCGGGACGATGCCGAACGTGACGATTCGACCCTCTTCGGCGAACCGGGTTGCCGACTCAATCGCCCTGTGGAGCGAGGCAACGTCGGTGATGATGTGGTCGGAGGGCAGCACGAGAAGGAGAGCGTCGCTGCCTGCGGCAATGGCTGCTGCGGCTGCGGCTGGAGCCGTGTTGCGTCCGACCGGCTCGACGATGAAGCGGGGAGAAACTCCGATCTCGCCGAGTTGTTGCTTGATCGTCTCGACATGATGCTCATTACAGACGACGATCGGGTCGCCGGCGTCCTGGAGGCCGGCGAGTCGCCGGGCCGTTGCCTGGATCAGCGTCTCATCACCGACTAGTGAAGCGAGCTGCTTCGGATGTCGGAGTCGTGACACCGGCCAGAGGCGGGTTCCTGATCCTCCGGACAGGATGACTGGAACGATCATCGATCCTCTTTCGTCTCGATTTGAAATGTGCGACTGATCTCAGTTGAGCCGCTCCGCGCTTCGGACGCCTTCCTCGGTTTCGAACAGCGCCACCAGGCCGTCGGCCCGTTTGGCGTCGACGTCGAGGGTAATGACTCCGCCACCGTTCCGTCCCTTCGAAAACGCGACGTTCTCGACGGTGGGGTCGATCTTGGCGGCCATCTTCCAGAGTTTCCCGAAGTGGGAAGAATCGGAGAGAGTTACTTCAACGGTCGCTTTCATGCGTCCCAATCGCCGATCCATCCACAAGTCCAGCGTGCGAAGTCCGAGCAGGACGAGCAGGACGATGGCGGCGGAGACGGTGGCCAATCCGATGAGACCCGACCCTGCGGCCATGCCGATCGCCGCCACGGCCCAGAGACCTGCCGCGGTTGTGAGGCCTCTGACTGTGGCGCCTTCCCGGAAGATGGCGCCGGCGCCGAGGAAACCGATGCCGGTCACAACTTGAGCGGCGACTCGGGCCGGGTCACCGTCGGTGCCGAATCCCTCGATGGAGAGGAGGGTGAAGAGTGCCGAGCCGAGGCCCACCAGCATGTGGGTGCGGAACCCGGCCGCTTTGCGCATGACCTCTCGTTCGAGTCCGACGGCGCCGGCAAGTACTGCGGCAAGTACGAGCCGGAGTGCCGCGTCGAGAAGCGGGATGGCCACGTTATTGCCCGGTGAAGTTCGGTGGGCGTTTCTCGAAGAACGCCGTGGTTGCTTCGACGATGTCGTGGGACTCGATGAACGCTGAGTTGAACAGAGCGATGTGATCGAGGGCGTCCTCAACCGACATGTCCGCTTCGGCTGCAAGAACCTTCTTGGCTCCCTGAACGGCCAGCGGGGAGTTCGCCGCGATCTCGGCGGCCATGTCGTGGGCTGCTTCAACGACCGATTCGTGGTCGGGGTACAGTTCGTTGACCAGCCCGATCTCTTTCGCCCGGTTGGCTCCGATGTCCTTTCCGGTGAAGAGGAGTTCGGCGACGTGTCCGGCGGCGATGAGGCGCGGGAGTCGTTGGACTGTTCCGACATCGGCCACCATCGCCATCCTGGTTTCCCGGATCGAGAACGTGGCGTCGTCGGTGGCGAGGCGGATATCGCAGGCGGTGATGAGATCGATACCGGCACCGAGGCAATACCCGTGTACGGCGGCGATGACGGGTTTCGGGCAGTCGGCGATCGAGGTCATCGTCCACTGGAACCGCTTGACTTCGTCGTAGCGGGCGAGTTTCCGCGATGCATCCGAGCCCTGTCTCTGGCCGGCAACCTGGGCCAGGAGAGTGAGGTCGATTCCGACGGTGAACGCCTGGCCGCGGGCGGCGATGACGATGGCTCTGACGTTCGGGTCGTTCGAGAGTTCCTCCATCGCCTTGGGGATGTCCTCCCAGAAAGGCAAGTTCATTGCGTTGCGCTTGTCGGGCCGGTCGAGCCAGAGTGTGGCGATGTGGCCGTCGTATTCGATCGTGAGGACCTCGGAAGAGAACGTCATAACCGGAAGCCTAGAGGCCTCCGGGTTGGGGTGACTAACCCGACCGTGAGCGCGAAA
>JAHEDJ010000067.1 GCA_024641325.1 bacterium | reverse complement strand
AGACGGGTAGCTGGTCTGAGAGGACGATCAGCCACACTGGGACTGAGACACGGCCCAGACTCCTACGGGAGGCAGCAGCAGGGAATATTGCACAATGGGCGAAAGCCTGATGCAGCGACACCGCGTGCGGGATGAAGGCCTTCGGGTTGTAAACCGCTTTCAGGAGGGACGAAAATGACGGTACCTCCAGAAGAAGGCCCGGCCAACTACGTGCCAGCAGCCGCGGTAATACGTAGGGGCCAAACGTTGTCCGGATTTATTGGGCGTAAAGGGCTCGTAGGCGGTTCAACAAGTCGGTCGTGAAAGCCCGGGGCTCAACCCCGGGACGCCGGTCGAAACTGTTGTGACTAGGGTCCGGTAGAGGTGAGTGGAATTCTCGGTGTAGCGGTGGAATGCGCAGATATCGAGAGGAACACCAGTAGCGAAGGCGGCTCACTGGGCCGGTACCGACGCTGAGGAGCGAAAGCATGGGGAGCAAACAGGATTAGATACCCTGGTAGTCCATGCCGTAAACGATGAACACTAGGTGTGGCGGACTCATTGACGTCTGCCGTGCCGAAGCTAACGCATTAAGTGTTCCGCCTGGGGAGTACGGCCGCAAGGCTAAAACTCAAAGGAATTGACGGGGCCCCGCACAAGCGGCGGAGCATGCGGCTTAATTCGATGCAACCCGAAGAACCTTACCTGGACTTGACATCATGGGTCTACCTGTAGAAATACGGGGTGCTTATGCGCCCATGACAGGTGGTGCATGGCTGTCGTCAGCTCGTGTCGTGAGATGTTGGGTTAAGTCCCGCAACGAGCGCAACCCCTGTCCTATGTTGCCAGCACGTAATGGTGGGGACTCATGGGAGACTGCCGGGGATAACTCGGAGGAAGGCGGGGATGACGTCAAGTCATCATGCCCCTTATGTCCAGGGCTGCACGCATGCTACAATGGGTGGTACAACGGGCTGCGATCTTGCAAAAGTGAGCGAATCCCTGAAAGCCATCCCTAGTTCGGATTGGAGTCTGCAACTCGACTCCATGAAGCCGGAGTCGCTAGTAATCGTGGATCAGCAAAGCCGCGGTGAATACGTTCTCGGGGCTTGTACACACCGCCCGTCACATCACGGAAGTCGGTAACGCCCGAAGTCAGTGGCCCAACCCCTTGTGGGAGGGAGCTGCCGAAGGTGGGATCGGTAACTGGGATGAAGTCGTAACAAGGTAGCCGTACGGGAACGTGCGGCTGGATCACCTCCTTTCTAAGGAGCATCAGCATGGATTCATCCATGCCAGCTTCCTAGGTGAATCGTCAATCTCGAACCTCGCTCACTCCTCGGAGTGGACGGGGCGACGTACTGTTCAGTCGTGAGGGAGTCGGGACCGGTCCATTCGATCGAAACGGACCCTCAGGCTCTTTGAGAACTGCATAGCGAGCACAAAGTCAAAGTATTCAATACAATTCAAGCTACTACGGGTAGACGGTGGATGCCTTGGCGCTAGGAGCCGATGAAGGACGTGATGGTCTGCGATAAGCCTCGGGGAGTTGACGAATAAGCGTTGATCCGAGGATGTCCGAATTGGGAAACCAGGCTGGGGTCATGCCCAGTCATTCCGGTCTGAACACATAGGGCCGGTAAAGGAAACCGAGGGAATTGAAACATCTCAGTACCTCGAGGAAAAGAAAACAACAGTGATTCCCTGAGTAGCGGCGAGCGAAACGGGAAGAGCCCAAACCAGTGCGGTGTGATAGGTCGACGCCGTTGCCGTGCTGGGGTTGTGGGACGTACCTGACGGACCGTCGAGTCCGTCGAACGAGTTACAAACTCATCAGATAGCCGAATACCGCTGGAAAGCGGAGCCACAGGAGGTAACAGCCCCGTAGGCGAAATCGGATGAGCTCGTGGTGATGTTCCCAAGTAGCACGGGGCACGTGAAATCCCGTGTGAATCTGCCAGGACCACCTGGTAAGGCTAAATACTACCTAGCGACCGATAGCGGACAGTACCGTGAGGGAACGGTGAAAAGTACCCCGGTGAGGGGAGTGAAACAGTACCTGAAACCGTCTACTTACAAGCAGTAGGAGGGATTCTTCGGAATCCTGACTGCCTGCCTTTTGAAGAATGAGCCTACGAGTTATCGATGTGTGGCAAGGTTAAGCCGAGAGGTGTAGCCGCAGCGAAAGCAAGTCTTAATAGGGCGTCTAGTCGCATGTCATAGACCCGAAGCCGAGTGATCTATCCATGGACAGGGTGAAGCGAGGGTAAGACCTCGTGGAGGCCCGAACCCACCTAGGTTGAAAACTGGGGGGATGATCTGTGGATAGGGGTGAAAGGCCAATCAAACTCGGCGATAGCTGGTTCTCCCCGAAATAGCTTTAGGGCTAGCGTCGGGTGTTCCGCATTGGGGGTAGAGCACTGATTGGGCTAGGGGGCCAACAAGCTTACCAACCCCAGTCAAACTCCGAATCTCAATGCGCCAAACCCGGCAGTCAGACCATGTGGGATAAGCTTCATGGTCGAAAGGGAAACAGCCCAGACCGCCAGTTAAGGTCCCAAAATCATGACTAAGTGGGGAACGATGTAGGGTTGCCCAAACAGCCAGGAGGTTGGCTTAGAAGCAGCCACCCTTTAAAGAGTGCGTAACAGCTCACTGGTCGAGTGATCCCGCGCGGATGATGTAACGGGGCTCAAGTTCTGTACCGAAACTGCGGATTCACGCTTTCAACCCAGGCCTTCGTGGTCCAGGGGGCGTGAGTGGTAGGGGAGCGTCGAATGTCCATCGAAGCGGCGGCGGAAGCCAGTCGTGGAGGGCATTCGAGTGAGAATGTAGGCATGAGTAGCGAATGAAGAGTGAGAATCTCTTCCGCCGAAAGTCCAAGGGTTCCTGGGGAAGGCTCGTCCGCCCAGGGTTAGTCGGGTCCTAAGGCGAGGCCGAAAGGCGTAGTCGATGGACAACAGGTTGATATTCCTGTACTACTCGAGACGCGTCCAGACCGAATCACGTTTGCTAAGGAAAGCCCTTCGGGGCCTACCGACCCAGCGTGTACTAGGTCAGCGATGGAGTGACACGGAAGGGCAGACGGACCCGGGCGTTGGTTGACCCGGGGTAAGCGTGTAGGCCGAGATCCAGGTAAATCCGGATCTCACAAAGGCTGAGACGTGATGCCGAGCCGAATGAGGCGAAGCCGTTGATCCCATACCGTCGAGAAAAGCTTCTAGCGAGCTTCTCGGGTACCCGTACCCCAAACCGACACAGGTGGACAAGTAGAGAATACTAAGGCGAGCGAGATAACTCTGGTTAAGGAATTCGGCAAAATGGCTCCGTAACTTCGGGAGAAGGAGCGCCCCGGTAGGGTGTAGGACTTCGCGTCCGAAGCCCGATGGGGTTGCAGAAACCAGGCCCAAGCGACTGTTTACTAAAAACACAGGAGCGTGCTAAGTCGAAAGACGATGTATACGCTCTGACGCCTGCCCGGTGCTGGAAGGTCAAGTGGATCGGTTAGCTCTTCGGAGCGAAGCTGTGAAATCAAGCCCCAGTAAACGGCGGCGGTAACTATAACCGTTAGACAGACCACTGAATGGCGGTTACAAAACCTGGCTATATGCTGGAACATCCGAGAATCTGGCGGTACTCATCCATGTCTCAGGCACGTGATATGCCTGGTGCGTGGGAAGTGAAAACCCGTCCAGTGCGGACAATCAGCAGGAAACCAAAGTCACGCAACCACTCGATCCGAGTTGGGTTGTCGGATTCGTCGATGGCGAAGGCTGCTTTTCAGTGGCCATCCATGCCAATCGACGATATGCCCGGCGCACAGGAGGATGGCAACTCACTGCCACCTTCCAGGTGTCCCAACACGAGAGAGAACAACGACTGCTTCAACGTCTCCAATCCCACTTCGGGTGCGGATACGTGTATCACAAGGGTCCGAAGAGCTCGGTCATGACCTACTCGGTCACCAAGCTCGACGACCTCGCAGAGCGGATCATTCCGTTCTTCGAGCAGTACCGGTTGATCGTGAAGGATGACGACTTCCAGACCTTCGCAACGATCGTGAGATCGATGCGAACCAAGGAGCATCTGTATCCGGATGGATTCGACAGGATCGTGCGAAGCGCGTACACCATGAACACTCATGGCGCACAGCGGACACGACCGATCGAGGACATCCTGCAGGGATCCTCAGAGACTGTACGCCAGGCCCCTCCGTGAGAAGAGGGGATGATACAGTCCGATCCTCATGGCGACATGGGGAGTCAGGCAGAAATGACCTGACCGCGTTCCGTGCGGCCGTCCCGCACATGACATCAGGAGCGCAGTAACAAGAATGCCTAAGGTAGCGAAATTCCTTGTCGGGTAAGTTCCGACCTGCACGAATGGCGTAACGACTCGGGCACTGTCTCAACCAGAGACTCGGCGAAATTGCAATGTGAGTAAAGATGCTCACTTCCCGCGACAGGACGGAAAGACCCCGGGACCTTTACTGCAGCTTGACATTGAAACACTGCATGCGATGTGCAGGATAGGTGGGAGTCTATGAAGCGGCCGCGCTAGCGGTCGTGGAGACAACCTTGAAATACCACCCTTCTCATCTAGTGCTTCTAACCTCGGTCCGTTATCCGGATCAGGGACAGTGTCTGGTGGGCAGTTTCACTGGGGTGGTGGCCTCCTAAAGTGTAACGGAGGCGCCCAAAGGTTCCCTCAGCCAGGTCGGCAATCTGGCGTTGAGTGTAAAGGCACAAGGGAGCTTGACTGCGAGACCTACAAGTCGAGCAGGTACGAAAGTAGGGCTTAATGATCCCTCGGCGGCATGTGGGTGCGCCGAGGCCAACGGCTAAAAGGTACCCCGGGGATAACAGGCTCATACCGCCCAAGAGTCCATATCGACGGCGGTGTTTGGCACCTCGATGTCGGCTCGTCTCATCCTGGGGCTGAAGCAGGTCCCAAGGGTCGGGCTGTTCGCCCGTTAAAGAGGCACGCGAGCTGGGTTTAGAACGTCGTGAGACAGTTCGGTCCCTATCCGTCGCAGGCGCAGGAGATTTGAGGAGAGCTGTCCTTAGTACGAGAGGACCGGGATGGACGCACCTCTAGTGTGCCAGTTGTCCTGCCAAGGGCATGGCTGGTTTGCCACGTGCGGAACGGATAAGCGCTGAAAGCATCTAAGCGCGAAGCCGCCTCCAAGATCAGATCTCCCACCGGATCAACCGGGTAAGACCCCTGGTAGACGACCAGGTTGATAGGCCGGAAGTGGAAGCGCAGCAATGCGTGGAGCTGACCGGTACTAATAGGTCGAGGGCTTGATTATGAATATCGCGACGGCAACTCGTACTCGCTATGGAGTGCTCAAGGAGTACTCAACAGGTTTCGGTGGTCATGGCGGCGGGGTCCCACCCGTTCCCATTCCGAACACGGAAGTTAAGCCCGCCCGCGCCGATGGTACTTGGACCGAAGGGTCCCGGGAGAGTAGGTCGCCGCCGAACACTCTTGAGAGAAGGGCCGTTCCACGCTGTGGAGCGGCCCTTCTTTGCGTTTCCGAGGGTTGGTCACGCGTCCGTGTCGTCCCGGCGGTCGGTCTCCATCGGGGTGGTGATGTGCGCGGAGGCCGACCGACCGTTGCCGCCGTGACGAGCTGATCCTCGGAAGACGCTTCCCTGACGGCGAGCAGCAGCGCATTGGCGTCGATGTCTGACATGGCGTTGTTCTGGCACGCGGCCGTCGATTCGAACCGCAGGAGACAGCGCATCCGCTGTCGCCGTCGGCCGGTAGGATTCGCTCGCGACCCGGAGGTCTCTCTCATCGCCGACAACAGAACACCGAAGCCGCGCAAGCGTTCCGGAGGCCAGAAGCGCTCCGACCAAGGTCGCGGTGCGCAGGGCTCACAGCCTCGCGGACAGGGCCGCAAGAAGAAGCACTACTCGGCGACCACACGAGACAAAGCCGCTCCGAGGTCTTCGAACGAGGGCAAGCGTCGACGAGATCTCAAGGGAGCGGCCGTCGATCTGCCGAACTGGGTCGTTGAAGGGCTCGTTCGCGTGACGCCCAAGGAACGAGTGGCTCCCGCGCTCGAGGCACTTGGCGAAGCGTCGGCGGCAATGGCCGATAGCCGCTATCACGCAGCCGTCAAGCATGCGAAGGCAGCGAAGAACCTCTCGCCTCAGGACGCAACAATCCGTGAGGTCCTCGGCCTGTCCGCCTACCGAATCGGAGACTGGGACACCGCGCTGTCCGAGCTGCGCGCCTATCGGCGCATGGCGGGTGAGGCCGTGCATCTGCCGATCGAGATGGACGTATTGCGCGCAATGAACCGCGACCGCGATGTCGCCAAGACCTGGGACATGCTCGAGAAGGCGGATGTTCCGCCGAGCGTATGGAAGGAGGGAAAGGTCGTGTACGGCTCCCACCTCCTCGAGAGGGGTGATGCGGCCGCCGCGTGGGACCTCACCGGCCCGGAGCGCGTCGGCCCGAATGCGCACGAGGCCGACCTGCGGGTCTGGTACGTGGCCGCTCGTGCCGCAGCGCATACCGGCGAGACGGCCACCGCACGACGAATCGCCGACGCGATCGTTCTCAACGACCCTTCGTTTCCAGGCCTGGACGCACTCGACCGCGAGATCGCCAGAAGCTCCTAGCGGGATCTGTCACTGGTGCGCCATACCCTGGGGCCCCGCACCTCCTCGACACGAGAGGAGATTCCATGGACCTCAATCTCGTCGTGATCAGCGGTCGCCTTGCCACTGATCCGGAAATCTCAGCGTTCGAGGCCGGGTCCACGCTGGCCCGCTATCTGATGATCGCCCGCAGCGAGGAACCCCGCCGGCGCACTGACGTCGTGCCGGTCGTCCAATGGGACCCGCCTGAGTGGACGGCGGAGCTCGTTCGTGGCGACGGCCTATGGATCGCCGGTGGCGTGCAGCGCCGCTTCTGGAGCGATGACCACAACCGGCGCGGCCGCATCGAGATCGTCGCCTACAACGTGCAGCGATGGCCGGAACGCGCCAAGGTCGACGTCGAGGACGCTGCCCTTGCGATGGTGGAGGGTGCCGCGGAGGTCTAGCCTGATCGCTCATGCGAAGAGTACAAATCGCGTCGGCGACCGGACTGGCTGCAGCTGCCGGCGCGGCGGTAGCGGATGCCGGTGGGAACGCAATCGACGCCGCCATTGGGGCGTCCATTGCCTCGATGTGCACTGAGATCGGCATCATCGCGCCCGCCGGAAGTGGCTTCGTCACCGTCTGGCCGAGCGGCGGAGAGCCGATCGTAATCGACGGGTATGCCGAGATGCCAGGTCGCAACCTTCCGCCGGAGCGCTTCGGTGACGGAGGCCGGCGCGTCGAGATGAGCTACGGCGGTCACACCGAAACGATTGTTGGCTGGGGATCGATTGCTACCCCGGGAGCGTTCGCAGCGTTTGCCGAGGCGCACCGGCGCTTCGGCACCGTCGAATGGGCCGAGATCCTGGCTCCGACGATCCGCATCGTCCAGGCGGGCTTCCCGGTCACGCGTGCGTCCGCGGAGTACCTCGACCACTCGCATCGCCTCATCTTCGGATGGGACGAGACGAGCCGATTGATCACCCATCACCTGGACGGGACTCCTGTTGCCGAGGGTGACATCATCCACATTCCCCATCTCGCCGACACATTGCGGACGGTTGCCGCAGAAGGGGCCTCGGTGCTCTACGACGGCGAGATCGGGCGCCGAACGAGCGCTGCGGTGCTCGACGGCGGCGGGATCCTCACCGAGGAGGATCTGAAGGCCTACAGGGTCGAGACTCGTGACCCGATTCGGTTTGAGCTCGACGACTGGGAAGTTGCTACCAACCCGTTGCCTGCCGTCGGCGGAGCGGTCGCCAGTGCCATGCTGCTCCTCGCCTCATCCCCAACATTCGAGGGATGGATTCCCCGTGAGGTGGATCGCATGGCTCGGATTCAGCGTGCCGTCCTGCGGTACCGGGCCGAGCAACTCGACGACTACGCCACGCGAGCCCAAGCAGCACAACGGCTCCTTGCCTACGCCCACAGCGGCGACCTGAGCGCCGTCGAGCGCTCGCCAAGCACCGTCCACACCTCCGTCACGGACACCGACGGGAATGCTTGCGCAATCACGGTCTCGGCCGGGTACGGGGCGGGGTCCCTCGTACCGGACACCGGTTGGTATCTGAACAACTCGCTCGGTGAGGTCGAACTCACGGCGGAGGGATTCCATTCGCTGGATCCGGGGACGCGTTTGGTGTCGAACATGGCGCCGACCGTGGCGCGCCGGCCGGACGGCTCCGTGCTCGCCATCGGGAGCCCCGGGGCATCGCGCATCACGACGGCGATCGCGCAGGTGCTGCTCAATTTCCTGCACCTTGGTATGTCGCTGCGCGAGGCGGTGGCGCACCCCCGGCTTCATGTCGAGATCTTCGAGGGCTCACCGATGATCGCTCACGAACCGGGACTCGACGTGCGATCGATCGACGGCATGACGGCACGACGCTTCCCGGACCTCGCTATGTACTTTGGAGGGGTGCAAGCCGCAGTCTTCGACCCCATTGCCGGACTCTACGGTGCGGCCGACTCGCGTCGGAGCGGTGACACCGCTCGCGGAGGATTCGACTGACGTGGATCACGAGGACTACGCCCGGCTGTGCCTTGATCCCGTCCGCCTTGCCGCCCTCGGGCGTGCCGCTGAGGGGACTCTGGTCGCAGGCGAGCTGAGCGACGCCTTGGGGATCTCGCGCCGTGCCGCGCTCGAAACGATCGCAGCACTCAGGCTGGCCGGGCTGCTGGACGATGATGACTGCCTTGCGCTCGAAACTCTGCACACGGTTGCGTCGACCCTTTCCAAGGCAGAGCCTGCGTCGGATGCCATCACAGCGGGCGACTGGACCAACGCTGAGCGAAAGGTGCTGCGCACGTTCTTCTCCGGGGATTCACTGACCGAAATCCCGGCCCAACGGCGCAAACGCCTCGTCGTGCTGGAGCGTCTGGCACAGGAGTTCGAGCCGGGTGTGCGCTACGACGAGGCCACGGTGAGTCGGCAGCTGGCGCTCTACCACGAGGACTACGCAGCACTCCGCCGCTACTTGATCGAAGAGAGCCTGCTGTCGCGAGCGGATGGTGAGTACTGGCGTACCGGAGGCAGATTCTTGGATGCGATTCCGAGCGAGACCGGGAGCGATGAAGCGGTCGGCGGAGAGGGAGGGCCGACAGTGCGAGCACCGGTGCTCGACACTCGTCGGCCTGACGTATTCATCATGCCGTTCTCGCCCAGTCATCGAGAGGCGCTGGTTGAGGCCGCCGACGATGAGCGGATCACTCGGTATATGACGGACCAATTCCCCTACCCGTACACCGACGATGATGCGGCGGCTTGGATCGCCAAGTGCGAGGAGGAGGAACCTCCGCTCAGCTTTGCGATCATGGTCGACGATGCCCTCGCCGGGGGAGTCGGATGCGAACCGAAGACAGACATTCGCTCCGGGTCCGCCGAGGTGGGATGGTGGCTGGCACCGAGGTATTGGGGACGCGGGATCGCCGCAGTTGCCGTTCGACGCTACCTCGCCTACTGCTTCGACGACCTCGACCTGCACCGGGTTGAGGCCGGGGTGTTCGTGTCGAACCCTGCGTCTGCCCGCGTGGCCGAGAAGGCAGGCTTCCGGCTCGAGGGCGTGTCGCGCGATGCCTATCTCAAGAACGGAGAGCTCGTGGATCGTCTGTCATACGGACTCGCACGTTCAGAGACTGACGGCCCCGGTGCGGACACATGACGGGCCGTTATGCGTTCCTTCGATCCGGAGTCTGGGTCGCGGGAGCCTTGATCGTTGTCATCACGGTCGTGGCATTCGTCAACCTGGGATTGTGGCAGCTGCGGCGGCTGGACGAGCGGCGGGCCACGAACGCGCAGATCGAGACGCTTGCCGATCAGGAACCCGTGCCGCTGTGGACA
>JAHEDJ010000066.1 GCA_024641325.1 bacterium | reverse complement strand
TGCCTTCACACGGCAGAGGTCACGAAGAGGGAGCCTCCGTGCTAACCCAAATCACGACCTAGTACGGGCTCGTCGCTTCGTACACCTCTCGGTGGCACCAGCATGCGTTGCTGTTCGGGGCCTGCCAGTGGGAACAGTGTTTGTCTTCCACCGTCCAATAGTCGCAACGTCCGCCGTTGCGCGCCTTCTTCGAGATTCGCTTCGGCGGATTCCAAGGGGTGACCTTCGGGCAGTTGCGCCGGACGCGCCTCTTCTTCGGCGGCTGGTTTTTGTACTTCCGGGCTTCCTCAAATGGCATTGAGCGCCTCCTCTCGAGAAGGCGCTCAATGGCGCTCACCTGTTATCCACAACGTATCACGGAATCGGCCCAGCCCCGATGTTTCAAGATGGCACGCGACCGGTCCGCCTTGCCCAGGCCTCGATATCGGGCCAGTACCAGATCATCGCCGTGCGGAGCTGCGTGACGGGATCCGGGAAATCGGCATGACGTCGGCGCCATGTGTGCACAACCTGGGCGCGTGCCACTCCAAGCCGCTCGGCGATTTCAGCGGCACCAACAAGAAGCTCGACGTCGACTCGGCGACCCATGCAGGCCAATCTACCCCGGGTTCAGTTAGCTCCCTGGCATGAATACGATCGTACTCGCCTGTGATAGAATGAATATGAATGTACTCGCAAGAGAAAGCCGTCGAGCAGAATCTCCCGGATAGGGTTCCGGCCAACAAAGGGAAGAGGTATCCAGCCGAGATCCTGACACCCGACGAGGTTCGGGCCCTCATCCACAGGTGCCCGACGGACACGCCCGTCGGTCTCAGGAATCGGGCGCTCATCACGCTGCTCTATCGAACGGGCCTGCGCTGCTCCGAAGCACTCCATCTCATGCCGAAGGACATAGATGCAAGCATCGGGAGCGTTACCGTTCTGCGAGGCAAGGGCGGAAGACGCCGCACCGTCGGCATCGATCCGGGGGCAATCGACGTCCTCGACGATTGGACCGAGAGGCGCCGCGAACTCGGCATCGACGGCTCTTCCCCGCTGTTCTGCAGTCTGTCTGGTGGGGTGCTATCGGGTTCCTACGTCCGGACTCTCTTTCCGGTACTTGGTCGGCAGGCCGGCATCGAGAAGCGAGTCCATCCTCATGGTCTCCGCCACACTCACGCATTCGAGCTCTTGATGGAAGGCATCGAGATTCCAGTGATTCAGAGGCAACTCGGCCACCTGTCGCTCCAGACCACAGACACCTATCTATCGCACATCGCTCCCCGTGACGTGATCAGACGGATCAACGAGCGGACCTGGTCGCTCTAGCGTCCGGCTCGAGGATTTGGAGCCCCGACCGCCCGACCACTTGACCGGTCGCTTGGTCCGCCGGCCGAGGATTGCAGCGTCGCTGTCAGTTCCGTGCCCCTTGCATGGGGTACGAACCTTGCATGGGGTCGGCGGCACAATCGGATTGGTCCATGGGGTCCGGATGGTCCATGGGGTCTGGAGATGATCTGGGTTCCGACCCTCTCGGAGACTCGGGACTCCCCCTACCTGCGGTGAGGGGAGAATGCGCTCCCGCCCAGTGAAGATGGCTCGAATTGTGACGCTTTGATGGCAAAGCGTCACCCGCAGAAAAGACGGCGGTTCAACCCTCCCTGGCCGCGGGTCGAGAATCCCGGCCGGCTCAGCGGGTCGGATGACCATCGGCCAGTGCCCTGAGTCGATGTCCCTATCGGAGAAGTTCGTGGGTGGGTTGAGTTAGGGGACGACGCTTTGGCGTCGCTGCTGGATGACCTGGTCGGTGCGGTTGTCTGGGCCCGCCTACGCACGCCGCTATCGGTCAGCGATCGCTACTGTTCAACCGCATCGTCTGATTGCAGAGGGGGAATACTTCTTGAACCACTTCGATGTTGTCGTCATCGGCGGTGGACAGGCCGGTCTGGGTATCGGCTACTACTTGCGTGCAGCCGGCAAGCGGTTCATCATCTTCGAACGCGGCCGGGTCGGTGAGACCTGGCGCGGTCAGCGCTGGGATTCGTTTACCGTCAACACGCCGAACTGGGCCAACAGCCTGCCCGGCGACCCCTACGAAGGTGACGAACCCGACGGCTTCTATCACCGCGACGATCTCATCGACTATTTCGAGCAGTATGCGGCCAAGTTCGAGCTTCCGGTGACCGAGGGAGTCACGGTGACCGGGGTCGACGGCAACGGCGACGGTTTTCGTGTCACCTACGAAGACGCTTCCGGCGCGGCCGATGCCGTAACGGCCGCGAACGTCGTCATCGCATCCGGAATGATGCAGGCGCCCAAGATCCCGGGTATTCGCCATCGGTTCCCCGAGTCGCTCCTCCAACTCCACGCCTCCGACTATCGCTCAGCAGAGAACCTGCCTCCGGGAGCGGTCGTTGTCATCGGCGCAGGACAGTCGGGATGTCAGATATCCGTGGACCTGATCCACGCCGGCCGGGATGTCTACCTCTGCACCAGCAAGGTGGGACGTATCCGTCGGAGGTATCGACAACGTGACGTCGTGGGATGGTTGGATGACATTGGGTTCTGGGATGTTGCGGTGGAGGAGCTTCCGGACCCTGCGATGGAGTTCGCCGCACAGCCGCAGGTGTCAGGCTTGGGACGCTTCGGGAGCACCCTCAGCCTGCAGTCGATGGCCCGTGAGGGAGTTCGTTTGATGGGCCGCCTCAGCGACGTGGAAGATGGTGTGCTGAAGACGGACGACTCCCTGGCCGAGCATATCGCCTTCGCCGACGAGCGCTCAGCGGAGTTCACCAGAGCGATCGAGGAATGGATCTCCTCCAACGGGGTCGGCGCCGAGGCGATCGAGGATGATCCCAACGACGTGCCGGCCGGCCCGGAAGTCGCCGAGTTGGGGATTACGGAACTAGACCTCACCGATGCCGGTGTCGGATCGGTCATTTGGTGCACCGGATTCACGGCCGACTTCGACTGGCTCCATGCTCGCGTAACGGACGAGAATGGCCGGCCCATGCACAAGCGAGGAATCTCCCCCGTTCCCGGGATCTACTTCCTCGGGTTTCCGTGGCTGCACTCGCGAAAGTCGGGGATCATCCACGGCATCGACGAGGACGCCCGTTTCATTGCGGAAGCCATCGCGACTCGAACCTGACAGCTCCGGATAGCGCTTTGGCCAAAACGCCGCCAGGCGGGGGCGCCTTCTAGTTTCCCCATCGCACTTTGAGGTATCTGGGTCCGTCGCCAGAGACCGTCTCTGCTGGTCTCGGGGTCGTCGGCGTTGGTTCCGCTCTCACTGCTGCGGGTGCAGGATGAAGGCAAGAGTAAAACAACACAAGCGGTTGCCAATCCCAGCCTCAAGGAGGGGTCGGAAGGCCGGTGAGGTTGCGCCGACGTGCGACCCTTGACAAGGGTATACGGTGATCGTATGATTCATACTAGTATGGATCATACATCGAATCCCGGAGTGAGCACTAGGGAGTTGTTCGTGCTGGGCGTGGTGTCCAGAGAACCCATTCACGGGCACGGAATCAACCGGATCTTGGAGATCTCCGGAGCTGAGCGCTGGGTGGACATGAGCGCCAAGCATGTCTACTACGTCCTCCGCAAGCTGGAGGGCGCCGGGCTGATTGAGGCCACCGAGGAGCGTGCCGGCGTCCGGCCTCCCCGCTCCGTGTACAGGATCACCCCGGAAGGGCAGGAGACCCTGAGGCAGTGGCTTCAATCCGATGTGGCGGTCGTGACAACCGCGTCTCCCTTCGACACGGTCTTCGCCATGCTTGCCTACGCCGATGCCCTCAACGAGGAGGAGACGCTGGATGTATTGCGCCGCCGTCGTCACGTGCTGGCGACGGTCCTCGAGGATCATGCACCGCAGGCTGAACAGGAACTGCGGGCGGCGTTCGGGTCCGCGGCGGCCGCCATGTTCCGAAAGACCAGAAGCCTGGTGGCTGCCGAACTGGCCTGGATCGAGTCGGTGCTCACCGAGGCCGCCACCGATGGATGGGACGTATTCCGCGTTCCCGACGGAGTCACCGAAGCAGCAGGACGGGATGAAAAGTGATGGCATCGACCGATCGGGTCGGATCGAGCCGGTCACCGGACTGGAGGAACCGTTTCCTCATTGGGTACTTCTCGGTGTCGGCTGTGGCGGTATTTGGGCTCTGGGCGCGCTACTTCCGGAATGGCACGGCGGCGGCTTCGCTGTTCCAACCCGCCCAGGAGACCGGAACGCTTCTGGGCCGCACCATCGGAGCGCTCCTGGCCGGGCTGGTGCTGTTGATCGCAGTGGTGGGTCTACGGACCGGCCGGAACCGGGCTCAGAGCTTTGGCCTGTTGGGCGCCGGCATGGTTGGGTATGCCGCCCTCAACACTCTCGGTGAAACGCTGGCGGAGGGTTCGGCGGAGTCCGCCCTGCTGGTCCTGATACTGGCGACATCGCTGGCCGCCGGTGGCTTGTCGAAGGATCAACCACTTCTCGTCGTCCTGTCCGGCCTTATGGCTTGCTCGGCCGTCTGGCTGGCCGGGCGAACTGCACTCACGGCAGGAGGATCGCTTGCTGCCGCCGTCACAGTGACTTCCTGGCCCGGCCCTCACTATCTGGCCGAAGCCGCCATGGCGCTGGGTACCGTTGCGGGTCTGTTCGCTCGGGCTCGTGGACGGTGCTGGGGCGGCCGGCTGGCGCTGATCGGCCTGGGCACATACTGCTATTCGACGCTCAACGCAATGGACTGGGCATACCTCAACGATCGGACGGTGCTTCCGGTCCTCGCCGTGACCCTCGGCGCAGCCGTTGCCGGAGCATTCCATCTCATCACCAAGGAGGAGGCTTCTCATGCGAATCCGCATCGTTTCGCCGGTGCTGGCGGCGCTCCTGATGGGGCTGGCCGCCATCCGCTATGCCGGCAAGGGTGACGCAGTCGGGGCGGTGATCGCTACCGTTGCTGTCATGTTGGCGATCGTTGCGGCGATGGCAGCCGGCTCTGTCGCTCACCGCGGGAATGACGCTACGTGACCGGAGGAACTGCGCTGAGGCGGCACCGAGAGACACCGGCAGCGACGCGAACCGGGATTGTCGTCGAGAAGCAGGCATGGAGATGTGGTCGTGTCGCGTGAGGTGACGGTTCGAGTTCCATTGGAGGAGTCACTGGATCTACTCGAACGCCCTGCCCGCGCCTGCGTCGGCTTCACCAGCGATGGAGGCCCTCGGATCGAGCCGGTCCGTCTGCGATATGAAGACGGCCGGTACCTGATCGGTATCGAACCGGGTGCCCAGGCTCCTGATCCGTCGACGGAGGTGGTGCTGGTCGTCGATGATGGAGTGCTGTTCTTCGAGTTGCGTGCCGTCTATGTGCGTGGAGCGGCTCGTCCGATGCCGGTGTCTCCGCAGGAGAAGCTGCACTGGATTGAAGTGGAGCCGTCCCGGGTCTCGAGCTGGAACTACGGGCGCATGAGGTGGAAACGTGATATCGACTGACCCGCTCCTGCAGCACCTGCTTGAACGCGCCATGGTTGCCCGCATGGCCACCATCTCGCGCTCGGGCCGCCCTCACGTGAATCCCAACTACTTCGTGGTCGACGAATCACGTCTCTGGCTCGGGACGACGACCGGGACACTGGCCGCTCGCAATGTGGCGGTGAATCCGGCGGTTCAGTTGCTGTTCGAGATCGAGCAGGGCTCGAACGACTCCCGGCTGGTGCGTCTCACCGGTACTGCAGCGATCAGAACTGAACCCGACCTGCTCAAGGAGTACAAGCGTCGTGATGCCCGCAAGTACTTTCGCTCGCTGCCGGGACTGCTGATGAGCCTCAAGCATCTGCACCGGTTGTTCCTGACGAGCAAGTACCTGTCCACCAACGACCCGACCAGCCGTCACTGTGTCATTGAGGTCGAACCGACGAGGATCGAGGTCCTGGTCTAGGGCAATGGGCGTCTCTTCTGCACATGACATTGGACCGGCAGATGAACCCGAGACGATCTCCAAGCACAGGCCGTTCGGGCACGGCGGCCGGTCTCCGGTGCGACAGCCCCGCCCGACCGACGTTGGGCGAGCCGCGGATCACCGGTCGCGGAAGCCCTTGCCGTCCAGGATCTTCTGGGCGTACTTCTCGACTCGGGCCTCGCGGGTCTGGGGTTGCTTGGCATCCGAGAAGTACAGGTTGTACTCCCGCTGCCGACCGGGGGTCAGCGACTCGAACGCAGCCTTGAACGCCGGATCCTGATCAAGGCGATTCCGGAGCTCCTCGACGAGCACGAGCCCGGGTGCCGGGCCCACCTCCAGGCCCGCCTCCTCGACATCGATGGCCTCGTCGATGTAGGCCTTGACGGTGTCGGTCAGCCGGGTCACATCCTCTACTGAGGTGAAGCGAATGCGGAGAGCCGATCGTGAGTTCGGCCCTTGCTCCTCGAGCACGCCTTCTGAATCGTTCAACAAGGCACCCTTGAAGAACATCAGGGCGAGGAACTCCTTCATTTCCTGGAGGATGACGATGTTCCTGCCCTCATGGCTGTAGCAGGGCTTGCCCCACTTGATATCCTCGGTCAGCCCACAGCCCAGCAGAATCGACCGCAGGTCGGACATCTCTTCCGGCCACTTCTCCGACCGGCTGATATAGGCATCAACCTTGGGGTTCACCACCACTCCCATCAGCTACGACCGGGCGTCACCGCCTGCGACGCCCGCTGCAACGATACCGTTGGGGGCCGGAGTCGGGCCGTTTGATGTGAATATGCGCTACTGGTAGCCAGGGAGTCATACCACTGAGATTCCTATGTCACCTTTTGAGTGGTTGTGACATCTTTAAGGGTGAAGCCGCCGGGATGTGAGTGCGATGGACTTGTTCAGCGGGACCGAGCCCGAGGAGTGGCGAATCGTGAGCGATTTGTATCCCTCGTTGCGTCGGTTTGCCGCCGTAGCTGCTCCATTTGACCTCGAGCCTGACGATTTGTTGCAGGAGGCGCTGGTGGCCGTGCTGCGCAAACGCCGGTTGACCGAGTTGGATCAACCGCTTGCGTATCTCCGAAGGGCGATCCTCAATGTTGCAGCCCAGCACAGTCGCCGGATGGTGCGCCGCCGGGCTGCACTGCGTCGCTATGCGGCGCCGGCAAGCGCAACTGTCTCACCGGGATATCCGTCGGATCTAGCGGAGCTGTATCGGTTGTCGCCGGGGGAGCGGTCTGCGCTCTATCTGCATGAGGTCGAGGGGTACCGCTTCTCGGAGATCGCGTCGATGCTTGGTTGCTCGGAAGCGGCGGCGAAGAAGGCAGGTTCGCGAGCACGGAGGCGGCTGGCTGCGGAGTTGAGTGCTGGGAGGACGACATGAGTGATCTGAAACGCACGCTCGCCGATCTCGCTGAACGTGGCACGCCTGTCGGCAGCGAGCGTCTGCGTGATCGGGTGACGCTCGACCTCGCTTCGGACTCTTCATCGACTCCGTGGAGCCGGGTGGATACTCGTCGACCCACAGTGTTGGTTATGGCTGCCGTTGCGGCGACCCTGCTGCTGGTTGGTGCGCTTCCCCTGCTGCTCGGGCCGCTGGGAGGCGATGAGATTGCTTCTGTGCCTCCGGTGCCGGATGTGGGGGATGGTCAGACGGTCAGTGTGACTGTGTCGGGTGTGTCGGGTCGCGCGGGCGATGAGATGGCCGGAGTGCTTTATGAGGGCGGCGAGTTGATTGATCTGGACGCTGATGCGCTCGGCGGGTTCTGGACGGTGGTCGAGGGTGACGACTTCACGGCGACGGAGGTTGTGCGCGAGCCTGGGACTGTGGGTGTGGGGCGGTTCCCGTTCGTGTCTGATGAGGCGTTGACGGTCGAGCCGGGTATGTACACGTTGGTGGTGTGGGTGGATGACGCGTTGAATCCGGCGAGCCGGTGGGTGCCGGTCAACACGGACGGCAGGGGTCTGTTCGGTTGTCACGTGGTCTTCGAAGTCGGCGATGATGCCCGGACCGACGTTTTCGTCTCTGCAAATCTCCAACCCGACGGCTGGAACATCAACTGCACCACCGGAGTCGCGATCCCCGGAACCGACGCGGCAGCTGCGGTGGCTCCGTCGAGATCATCGTCGGCGATGTCCATGCAGTGGAACCCGATTCTTGCTCAGACCACAGCCCGGCAGGCACCTCCGTCTGCGACGTGTCCGCCTGGAAGCAACCCGGATGCCCGTGGTCCGGCAGATCAGCCAAGGCCCCGGGGAGCGGCATGGAGCAATCAGGCCGGCGTCTTCGATCAGCACGCCGGGCGAATCATCTTCATAGATGAGATGGGAGATACCTGGACGTTCGATGTGTGTTCGAATACATGGGACAAAGCCAACCCTGCTCTGGTCCTTTCGGACTCGCAATCCTGGTTCAATAACCTGGTCCCGACCGACCCCATGTTGGTTTACGACGTTGACTCAGACGTCACCATCGCCTTCTACAACGATGCCCTGGCCGTCTACGACTACAGAGCCAACACCTGGACGCAGCGGTCAAAGCCCGCTTCATACGGCGCGGGGGCCATCTACGACCCGATTTCGGGATTGGTGGTTCTCCTAACCGCTGAAAACGGGCTGATCGCTTACGACGTCGAGACCGACGAATGGATCCCAGTCGGCAAGATCGGAGAGGGCGAGTACCAGGCATACCTCATCGGCCACATCGCAGACACCGATCGGATTGGATTCCTTAGACCGACCACGGATCATCCGCGCCGCACGTCTGAAGAGCTCGATGACGAAGGAATGGTCGTTGATTCCCGCACGGGGGAACCCGAAGGCTTGAGTGCACCGGGTGACGGTGTCTTCGCGGCATTCGGTCGTCTCAGCTACGCAACCGGCACCTCTACCCCGGTCGTCGAGGTGGAGGGAGAGGGCATCTGCCGACTCGACCCCGCCACCCTCGACTGGACCTGCGTCAGTCTTGCCGACGGCCCCGATTCAGACGGAGGCGGGCTGATCGGAGCCATCGTCGGCGACCCGATCAATGACCGAATCGTGCTGATCTACGGCTACGGGTCGGGCTTCGATGGCAAGAGGTACTACGACGTAAACGACATCTGGGCGATCGACTTCGAAACCGGTGAATGGACACAACTCCTCCAACAAACAGGGGAAATGACCTACCGGTGAAGTGACGCCCGGCCTGACGATCTCCTCAGACCAGGACTCCAAGGGCGGTGCTCCTTCAGTCGTCGCCGACGATGAGTCGGGCGCTTCGTCCGTAGGTGAGATAGGACTTTGCCCATTCGAACAGCACCACCAACCGGTTTCGGAATCCGATGAGGAACACGAGGTGAACGAACAGCCAGGCGAGCCAGGCGGGGAAACCGGACAGACTGATCCGGCGGATCTGGGCGATGGCGGCGCTCCGTCCCAGTGTTGCCATCGTCCCCCGATCGACGTATCGGAACGGTCCCGGCGTGTCACCGTCGAGACGGGCGGTGATCGCCCGGGCTGCATGGCGTCCCATCTGTATGGCGGCCGGCGCCACTCCGGCCACTGGTTGGCCGTCCTGATCGACGTGGGCCAGGTCTCCGATTACGAATACCTGAGGGTGCTCTGGAATCGACAAGTCGTCGGCCACCAGCACTCTTCCCATCTTGTCGACCGGCACTTCCAGGTCTGCCCCGAGGGGTGACGCCTCGACCCCCGCCGCCCACAGGACGGTGCCCGCATCTATCCGGCGTTCCCCGATCGACACGCCGTGCTCGTCGATGGCGGTCACGGGACTGCCGGTCTGAACCTCGACACCCAGTTTCTCGAGCTGATGACGAGCCTTGGTAGACAGCGCCGGCCGGTAGGACGAGAGGATCCGATCGGACCCCTCGATCAGCATGACCTTGGCCCGGCCGGGATCGATCCTGCGGAACTCGCCTATGAAGGTATGCCGGGAAATCTCGGCGATGGCGCCGGCCAGCTCCGCCCCGGTCGGTCCACCACCGATGATCACGAAGGTCAACAGAGCCGCTCGCCGGGTTTCGTCCGGTTCGACCTCTGCCCGTTCGAAAGCTGTTAGTAGGCGGTGGCGGATGGCAAGGGCATCATCAACACTCTTCAGGCCCGGAGCGTCTGCCGCCCACTCCTCATGCCCGAAGTAGGTATCCCGCACGCCGGTCGCCACGATCAGAAAGTCGAACGGCACCTCTTGCTGTCCGGTTACGACTACGACCCGCCGCTCCAGGTCGACACCGCTCACCTCGCCCATCAGCACGGTGGCGTTGCTCTGCTTGCGCAGGACCCGCCGGATCGGTTCGGCGATGTCGATGGCGCTCAATCCGGCCGTAGCGACCTGGTAGAGGAGCGGCTGGAATGTGTGGTGGTTCCGGCGGTCGATGAGCACAACTTCGACCGGGGCC
>JAHEDJ010000065.1 GCA_024641325.1 bacterium | reverse complement strand
GCACCGGCTAGCCGCCGATAGCCGCAGCCCGACCGAGAGCTTCATCCGGAGAAGTCTCCGGCTCGACGGGGCGACCTCGTCCGGCCCATCTGGCGAACCCGGCGGCGACCAACCCGCATCCAAAGAATCCAAGGGTGAAAGGAACAACCGTCCCGTCGAACGCGCGGTCGAGCATCGCTCCCAATCCCGCCCCCAACGCCGTCGAGATTGTCCCGATCACTGCAGCTGCAGTGCCGGCCACCTTTCCCATCGGGTTCATCGCCATTGTGTTGAAGTTGGGGATGAGCAGCGCGTGCATGCTCAGCATGGCCGCCAGTCCAGAAACAAAAATCCAGAAACCGGGCGCGCCGTTCGTAGCTATAGCCAGGGCAACCATCATCGCTGAAGCCGCCACGTACCCAACCAGCACAATGTGCACCATACGGTCCAGACCCACCCGGGAGACGATGGCGGCGTTGACCAGCATCGCAGCGCCCATCACACCTGCCAGGCCACCGAAGATGTAGGGGAACTGCTCGGCGCGGTCGAACACGTCCGAGATGATCAGTTCCGAACTCGCCAAATAGGAGAAGAAGACGCCAAAGAGAAACGTCATGGCAAGGGTATTCCCAATCGTTTGGCGGTTGGTGATGACGGTCTTGCCGGCCGCCACGATCGAATCGAACCGCAACGGCAGCCGGTTCTCCGGTTTGAGGGTTTCGGGCAGCCGCAGGGTCCAGACCACCAGCGATGCAGCGGCGATTGCGCAGGCTCCGAACACCCAACGCCAGGACGCGAAGCTCAGGATCAGCGCTCCCAGACTGGGGGCGATGACGGGAACCAGCACGAAGATCGACATGATGATCGACATCGTTCGGGCCATCGCCTCCCCTCGGTAGGTATCCCTCACCACTGAGAGGGCGACCACTCGGGGGGCTGCGGCGCCAACGCCCCACACAAACCGGCTGATGAGCACCATCTCCAAGGTTGGAGCGAACGCCGCCGCCAGGGCACTCACGATGTACAGAGTGAGTCCGGCATAGAGGACGGGTTTGCGCCCGTAGCGATCCGCCAAAGGTCCGAAGAACACCTGCGCTGAGGCCAACCCCAAGAAGAAGAAGGTCACGATGGCCGCCGGCGCAGTTGAATCGGCCGCCAAACCGTATTCGGTTCGTACCGAACCGAAGGTCGGCAGCATGATATCGATGGCCAGTGCAGTCATCGCCATGATCATGGCGATCATCACAGCGAATTCACGGCGTCCAATGGCTGAAGGGGACAAAGGATTGGTCCAGTCGAAGGAATCGAAGCCCTGGGATGCTACACCTGCTCTTCGCTGATCCGGGCAGCCCCGGCAGTGGAGCCGCGTTTCGGGAGCCGGGTGCTGGAGAAGTCGAGTGAAGAGTTTCGGATCGATGCGGAAGCCATCGGCAACGGAGCCCTCTGTGCCGTTTCTCGACGAGGTCGGGACCGTCCTACTCGCACCGTGCGGGAAGAGCGGGACGTAAGAGGACCGACATCCCAGCCATCTGCCCCTCATCATGTCCATGGCCGGCGAGCGGCTAGGTTCGGCGCATGAATATCGGGCTCATCACACAACTCCATGGCAGACCGAACGGCGAATCACCGCCACCCTCGTGGAAATCGATTAGCCAACGAGCGACCGCCGCCGAAGCAGCAGGCTTCGATATGTTCGTATTCGAAGATGCGTTGCTGTACCGCGGCGAGAAGGCAACGAACGGGGCTTGGGAATCCGTGTCGATCGCAGCAGCGTTGGCAGCTACTACCAGCCGTATCAACTTGGGGCAATCGGTCGTGAACTCGCCGTACCGGTCTCCGGCCATGTTGGCCAAGATCGCAGACACCATCGATGAAATTTCGGAAGGGCGCTTCGTTCTCGGTATCGGCGCGGGGAACACGGCGGATTCGGACTACGAAGCGTTCGGATTCCCAACCGGCAATCGGTACTCACGGTTCGCCGAAGCGATCCAGATCATCCACGGCCTCCTCAAGAACGGGGCCATCGATTTCGAAGGCGAGTTCTATACCGCCAAGCAGGCCGAACTGGTGTTGCGCGGCCCCCGCCCGGAGGGTCCACCGATCAACATCGCGGCGGGTGGGCCAAAGATGCTGCGACTCGTCGCCAAATACGCCGATGCCTGGAACTGGTGGGGCTGGGACGAGACGATTCAGGACATCGGGGAACGGCTGACACCGATCATCGGACAACTGGAACAGGCTTGTGAGGCCGAGAGCCGCAACCCGGCCACCCTGAGACGGACCTTCGATTTGTACTCCGTTGTCCCAGCGGGGTTCAGCACTCTGGACTGGAAGGCTGAAGGTCTCGATATGGAACAGCCGGTAACAGGCTCATCCCAAGAGATCGCCGCGCACATCCTCGCAATGGGTGAGCTCGGATTCGAGGAAGTTCGATGCGACGTGTTTCCGAGAACCACTGCCGCAATCGAAGCCATGCAGCCTGTCGTCGAGATCGTCCACGCCGGCTAGCCGGGAACGCGGAATAGGTACGAGACACTTCTCCTCAGTTTCCGTTGAGCGAGCCAAACGTCCTTTGGTCAGCCGGTGACGCTCTGCGCCGGGCCCCGTCGTTATCCACTCTCAGATCAGAAGGGCTATCCCAATGCCGAAAGTGAACAAGTGCGCCCAGATGGGGGGCGAGAAAACGAAGCGGAAACGCTCATAGGCCAACCCGGCAGAGAAGAGCACACCCCACACGGCACCGACCCAGCCGAGCCAGTCGGGAATCAAGGCCCGCTCGGTGAGGGCCCAGGCCAGCGGTACGGCCGACAAATAGGCCACAAACATGTGCACCGTGTAGCCCAAACCCACCCAGTTGAGCAATGGAACAAACACCTTCGGAATCTCCGAACCGCCGTCTACCTGTTCGGCAACCCACTCCTGGACCGTAAGGCGGAACATGAGGTTCACAATCCACAACACCGCGCCAACCGCATACGCAACGGCGGCCGCCCAGGCTGCCGGATGGTCGGCGACACCAGCCACCGCACCCAATCCGCCGGGAGTCAGGACCAGTGCGACAATCATGGTCCGGTGAATCCAACGCAGCCGGCGCCGGTCCTGGTGCAAATGTGGCAGCCTCTCAGCGAGCGGGGTCTCGTACTCGAGCCTCCACCCCGCCGCGCCGGCCAGAAACACAGCGAATCCGGCCACAAGAAGGATTCCGGCCGTCGTCATCAGCTCCCGTCCCGTCGGCAACAACGCCAGACCCTAACCGGGTACCCGGCTCAACGTCGCGGCAGGGCTGACGACCCCGTGGCAGACTGCGAGTATCTGACGCATGCAGACGAGCATCGAGGAAGCACATGCGCACGCCGTTGCTGCCTGCCGAGGTTGACGCCCGGCTAGCCGCCGTCGACGCACTCCGCCGGGCCGGTCGCCGGCACGGGTTCGTTGCATCGGCCGCGGACGATCACTATCAGTCTATTTGGGCTCGCGACGCAGCGATTGCCACAGTGGGCGCTGCCGCGTCGGGCGATCCTGAAATCATCCGCATCGGAATCCGCTCGCTGCTGACGCTCGGGTCTTGTGCCCGTCCCAACGGCCAGATCCCCAACACCGTTTGGAGTCGAGATAACGGCCTGTACCGGGACTGGCATGAGAGTGGCGCCGTCGATGCCAGCGCATGGTTCGCCATTGCGACCGCCCACGTCCTCGACAACTGCACAATCGACGAGGCACGGACCCTCCGCGCCAAGGCGGCCGCAGCCATTCGCTGGCTGCGCGATCGCGATCTGAACGGCATGGGGCTCCTGTGGGTTCCGCCGGCCGGTGACTGGATGGACTCGACACTGCATCGAAGCGGGCTGACGCTTCTCGTCAATGCTCTGTGGGTATGGGCTCTGCGCCTATTCGAACCGATCGCCGATGATCACGGACTCGACCTCGGAGCCGGGCTCGACGCAGACGCAACAGCGGCCGCAGTGCGTGCGCTTCTGTGGCCGGCGGAGGACCTCGATCTCGCCACGTTGCTGTTCGAAGTACCCGCCGGCGTCCGCCGCGGGTGGCCCCATCCGGTCCTCGCTTCGGTGCTCCACCACGCGCACGACCCCGACCGCCGGTGGTTCGGCGCGACGCTCGAAGCCGCACGGCTGCGCGAGAACCTCGACGTTCTCGGCAACTGCATCGCCGTCATCGCCGATGTCGCCACCGGACAACAGCAGCACCGGATCCTCACCGCCCTCGATGAGCTGTCGGTGAGCGAACCATTCGCGACCAGGACCCTCGGGGCACCCGTCGATCCCAACGATTGGAGCGGGTTGGTGGAGCCCGAAGCGGAGGTGGTCCAGGACCACAGGTGGCGCAACCCACCGTACCGATACCACAACGGCGGAGCGTGGCCTTTCGTGGGTGGCTTCCACTCCTGGGCGCTGCGCCACGCCGGACGCAGCGAAGAGGCCGGCAGAGTTGTCGCCGCTATCGATCGGACCAACACTATCAACGGCGAATGGGCATATCCCGAGTGGGTGGATGGCCACACGGGTGAGCCTTCGACAACCCGAATGCAGACATGGTCGGCAGCCGCCCGTCTGTATGCGGCCGGCCCCGAGCACACCGGCTGAAGGGCAGGCGGGCCGACCATCGAAGTGCTTGCTATTTGCCAAACCCCAGCAGATCTATCACCCGGCAACCAACGGGTGATTGAAGTTGCGTCGGGGCACTTCCCGCACTGATCTTCTCCACAGGGGCCGCCGGGACAAGGGCCGAAAGGAAGGATTACCGCAACGGCGAAAACAACCGCATTCTGCTTCTCGATCAAAACCGGCATCGCCGCCACCTCGAGAAAACCCGGGGTGGCGGCGATGGAGCCTATCCAGACTGGGAGTTAGGCGGCTTCCGGCACAGGCACCGGCAGCACCACCGGCTCCCTGCGCCCTTCGATGTGGATCTGAGGGAGCCACTCGAGCCAGGTCGGCAGATACCAGTTGCGCTCGCCGAGCAGCTTCATGGTGGCGGGCACCAATACCGAACGGACAACCGTTGCGTCCAGGATGACGGCCACGGCGAGACCGAAGCCCATCTGTTGGAACATGACCAGGTCGCCTGCGGCGAAGCCGCCGAACACGGCCACCATGATCAGTGCCGCTCCGGTGATGATCGCCCCGGTGGATCCCAATCCAAAGGCCACCGATCCGTCGTTGTCTCCGGTCAGGTCGTAGTGCTCCTTGATACGGCTGAGTAGAAAGATGTGATAGTCCATCGACAGGCCGAACAAGACCGCGAACAGGAAGAGTGGTATCCAGGCCTCGATCACGTCGGTCTGCTGGAACCCGAACAGTTCGGCCCCGAATCCGTGTTGGAACACAGCGACGAGCAACCCGTAGGAGGCCCCGACCGACAGCAAGTTCATCACGATTGCCTTCAGCGGAACCACTATCGACCGGAACACCATCATCAGCAGCACGAAGCTGAGTCCGAGTACGAACACGAAGATGACGGGGGTGCGACCGTTGATCACGTCTACGTAGTCGACTGTGTTGGCCGCGCCGCCGGTGACGTACACCCCGGTGTCGAGTCCGTCGAAGGCGCCCGGGATTATCCCGGTGCGCAAGCGGACTATCGCATCGCCGGCCTCAACGGTTGAAGGGTCGAGCTTGGTGACGGCGTCGACGGATACGATCTCACCGTCGGCGCTCGGCGTCGCGTACACCTCGCCGTACCCGTCTTCGGCTTCGAGTGCGGCTACGAGCCCACCGACCGCGGCAGCGACTGCGGGATCATCGAGGGAGCCGTCGACGACTATGGATGTATAGAACGAGCCGGTGTCGAACTCCTCGTTGAGCAGCGTCCACGCATGCCGGGAATCCGAATCCTCGGGCAGCGACTCGATGAAGTTCTGTCCGGTATTGAGCGTGAGATACGGCACAGCTGCCGCAATAAGCAGTCCTCCGGCGAGGACCATGCTGATGACCGGGCGGGCAGTTACGACTTCGGTGATCCGATGCCAGAACCGGCCCCCACCCTCGTGGTATGTGGTGCGCCCGAGGAACGGGATGCGGCCCCGGTCAACTCGGTCACCCAACAGTCCAAGGATGGCGGGCAGCAAGGTAAGTGCTGCTGCCAGAGCAGCGATGACGACAACGATGGCGCCGGTGCCGAGGCTGCGCATGACCGTATCCGGCATGTATAGAAGGCCCATGAGGGCGATCACAACGGTGATGCCTGAGAAGAAGACGGCGCGGGTGGCCGAGTCGCCGGCTCGTTCGATTGCTTCGACTACCGGCGAACCCTTGGCACGTTCTTCGCGGAAGCGCTGGACCACGAACAGCGAGTAGTCGATGCCAACGGCCAGGCCGATCATCGTGATCATGTTCATCACAAAGGTCGAGAGGTCCATGATCTGCCCGACGACCGCAGTCAGACCGACGGCCACCACGATGGAGACGATCGCCAGTAGGAGTGGAATCCCGGCAGCCACTGCCGCTCCGAATACAACGACGAGGATGATGAGGGCCGCAGGAATCCCCAGCATCTCACCACGCTGCAATGTTTCTTCGGCCAGGTCGTTGAACTCAGTGTTCACCGATCCGTTGCCTATCGTCGTTACCCGGAAGCCGGCTACGGCGTCGGCCTCGTTGACCTTCTCAACAACCGGCGCGGCAAGTGCCGACGAGTCACCGTCGCCGGTGAGGGTGACCACTATGAGGGCCACCGTGCCGTCGCTCGATGTCATACCGGGGGCACCGTCTAGATAAGAAGCCGTGCCCTCGACGGTTTCGAGAGCCCTCAGTTCTCCGACGAGCGCCGTGACTGTCGCAGAGAATGCGGGATCGTCGGTTGTGAGCCCGTCGCTCTCGACCAACACGTACTCCTGCGGTGCTCCACTTGCTTCGAAATGCTCACCCCAGATCTGTTCGGCGGTTTCGGACTCGGTCTCTACCGACAGGTTGCCACCATCGACGAGCACATCGCCGAGGCTGCCGGCCGCGACGAATGAGACCGCGAGTACGACTACCCATGCTGTAATCGTCCGCCACGGATGGACCGCGGCGATACGCGCCAGGGATCCGGTGAATCCAGTTTTCCTCATGAGTGTTTCCCCTTCAATGTTTCGCCGGTAGACCCGGCTCTGGTTCTCATCACCGAGTGTGCGGGAAAACAGCCGTCCGCACTATTGGGTATACCCCTCGTCGTTCACTGATAGCTGAGGGGATCAATCAGGGTTTACCCCGGTGCGGCCGACTCCGCGGCACCATGATCCGATCGATCGCCAAACGGGCATCCGTTGCACATCGTCGATCCGGCAGTTGAACGGCGCGTCGACTTGTATATGGTCGGCTAATCCGAATCGAAGAGACGGGGGATAGAAGATGGCGGCGTACTTGATGGCAGATGTGTTGCCCGACGATGTTGAGGCATACCGGTCAAGTGGATATCTAGAAGCGGCCGTCCGGACGGCGGCTTCACATGGAGGGATCTACAAGGCTCGCGGAGGCGAGACAAAAGTGCTCGAGGGCGATTGGGAGCCGGAGCGGATGGTCATCATCGAGTTCCCATCAATGGATCACCTTCTTTCCTGGTATCACAGTGACGAATACCAGGAGTGGGCTCCGACCAGGCAGAGGCTGGCCCCGAACTCGAAGATGGTCGCGCTAGAAGGGGTGTCTTGACGGAGCGCAGGAAGCGATGAAGGACGAGTAGGCGTCCCCACCGCCACCCGGGCCGGCCAGGACAGACGCATTCGTCGGAGGCGTCGTTCCGCTTCTATCCAGAACATAGAGCTCTGCTCTTCTCGGGATGCATCTCTCATCTCGCTGCTGCGGCGTTGCGACAACCGCACGAACGGCCATGCGACGGAACGGTGCGAGCCCCGAACAACGGAATCAGAGCCGCCGGCTCTAACACCGCTTCTAGTTGGCTCACGAAATTGGGTTGGCCTCAGGCACTAGGTGTTGTCTCCTCCTCTATCGGATTCGTGGCCGCGTGAAACTGCTCACGCGATCTGCCGAGCTGCATCACGTAATATCCGATGCCGGTCAAGAGAGCGATTCCCATTATGGGAGTGAATACCCGCTTGATCTCCGCGGTGACCGTCAATAGCCCCACGGCAAATCCGGTAATGCCCACCGCTACACCCCCGAGGAGGATCTTGTCGACGGTGTTCAACTCAGAGCCGTCGCCAACCTGAGTTGAGATAACACCGAATAGCAGGAAGGTCATAACGCCGACGAACATCACGTGATCGAATGTCAAGATCAGACCCGCTTCCCAGTCCTGGAGCGCGTTGATGTCCATCGCTCCCGATACGAATCTCTGGACGATGACGGTGAGCAGCACGAGATAGGCGATCAGGAACAGAATGCCGGTACGCGGATACGCACCCGTCCCGGCACCTTTCCAGCCTGACGGCACCAGCAGTTTCCGGGCACGCCAGATGAGGATTCCAACGCCGGCGATCGCCAGCAGATTCGCCGGTCCGAGGAGATCCTCGACATCGGAGATGAAAGCGATGTTGACGGTTACACCACCGACGAAGGCGAACCACATCATCGTTGCTCCCGCCTTGGATTCAGCCCAACTCTTCTCTTCATGCAGCAGCCACTCGATGATCGAGAAGGCCGCAAGAAAGAGAAAGCCGATCACCATGGCCGGGGGATGGGCTTCAGCGAGCCGGGCCGCCGTATCATCGGCGAGTCCCGGAATCTCGTTCTGAGAAGTGATGATGCCGAGGAGCACCCCGAGCACAGCACCCATGAGCATCGAGATCCACGCCAGCATCATTCCGAGCCGGGCAACGCTACTCCGGTGGTAGGCGAGGTTGTTGGAGAAGAGCCAGACGACGTACCAGATGACCACCAGGAATAGCAGTGTGCCCGCTATCGGCCGCTGGATACGGTCGCCCGGCATTCGGTCACCGATCAGAAACGCGACCACATAAAGAATGATTCCTGCGGTCATGAGCCGTGCCAGCAACTTGCCGCGAGCCTGCTCGGATTCTGTCAGGTTGCGACCCTGCGTGAACATCAGCAGACCGGTACCGCTGGCGGCGAGGCTGATCCAGCCCAGCGTGCCGGCGTGAACGTGGGTCAGCAGCGTGTCGTGGTCCGGATCGTAGATATCGAGACCGTTCAGGATCCCTATCACGATCGTGAAGACGAACAAAAGTAACGCCGAGATGAATACAGGTCTGGTTGCCGCCCACAGCTGCGAGCGCGACGAATCGGTCATCGGTCCTCCCCCGTTGTCACGATGAGCCTAGGCATACGCAAGCCCGCGTGGCCGGAAACCCGGCAAGTTCCTGGCCCGGCGCGCAGTCCTGCTGATATCGTGCCCTGATTCGCCAAAGGGGTGCCAACCGTATGCGGGTGCTGATGTGGGTTGTCGTCGCAGTCATCGCGTTAGCGGGCTGCGGAAGCTCCAGCGACGGATCTCCTCTGGCCGAGGGTAAAAGGGTCTACGCCGATCTGTGCTCGGTATGCCATGGCTCCACCGGCGACGGCGGAGTAGGACCGGCCCTGGACGGTGTCGCCGTCACCTGGCCGTCCTGTCAGGACCAAATTGCCTGGATCCGTCTCGGTTCAGAAGGATGGAAGGCAGAGGTGGGTGACACCTACGGTGCAACCGGCAAGCCGGTCAACGGTGGCATGCCCGCCCAAATGGGAAACCTGCTCGATTCCGAGATTGCGGCCGTTGCCGCATTCGAGCGAGTGAACTACGGCGGGATCGAAAAATCCATAGCATTGGCCGACTGCGGCGTTGCAGGTACGACAAGCCAGGACTGAGTTGCGATCGGTCGTGGACCTGGTTCTACCGGGCCTTCAGCCTTGCCGACCGTCAGATCGTGGTCGAACCTGCCTGCGGTGTCACCTTCCAACGGGCGTATCCGACGTAGCCCACGTTCGATATTGACTGGTGGATTCAGGCCGAGCCCTGGGCGACCGGCCGGCGGTCGCGGTGTTCTACCCGGCCGTCGGCATGCAAGGCAAACCGTCCGTCCCGTCGAGGGTGGACGGGATCGGGCCGACTCCAGGGCCAGCCGCCAAAGCTGGTACGTCGGTAGTCGTCAACGGCCTGACGCAGTTCCTCCGGGGAGTTCATGACAAAGGGGCCCATCTGGAACACGGGCGCGTCGATCGGGCGCCCCTGTAACAACAGGAACTCGGCCGGTTCGCCCCGGTTCTCCAAGCTCACCGGACGGGAGGCATCGAGCCTCGCTCCGATTTTGGCTTGGACCCTGGTCCCGTCCACCCTGACATCGTCACCCATGAAGCAGTGCAGCATCCGGTTCACGCCCTGAGAGGCCATGGGAAGCGTCCACGACGCGCCCGGCGCCAGCCTGATCAGCCAAATCGCCAGTTCTGATTCAGCGCGCGACGCCCACGAGTCGGGTGGAGGGGATGGTGGAAAGTGATCGCCCATCGATCCGGCGATCACATCGACGACTACTCCCGGAGCCGGCGCCACCGTCGGGATCGACTCGCTCCACAACATGCCGAAATAGGCCGGAACCATCTTCGATTCGGGCG
>JAHEDJ010000028.1:29121-35727 GCA_024641325.1 bacterium | reverse complement strand
CGCGCTGATGCGGATGTGAACATTCTGGGGACTATCAACGTGCTCGAGGCAGCCAGGCGGTCCGGAGCCGAACGCGTGGTGCTGGCCGGTTCGGCTGCTACCTATGGAAGCAACGTGAAGCTGCCGGCCAAAGAGTCGTATGCGCGCCGACCGGATTCGCCATACGGTGCCTCAAAAAACGCCATCGAGAGCTATGCCCGCGTCTACTCGTTCCAGCATGGTCTCGACTTCGTGATCCTCACACCGGCGAACGTCTACGGACCACGCCAGAACGCGGCCGGCGAGGGGGGAGTGGTAGCCGTGTTCTCATCGACGATTGCCGGCGGGAGGCCGCCGACAATCTTCGGAGATGGCACGGCAACCCGGGATTTCGTCTACGTAGATGACATCGCCGACGCGTTCTTGCGGGCGGCCTCCGGTGGCAAGGGACGCAATCTCAATCTCAGCACCGGTGTCGAGACGTCGGTTCGCGACCTGTACGACCTCATCGCGAGAGCTGCGGGCTTTCGGAAGCAACCGCGTTTCGCCGACCCTCGACCCGGCGACGTTCAGCGCTCAGTGCTCGACCCGTCCGCCGCCGAACGTCTTCTTGGTTGGAAAGCGTGGACGCCTCTCGAAGACGGTCTGACACGGACGCTGGAGTGGTTTGAGAACGAGTCGCGGAACACAGGTCGCGGGTCGCGATAACCAATAGTCCATCACCGCGAATTGCGAATTGCGAATTGCGAATTGCGAATTGCGAATTGCTGGCCGCTGGCCGCTGACCGCTGACCGCTGGATGCCAACCGCTACTGATCGGTCGTGGTTCCACTATCTGAACAGATCCTCCTCGGGTGGCCGCACGAGGTCCGACCCCCTGCCGGGCGGCGCCTTCAGATCCAGTCCCCGCACGATGGAAACCGGAATACCATCGGCTTTTCCCATGACGAGATCGGCAGCTGCGGCGATCTCGTCGGCTATGCCCACTTCGGTGACTTCCATCACGCGGCCCTGCATGTCTTCGAGCCCGCGGTAGTCGACGATCGATGGAACGCCCGATACCCCGATGGCGAAATCGACGACGCCACGACGCCATGCCCGACCGAAGGTGTCGGTTATCACCACGCCTATCGATTTACCGGTCGTGTTCTCGAGCCTGTTGCGAAGCTTGTGGGCAGAGCGGTCGGGATCTTCCGGAAGCAGCACGACGGTGCCGGGGGCTGCGTTGGAGCGGTCCACTCCCGCATTTGCGCACACGAAGCCGTGGCGGGTTTCGGCGATCATCAGATCGCCGCGTCTACGCAGGACGGAGACGGCTTGCCCTTCGACGATCTGCCGGTACTCAGATTCTGATTCGACTCCGGTGACTACTGCTCCCTCGGCTTTCGAAACGATCTTGTGCGTAACCACGACCACATCTCGATCTTGCAACGAAAGTCCGCCGGCAGCCATCGATTCGAGAATCACGGAGGCGAGATCGTCGCCTTTCGTGACTTCGCCTATTCCTTTGATCGGTATGAGCTGAACGGTCATATGAGGTCGACCAGCCATTCGCCGAACGCGCGTGCCGAGGGAAGGTCGGGGAACCGGGTGTTGCGTACATGGACCCCGACTCCGAGAGCGGTGAGCCTTCCGCGTTCGCCTGCATCGGACTGATCTATGACCAGATCGCTGATGAGACCGTCGTATGCCGCAACCACCCCTTCGTTCCCGGCGGGCAATCCGAGTGAGGCGAGAACTCGATCGGCCGGGCCCTTCAAGGCCCGCCCACCGAAGAGCGGACTCACTGCCATCACCCGGTGGGCGGCGGCTACGAGATCCGAAATCCCCGGAACCGCCAGAATCGGCCAGATCGACAGAGGCGGATTGGACGGCCCGATGACGACTGCGTCGGCGTTTGCGATAGCTTCGGAGACGCCGGGTGCCGGAGAAGCGGAAACCGATCCGCTGAAGCGTAGGTCTCGCACCTCGTCCTCGTGGCCCCTCACGACGAAGTAATCCTGGAAGGACAACCAGTGATCTTCTTCGGTCAGGACTTCCGTGCGAAGCGGCTCGTTGGTCGCAGGCAGGATCTTCGCAGGGAGATCCAGGACGGCGGAGATCTCACCGGTCACCTCGCTCAAAGAGGCTCCATCTCGAAGACGGATCGTTCGATACAGGTTGGTGGCGAGGTCGCCGTCACCGATACGAAACCGCGTGTCCACTCCGAAATCGTCGAGGTGATTCATGACGACGTGGGAGTCGTTTGTGAGGCCCCAACCCTGTGGGCCTTCGATTCCCGCAAGGGTGTACGTCACGGTGTCGATGTCGGGTGAAACGCGAAGGCCGTAGAGTTCGTCGTCGTCGCCGACGTTTACGACGACGGTGAGTTCTACGCCATCTAGCGCGGCGAGGCCTCTGGCGAGGCGCGCTCCGCCGACTCCGCCGGATAGCATTACCAGTCTCATTCCGCTCCTCTCGGACCGGCCGACATTGCGGCCGGCGCCCGTCCGCTCCAGAATGGCGTTGATGTCCGTTCCTACGCGTCCAATTATCGAGGACGCATTCACCGTACAAGCGAATATTGTCGCGGCGATCTCTGCCACCGGCGGAGATCATCTCGCCGCAGTCCTCACCGCGATCTCCCGGCAAGTCTACGAACCGCAGAGTGTCGTTGTGGTCGGTGGCGGGGAAGTTGCGCGGTCGGGTGCAGTTGAACGCGGTGTCCGCTGGGAAGCGACGCTGCAGTCTTTCCTGGACGGGCTCGATCGGGCGATAACGCACGTCTGGCTGTTGCACGATGATGCGCGCCCGCGGCCGGATGCGCTCAAAGCGCTGGCAACAGAGTCAGTACGGGTCGATGCATCGGTTGCCGGTTCCAAGCTCCTCAATGCCGATCATCCGGACATGCTGGAATCGGTCGGGGGAGCGACCGACGTATTCTGCATGCCGTATACGGGCCTCGATGAGGGCGAGGTCGATCAGGAGCAATACGACGTAGTCCGCGATGTGGCCTTCATACCCGGTGCTTCTCTTCTCGTACGGCGTGATCTCCTCCGTGGCTTGGGTGGATTGGATGCCTCGCTGCCTCCACTCGAGGCCGGCATCGATTTCTCACAACGGGCCAGAGCCGCCGGCGGACGAGTTGTCGTTGTGCCTTCCTCCGAGGTTCTGCACGAGCCAACCTGTGGCGAGAGTGTTCCTCGATGGAGGAGCCGGGCCGGTCGGATTCGATCCGCCCTCAAGGTTTATTCGGTTCTAACGCTGGTCTGGCTGATCCCGGTGGGCGCCGTCGTCGAGCTCCTCGACGGCATCGTCCGTATCGCTATCGGGCCGCGCACATCGATCTTCGATGTCTTCCGTTCGTGGGCCTGGAACCTCTCGAAGCTCGGTTCGACAATTGCCGCCAGGCGGGAAATGAAGCGATCGCGACAAGTCGGTGATGCAGAGCTGTTCCGGTATCAGGTGCGGGGTTCGTCCGTCCTGCGGCGTCTTGGTGACGATCTCACCGAGACGGTACGCGGGCCAACCGTGACGGACGGTGCTTCGGCTATTTCGGATCTGATGCAGCGTGGCAGGCAGGTATGGCAGCAGCCGGGGGTCATCATCGGCGTGATCGGGGTTGTGCTCGTCGCCGCGGCGAGCAGGAGCATCATCATCGGCCGGCTGCCCTCGACCGGCTACGCACTGCATTTGCCTGATGACGTCTTCGAAACCCTGAGGGCGTACGCGGGCGGATGGAATCCGGCCGACCTCGGGAATCCTCGGCCTCTGCATCCATCCGTCGGCGGATCCGCGCTGGTTCAACTTCTGTTGCTCGGGCGAGCAGGCCTCGCCGAGATGGCTCTCACCGTCGGTGGAGCGGCCCTTGCCTTCGTTGGAACCTCCCGGTTGATGCGCTTGCTGGGCGTCGGGACTGGAGGTCGATTCGTCGCGGCGGTGGTTGCCATCGGTGGGCCGGCGACACTGGCCATGACGGAGGCAGGCCTGTGGCCCGGGATCCCCGCCCTGGCGGCACTCCCATTTGCGATCGGCACCTTTCTGCTCCCCTGGCCTGAGACCTGGTTCAGGCGAGTGCGACGGTTGGCTGGAGACGTTGTCCCTGTGGCGGTAGTGGCCGTCTTCGCTCCGCTGGCAGTGGTCGTGCCGCTTCTCGCCACGATGCTGTGGCTGATTCTTGGCGTCGGCCGGCGTTGGAGTTCGCTTGCGCGAGCCGGTTTGGCCACCGTGGTAGCTCTGCCCGTGCTGGCCCCCTGGATCATCTTCATCGATCTGAAGTTCTTGTTCGAGACGGGGCGGCCGTTCTTCTGGGAGCCGCCGATCTGGATTGCCGTCGCCTTTCTGGTGGCCGTTGTCGTGTCGGTTCTCGCCGGTTCTTCCAAGACCATCGCCATCGCCTCCTGGGGTGCCCTGCTGGCCGGTGTCGGGGCGGCTGCCGCCCGCACGGCCGAGTTGGGAGGTGGCGTGGAACCCGCGGTAGCCGGATTAGCGACGGCGGCTGTCGGGCTGGCGATCGTGGCCGGGTCCGCGGTTGACTCGCTCCACCAACTCGACTCCCATCGGGCGTGGAGGAGACTCGGTGCCGTCCCCGCGGTGTTGGGTGGCATCGCCCTGACCGGGACCTCCTTGTTCGTCATGGCCGACGGCGCGCTTGGATTCGGGCCTGATCGGCTCGCACAACCATTTGAGTTCACAACGGCCCGACAGGCGGAGCACGGTCCCGATCGTGTCTTGTTCATTGGTGGCGGATTGCCCGGTGACGCGCGGGTGGCGGGGGAGGTCTCCTACCGGCTATTCCAGGCTCCGGCTCCGACCATGCTCGAAGCACGGGTTCATCCGGCGCTGGAGGGCGATGTCGCGTTGAGAGACGTGCTGATCGGGTTGAGTAGCGCAGAATCACTCCGTCCGGGTGAGCTGCTGGCACCATTTGGGATCCGCTGGATCGTCTTCAATGAACCGTCGCCGCTCGAGGAGGCATTCGCCTCAAAACTCGACGTCAAGCCGCTTCCCCTCACGGACTTCGAGGCCGTGTATGAGAACATCGTGCCGAGCCCCGTCGCAGCCGAGATCGACGGAGATCCATGGGTGAGAACCGGAAACGGGTATGCCGGTCCTCTGTCGGAGAGCCGGGTTCGAATCGCCTCCAATGCCGACGCAGGATGGCAACCCGACCCGGCCGCCTCCGATTGGGCGGTCACCGTGTCTGCCTCCGAAGGTAGCGCCGTATTCTCCCAAAACACTGAGAAGGCTTTGTATGCCTGGGTTGCCGCAGGCCTGCTGATCCTGCTCTCGGCTCTAGCCATGATCGGCAGGAAGATAGGAAGATGAAACGGCTTCTCATGCTCTTGCTGGTCGGTGGTTTGTTTACGGCCGTGTTCTTCATGCCGGCACCCGTCGTTGATGAGACTCCGGCCGTCACGACGACGGTTCCGGATGTCGAACCATCAATTCGGGCCTTTGCCCTGTGCCCGTGGGCATCAACCGAAGGGGCTTTCGAAGGCCTGCTGGGAATCATGGCTCCCAACGATGCAGCCGCGACGCTCACGTTCCCGTCTTCGGGAGAGGTCCGCGAGACACGCCGGCTCGAACTCGAAGGTTTGGCCGGAGTCACCTTCGATCTCGGATCGATGCCGTTCGAGGGTCAGATGCCTCTCATCGTTGAGTTCACTGCGGACGCTTCGGTGGGGGTGCTTGCCTACGACGACGTCTCACTGGTTGGAGCCGGCTGTCCTTCATCCGTGCCGAAGATTTGGCTGCTCCCCGGAGGCTCGACCCGGCCGGGTGAAATATTGGAGCTGCAACTCTTCAACCCGTTCCCCGAGGACGCACGGGTCACCGTGGTGATGACGAACGAGAACGACTTCGAGCCGGAGCCTTCCCTCGAGGCCATCACTGTGAATGCTCTCAGCTGGCGCACGATCGACATCACCGCCCTGCTGCCGTTGCGCGAATCGTTGTCGGCGATAATTGAGGTCGAAAAGGGCGTTGTGATCCCGACCTTCCTCCAGACCGGTCCTGAAGATTCGGCCCTGTGGACCGGCGTCGAACGCGCAGAACTGTGGGAGTTCCCGCTCGTGACCACGGGCGGGCTGGATGCAGCGCTTGTGCTGTCCAACCCGAATTCTCTCGACGTCGGCTTTGCTGTCGACCGGTTCGGCACACGAACCTCGGAGACCGATCTCATCGAGGGTGTGATCGAAGCCGGGAAACACGTTCGGATTCAACTAACCGAACTACTCACCGAACCATCCGGACTCCAGGTGCGAGCCGATGGATTGATCGGGGCGGTCATAGTCGGCGAGAGCGAACAAGCTCGTGCCGTCACCGCCGGAGCTCACACGCTGTCGGCCTCATGGCTCATTCCGGGGCTCGGGTCACTCGCAGATGCCGAGCACGAACTCTGGATTCTCAACACGTCGGCCGAACAGGTGACGGTGACCTACGCTGCTCTGAATCCGAACGGCACCGACCGTTCGGGGAAGGTGGCGGTAGCGGCAGGGTCGGTCCGCCGTGTCAACCTGGGAATTGCAGACGTCTCCGGCATCTTCGTACAGGCAACCGATCCGATCTCAGTAGGCGCCAGTATTAGACGCGGGAACGCGGTTGCGTACCTGTCGCCGGTCCCGTTGCCCGAGGGATAGAAGACGC
>JAHEDJ010000028.1:0-29021 GCA_024641325.1 bacterium | reverse complement strand
GTCCGGGATCTCGACCAGCATGAACTCCGCCGTCTGCTGATCCTGGCGACCGCCCACCTCGAACGTAAGGGGGCGTTGCCACCTGGTGCGAGGCACGATGTGAAACTCCGCCAGCAGCACGTTCGCTGTGGCAAGCCGAATTGCAGTCGCTGCCCGCACGGTCCCTACTGGTACGCCTACTGGCGTGAAGACGGCCGCCGCAAGAGCAGGTACGTCGGCAAGTTACTCGAGGAAGAGTGAGATTCGTCTGACGGGCGACTATTGTTGTTGCCGGTCAGGCTCTAGGAAGGGACGCCCCCGCATGCATTGCCCGAGCTGCGGTGTCGAAGAAGTTATCGAGATTCATCAGAAGCTTCCGGATGGAACGGAAGTCGACTTTTTCTCATGCCACAAATGCGATGAGAAATGGTGGGATCGCGGCGGCAAGTCGATCAACTTGAGCGACGTTCTCGAACTGGTTCGCAAACCGCGTTCCTGACCGGACCCGGTAGCCTCCCGGCATGACTCAATCGGGTCGCTCACCCTCAACTGCCTCAGATCCCACTCCCGGCTGGGTTCCGCTGGTTGGAATCGGCATCGTCAGTCTGGTGATTCTGGGGATCATGCGCCCCGACCTGATCTTCTCCGCCAACACCCCGGCGGGTGGCGACATGGGCGCCCATGTGCTGGGCCCGGCATTCCTCCGGGACGAACTGCTGCCGTCCGGCCGCATACTCGGATGGAGCAACAGCTGGTTCGCCGGGTTCCCGATCTTCTACTTCTACTTCCCGCTGCCGTCGCTGGTGATTGTCTTCCTCGACCTCGCTCTGCCTTACGGAGTGGCATTCAAGCTGGTCACCGTGGTGGGTTTGTTGGCAACGCCTCCCGCTGCCTACTTCCTGGCGAGAGCGATGGGTATGAGCCGGGCGATCGCCACGGTCGCCGGGGCGGCCGGGGGCAGTTTCGTGTTCATCGAGAGCTTCACGATCTACGGGGCGAATATTGCTTCCACCCTGGCGGGTGAGTTCTCGTTTTCATGGTCGTTTGCCTTGTCGCTCGTCTACTTCGGGCTCTTGATCCGCGGGTTGCGAGATTCCCCGTCGCTTCTCCCGGTCGCCGCTCTCGTGTTGGGTCTCACTGCCCTCAGCCACGTCATCTCAACCATCGTGATCGTGGTGGCGACATTGCCGATGCTGGCCTGGCGGCGGGCTGCAGGGCGAATCTTCTTCACATGGATCGCCGGTTTCGCAGTTGCCGGTTTCTGGGCTCTGCCGCTCTTGGCCAGATTCGGGTTGACCGCGGACATGGCATGGTCTCCTCTCACGGCTTGGGACGAGCTGTTTCCGGTTGAGATCTGGCCGATCATTCCGCTGGCAGTGGCAGGCATGGTGTGGGCGGTCCGTAGGACGGCCAGGGCGGTGCCCGTTGTCGGCCTGACTCTCATTCCGTTCATCTACTTCTGGATTCCGGTCACGTTCGCCGACGATCCTTGGAAGCTCTGGAACGGAAGATTGCTTCCGTACTGGTTCTTCGGCCTCTCGCTCTTTGCGGGAATCGCGGTCGGCGCGCTGGTGACGGCAGCGGCCAGGCGGATGCCCCGGAACATCGCACTCTGGCAACCGATTTCCGGTGTCGTTGTGATCGCCCTGCTCGTGGCCGCGGGAGCAGCCCTCGGTCGACCGGGAGACAGTGCCATTGCCCTCATCGTGGCCGGAGCTACTGCTCTGGTGGCATTGGCGGCCCTGGTGTTTGCAGTCGAGGCGAGAACCGCCGTCGTTCTCGTGCTGGCGGGCTCTGTTGGTTTCGTAGCTGCCGGCGGCCTCGGAATCGCGTTCCTGTCCGGGTGGGCAACTTGGAACTACTCCGGTTACGAAGGAAAGGCTCCGTGGCCCGAATACGAGGCGCTGATGGAGACGATCGACGAACTGCCGGATGGGCGTATTCAATGGGAGGTCGATTCTGATTACCTGGATCAGTACGGCACGTCGATGTCGTTGATGTTGTTCCCGTATTGGTCCGAAGGACATCCCTCGATGGAAGGCCTCTTTTTCGAGTCGTCCTTGACTACCCCGTTCCACTTCCTCAACGCAGCAGAAATGAGCCGGAAGCCCTCGAATCCGATACCGGGGCTGAAGTACCACACCTTCGACTTTGCTCGCGGTGTCGAGCACCTCGAAACCTACGGAGTCCGGTACTACGTTGCCTTCAGTGAGGAGGCGCTTGCTGCCGCCGCCGAGCAGCCCGACGTCTTCGCAGAGGTCGCATCGAGCGGTCCGTTCCGCGTTTACGAGCTGCCCCGGTACCAACTCGTCGATGTCGCGACTCATCAACCGGCCGTTTACGAAGACGGCCGGGGGGACAGTTTGCTTTCGCGCGTGCTGGGTGTGCCACAGTCGATTCTCACCGGCGAGGAACGCGCTGCTCCGTTCGGTGATCTGGCGTTCGAATGGTACGAAGAGATCGACCTGCTGGATCGTTGGGTCGCGGCGGATGGTCCACCGGACTGGCCCCGGATCGAAGGCCTCGATGAGCTCCCACTCGTGCCGCTGGGGGAGCACGATCCGGTTCGTGACGTTGAGATCACAAACGACAGCCTCTCCTTCACGACGTCAGCAGTCGGCGTGCCGCACCTCGTCAAGATTTCGTACTTCCCGAATTGGAAGGCAGAGGGTGCCGATGGACCCTACCGGGCTACACCTTCGCTGATGGTGGTCGTTCCGACGGATGAGCACGTCGAGCTGCGGTTCGAACGCACCTGGGCAGAGTGGTTCGGGATTGTTCTCACCCTGGTCGGTCTAACGATCACGCTTCCGTTTGTGTGGCGACAGATCAGGCGAACGTGAAGAACTACCTCAAAACCTTCATGAACAGAGAGTCGCTCAGGCAGTTCGTCCGGCTTGGAGTTGTGGGAGGCTTCAATACGGTCGTCGACTTCGGCATTTTCAATCTCCTGTTGTTTCTTCTGCCGGATGAGCGATGGGAGTCATCGGTTGCGGTGACGATCTCGTACATTGCGGCGACTGCGTTCTCGTATGTATTGAACCGGCGCTGGACTTTCGAACTCGATGGTACTTGGGGTTCTTCCCGGGAGACCGGTGCCTTCTACTTCGTTAATACGATCGCTCTGGCTGCAACGCTTGCAATCGTTGAGGGTGCACAGGTGCTGTGGGGGCCGTTGACCGTTCTACAGCTCAACATCGCCAAGTTCGCAGCAGTGATCGTCATCCTCTTCCCGAAATACGCGGGCTATCGGGATCTCGTGTTCCGGCGCTCGATAGAGAACGATCGACGCAACTGAAGCAGGCCCTTCAAGGTCCGCGGTACTCGCTTGAGGAAGGATGATCGTGCTTCCCGCAGTTCCTCGACTACGACCGGGACTTCAGTGATGCGATAGCCGGCCATTTCCGCCCGCAGTACCAGTTCAGTGTCGAAGAGATCCTGAGTACGGGTCGTGGCAGGTACGAGCTCGCGGATGACCTCACCGCGAAAACCTTTGATTCCATGAGTATCTGATACTCGGGAATCGAAGAGCGTCCTCAGCAGCATGTTGAAGGTGAGCGTTCCTGCCCGGCGGAACGCCGATCGGCGGTCTTCTGATCCGGGTGCCCTTTTGGAGGCGATAACCACGTCGGCTGTTTCCTCGTCGAGCAGATTGCGGATGAATGGAACCGAGAAGTAGTCGATATCGAAGTTAACGACCCAATCCGCGTCTGAAACTTCGAGGAACCCGGACCGCATCGCCGCCCCGTAGTCGGCCCGGTCAAGAGCAAGCACAGAAACGGAAGGCGCGTCGAGCTCCCTGGCGATCGTCAGAGTGTTGTCCGTTGACCCGTTCTCCGCGAGACATACTCTGACGTCGGCCTCGAGTGTTTCCAGTTCCGGGCTCAGTCGGTTCCACGAATCGACGAGGAAGTCTGCCTCGTTGTGGATTGGGATAACGATCGCGATGCTGGTCATGGGCGACGGAAGTGTAGGGCAGAAACTGCAGGCGCATTCAAGCCGTACAATCCAAGCTGAGCGCGGAAAGGTTTGTATGAGCGATTTCGGCAAGATCTTCAAGGCCTACGACATTCGAGGACGCACGGATACCGGCGAACTCGATGCCGAGGGAGCGCGCGGCATCGGTGCAGCTTTCGCCAGTTTCGTAGGAGCCGATCGGATAGCGGTCGGCCGTGATTGCCGTGCCTCGTCACCGGCGATTGCCGGTGCGTTCATCGAAGGCATCACCGGGCAGGGTGTTGACGTGCTCGACCTCGGCGAGGTTGCAACCGACACCGTCTACTACGTCGCCGGCAGCGAGAACGTTCCGGGAGCCATGATCACGGCTTCGCACAATCCTCCCGAATACAACGGCATCAAACTGTGCCGTGAAGGCGCTGCGCCGATCGGGCACGACACCGGCTTGCAGGACATTCGGGCCATGGCAGAGCAAGGGGTCTCTGCCGTCGATGCTCGAGGATCCGCGGAGGCGTTCGACGGAACTTCGGGATACGTTGAGCATTTGTTCTCGATCGTGAATGGACCTGCCATCAGCAATGTGTCGGTTGCGGTCGATGGTGGCAACGGCATGGCAGGAGTCGTCTTGCCGGAGGTCTTCTCCCGCATCGAGGCACAGTTGATTCCGCTCTATCTCGAGCCGGACGGTACCTTCCCAAACCATCCGGCGGATCCGCTCAATCCGGAGAACCTGGTCGACCTGATTGCACTCATGGGCGAAGAGGGAGCGGATCTCGGCGTCGCTTTCGATGGCGACGCCGACCGGGCGTTCTTCATCGACGATCAACGAATTCCTCTGTCCGGCAGTACGACGACGGCGTTGATCGCCAGGTGGTTCCTCGATCGTGAACCGGGCGCGGCGATAGTCCACAACCTGATCACCAGCCGCGCTGTGCCGGAGATAGTCTCCGCGGCGGGTGGCAGGCCGATCCGCACGAGGGTCGGCCACTCATACATCAAGCAGGTCATGGCCGAGACCGGTGCCGTGTTCGGTGGGGAGCACAGCGGCCACTATTACTTCCGCGACAACTACCGGGCCGATTCGGGAATGCTTGCCATGCTCGTTCTCTTGCAGGTTGTCTCTGAGTCGGGCCGGCCCCTTTCGCAGTTGCGCCTCGAGGTCGAGCCGTATTCCGCTTCCGGAGAGATCAACCTCACGGTCGACGATCAATCTGGCGCGATGGCGGCCGTCGAGAATCACTTCGCAGGCGCCGAATTCGATATGACGGATGGACTGACTGTTTCCTGGCCGGACCAGTGGTTCAACCTGCGTCCTTCGAACACCGAGCCGGTACTGCGGCTGAATGTGGAGGCTCCCGACGAGGTGGCAGTCGACGAACTGGTCGATCGAGTTCGCGCCGTTATCGGCGGAGCCGGCAGCGGGCCTGGTCTGATCGCACCGGAACTCAAAGCAATCCTCGTGTGTCCGAAATGCCACGGCGACCTGCGCGAGGACATTGAGAACTCGAAACTGGAGTGCATGCAGTGCGGGCTCAGGTACCCGGTCGCCGACGGGATACCCGTAATGCTCATCGATGAGGCAGAATCGCCGAGTTGATATCCGCGAATTGCGAATTGCGAATTGCGAATTGCGAATTGCGAATTGCGAATTGCGAATTGCGAATTGCGAATTGCGACCTGCCAACTGCGAATCGCAGATGACTCTAAACAGTAAGGAAAAAGAATATGGACTTTGACATCGCAGACCCTTCCCTGGCTGAGAAGGGCGCCAGGCGCATCGCCTGGGCGGGGCGCAGAATGCCGGTGCTCGAGACTATCCGGGAACGTTTCCGGTCTCAGCGTCCGCTGGAGGGCCGAACGGTGGCCGCGTGTCTTCACGTGACGGCAGAAACGGCCAATCTGATGATGGCGCTCCGCGACGGCGGTGCTCAGGTCTTGCTCTGCGCAAGTAATCCACTGTCTACACAGGATGACGTGGCGGCCGCCCTCGTAGAAGACAACATTCCTGTTTTTGCGGTACGCGGGGAGGATGCCGAGCGTTACTACCGGCACATACATGCAGTGCTAGACGCAGAACCCGATGTCACGATGGACGACGGAGCCGACCTAGCAACCATCCTGCACACCGATCGCACCGAACTGAATCCGGTCGGATCGACCGAGGAGACCACCACAGGTGTCATCCGACTGCGGGCGATGGCCAAGGACGGGACTCTCAGATTGCCGGTTGTGGCAGTCAACGACTCGGCAACCAAGCACCTGTTCGACAATCGCTACGGCACCGGGCAGTCTGCGATCGACGGCATTCTGCGAGCCAGCAATGTGCTTCTCGCAGGCTCAACCGTCGTGGTGGTCGGATACGGCGACTGCGGTCGCGGTGTCGCCGACCGAGCGGATGGTTTCGGTGCGAAGGTTGTCGTGGTGGAAGTCGATCCGATCCGGGCGCTCGAGGCTGCGATGGACGGGCACCAGGTTCTCAACGCAGATGACGCGGCCGAGATCGGTGATGTGTTCATAACGGTAACGGGGAACAAGCACGTGCTGCGCGGTCGCCACTTCGAGCGGATGAAGGATGGCGCGATCCTGTCCAACGCCGGGCATTTCGATATCGAACTCGACCTCGAGGGGCTGATCGGGATGGCGGTGTCGAGAAGGCCTCTGAGAGAGAACCTCGAAGAGTTCGAACTGGCAGACGGACGGCGGCTCTGCGTCGCCGCGGAGGGCCGCCTGGTGAATCTGGGAGCAGCCGAAGGCCACCCGGCAGATGTCATGGACATGTCGTTCGCCAATCAGGCGATGGCTGCCGAATGGTTGATCGGCAACGCCGGTTCCCTCGAACCAAGAATCTATACCCTGCCTGAGGAACTCGACGATCAGGTGGCCGCCATCAAACTCGCGACGATGGGATGCGGGCTCGAAGAGCTAACCGAGGAACAGAAGCAATACCTGGCCTCCTGGCAAGTCGGCACCTAGGAAAGGAGCTTTGAGAGGCTGTCTCAGCCACTCGCCAACTCGTAACTCGCGATTCGCGAATCGCGACCCTTTCTGTCCTTACCGTCCTGTACTTTGCGCTCATGATCTGCCTGGGATGTCGCGATTGGAGCAGGGATGCCGTGTGCCCGAAGTGCTCCCGCCGCTCGGCCCGGGGCGGCACGCAGCGGCTTGCATGTGGCCTGCTGGTTCGATCGGCGTTTGTTCACGACGGCGCACCACGGGACCTCGTGCATCGGCTCAAGTTCGAGGGATTGCTGCCTGCGGCGCGCTGGCTTGCGGAACAGATGGCGCCGTTGCTCGATGGCCTGCCCGGTGTGCTGGTACCGGTGCCGAGGACGCCGGTTCGGCGGCTCCGCTTTGGAGTCGACACCGCCCTCGCCCTCGCCGTGGCGCTCGGCAATACGACGGGCCGGCCGGTCGAAAAGTGGTTACGTGCGCCGGTCTGGGCATCCGGCCACACGGGTCGAAAGTCCACTCGCAGACGGTCACCGATCTTCTTCAGCAGAGCATCTATTGGACCGATACTTCTGATTGACGACGTGATCACCACGGGTTCAACTCTGCAGGCGGCAGCGATGCAGTTGAACGGAATGGCCGTCGGTGCGGCCACCGCCACCCGCACCCTAAAAGTGACTAGTCTCTTGGGTGAGGAGACTTCCGGGTCGTTGAATCAATCGGAACTCCCAGATCGGAGGTAGAGCGTGGAAGTTCGAGTCCGCGGTAGAAATACCAGTGTGGACGAGCGACTTCGTGAGATGGCCGAGAGCAAGGTCGCTCACGCGGGTCGCTTTTTCGATGGTTTACTCGACGCCGACGTCGAGTTCACCGAAGCGCAGAACCCGCGGGTCGCCGAAGGGCGGTTCAAAGCGGAAATCACCAGCAGGGCAGCCGGGCAGATAATGCGGGTGGAATCCTCTGCGGAGACCGCCGAGGCTGCTCTCGACCTGGCCATCGACAAGATGGAGAAGCGTCTGAGGCGCTTGAAAGAGAGGCTCATCGAGCGGTCCCGCAAGGGGCGCAGAGAGGTCGAGGTCGGATTCGCGTCGCTGGACGACGCCGATGAAGACGGTCCCGAGATCGTCCGCGTCAAACAGTTCGTCATGAAACCCATGACGCCGGAGGAAGCCGCCCTCCAGATGGACCTGCTGGGACACAGCTTCTTCTTCTTCCAGAACGCCGAGAGCGACATGCCCAGCGTGCTCTACCGTCGGCGCGACGGTGCACTCGGATTGATCGAGCCGGCATGACGCGCGTAATCATCGTTGACGATGCCCCGCTCTTCACCGCCGGAATGTCGGCTGCGTTGGAGAACGCCGGTTTCAAGGTGGTGGGAACCGCGGAGAGCGCCTTGGCCGGGGTGCAGGTTGCCAAGGAACACCAACCGGATCTCGTAATCCTCGACGTTCTGATGCCCGGAATATCGGGCCTCGAGGTCGTGGACAAGCTCCGAGAAGCGGCCCCGGCGACGAAGGTGGTTCTGCTGACCGCGAGCGAATCGGAGGAAGATCTCCTCAAGGCGATCAAGGGCGGCAGTGTCGGCTATATCACGAAAACGACGCCGCTTCCTCAGTTGGTCACGGCTATGCAGGACGTCGCAGCGGGAGGCGCCGTAGTCTCGCCGGCGATGGGTATGAAGCTCTTTGAGACGGTTGCCCAGATGCTTCGCCACCGAGACGTTGTTGTCGGCCGGAAGCCGGCGCTCACAGGTCGCGAGATCGAAGTACTTCAGGCAGTGGCGCGCGGCCGGACGAGTCGGGAGATTGGAGAGATGCTCTTCATTTCTGAGAACACGGTCAAGAACCACGTGAGGAACATTCTCGACAAACTGGGATTGCACTCCCGTGGTGAAGCCGTGATGTATGCGCTGCGTGAAGACCTGATACGTATTGACTGATGCCGAAGGAGCGTTCCCCGCAGGTCATCGCCGTCGAGGCACTGGGCACAGCCTGGACCGTTCACAGCCTCTACCCGGACCCTGAAGCGCAGCCCGCCTTTCGGCGCGCCGTTGAGGCGCTCATCGAGGTCGTTGAACCCGACATGGCGATCGAAATCGAAGGAGCGCGCTTCCTGTTTGATGGTGCCGATATCGAGACCGAACGGGAAGGGGCCGAACGCCTAGCGCGACGGTGTTTCGTTCATCACGTTGAGTCGATTCGATTCGAAATCGCTCCGACCGCGATCGACGTCGCGAAGTTTTTCGGGTCTTTGGCGAAGGAGGAGGAAGCCGTCCGTGCCGCCGGGGGGATAGCGGCCGCGCTTCGCCGCAACGGAGTCGCCAGCATGTCGGTTGTGCAACGCACTCAACTCCGCACCGTTACCGAAGAAGAAACCGTCGATCGTAACGAGCGCGTGCAGGCGGTGATCGAACACGGTGCCGATCCCAAAGAGTTCGCCGCTGCCCTGATTGAGAAGGCCGGTGGCAATCCCGATCTCCTGGCCGACATGTTCCTCGATGAATATCAGCAAACACTAGAACTCGTCTCGGATGACGATTATCAGGGCCGGGAAGAGGTAGTCAAAGCTTTCGTCGAGGCTTTCTTTCATATTCCGGAGCCGGCCAATCTGGCAGTTTTCGCGCGGTTCCTGGATCAGCGGGAATCCGACGATGAACGGGCATTCCTCGATCAATTCGCCGGTAATGAACTGGCTCGACTCGCACCACGGCTCGATCCGCAGGGATTGGCATTGCTGCTCGACTATGCCCGCGTGTCAACAGATCAGGCTGACGGTCGTCCGGAAGAACTCTTGGAACTCCTCCAAACCACCGATGCCGTGCAGGCGGCGCGGGAAGTCGCGGCAGTGAGCGTTCATGAACGGCTCAGGGACCTGGCCGGCTCGGAGGTTGACAAGGCGGCTTACCTGGAAGCGCTGCGAGCGGGTTTTCCGAATCCGCAGCACTTCTTCTACCACGCTCTCGAGGTCTTCCGTGGGTTGCTCCATGCGGAGGATCGGGATGATCGTTTCCGCCGCTTGATGCGAATCTGGATTGGCAAGGTCGGTACCGCCGTTCGTCGCGGTCAGTACCGGCGGGCCGAGTTGTGGCTGCGGGCGGTGCTGGATGCCAGCACTTTTCCAGACCGTCGGCGGCCTGAGATCGATGAGGCGCTCGCCCAGATCTCCTCCTCAGAGATAATGAGTGCCGTCGTTCAAAAAGCGACCGAGGGCGGAGACGCGGCTCCAGCCGTTCGCTTGCTCACCGCGCTCGGAACCGGCGCGGTCAATGTGCTGGTTGATCTACTCGCGGAAGAAGAGGACGCCGCCAGAAGGCGCATGCTGGTCGACATCCTCTCCGACGTCGCTCGCAACGACCCCGCTCCGTTGACTGCGCGGTTGAACGACTCTCGATGGTATCTCGTTCGCAACATCGTCATTGTTCTCCGCCACACCGGCGATCGTGACGCCATCCGGCTGATGCGACCCGTCCTCTCGTATTCAGACCACCGCGTCCGCCTCGAGGCCCTGAGAGGGCTGGCAATGCTGGGGGATGAAGCCGATCCATTCTTCGAGACCGCGCTCGGTGATGATCACCCGAGCGTCCGCCAGACTGCTATCGCTTTGCTAGGTACTCACGGTACTGAGGCTGCGGAGCGGTTGTTGGTTGCCGCTCTGGACCGTCGTAATCTCGATCTCTCGGAGAAAGAGCGGGTGGTGGAATTGCTGGCGGAGCGGACGGGCCCGATGGCTCGTGCTGCGCTTGAAGAACTCGCCGGGAAGCGATTCTCGTTCAGCTCGACGACGCGGGTTTTGCGGCGATTGGCGAAGGGCGCATTGAAGGGGAGCTCTGTATGAGCGAACGAATGGCACGAGCGGTGCTGGGGCAACTGAGGGCAGCGGCCAAGCAACTCACTTTGTACCCTCTCGATCATCCGGCGACCGGCGAAGTGCTGGGCAAACTCCAGCAGAGCGGCAACGATTTGTCGCGGGATACGGTCGGTGAGGTCGTTCTGTCGATTCTGGGCGACTCGCTCTACGAGAACCGCAGCCTGCTTGCCCATGCATCACTCGAGTACAACAAGCTCTTGCGCGATCTGCAGAATCGGGGCATCGAGTCGATCTCCTTCGAGTTCCCTGTGTCGGAGGGCGATGTGTACGACCTGGCCGCCTTCGCGTCCGGGCTCTCGGGTGACATTCCGGCGGGGGGGACAATTCGGCTGAACGAAGGACCGTTCACGAGGGCAGAACTCGAATCAGATGAGGCTATCTCGGGCCTCCGCAGGTCTTATGCGCGTTCGCTGGATGTGCTGAGAGGGGTGGCACTTGCGATCGATGTCGACGAGGGATTCGATCTCACCGGGGCGACCTGGGCCGTCGAGCAGTTGGTCGAGCACACCCTTGCACAGCCCAGTGCATCACTGCTGCTCTCGACGATGAAGAGTCACGACGAATACACGTTTTATCACTCTGTGAACGTTTGCATTCTTTCGATCGCCTTGGCCCGCCTAGCCGGATTGCCCGAAGATGAGCTGAAGCTTCTGGCGGTAGGAGCACTCTTGCACGACATCGGCAAGGTCCGTGTGCAGGCTTCGACCCTCCAATACCCCGGTCGACTCAACCCGGAGCAATGGGCAGAGATCAAGCTGCACCCCCAGGAAGGAGCGGCAGCCATTCTCGCTGCGGCAGCTCCCGGCCAGGAGGTGGCAGCAGTCGTGGCGTTCGAGCACCATGCCCGCTTCGACGGGGAGGGGTATCCATCGCTCGTCTACGACCGGGAACGCCACTTCTTCAGCCGCCTCGTGGCCACGGCAGACACATACGACGCACTGACGACGCGCAGGTCGTACCGGCGCGCAGAAACTCCGAACCGTGCACTGCAGGTGCTGTTGCAGGGTTCCGGCAGTTTCTACGATCCGAACATGGTCCACGCTTTCATCAAGATGGTCGGTGTATATCCCACCGGCTCGTTGCTGCGATTGGGCGGAGGCGAACTCGTGATGGTTACACGCAACAACGAAGAGGCCGCCGAGCATCCCGAGGTGATGTTGGTCCGGACGCCCGACGGAGAATCTCTCGAAACGCCGGAGCCTTACTCGATGATCGGACGGACGATCGTAGATCAGCTCACACCGGCAGGAGCCGGCATCGACCCGGCTGCTTTGCTCGAGGTTTCGGGATTCGAGAGCGCCTGACGATTCGCGCTGCGGGTTCCGGTATGCCCTGTCAGAGATAAGATTGGTTTCTAATGTCACTTCTCAGCAAAGTTCTGCGCGTCGGCGAAGGGAAAGTATTCACCGACCTCCAGGCAGTCACTCAGGCCGTCAACGATCTGGAGGCCGGCGTTGAATCTCTGAGCGACGCCGACCTGCAAGCCAAAACTCATGAGTTCCGGAACCGCCTAGCCAACGGGGCTTCGGTCGACGATCTTGAGGTCGAAGCGTTCGCCGTGGTGCGCGAGGCCGCCCGGCGGGTGCTCGGCATGCGTCCGTTCGATGTCCAGATAATCGGTGGCGGCGCGCTTCACCGCGGGATGATCGCCGAGATGAAAACCGGGGAGGGCAAGACCCTGGTTGCCACGATGCCTTCGTATCTCAACGCGCTGTCGGGCAGCGGCGTGCACATCGTGACCGTGAACGACTACCTGGCCTCCCGCGATGCCGAGTGGATGGGAGGAGTTCACCGGTTCCTCGGGCTGGACGTCGGCTTGATCCAATCGGCCATGACCCCTGCGGAGCGGCGTCCCGCTTATGGGGCAGACATCACCTACGGCACAAACAACGAGTTCGGCTTCGACTACTTGCGCGACAACATGGCCATGCAGCCCGATCACATGGTCAAGCGCGGCCACCAATACGCCATCGTTGACGAAGTCGACTCGATTCTCGTCGACGAAGCCAGGACGCCGCTGATCATTTCGGGTCGCGTGGCAGACACCGCCAAGTACTACCGCGATTTCGCCAGAATCGTGGACAGGCTCAGGCTCGACGAACACTTCGAGATCGACGAGGCAAAGCGCCAGGTCGTAACGACGGAAGAGGGCGTAACCAGGGTCGAGGACATCCTCGGCGTAGAGAACATGTACGACTACGCCGCAGTGGACCTGGTCCATCACCTCGACGTTGCCTTGAAGGCCAAGACGCTTTACCGGAAGGACGTCGACTATCTGGTCGACGACGGCGAGGTGAAGATCGTCGACGAGTTCACCGGGCGAGTCCTGGAAGGGCGCCGGTATTCCGAAGGCCTGCACCAGGCGATCGAGGCCAAAGAGGGCGTGCGGATCAAAGAGGAGAACCAGACGCTGGCGACGATCACCCTTCAGAACTACTTCCGCATGTACGAGAAGCTGGCGGGAATGACGGGAACCGCCAAGACCGAGGCTGCTGAGTTCGCAGAAATATACGGACTGACGGTCGTCGAGATCCCGACGAACCAGCCGATTGCCCGTGTCGATGAGGCCGATCTCGTCTACAAGACAGAGGATGCGAAGTTCGGTGCACTGATAGATGACATCACCGAGCGCAGCGAGAAGGGGCAGCCGACCCTCGTCGGAACGGTCTCGATCGAAAAGAGTGAGCGCTTGTCGACGATGCTCCGCAAACGAGGCGTGAAGCACGAGGTCCTCAATGCCAAGCATCATGCGAGGGAGGCCGAGATCATTGCCCAGGCCGGGCGAGTCGGAGCGGTCACGGTTGCCACAAACATGGCCGGACGTGGAGTAGACATTCTTCTCGGCGGCAATCCTGATGGGCTCGCCAAAGGTGAGATGAAGCGCAAGGGGCTGGTGCCCGCCTCTCCCGAATACAAGGAAGGGTACGACGAAGCCTTCGAGCGTTTCAGCCGGGAGCTCGAAGATGGCTATCGCACGGTCGTGGAAGCCGGTGGCCTCTATGTCGTCGGTACGGAGCGGCACGAGTCCCGTCGAATCGACAATCAGTTGCGTGGTCGTTCCGGACGACAGGGTGATCCGGGGGAGTCGCGGTTCTTTCTGTCTCTGGAGGATGACCTGATGCGCCGGTTCCAGGGCGAGCGGGTCGCCTCCATCATGGAGCGCCTTCGAATGCCGGAGGACATGCCGATCGAGGCAAAGATGGTCAGCAAGTCGATCGAGCGCGCGCAGGGTCAAGTCGAGTCCCAGAACTTCGAGATCCGAAAGAACGTCCTCAAATACGACGAAGTGATGAACAAACAGCGCCAGGTGATCTATGAGTGGCGGTCCGGGATCCTCGAGGGAGGGTCGAGTGAGGAGCTCGCCGGCGAGTGGATCGACGAGGTCATCGAGGAGACCGTGCAGCTGGCCATTAGTGATCACACGTCCCCTTCCGAGTGGAATTGGGACGAGCTCATGGCGGAGATGCTGGTTCTGTATCCGACCGACCTCAGCCGCGACAAGATAGAGGCGCCGGGCGGGATTGCCGTGGTGGACGTTGTCGAGGCGGCTCTCGAAGAAGCGCACGAGGTGTACCGGCAACGCGAGGAGGAGTTCGGTTCGGACGTCCTCCGTCAGATCGAGCAAAACGTCATCTTGTCGATCATCGACAATAAGTGGCGCGAACATCTAGCCGAGATGGATTACCTTCGCGCAGGCATCGGCCTCCGTGCCATGGGTCAACGGGATCCGCTCGTTGAGTATCAGCGTGAAGGATTCGACATGTTCTCGGAGATGGTCGATGCGGTCAAACGCGATTCGGTTCGCTACCTGTTCCATGCGCAGCTGGCCAAGCGTGAGGAGAAGCCGAAGGTGCAGGTTGCCCAGAGTGGTGGCCAGGTTTCGAGGTCTTCGGGTGGAGGTCAAGCGCATTCCGACAAGGTCGGTCGCAACGACCCGTGTCCGTGCGGATCGGGCAAGAAGTTCAAGAAGTGCCATGGGGCGGCCGCTTGACTCGGCGGCCAACGGCAAATGGCCTCCTGCTGCTAGCTACCATCTGATCACCCATGAACATCACCGACCCCCGAGCTGTGCTTCAAGATCTTCGTACCAGGCTCGACGACGCCAGGAGGTTCCTTTGACCTTGAATCGAAGGAACGTGAACTCGCCGAGCTGAGAGAGCGGGCGGCCTCGCCGGATCTCTGGGATGATCAAAACGCCGCAACGGTGGTGACGAGAAGACTCTCCCGCTTCGAGCGATTGATAGATCAATTCGACCGTTTGCGGGCTTCAATCGACGACGGCGAGCTGCTACTCCAGATGGCAGAGGAAGAGTCGGATGCCGGGGCCGCGAAGGAAGTCACGATGGAGCTGGCAGCCGTCGATGCAGAGCTCGGAAAGCTGGAGATCGAATCGCTGTACTTCGGCGAACACGATGATTCGGCTGCGATCGTTTCGGTTCATGCAGGGGCCGGAGGCGTCGATGCGCAGGATTGGGCCGAAATGCTGCTGCGCATGTATTTGCGTTTCCTCGAGAACGAGGGGTTTTCCGTCGAGGTAGATGAGATCACCCCGGGAGACGAGGCCGGCATAAAGTCGGCGACCTTCACCGCCAAAGGCGAGTATGCCTATGGGACCATGGAGGGAGAGCGAGGCGTGCATCGTCTCGTGCGGATCAGCCCGTTCGACGCCAACTCGCGCCGCCACACTTCTTTCGCAGGAGTCGATGTCATCCCTGAGGTCTCCGATGCCATCGAGATCGAGATAGGACCAGACGATCTTCGAATCGATACTTTTCGGTCTCAGGGCGCAGGTGGTCAACACGTGAACACCACCGACTCTGCCGTCCGTATCACACATCTGCCGACGAATACTGTCGTGGCTTGCCAGGCCGAACGCTCCCAGATCCAGAACCGTGCCAGGGCGATGACACTCCTCAAGGCCCGTCTGGCAGAGCTTGCGAGACAGCAGCAGCGAGACCAGATCGATGAGATTCGTGGAGAGCAGACGGAAGCAGGATGGGGCCGTCAGCTGCGTTCTTATGTGATGCAGCCATATCAACTCGTCAAGGATCTTCGAACCGAACTCGAGATTGGCAACGTGCAGGGGGTACTTGATGGGGATTTACGACCGCTCGTGGAGGCCTACCTGCACTGGCGGAGAGCGCGTCAGGAAGCATCCAACTGACCGGCAATGATTCGCATTCACCCGCCCTGTTGGTAACCTGCCGGTGGCGGGATGGAGTAGGGGTCCAAGTATCTAGGGGGTCTCGTCGCGCCCGGCGCGCAGACCCGGAGATTTAGAGCAGATGATCCGACTTCAAGACGTCACCAAGGTGTACGAAGGCGGCACCGTCGCCGTTCGCGACGCGACCCTCAACGTGCAAAAAGGTGAGTTCATTTTCCTTGTAGGACCTTCGGGTTCGGGCAAGTCCACCCTCATTCGCCTGATGCTGAGGCAGGACGATGTGACGCGTGGATCCATCTGGGTAGCCGGGAAAGATGTAACCAAGATGCCATCCTGGAAGGTGCCGTTCCTGCGGCGTTCGATAGGCACCGTTTTCCAGGACTTCAAGCTTCTGCCGAATAAGACTGTGGCCGAGAACGTAGCGTTCGCTCTTGAGGTCCTTGGTCGACCCCGATCGGTGATAAAGCGACAGGTCGGGCAGGTTCTCGATCTCGTGGGCCTCGATGGCAAGGCCGACCGGAAGCCAAAACAGCTTTCGGGTGGAGAACAGCAACGGGTATCCATCGCCAGGGCATTCGTGAACAGGCCGCCGATCATGCTGGCAGACGAACCAACAGGCAACCTCGATCCGGCCACCTCGGTCGGGATCATGCGGCTCCTCGATCGTATCAATCGAACGGGAACCACAATCGTCATGGCTACCCACGATCACGCCATTGTGGACGCTATGCGCCGTCGAGTGGTGCAGCTCGAAGCCGGCCGGATCGTTCGTGATCAATCCGGTGGTCGCTACGAGCACGTCCGGGTCGATATCTCCGAGGAGCCGGTGACCGCCGAAGTGATCGAACTTGCGCCGGAGGTCGATTCTCCTGAGGCCCCGGACACAGAAGTTCCGGAGCAGAATTCCGTCGAGCTCGAGTCGGTCGAAGATCAGGTCACGGAGTTCGACTCATGAGCAGGATCGCCTACCTACTCCGTGAAGCCCTCGCCAATATGGGCCGCAACGCCCTGGTGGTCGTTGGTGCCATCCTGGCCGTCTTCGTTTCATTGACACTCGCCTTCAGCGCGCTTGTTCTCAACGAACTGGTCAAGGCGAACACGCTGCAATGGCAAGACGGGGTGCACGTGATTGTCTGGTTGAAAGATGAGGTTCGCGATGGCGTGACCTTCGAGGCCCAGATGAGTCTGCTCGACCAGGTCAACGAATGGGAAGAGGTGGACACCGCGAGCTTCGTCGGCAAGGCCGAGGCATATCAGGAATTCCAGGAGATGTTTGCGAGCAATCCTGCGATGCTCGAAAACGTCAATCCTGCGATCTTGCCCGCCTCCATTCGCATCAAACTCAACAACATCGAGGAGTATCGGGGTATTCAGCTGCGTCTGATCGATCAACCCGTCGTGAAAGAAGTCACCTCCCCTGGTGAGAGCATCGAGCAACTCGCTGATTTGAGCAACGTGCTCAACATGATCGGCGTCGTTCTGGCGATCGTTCAGGGCGCGTCGGCGGTTGTGTTGATCTCCAATACCATCCGCATGGCCATCTATGCGCGCCGTGAGGAGATCGGAATCATGAAGCTCGTCGGTGCTTCTAATTGGTTCATAAGGGTCCCGTTTGTCCTCGAAGGCATGTTGCAAGGTTTCGTTGGTGCGTTGTTCGCGGTTGTCATGGTTTTCTTTGCCAGGACTCGTCTGGAAGGCATCGATGACACGATCGGACTCTTCGATTTCCAGGTCGCCGACTCGTTCTTCTGGCGGTGGACCATCCTCTTCCTGCTGTTCGGTGCGCTGGCCGGTGTCCTCGGTTCAGCCCTGGGCCTTCGCAGGTACTTGAGGGAGTGATGTGATGCGGCGATGGATGGTCCCCGTTGCGATGCTCCTGGTGCTTGCACTCACCGTGCCGGTTGGGGCTCAGTCAGACGAGGCGAGATTGAGCGACGTCGAGCAAGAAATCGACGCTCTGAATCAGCGGATCAAGGCACAGAAAGAGATCAAAGACCAGCGAGCGGCTGCGGTTGCGGCTGTGGCCGGCCGGCTCGAAGAACTCCAGGCCCAGATCAGCGAGGTGCAAGGGCGGGTCGATTCGAAGGAACTCGATATCGCCAGTCAAGAATCTGAGTTGGTCGATCTCGAAACTTCACTCTCGAGCCTGGAAGCGCAGATCGCCAGGACGCAGCTGGAGGTTCGCCAAACCAAGGAAACGGTACAAGAGCGCGCAGTCGACCTCTATATGTCTCGTTCCCTGAATGTCGGCGGTGTGTTGCTGGCGGTAAACGAAATGGCCGACGTGAGCGTTGGCTTGGAGTACGCCGGTCAAGTTATCGAGGATTCCGAGGCGCTGATTCGCCGCCTCGAAGTACTCGAACACCAGGAAGAGCTCCAGCAGGAGCAGGTTGAGGCGAATAAACAGCGAACCCAGGAGATTCTCGTTGCCCTGGAGGTTGAGCGGGAGGGCCTGGTGGCCGATCGCACTCTTCTCGAGGAGAAAGAGGCAGAGGTCGCCGTCGAACTCGATGCGGTGAAGGATCTCCTCGCTGAAGTCCAGTCCGATATCAATGAGGTCGAAGGCGAGCTGACCGCCCTCGAACGGGAACAAGAGAAGATTGAAGCAGCAATCCGGGCTGCGCAATCGGCCGGTGGAGAGAAGCTCGGCTCCTTGCGCTGGCCGGTTGGCGGCTCGGTGTCGTCACCGTTCGGCTACCGGGTTCACCCCATCTCCGGCGTTCGCAAGCTTCACACCGGAGTCGACATATCCGTTGGTGCCGGTGTGGAGATCGTCGCCGCAGGAAACGGCGTCGTCATCCTGGCGAGTTGGTACGGAGGCTACGGCAACGCGGTGGTCATCGATCACGGAGCGGGACTGTCCACTCTGTATGCCCATCAGAGCAAACTGGCAGTGAGCGTCGGTCAATCGGTCTCGGACGGCGAGGTGATCGGCTACGTCGGCTCCACAGGATATTCGACCGGTCCTCACCTTCATTTCGAAACCCGTGAGTTTGGAACTCCGGTCGACCCGATGCCTTTCCTCAACGGTTGATGAAGGTCGTCACTACCAATCGGCGGGCTCGTCATGATCACGAGATCCTCGAGACCTACGAGGCGGGCATTGTTCTAGTCGGCAGCGAGGTCAAGAGCCTTCGGGACGGTCAGGTGAACCTCAAAGACTCCTATGCGGGCATCCGCGATGGCGAACTGTGGCTAATCGGATGTCATATCGCGCCGTACGCCTTCTCCCGCCTGGGCGGTCACGAACCTGAGCGTGATCGGAAACTCCTTCTGCATAGGCGTGAGATCGAGCGGATTGGGTCCAAACTCGCCGAAAGAGGATTGACCCTGGTCCCACTGCGTATCTACTTCAAGGAAGGCAAAGCCAAGATCGAACTCGGGCTCGGACGCGGCAAGCGCACCTACGACAAGCGCCAGTCCCTCAAAGCAAAAGAGCAGAAACGCGAGATGGATAGGGCGATGCGGCGCAAGGGGAGGCAGTAGCCGGCCTTCGGCCGGCCGCGAGTCGCGACTCGAGACCCGGCATGACCATCTACGGCGGCCTACCGGCTCAGGGCGAGGAGCCGACCGACGTATGAGAGGGGGAGCCCATGCTCGGCTGCGCCGTCGAGCATGTGTTGCAGATATTCCGGGGCCGGGTTGCCGGCGCGGCGTTGCCTGTTCTCGGCTTTCACGCGGTAGGTCATTGCTTTCGTTGTAGCTGGACCGGTGGACACAGCGATCATGCAACGGTCGTACCTGGCTTCGTACCCATCGAGGACGGCCAGTGCCTCGTTATCCACATCCCATAGGACGCCCCAGACGCTGGATGGAGCGTCGATGACAAGGTCGGCGGCAAAGCCGCCCCATCTTGTGGACGGCAAAGTGAATGCGAGCCGGTGGCCCCCGAGCTTTCCGGGGCCGAGCGATCGCGCACTCGCGCAGCGCTCCGCCATAACGGTCGACGACATGTTCGAGCCATAGGCGAAATAGATCACAGCCCGGTGACGATAGCCACCGTCGGTCTGCGAATCGCGAATCGCGTTCTTCTTGCGGAATACCGCAGCCCCGGTATCGTTGTACGTGTAGAAACACCCATATGGGGGTGAAACGGTTTCGACGTTGAATGTTGAAGCGCCGGAAGCGAGCCGAGGTCCCCGGAGTCCTCGTTAAAGAGCCGGGAAACACCAATAGGTGCCGAAGATAACTTCGCCCTGGCTGCGTAACTAAACGCAGCTCGTCTGCCCGAAGGGTTCCTGCCCCGTCGGATCCAGGCGTCGCAATGCAGGATGCTCCCCGAGGGATTCCGGGACTGAGGGGCTAAGACCAACTCCGGATAGGGCAACGGGAAACTAGCCATCAGAGTCCCGCCGTTCCGAAAGCTTGCTGAAGGCTGCGCTCGGAGATGCCGGCGCCGAAGATTCAGCGGACCGGGGTTCAACTCCCCGCACCTCCACCAATGAGAGGGGTCCCGATCGTGTATCGGGACCCCTCTCGGCGTTAATCGAGGAACCGGTTTGCCTCAGCCGGGTGCTGCGTCGAGGAGCGACCGCATTCTGACCAGATAGCTCTCGAAGGCACCTCGACCGGGGGTTGTCAGCGAGTAGATCGTTCGCGGACGATTGTCGGCGAACGTCTTGGCCACTTCGACATAGCCGGCCTTGACCAATTTCCCTATGTGCGCAGACATGTTGCCCGGGGTCATGCCCGTCTGGCGTTGGAGGAACACGAAGTCCGCCTCATCGACGACAGACAGTTGTGTCATGAGGGCCAGACGTGCCGGTTCGTGGATCAGGCGGTCGATCTGGTTGTCCGAACGATCGGTCATAGCGAGTCGGGATCCGCGATGAGGTGAGAGTTGCGAGCGAACCGAGCCATCAGCACGACCGCTGTTGCGGTAACGAGAATCGCCGATCCGAGTATCGACCACGCCGGCTCGAGGTCGAACAAGACACCGAGTAGCCCCAGCGTCAGAAGGCCGGCTGCATATACGAAGAACCGGGGAAGGTCGAACATCCGTGCTGCCGCGGTTGCCATGAGGGCGAGAAGCAGAGCCGGAATCCCGGACCCAAGTGAGTCGAGGATCGCCTCCGCAGGAGAGCTATCCGAAGTCAGGCCGATATAGGCGGCAACGCCCAGCAACAACGCCAGCAGGCCGAGGGCGATGCTCCCGGCGATTCCCCTGCGAATCTTCTTCCTCCTCGGCTCTGCGAGTCGTACATATCCCGAGCGGGGTTCTACAAATCGCTTGCGGGCGATCGGCCATATCGGAATGAGCAGAGCCGGCATCAGTCCGCCCAACGCCGCGTTCTCGGTGAGCCACATGAGCCCGAGGAAGAGAAGTGAGATCCCGACGAACAAGTCGAGTAGCCCGTCGTCGAACATCGATCGGTATGACTTGCGTTCGACGGATTCGAGATTGATGTCGGTCATGAGTTATCTCCTATCCATTACTTCCACAGTACAGAATACTCTGCACGACAGAGTAAAATGGGTGGATCCGCCTGTGGGACGATAGGTCATGGACGGTGCTGTCATTCTCGGCCTCGCGCTGCTGGGGCTATTCGTTGTCGGGTATGGGTGGCATCGCCTCGCGACATGGATGGAGCGTCGCGGCTGGATCTACTACCGCAGCAAGGGAAAGGGCGGTGGGAGTGGTGCCGGTGCAATGGCGGCGATGGAAATCTTCTCGATGCTTGAACCAGACATCGAGCACACCGTCGAGGAGCTGCGCTCAGAGGCGGCGCGCAGAGAGCAAGAAGAATCAGGCGAAGGTTTCGATCCGGTCTGAACCCGACTACTGCGGATCCGCCCGCCACTCATCAATCGTCGTGGCGATGGTGGCTAAAGAGGCATCGATGAGGGTGCCTGCATCACCCTCTCCGCGTTCGATTGGCTCGTGGAACCTGATCTTGACGCTTGTTCCGAAAGGAACCGGGAACATCTTGTTGATCAGAAGCTTCCAGGAACCATCGATGGCGGTCGGTACGACGGGAAGGCTCGAGGCAGCGTCGAGCAGGACGGCCGTTCCGGCCTTTCTGAACTCCTGAAGGTTGCCGTCTCTAGACCTTGTTCCTTCGGGGAAGATGACGGCCGACACATCACGTTCCTGGCAGGTGGCACCGAACTCCGCGATTGCTCGCACCGCCCCGACCCGATTTCCACGATCGATGAGGACGTTGCCACCGTGTTTCAGATTGAACGAGATGAGCGGAATCCAGTTGGCCAGTTCTTTCTTGGCAACGTACTTCGGGTAGTTCGAAAAGAGGATCCCACCGAAGATCGGAACGTCGAACAGGCTCTGATGGTTCGAGAGAAAGACGAAGCCCTTCCCGGCGACGACCGCGGGGTGGCGCTCGATAGTCAGCCTGACTCCTGATATGCGGAAGGTCCAGATCAGTGCTCGCTGGGCCGCACCGACCGCGATCTCCATCGGTCGAAGACCAAACAGGCGGGCGATACGGGCGGCGATATCGCCGAGAACCAGGGTGGTGCCAAAGGCGATCACCATCGGGATGGTCGTGAGCCAGTCGACGATCTTGAGCCACAAAGGCCTCGGCGTGTCCATGAGATTGATCGTACTCAAGGCTGGTTGCTCGCGATTCGCGATTCGCCTGAGAGCAGTAGGCCATTGGCCATTGGCGATTGGCAATTGGCTCCCGGTTGAAGCCGGGTTGGGGGAATTCCAGGCCACAGGCCAGAGGCCGATGCGAATTGCGAATTGCGAATTGCGAACTGCGAACTGCGAACTGCGAACTGCGAACTGCGAACTGCGAATTGCGAACTGCGAACTGCGAATCGCGATCCTTCTCGTTTATTCCCCCGCACGGTCCGGCGAATTGCGATACATTGTTCAAGACCGCTCTCGAAAGGAGGTGCCGACATGATCACAATCTCGATGACTTCCGGCGCCCCTGCCGGTTCGATGAGCGTCTCTCTCGCTCTCTAGCCGTTCTCCGGCCCGGAGACTCCTTAAACGGCGCCTTCGCGCCGACCACCCACCTGGGAAGGAACGTCATGTACCCGTATGACACGCGCGCTGTTCGCGCCATCGCACAAGAACGCTACGCACCAGCCAAGCCGACTCGTCCGAAGACCGAACGACCGCCGAAACGACGACAAACATGGCCTCGTCGGGCTCCCGCCCGACCGCGGCCGACATGAGACGATCGGACCTCCTTCGGGAGGTCCGAATCGCGTTCAGAAGACGGCCTCGAGGATCCAGAGAACCGTCATGCCCGACACGATGGTCCACAGGACGCTCTTCGTGCGCGCCGCGACGAAGTAGGCGGCCAGTCCGGCGAACAGGCGCAGATTGTCGAGTGAAACATCGATCACTCCTTCTTGCCGCAGAAACGCCGGCGCCGCGATCGCGGCGAGAACCGCTGGTGGAATGAATCGGAGCGCGCGGAGGGCAGCCTCCGGTATCCGATCATTCCTCCCTGCCAGGGCGATGAGCGAGAAGCGAAGAGCGAAAGTGCCGAGGCCGATGACGACGATCAGGAGCCAGACGGTGGTGGGGGAGTAGTTCGTCACGCTGGTTGTTCTCTCCCGAGCGCCACGCCTGCCCCGATACCGGCAACCGCAGCAATGGGCAGCGCGAGGTTGTAGGGCATGCCGGCTGCCGCGACGGCGATAACTCCCGCCACCAGGGCGGCTGCACCGTCTGCCCTATCGCGAATAGCGGGGACGAGTAACGCGAGGAACACCAGTGGAACGGCGAAGTCGAGCGACCACTCCGCCGGAACGCCTGCACCGAGAAGCGCACCCAGTGCCGTGGATACTTGCCAGACGAGCCAGAGTGCGCTGCCGACACCGACGTAGTAGGCGAGTTTCTGCCTAACGTCCCATGATTCATCCCGATAGCGGATGATCGAGAAGGCATACGCCTGATCTGTGAGCAGGTAGGCGGCCAGGACTCTGCGCGGCAATGACAAGCCCGCGAAGTGGGTTGCGAGTGAGGCGCTGTACATGATGAAGCGCGCATTGATGATCAACGCAGTCGCCACGATGACGATCAAAGTCGCGTTTTGACCGATCAGCGCTATCGAAGCCAGCTGCGAAGCGCCCGCCAGGACGATCGTGGAGAACCCCATGGCGTGGAAGATGTCAAGGCCGGCGTCGATTGACGCGATTCCGGCAACCAATCCGAACGGAACAACACCGAGGATGAGGGGTGCAAAGTCGCGTACGCCCCGCCAGTAGATGGAACGTGGGCCTTCACTCATGGGAAACGGAGGCTACTTGCACGCACCGTCGGCCGTTTCGCAGACCAACGCCGGAGATCGCAACTCACCAGCGGTAGTGAATGAGCGGTCGGATTCGCTCGTTGTACAGGGTGCTCACATCCTCCATCGCTTCATTGGAGATGGGCGGGAAATCGGCCGACGCGGCGTTGTCCCGAACTTGGGCGGGGTTCTTGGCTCCTGGAATCACAGTGCTGACCGCGGGAAACATCTGAATCCAGCGAAGCGCGAATTGTGCCATGGACATCCCCGGAGGAAGCAAGCTGCGCAGGGACTCGACGGCTTCCAGTCCGGTCGCATAGTCGACGCCGGCGAAGGTCTCGCCTACGTCGAACGCCTCGCCGTGGCGGTTGTAGTTTCGATGATCGTTCTCCTGGAATTGCGACTGCAGTGTCATCTTGCCGGTGAGCAGTCCGCTGGCCAGCGGTACGCGGGCCAGAATCGCCACGTTCCGTCTCTCGGCCTCGCTCAAGAATCGCTCGGCCGGGCGCTGGCGGAACATGTTGAAAATGATCTGCACGCTCTTGACGCCCGGGAATTCGATCGCCTTGAGTGCCTCCTCTACCCGTTCGACACTGACGCCGTAGTGCTGAATCAGCCCGCGGGTTTGTAGCACATCGAGAGCTTCGAATACCTCGGGTCGGTAGTAGACATCGGTTGGCGGGCAGTGGAGCTGGACCAAATCGAGACTATCGATCTGGAGGTTGCGGAGGCTTCTTTCGATGAATCGTTCGAGGTTCGCTGCGTTGTAGCCGTCGGCAGTATGAGGGCTGAGCCGTCGTCCCGCCTTGGTGACGACGTGGAGGGTCTCATCCGGGTAGTCGGCACGCAGTTGCCCGATCAGCCGTTCGCTGCGTCCGTCCCCGTAGACGTCGGCGGTGTCGAAGAGGTTGATGCCCTCGTCTACTGCCGTCCGGAGGGCGGCCATCGATTGCTCGTCGTCGACGGGTCCCCATTCGGCGCCGATGGCCCATGCTCCGAATCCGACGGAGGACACTTCCCAACCGGTACGCCCGAAAGTTCTGTATTGCACTGCTGCACCTCCTCCTCGGATAGTAGGCAGGTTGTGGCGACCGGCCCGCACGCGTTTATCGTCTCAGCTGATGGACCTCAGCAGCCCCGCTCCCTTTGGACAGATTCGATGGGATGACGATCGAACCGGGATCGTAATCCTCGATCAGACCCGTCTTCCCTCCGAGGTCAAGGAAGTGACTCTCAGAACGGTGGAGGGGATCGAGGAAGCGATCAAATCGTTGAGGGTGCGCGGTGCCCCTCTGATAGGCGTCACGGGGGCCATGGGTCTAGCCGCCCTCTCCTGCGGAGAAGCCCGGCAGGGGCCCCTGTCGGAGGAATTGCGAACCAGCTTCGCCGGATGGGCCGACAGGCTTGCCGCAGCGCGGCCGACGGCCGTGAACCTGGCCTGGGCGATCAACCGCATGCGTGTCGTGCTCGAGGCCACCCCTGGAAGCTCTACCGATATCGCCGCGGCTCTCATAGAAGAAGCCGGACTGATCCTCATCGAAGACGCCCGGATGTGCAGGGCAATCGGTGAGCATGGCGTCGGCCTTCTCGGGGAGTCGTCGGTGGTGCTCACGCACTGCAACGCCGGCGCCCTAGCCACCGGAGGAATCGGCACGGCGCTCGCGCCCGTATACGTCGGACACGAACGCGGGCTCAGGACACGGGTATTCGCGGACGAAACCCGCCCTCTCCTGCAGGGCAGCAGGATCACGGCATGGGAGTTGGATGCGGCCGGTATCGACGTGACGGTGATCACCGATGGAATGGCCGGAGCGCTCATGGCTGTTGACACTCCCGACGTCGTATTCGTGGGTTCCGACCGCATCGCCGCCAATGGTGACGCGGCCAACAAGATCGGCACCTACGGTCTGGCCGTGCTGGCCGAACAACACGGGATCCCCTTCTATGTTCTGGCACCTACGTCGACGATCGATCATCACGCGTCCGATGGGAGCGCTATACCTATCGAGTTCCGATCTGCCGACGAGATTCGCCGCGGGTTCGGAAGGTTGACTGCACCGGAAAACGTTCCGGTGTGGAGTCCTGCGTTCGATGTGACACCCGCGAGGCTGATCACGGGGATCATCACCGAACACGGTATCCACGAGCCGCCGTACATCGAAAGCCTCGGCGCGTTGAGGGCCGGATCCACATGATTGCCGAGATTCTCGACGCATTGGTTGATGTGGGGCGTCAGGTGCACGAGTCGGGTCTCAATGCCGGAACCGCGGGAAACTTCTCGGCCCGGTTGGTCGATGGACGCGTCGTAATGTCGAAGCGTCGTGTCCGCAAGGCAACGATGACGTCGGACGATTTCGTCGTATTCAACCCGGATCATCCCGGCCGGGAGGCATTGGAACAGGCCAGCACCGAATACAGATTGCACCTCGCCTCGTATCGGGCCGACGACGCGGTCCGCGCCGTGTTGCACACCCATTCTCCGGCGCTGACGGCTGTCGGGCTGCGTAGGAGTTCGTTTCCACAGCTCCTGCCCGAACTCGAAACCGTCGTCGGTTCGATAGTCATCAACCCGTTCGAGTCCAGTGGCAGCGAGCGTCTCGCCGACGATGTTGGGAGAGCAGTGGGTAGAGGAGCGAGTGTGGTCATCCTCAAACGGCATGGGGTGGTCACCGTCGGCATGTCTGTGGCCCAGGCTCTCGATCGATTGGAGCTGGCTGAGAACGGGGCCCGGACGATTCTCCTGGCGGAGCGATAGGGGAGAGGCCCTGCCAATCGGCCCCGAAATGGGTGCAGCGTTCTGTCCTGCTCAGTCGCCGAGCGACACTCCGAGACTACGAGCTGTGGCAACCCAGGGGTGATCCAGCGGCACTGTTCTACGTTGCCCGGCTACCTCTTCGAGAGGCACCGCTACGGCCTCATCGCCGCTGTTGGCGACCATGATGCCGTGGCGGCCGGCCGCGACGAAGTCGGCCGCGGCCGTCCCGAGCCGGGTGGCCAGGAGACGGTCGAGAGGTGAGGGTGTTCCGCCTCTTTGTACATGGCCGAGAATCGTCACGCGTGCTTCGAGCCGGGTCCGTTCCTCGAGTTGTGCTGCCAGTGAGTGCGTTGCATCCGCCGTTTCGATTTTCAGATCCTGGAGTCCTTGCTTGGCCGTTGCGCGTTCGCCCTCGTCGTCACCCGTTTTCCGGATCTCCTTCAGGCGGTCCCGGTCGGCGGCGTGATCGGCGGTAATGGCACCCTCTGAGACTGCGACGATGCTGAAACGACTTCCTGCGGCTTGCCTGGCCAGGATTGATTCTGCGATGGCGTCCATGTGATAGGGAACCTCGGGAATCAGAATTACGTCTGCACCACCGGCCAGACCCGCTCCGAGCGCAAGCCATCCAGCGTTGTGGCCCATCACCTCGACGACGATGATTCGATGGTGAGAGTGCGCCGTTGAATGCAGGCGGTCGATTGCTTCCGTGGCGATGTCCATCGCCGTATCGAATCCGATTGTGATGTCGGTTCCCGCCACGTCGTTGTCGATTGTCTTCGGAAGCGTCACGATTCTCATGCCGGCCTGTGCAAGGTGGAGAGCGTTCTTCTGGGTTCCTCCTCCTCCGAGACAGACGAGGGCGTCGAGATGATGGGCTTCGTAGGTTTCGATCATGATGCCCGTCATGTCCATCTCGCGGCCGCCGACGTTCATGCGACTGGGTTTGTCCCGGCTCGTCCCGAGGATCGTTCCACCTGCCGTCAGGATTCCAGACAAATCGTCTGAGTCCAGGCGGATGTGGCGGTTCTGCATCAACCCTCGAAAGCCATCTCGGAACCCTACGACCGACATGTCGTGGGAGCGGATAGCAGCTTTTCCGATGCCGCGTATGGCTGCGTTGAGGCCGGGTGAGTCTCCACCCGCTGTGAGTATTCCGATATTCATGCCCTGGTCCCGCTCGAGAGTGACAAACCATAACTCGATGGTGCCGGTGCGGCGAAGGGGAACCTACTATCCCAACGATGCCGTCCCTGCCATCTGATCCCGTCGAGCGCGTAGAGGTGCTCCTCGAGGCTGTCGTCGAAGCTAAGGAGGGTGGCGCTCGCCGGTCTGGTCAGGTCGAGATGGCTCGAGCGATTGCCGGGGCGCTCCTTTCAGATTCTCACCTGCTGTGTGAGGCGGGCCCCGGAACGGGCAAGTCGTTCGGCTATCTAATACCGGCGATTTCCTCAGGCAAGAGGGTTGTCGTATCGACCGCCACAAAAAGTCTTCAGGATCAGCTCTCAGCGCGCGATTTGCCGTTTCTAGCCGAGGCGCTGGAACCGCTGGGAATCTCCTTCTCGTGGGCGGCAATCAAGGGGCGACAAAACTACCTGTGCCTCTCCAAGCTCGAGGAACTGCGAGAAGATACGGACCAGGGCGGCCTGTTCGACGACGAGGCCACAGACTCCAGCCTCACTGCGACGCTCATCGAGTGGGCCGAGGTGCACGATACGGGCGATCGCGATGATCTGCCGATAGCCATTCCCGACGATATCTGGTCTGATGTATCGGTCTCAGGCATGGAGTGTCCGGGCAGGGATGAATGCCCGCAGGGTGCAGACTGTTTCGCCATGGCGGCATTCGACAGAGCTGCCGGTGCCGATGTGGTCGTCGTCAATCACCATCTATACGGTGCCGATATGGCGCTGGACGGTGGTGTATTGCCGGAGCACGATGTCGTCATATTTGACGAGGCTCATAGGCTCGAGGACACGATGGCTTCGGCACTGGGGATCGAGCTGAATCCGGGGCGGATCTGGCAGTTCCATCAGACGGCAGCGTCCTTCGTCAGGAGAATCATGCCGCCGGCCGAAGCGCGCAAGCTGCTCGACCCACTTCGAGATCGCGCCAGGGCACTAGAGGCCCAACTGGGCGG
>JAHEDJ010000005.1:48816-88662 GCA_024641325.1 bacterium | reverse complement strand
GTCGACCGGCGCGGCCTGATCACGGAGTACACCTTCGGTGACTTGACGACAATCTCCAACCGGCTCGGCAACGGTCTGCGCGGCGTCGGGATCCAACGGGGTGACCGGGTGGGGATCGTTGCCCCGCAATCCGTCGAAACCGGCGTCGCCCATCTGGCCCTTTACAAGATCGGGGCGGTCGCCTTGCCTCTCGCCTCCTTGTTCGGGCCGGACGCTTTGCGTTACCGCCTGGGAGACAGCGGAGCCCGGGCGGTCATCACGACCCCTGACAATCTCGACAAGGTGGTCGAGGCAACCGACGGGCTCGAGTGCATGATCGTCGTGACCGGGCCCGCCGCCGCCGAGCCCTTCCATTCGTTCGATGACCTGGTGAGCCGGGGGAAGGCCACGCTCGATATCGCAGACACTTCTGCCGAGGACCCTGCCTATCTCATCTACACGTCCGGCACCACCGGGCAGCCGAAGGGAGCACTGCACGCCCATCGCAACTTGATCGGTCACCTCCCTGCCTTCGAGCTCTACTACGAGTATTTCCCAAGGGACGGTGACGTTCATTGGACACCTGCGGACTGGGCCTGGATCGGCGGGCTGATGGACTCCCTCCTTCCTTCGTGGTACTTCGGGCGCCCGGTGGTCGTCGGCCAACATGACTTCGAACCCGAATGGGCTGCCGATTTGCTGGCAAAACAGCGCATCACCTGTTCTTTCCTGCCTCCCACTGCCCTCAAGATGATGCGAGCCGCCGGCGTGTCGCGCCGCGACCTGCAGCTGCGTGCCGTCTTCAGCGGTGGCGAGGCTCTCGGTGAAGAGATGCTGATTTGGGCCGATGAGAACCTCGGGGTTCTTATCAACGAGGGATACGGACAGACGGAGGCGAACCTCACGGTCGGGAACTGTGCTTCGACCTGGCGGGTCAAACCGGGCTCGATGGGCAGAGCTATTCCCGGGCACGATGTGGTCGTGTTGGACGCAGGTTCCCGCCGCATCATCGGGGAAACCGGAGAGATCGCAGTCCGGCGACCCGATCCCGTGTTCATGCTGCGTTACTGGAACCAGCCCGAGGCCACGGAGGAGAAGTACTCGGGCGACTGGCTACTCACCGGCGATCTCGGCCGGGAGGACGATGACGGCTATCTGTGGTTCGTGTCTCGCAAGGACGACGTGATCAGTTCGATGGGTTACAGGATCGGTCCGGGTGAAGTGGAGGAGTCGTTGATGGGGCATCCGGCCGTTGCCAACTGCGCGGTGATCGGAGTCCCCGACGAGATCCGGGGCCAGGTCGTCAAGGCTTTCGTTGTCGTCAAAGAGGGGTATCAGGAGAGTGAGGGATTGGCCGTCGAACTCCAGCAGCACGTCCGGACGAGGCTGGCTGCTCACGAAGTACCGAGGCAGGTTGCCTTCATCGACGAACTCCCCAAGACGACGACCGGCAAAACGATGCGACGCGTTCTCCGGAACCTCTAACCAACAGGGGGCCGGATCCGGCCGCACCTGACTCGCGCTGAAATCGGCTTGGCTAGCATGCGGGCTACCGACCGGGAACTTCCCGGGCGGGCGTCCTCGGCCCGTTTCGGTCGAGGAATCGCAACTAAGGAGGGCTATTGAAGTACCGACTTTTGGCCGTGCTTGCGGCGATCAGTCTGATCGTCGCAGCGTGCGGGAGTGGCGACGACGATACGACCACAACCGCCGCCGCTGGTGGGGGCGATGACGGCGGGGGTACCGCCGCCGAAGTCATTGACATCGATTTCTGGGTTGCATTCTCGGACGAGGCCCGCCTCGGGTTCGCAGAGGATCGAGCAGCCGAGTTCAACACGAAGCACCCCGAGTACAACGTCAAGGTGACGTCATTCGCGTCCTACAACGATGCGTTCGATGCAGCCGTGCTTGCCGTGGACAGCGGCGAACCACCCGGGCTCATTCACTTCTTCGAGGCTGCCACGCGGCAGGCCCTCGATGCCGTGGACGAGGCCGGGAACCCGATCTTCAAGTCGGTCACTGAGGCCATCGGAGGCCGCTCTGAGATTCTCGGAGAACCGGTTGTTCTGGACGACGTCGTCTCTGCCGCACGCAACTACTACACGGTGGACGGCTCGTTCTATTCGATGCCGTGGAACACATCTTCAACGGTGATGTTCAACAACATGGACATGCTCAACGCGGCCGGTATCACCGAGCCGCCGGCGACGTGGGCCGACGTCGAGGCCGCCTGTGAGGCCCTCGCGGCGTTGCCCGACGGTCCGAGCGGATGCATCACCTGGCCGAACCACTCGTGGTTCGTTGAACAAAGCATGGGTCAGGTGGGTGAGCTTCTCGCCAACGCCGACAACGGTCGGACCGGCCGTGCGACCGAGGCATACCTCGAGTCGGATGGCATGCTGGAATATCTCAACTGGTGGAAGAGTCTCTCCGACGCCGGGTACTACACCTACACCGGTCTCCAGCGTGACTGGGACGGCACGTCCAACGCCTACATTGCCGGTGAAGTGGCGATGCTCATCTACTCGAGCTCGGATACGACGTTCTTCGATGAGAACACCGACTTCACCAATGTGGCCAGTTTCATGCCGCGCAACGGGGACGTTCCCTACGTCGGCAACCTCATCGGTGGAGCGACCATCTGGATGCTCGACGGAATGGATTCGGCAACGGAAGACGGAGCGCTTGCGTTCATGAACTTCTTCTCCAACCCGGAGAACGCCGCCGCCTGGCATCAGTTGACCGGATATATTCCGATCACCCAGGCTGCCGTGGACCTTCTCGAGAGCCAAGGCTGGTACGAGGAGAGCCCGAACAGCAAGGTTGCGTCCGATCAGTTGGCGGCTGCGGCGAACACTCCGGCCTCGCTCGGAGCGTTGCTGGGCAACTTCGTCGGCATCCGCGACATCATCACGATCGCCATCGAGGACATCCTCGTGAATGATCTAGATGTTGCCACCAGGATGGCGACGGCCAATGAAGAAGCAAATAAGTCGCTCACTGAGTACGAGCAACTTTTCGGCAACTAGAAGCGCGCGTGTTGGGGGTGGAGCGTATGCTCCACCCCCATATGCCGCTCATGGCACTGGAAGCTGAAACTCGATGTTGATAATCGGTCTCGTCGTTGCCGCCATTCTGGGCGTCGCTTACGTGCAGTGGAGAACGGAGAATCCTTCGCTGCCAAGATTCGGAATGGCTTCGGCAGCCGCCGTGGCCGGGGCTGCGGTGACTCCGATTGCGATGGGTCAATGCGGGTTTGCCGCAGAGGCGACGGGCGTGGACAACCTCCTCGCCTACGGTCTCATGGCCGCCGGCGCCTGGCTGGCCTTGATCGCCGTTCATGCCCTTTTCGACAGGGCCGACGGCCGGGTCAAGGAAGAGTCTCAGATGACGGGAGAGATCCGCACCGGTGGTTACCGGATGGGCTGGTGGGTCCCATGGGTACTGCTCTCGCCGACCCTGATAATCCTCGTCGTTTTCCTGTATTACCCCGCCATCAGAACCTTCACTCTGTCGACCCAGCTGACTCGGCTCGGCGCTCCTAAATCCGTCGAAGTCTGTTTCGGCAACTTCAGCGAGCTGCTGATCACCGATCCCGTCAAGCTGGTGGCATATCCATTGATTGCACTGGCTGCTATCTACGGCGCGAAGCTCTGGTTCACTCGTTCCGCTCCCGGCACATTGAGCCGCAAGGGCGCCGACGTAGCGTCGGTTGTCGCAATGTTGTCGGTCTTCGTGGCGCTTTACGCCATGTTCTCGCCGGGAGGCGGCGGCCAGGTTGCCTACCGGCCGGTCTATATCAACACCGTCATCATCTCGGTCGGAATCGTTGCCCTCGGAATGATGGGCGGCCTGGCCATCGCATATCTGGCTTTTCGCAACCTGCGTGGTGGCGGGGTGTACCGGACCCTTTTGATCTGGCCGTACGCCATTTCGCCCGCCGTTGCAGGTGTCCTCTTCTTCATGATCTTCGACCCCACCGCAGGGATCTTTACCCACGCCATGGAATCTTGGTTCGGGATCGATGTTCCCAACTACAGGGAGCATGCCGCGCTGGCAATGGCTGCGATCATTCTGGCCAGCGCATGGAAGATCCTCGGCTACAACATCCTCTTCTATCTGGCCGGACTGCAGACGGTGCCTCTCGAGCAGATCGAGGCGGCCGTGATCGACGGAGCCTCGGCATGGCAACGTTTCAAGACGATCGTCCTGCCCGCCGTGTCGCCGATCACTTTCTTCTTGCTGGTCACGAATCTCACCTACGCCTTCTTCGAGGTTTACGCCACCATCGACTTCATGACCAAGGGTGCGCCGGCGGGACGAACGTCGGTGGCGATATACGAGATCATCCGCGTTGGCGTTAACACAGGCGACCTCGGCCGGGGCGCCGCCCAATCGGTTCTTTTGTTCATCGCCGTTATCGGGGTCACCCTGTGGCAGTTCCGCACCAGCGGCAGCCGTGTCACCTACGGGGGGGCATGATGGCCGGACTCACCCCGGGTGTTCAACGAGTTGGATGGATACGCGGCCGTCGGTGGCCCTATCACGTCAGCCTCACCGTCACGGCATTCATCATCGCCTTCCCGCTGCTCTATGCGGCACTGATTGCCACGCAAAACAATCCCGAGATCTTCTCGTTCAAATACACGCCGGGCAGTGCGTTGCAGTCGAACTTCGACGCCGTGTGGGTGAAGAGAGACTTCGCCGGAGCCATGTGGAACTCGCTGCAGATGTCCATCTGGGTCACGACCGGCAAGACGGTTCTGTCGTTGCTCGCCGGACTCGCCTTCGTCTACTTCAAGTTCCGTTTCAAGTGGGCCGTGTTCTTCTTCGTGCTCGTCACGCTGATGATGCCGACCGAGGTCATGATTCTCGCCATGTTCCGCATGGTGTCGGGGTTCGGCTGGCAGGACACGATGACTGCGCTGGTCATGCCGTTCCTGGCTTCGGCAACAGGAGCTTTCCTGTTCCGGCAACACTTCGCCAATCTGCCGGGGGATTTGCTCGAGGCTTCCCAGATCGACGGTGCCACCCCGATGAAGTTTCTCACCCGGGTACTAATACCCCTTTCTTGGAACGTCATCGCCGCGCTCTTCGTGATCCAGTTCGTGTATACGTGGAACATGTTCTTGTGGCCGAGTCTGATCATCCGGGACGACGCCAGCCAGGTCGTGCAGGTTGCACTGCAAACGTTGACCAATGTCGACGGGGCTTTGACCTACGGGCCGCTGATGTTGGCGGCGATCATTGCTTCGATTCCGCCCGCCATCGTCTTCGTTCTGATGCAGAAACCGTTCATGAGCGGGTTTGCGGTCGGTCAGGACAAGTAGCCGGGTCGATAGGTCGGACCACGAGGGAGAGTCGGGATGCGCGGATTGATCAGCGTCGACGAGTTGCGAACACTCGTCGACGCGGACGAGATCGACACGGTGGTGGTCGGGTTCACAGATCACTACGGAAGGTTGCACGGTAAGCGGTTCGACGCCGAGTTCTTCCTGGACGGTGCCGATACCCACGGAACCCATGCATGCAGCTACCTCCTCACCGTAGATATGAATATGGAGCCGATCCCTGGTTACACCTATGCCAACTGGGAGAAGGGCTACGGCGACTTCCACATGGTGCCCGATATCTCGACCCTTCGGATCGCCGACTGGCTGTCGGGCACCGCCATCGTGTTGTGCGACGTCAAGGATGAACACACCGGCGAGCTCGTTTCGGTGGCTCCCAGATCGATTCTGCGCAAACAGCTGCAGCTGGCCGCAGAAATGGGCTACTCGGCCATGGCCGCGTCCGAACTCGAATACTTCATCTACGAGGACAGCTACCGCTCGGCGGCCGCCGACGGCTACGCCAATCTGCAGCCGGTCGGCTGGTACATCGAGGATTATCACCTCCTCCAGGGAACCAGGGAAGAGCCCTACAACGCAGCGGTACGCCGGCACCTGGCCCGCTCCGGGATACCCGTGGAGACATCGAAAGGGGAGTTTGGCCGGGGACAGCATGAGATGAACGTGCGCTACGCAGAGACGCTGGACATGGCGGACCGGCACGTACTGATGAAGCAGTGCATGAAGGAGACCGCCGACGCGATGGGGATGGCGATCACGTTCATGGCCAAACCGGACGCGGCCGAAGCCGGTTCGAGCTGTCACATTCATGTGAGCCTCTGGAAGGACGACACGAATGCGTTCCCCGGCGACATTTCGCTTCCACCGCTGCTGGTGTCCGATGAGTTCCGCTGGTTCCTGGGCGGATGGATGGACAAGATGTCGGAACTGATCGTGTTCTTCGCTCCGACCATCAATTCCTACAAGCGCTTCCAGGATGGATCATGGGCACCGACCCGCATCGCCTGGAGTCACGACAACCGCACGGCAGGATTCCGGATAGTCGGAGACGGCGCCGGGCTGCGTATCGAATGCAGGGTTCCGGGTGCCGACGTCAATCCGTACCTGGCGTATGCGGCGATGCTCGCCGCCGGGCTGGACGGCATCGCAAACCAGATCGAGCCTCCCGGTATCTTCGAAGGGGACGTCTACGCGGCTGCAGAATTGCCGCAGGTTCCGCGCACGATGCGTGACGGGCTCGAGCTGTTCGCCGAGAGCGAGTTTGCAAAGAGGGTCTTTGGCGCCGACGTGCATGAGCACTACCGGCATTTCTTCGAGGTCGAGTTGGAGGCGTACGACAAGGCTGTGACGGATTGGGAACGGAAGCGCTACTTCGAACAGATCTAGGTGTCAGGAAGGTGTAATGCGGCTCAAAGACAAGGTGGCTCTGGTCACCGGAGCTGGAAACGGAATCGGTCGGGAGACCGCCCTTCTGTTCGCGCAAGAGGGGGCGGCGGTGGTTGCCGTCGACCTGGACGAAGCAGCCGTCGGGGAGGTTGTTGCCGGGATTGTGGCGAGCTCGGGTAAGGCGATTGCCGTTGCCGCCGACGTATCGTCTGCGGCGGCCTGTGAGCGTATGGTGGCGGCCGCGGAAGGCGAGTTCGGCAGGCTGGACGTCCTGTTCAACAACGCCGGGATCATGATGTCGGCCGACGGCGACGCGGTATCTACCGAAGAGGACGTCTGGGACAAGACCATGGCCGTGAACGCCAAGGGTGTTTACCTCGGGTGCAAATACGGCATTCCCGCAATGCTTCGCTCCGGTGGCGGATCGATCATCAATACTGCCTCATTCGTCGCAATCGTCGGAGCGGCGACTCCACAGCTGGCTTACACGGCCTCGAAGGGAGCAGTTCTGGCTCTGACCCGCGAACTGGCTGTTGTCCATGCGCGGGAGGGCATCAGGGTGAACGCCCTGTGTCCGGGTCCACTGCGCACGGAGTTACTGATGAGCTTCCTCGACACCGAAGAGAAACGTCAACGCCGCCTTGTCCACGTGCCGATGGGCCGGTTCGGCGAAGCACGCGAGATGGCCGAAGCCGCCCTGTATCTCGCTTCCGACGAATCGTCATACGTGACCGGAACCGAGTTCCTGGTGGACGGTGGCCTCACCGCTGCGTACGTAACGCCGGAGTAGCCACGGGCGAGAGTGGTCTTCCGGCCCCCCGAGGGGAAACCGCACGAGAGCATTACGTACCCTCCCCGACGGTCAGTCGGGGGAATTGGTCTCCGGTTCGAAGGACCGGGAAGAGGAGGGGGCGGTCCGGCCGATCCTCACTCCGTAAACAGCCAGGCCGGTTCCGGCGAGAAGATGCCAGACGGCGTGGCCCTGTAGGAGCGAGTCCGGATCACACAGGGGCCCGCCGGTGCGACTCAATTGGAACACGATGAACCCGGTCGCAACGAGTGCGATCGGTAGGAGCAAAGCCCGGCGCCTGTCGATTTCCTTTGCCGCGCTGGAATCGGGGTGTGACCAGCGGGCCGGAGCCAGAATTAGGAGGAGGGCGGCAACTGCCTCGCCGGCCGTAATCGTGGAGGTGGTCGAGGGAAAGAACCAGGTAACGGTCGCAATCCCTGCCCATGTCACCCACCATGAAGTAGCGTCCCACCGCCTCCTTGTCCTCCGGAAGACCTCGATGCTCACCAGGAGCGCCAACAAGCCGGCGAGCGAGGCATCATGAACCCAGATAGCGACGCGGCCCCCGAAACCATGAAAGGCGGCACTGCCGAAGCCCGTCAGGATCAGTACTCCGGCTATCCAACCGATTGGTTCCCCGGTCGAATGCACTCGCCGGGCTCGCACAGAAACCACAACTCCGGCGGTCACGAAGGCCAGGCTGCTGATCGCGTTGACGGGCTGATTCAGGATGCCGTCGACGATTCGTTCACAGTCTCCGGCGTGGCCGGCAAGTGTGCCCATTTCTTGCGTCACATGGTCAGCAGGCGAGCGATGACGAGGACGGCTGCAGCTCCTCCCAGCGCGCCGAACATGGCTGCAAGTATCCGCGGAGTTCGGTGCGGAGCACCCATGGGTGGAATCCGGTTGAGCTCTACCAGGAACTCCATGGCTGCAGCCGGTCGAAGCCGAAGAAGGGAGCGAAAGAGGGCTCTTGCCGGCTCGAGCTTGGATGCGGAGCCGAGCAAGCCGATTACTCCGACCAGAGCGATGAAAAGGCCGACCATCCACCAAACCGTGTTCCTGCGATAGTGGACGAAAGCCATCACGATCATGCCCAGGGCTGTGATGATGAACGACACGGCGCGTGTCCACTCAGCCCGCAACTGTTGCGTCGGTTGATCGGTCGGGTGTTCCACTTCTGACAGTATCGCACCGACGCGATCGGGCGGACACGATCTCACCCGGGGTGACACCGTCTCGTTCGATACGCAACAAACTCGTCGTCGGAACGGGTCAGGGGCGCGCGGCGAGAACCTCGATCTCGTACCGGGCGGCCAGGGATCGGGAGGTGCTCACGGCCCAATCGACCCATTTCTCTCCGGTCGGACGACCGGCCCATCGGACCTGGAAGCCGGCGCCGACGGTGGCCACGCATTGCGGGTTGATCGACCGATGCAGAAGCGCCGCTGTGAGCGGAGGTCGGCCAGGGTGAAGGGTGAGTGGCCCGACGATGGAGGCTTTCTGGGCGCGGTAGGTGGTCGATTCGGTGACGATGCGTCCGGAGAGCTCCACAAAGCCGGTAACCACGGGTACTCCGACCGGAGAGCGCAGCCGAACCGGCTCGGGGGTTTCGTCGCGGTTCGCGTATATGCCGCAGCTGCAACTCGGCTCCGGAACGGTCGAGTGGTGGCGCTCGATTCGCGGTGGCAGCGTGAACTCATTGTCGAACCGGTTGGCGGCGGTGCACCTTGCGTCCAGGCGATCGGTTCGCCACGGATACCCGTATAGCCCGGTCAGCATCGGACGCAGTTGGTTCAGCGGAAGCTTCTCCACAACGACGAGCCAGCTCCTCAGGACTACGAGTGGCCCGGCTCCATCCTGATCGGTGGGCGGAAACGCATCGACCCGGTTGTCGATCCAATCGATGGTCATCTCACCCTCAGACTACCGAACGTTCTGCCTCGCAACCGGGCGAGAGACGAGGGCTGGAGCTGGTAGGCCAGGGGCCAGGGGCCAGGGGCCAGAGGTCTCCCTTCATAACCGTCATCATCGATGAGTTGAGCTGTGGTGGCTCTGAGCGAGCTTGTGTTTGGCCCTACTACCGCCGAAACTGCCGCAATGCTGCCGCGACCTCCCCGAGCCGAACTGCGACGCCGCTTCCCGCGGCTCATGTTCGGTCTGTTCCTTTTCGGGCTCGGCCTTGCGTTCATGGTGGTGGCCGATCTCGGTCTGGCTCCATGGGAGGTGATGCACCAGGGAATCTCAGGGCGAACCGGTATTCCGATCGGGACCGTCGGCATCATCACCGGTCTGGTTGTGCTTATCGCCTGGTTCCCGATCGGCGAGAGATTCGGCATCGGCACCCTGGCGAACGTTATCTTCATCGGGGTCGTCATCGATCTGAGTCTGTGGCTGCTTCCGGATCGCCTGGATAGCTCGGCGCTGCGCTGGCTGGCGATGCTGGGCGGACTCGTTCTCGTCGCCATAGGTTCGGGTTACTACATCGGCGTGCACCTCGGCCCCGGGCCCCGGGACGGTTTGATGACCGGACTGAGCCGCAGGACGGGGAGGCCGATTGGCCTCGTACGGGCGATCATCGAACTGACGGTGCTCGGCGTCGGATGGCTGCTGGGCGGTACCGTGGGCGCGGGTACGGTCGCGTTCGCGTTCGGGATCGGCCCACTGGTCCAGCTGTTTCTAGGGCGACTGTCTCTCCCGTTCGTCGCGCCGGCGGACTGAGCTGCTCACCACGGATGTTCTCGACCGTCCCAGGTCCAGAACCCTCCGTGATTTTCCGGGCCGAGTCTCGCGATCAGGGTTCGCATCCCCTCCGCGCTTTCTTCGATCGAGAGTGGCGCCGCTTCGCCGCCCATGTCGGTGCGCACCCAGCCGGGATGTACGACGACTGCGACGAGTCCCCGCTCGGCCCAGGTATCGGCCCGGGCACGGAACTCGTCGTTGAGGGCGGCCTTGGAGTCGCCGTAATCTCCGAGGCTCTCGGTGCTTCCCCGTCTCGCTCCCATTTGCGAAGTGACGATGACCACCCTTCCGCCGGTTGTCAGTGATCCGGCGTCCAGAAAGGCCTGCACGACACGAATCGGCGCCTCGGCGTTGACGGCCATCATGAGGTCGCGCGGTGTCCCCCTACCGACCCCCGCGTTGTGGATCAGTACATCGAGGCCGCCGACGGCTGGGACCAGCCCGTCTGTGTCGTCCAACACATCAAAACCGTGCACGAATATCGGCCCAGCGAGTGAACCGAGTTCTCCGGGCGCCTCGGGTGTGCGGGTCGTTGCGTGAACCGTCCATCCGTCGTCCAGATAGCTGCGAACCAGGCCGAGGCCGATCCCCCGACTCGCTCCGACTATGAGAATGCGTCCTGTAGTCATCCCGTCAGTGTGGCACCTCTCGCCGCCTCGTCGAGTGCGCGGACGACATCGGCGTGGAGCTTATCGGCCTCCTCGTGACTGTTGCCGACTGCCGTGATACCAACAAGACCTCTCGCCGGAAGTGCGCTCATCATGTGGAATACCACTCCTGTTTGGCGGGTCTGGTCGAAGTGCAGATCGTTCATCATCACGACATCGAATAGATCGTCGGGTGTGAAGGCACGGTAGGTGGGCGATTCGACATGGTCCGATGCGACATAGAACTTCTGGTGCCCGCCGGGGGCCGTGAAGTGCCCGGTGTCGGGGTCGTACATCCCGTCGGTGAGGAACTGAAGAGTCAAGAACGGATGGGTGGTTCCCCCCTTGCGGAGGTTGATCTCGATCGCATAGGACTTCCACTTGCCGCCGTCCCGGCGAGCGGTGACGAAGTCGATCGCGAACCGACCCAGCACTCCCCGGTCGGCCAGCAGTTTCCCCACCGCCCGTGCCTGCTTGCTGATGTCGACCACATAATCCGCATCGGCCGGAAATCGCGAACCGAGAAAGGTCTGACCGTTCGGTCCGCCCAGTATCTGATCATGCGTGGAAAGGAGTTCTACATCGCCGAGGGGGGTTATCCGCAGCTGAACGCTCGGGCTGCGGACTTCTTCGGCCATTATCCGTTCCTCGACGACGCCCCCGACGTCGGCGAGCTTCGCGATGTATTCGTCGTAGTTGAGGGTTCCCAGCTCGAACTGCATAGCGGTTATGCGACTCAGCACGGCGTCGGCTTCGCCGGCGCTTCCGGGAACCGGCAGGCCATCCAGGCGGAGGTCGGCGTTGCCTCCGCCGGATACTCCTTCGTTCAGCTTCACGACGGCGCGGCTCAATGAGTGGTGCTCGGATCGCATCTCCAGAATCGCATCGCGCAAATCCGATTCCCCCGAGAGATTGGCGCGCCCCAGCGGGTGCGTGATCCCGGCTTCCGCGAAGAGGAGGCGGCTCATCGTCTTGGTCCCGAGCGGTAGGTAGCGCGGGTCGGCTCCGTACATCGGGATCCCCAGCCGCATGGACAGCTCCCGGTCGTTCCATCCGGTGAAGAAGGGGATCATGTGGGCTCTGTCCGGGTCTGAGATCAACGATTTGATGTGGGCGATGATCCCCGGGTTGGCCAGCAGCTTGTTGGTGAGCGGCCCCGCAGAAGCGTCGGGTGTCGACACCAGAAACAAGCGACGCCGCGCATGGCTGGGAATGACGCCGGGCAACAGGCTGAGGTAGTAGTCGACGATCGTCGGATTGATCGGCTGCCCCGTTACATACACCATCCGCAGTCGAGGCTGCCGCAGCAGAAGTAGCAGGAAGAGGAATCGCTCTTCGTAGGCCTGCCGGTCGCTGCTCGTGAGGGGGTAGTCGACCTCGGCGCTCGGCACGACGACAACCGTCTGCTCGTCCTTGTTGAAATGGTCGATCGATCTCCACAGGGGAACGAGTTTGGCCTGAAGCCGGTCGAACTCGTCCTGATCGGTGACGTCGATGCGAACGTCGCTCATGGGTCCCTCCCTCGTCGAACGGGAAAGTAGCACCCCGGTGCAGGCGGTGCTTCGGGAGCCCTTGTTGCGTCCGGTTTCGATCAGGTTGGTTAGGGAGAAGAAAACGCTTGACAAGTTGACATCATTATGACATCATTATGACATCACCAAGAGCACGAAGAGAAGGAAGACCGAAATGTTGAGCATTCCAATCATGGGAACGACCTACCACCAGACCCGCCGCTCCGAACTGATGCGGGCGTTTCGTCCCAATCGAGTCTTTAGCTCCATCAAGGCCGACTAGCTCGAGAAGGCCAAAGTACGAAGGCCCCCTAGGGGCCTTCGTTTCGTATGGGAAGAGTCCGGGTGGTACGTACCGGGATTACCGCCGAAACGGTACCGATCGCCCCAAGAACCAGATTCAGGATTGCGAGCCCTCTGTTGCCGCCGATCAGGTCGAGCCCTTCAGCCCAGCCGACGGCTCCCAGCACGAGCAGAGACAATCCCGCCGCAGCAGTCACGATGGTCGAGTGCCTCCCGCGATAGATGGTGGTCATGACGGCAACTCCGAGCAGCAGGTGCACGACATTCGAGAGGGGGTTCATGGTGAGGCCCAGGAGTCCCTCGCCGGTGTTGGCCAGCGGTCGATTGAAACCGGTCACCCCGAAACCCAGCAGCGCGACCGCAACGAGAAGGACTCCGAAAACTGATGCCGAGATCAGGCGTGCGCTCTCTTCTGGTCGGACGGTGTCGGGAGATGGGTGGATCTCGAACCGTTTCGTCAGTGTCACCAGGACAAAGAGAGAGGCCGCAAGCACCAACAACCACACGGGTCGCCAGAGCCACCATCCTCTTGATCCGATGACGTGTTGAGGGAAGCCGAGCGGGTAGAGAATCGCCACGGCAATCGAGATGGCGCTGACGTGCCAGAGATACATCGACAGCGGGACCCTGTTGAGCCGGTCGATCCATCTGCTTGTTCTTTGGCGGCGTAAGAAGGCCGGCCGCGCCAGCAGAGCGAGGCTGATCAAGAGGATCGAGGCTCCCACCAATGCAACGCTCGGAGGATCACTGTTCCACCGATCCTCCCCGGGCACCATGATCATGCTCACGGGATATTCGAATACTTCCGTGAGGATGATCAGGGAACCCAGTCCGGCCGCTGCAGATGCCCACAACAACCGGGGCTGGAGGCGGCGCAGCGATCCGTCCGCGTAGAAGAACCCCAACTGGTGAGGAAGCAGCCAAACGAAGGCATAGTTGACGAAACCGATCGCTTCGACTCCAACGGGATAGACGATCACGTCGATGCAGAGTGCGCCCACCGCCATGACCGCCACGGCTCGCCAACCCCATCGCACATGCAGGCGATGCATGAAGGGGGCGAGGGCGACAACGACGACGTACACACCCACGAACCAGAAGGGCAACGCGGCGATATCGGCCCCCCGATCCAGGAGATTCGGCTGCTGCAACGGGAGCGCCTCTGCAATCAATCCGACTGCCAGCCAGACGGCAACAAACACGATCGTCGGTTTGAGAAGACGTTCCAACCGGGTCTTGAGAAAGGCGAGGTAGTGACCATCGTGCCGGGCAAGTGATCGGGCGTTGGCGAATCCCCCTACGAAGAACAGCAACGGCATGACCTGGAGCAACCAGGTGGCGTAGTGGCTCTTGGGTACGAACGACAGAGCGCTGTCGCCGACCAGTCGTCCCGGTTCCCAAACCACCGAGGTGGCAGTCCAGTGACCGGCCACCACAACGAGAACGGCGGCTACCCGCAACGCGTCTATGAAACGATCGCGCTCCATCACATCAGGTCGGCCGCCGCTGCGCAGGGTTCGTCAAACACCGCAGCCACACGACAGGACTTCCAAAAGGCCTAGATCGTTGTCCACCCATTCGAATGCTTGCAGGAAGGCGCCTTCCCATACGTTTCCGTTCAGGACTATCTCCATCCGACCGTCGCCGTTCAGGTCGGCGATCGCCGCCACCCCGAGTTGCACCCAGCTGAAGGGCCCCGCTTCATCAACAACTTGGACACCCAAAAGTGCCGTCTCAACCTCACCGTCCAGGATCTTGCGCAGATAGACGATCGTGTAGTCGCCCGCCGCGGTGTTGATGGGATCGTCCGGCATTGTGCTCGCGACAACGACCACCTCGTCGACCCCGTCACCTTCGAGATCGGTGCGGATCACCTGCTTGAGGTTGACCACCGGGATGCCGGCGACCCGGCCGGTAAGGAGATTGGATGTTGCCTCTATGTACGCGTCTAGAGACGTAGAGAGCATCTCGACCTTGTGCGGACGGACGTCTCCCAGAGTCTGAACCGCAATGGCATCGAGATCCTGCCAATCGCCGGGGAGTTGTGGATCGAACTCTATGTTGAGCAACTCGAGCGGATCGCACCACGGACGGGGCTCCGTGCCGGCGGACGTTGTGATCGGCTCGGTGAGCCGGACCACTTGGTACTGCTCGCCGCCCAGTGCAGGAGGCGGGCCCTCGCTTTGCCAATCGCCGTCCCACCAACCCAGCAGACAGGTGTTGCCGGCAATCAGGAAAGTATCGGCTGCCGGTGGCACAGTCGTAGTCGTTGACGGCCCGGTGGTGGTCGGAAATGCGGTAGTTGAAGTGGAGGCGAGGGTCGTTTGGACCGTTTCTGCCGATTCCCCGGCAGAAGTGGTGGTTGCTTCGGGCGATCCGCTGCATGCAGCCACGATCAGGACGAGCGTCACAGAGAGACCTAGGTGTTTCATGCAGTCAGACTATCCGGTAGGGCGACGATATCCCTCTAGTCGCCCCTGTGACCAGCTTCCAGCTCACGATCATCTCAACCGGCGGGGCCATTGGCAGCCGGTGGCCGTGAGCGGGCTGGGCCACGGTAGGGTGATTAGATGCAGAAGATTGCCACCAGGGTCTTCGTTTTCTCGTCGGTCTCGTTCGGCATAGTCGGGATCTTGTTCTCGCTCACGATCCCTGCTGAGGGAGGACAGGCCACGGGCTTCAATCTCGGGCTATTCCGACTGTTAGCCGCTGCCGGATTCGTTGTGTTGTCGTCGTTTGCGCTCAGCGTCGCGGGCAAGTACCTGCTTGGGGATCGTTGAAGTCGTGTCCAAGTTCAAGTTGGCTTTGGTATCAACCGGCGGGACCATCGAGAAGACCTACGAAACCAGGTCCGGTGTGCTTTCCAACACGATGAGCGTTCTCGATCACATGCTCGCCCAGATTCGCACGCCGGATCTCGAAATCAGGCGCGTTCAGCTGATGAACAAGGACAGCCTCGACATGACCGGGGCCGATCACGAACTCATCGCCGTTACCGCCCACGAATGGGCTCAATTATCAGATGGTGTGGTGGTGGTGCATGGAACCGACAGGCTGGCCGAGAGCGGTGAGGCCGCCCATGCCGTCGGGACACCAGCTTCGCCGATCGTCTTCACGGGTGCGATGCGACCGTTCGAACTTCGTGATACCGACGCGTTGCAGAATCTCGTCGAGGCCTTGGTGGCCGTTCGTCTGGTCGAACCGGCGGTCTACGTGGCAATGCACAATCGGGTGCTGCGTTTCCCCAGTGTCGTCAAGGACCACAGTGCAGGCACCTTCACATACGGGACGGCCGACGAGGAGAACGGCCCCGCCGGTTGAGCCTCATACCGCCAGCCTGACCGTCATCTCCGCGGCCCGCTCGAGAGTATTCGATACCGCGCACCCGTTGCGCGCGATGGTGAGGAGTTTCTGCTTCTCATCGTTCGTGGCAGGGCCTTCGAGTGCGACCTCCATCCGGACTGTGGCAAAGCGGAATGGTGCTTGCACCAGATCCCCTTCGATCTCCAGTTCGAGTCGCGTGATCGGTATGTCACGTGCCTCTGCGGCAGCGACGAGCGTGCTCTTGAAGCAGGCACCCCAGCCGAGCAGCATCAGGTGTCCGCCGTTGAAGCCCAGTCCGGTGCCACCGGTCGAGATGGGTCGATCGAGTGGTATCACCCCGTCCTGCTCTTGCCGGCCGATCGCGCGATGACCCTTCAGCGCCTCAACGGTAACTCTGAGTGTCGGCATCGCACCTCCTCGGGTCAAACGTAGCGGGCGCCGCCCGGGTTCGCATGCGGGTCGGGCATCATACGGCGGCGATCAATCCCACTGCGACCAGTGCCCCGGCCAGTCCGAGCAGGCGAATCGGCGAGATCCGCTCTTTGAAGAAGAGGCGGGCCAGGAGAACGGTCGTGGCCGGGAACATCGAGGCCACTACTGCGACGATGGCCAGCGAACCGCGCTGCGCAGCCAGGATGAAGGCTCCATTTCCGAAGATTGTCATGGCCCCCGCTGCGATGAGTGGAGCCAGTGAGGGACGGTAAGGGAGAAGTGCGGCTTTAGTTCGCCAGGCGATCAAATAGAGCAACACAAACCCGGCCCCGCGAGCCGGGACGAGCGGCCAGATTCCGGAGTCCTGGGACACCAGGCTGAGAAACACGAGCATGCTGCCGAAGCCCAAACCTGCCATCGCACCGAACCCAAGGCCGGCAAGAGTCGTCTCATCCCGGTCGATGGGTGACCTGCTGATCAGATAGATGGAGACCATTCCCAGAACGACGCCGGCCACCTGCCAACCTGCCGGTGGCTCGCCTGTGACCGTGGCGAACAGGACCCCGGTGGCGGCAGCGCCGACGGCGGCAACCGGTGAAACGACCGCGACCTGACTCTTCGTGAAACCCGTGTAGAGGGCCAGAACCGCGAGCGCTCCGGAGATGCCGGCCGCAGCGCCCCACGCGAAATCTGTTCCGATCGGTTCCCCCGGCAACAGCGGCGACACCAGGATTGCGGTTATGAATCCCGCGACGTGGGAGGCGGCAACGACGGCAAGGACCCTCCCGTACCGGCTGCCCAGGCCGCCGAGGAAGTCGCCGGTGCCGCTGAAGGCGGCGGCAAAGAGAGACAGAAGGATCGCCACAACTCGAAGAGGCTACTGCCTCATTCAGCCGGTTGGACTCGGCGAGCAGTCACTCGACTTGTGAGGATCCTGCTCGATTGGGCGTCATAGGAAGCCCATGTCGGGTAAATTCTCTTCGACGCCGACGACTAAACGGTAAGTCCGGGCGTATGGAGGGGACCATCGTGAAGAGCGAAACAACACTATTTCTTGTTCCGGCCGTTCTACGCGTCCCCATTGAGTCACTGAGTGGGGTGCCATCGTGAGTAACGGACAGTTCGCCGACCTGGCGATCCTGGCGGGATTGATCGAGAGGCCGCTCCGAGTTGAGGAAGCGGCGGAAGCTCTCGATATCAGCCCGCAAGATGTGCTGGCTCGAGCCCACGAGGCGGTCGAACAGGGGGTGCTCGCCACCGAGGGATCAGGCTATGTCCTCGCCGGCGCTGCTCCGGAGGTCGACCCACCGTACCTTGCCTACCTGGCGGGGAAACTCGCCGAGACCCTCGGCGCCCGTGGAGCTAACGCGGAGGCAGGCAAGCTCTTCATCCGCGCCGGGCGCGAAGTCGAGGCCGTCGGCTCGCTCGTGGCGGCTGCCCTCGGCGACGACGACGAGGAGGCAGCCAACCTCGCACTGGATCTCGATGCCGAACTCACCCCGATTGAGCGGCAGGATGCCGGCCGCGTTCACCTCATGCTGGCCCGACATGCTCGCAACCATGGTTTGAGTCCGGTTGCCGATGAGCGCGCCGGCGATGCAATTCGTCGCCTCGAAGGACCCGAGTTGATCGACGCGCTCGAGTTCGGCGCCGCCATTGCTTCGGATCTTCAAGACTCCCAACGCGCCGAGACGCTGACGGCGCTGGGTGCCGGAGTGGCGATCTTGCTCGGCCGTGACGACAAAGCAGGAACGATGCTCACCCTGCAGGGCAGAGAGCTCAACAGGTTGGGTTTCGCGGACGAATCGGATGCGGCGCTGGCCCGCGGCATCGCCATGCTCGATGTGCACGGCGATCGAGGTCAGCAGTTCCGCGGCCGCATGAGCGCCGGATGGGTGGCGTTCGACAGGGGAATTCTCCAAGAAGCGGAGATCACTTTCGACAACCTGACCGACCAGGCTGCCGACCTCCACGAGCCGGTGACGAGAGCCAACCAGATGGCATATCACAGCCGGGCGCTCGGAATGGTCGGCCGGATCAATGAGTCGATGACACGGGCTGCTGAGGCCAGGGCAATCGCGGCCGAACACGGAGCGAAAGCCATCGATTTCCTCGTCGCTTTGGGTGAAGTTGAAGGAGCGCTCACCTTCCGGCGCTCTGCGGACGCGGCGCGGGCGGCAGAGAACGCCGCGCGGATTGCCAGAGATGATCTGCCGTCATGGCAGAACCGAACGTTCCATTATGAGGCGAAGGCCGCCTTGCTGGTCGGCGACAGGGAGGCTGCCCGCCGGGCATTGACCGAGGCGCGGCAGCACACTCCGACCGGTATCGACGGTTGGCGCGTTCGGAACCTGATTCGCGTGACCGAGATGGAGTTGATCGAAGACGCCTGGCCGCAGCGAGAGGCCGAGGACTTGACCGATGAATTCCTTCAGTCGCGCCAGTATCTGGCGGCAGCCGAGCTGCTGACCATCCGGGCCGAACGGGAGAAGGACGCCGAACTCGGCCTCCAGGCAGCTGCACTGGCCGGACAGGTGGGCGCGCCTGCGCACGCCGCGCTGGCGATCGAAGCGGCCGGCGCATGGAACGACCCATCGGTGGCCGCTCCCGCCGGCGTGCTGATGCGCAGGGCGGCGGCGGCAATGCCGGACGACTGGAGCGAAGGTCTGCGAGAAGTTCCGGCTTTCGCGCACGCACTGGAGGCGGAGGCCGTCGAGGAAGTTGATTCGGAGGCGCTCGACGATCTCCTCGCCGAAGTGTTGACCAGCGCCGGGTTGGCCGGCGACTTCGTCTTGAGCCCTGCACAACGACGAGCCCGCGGCCTCGTGCGGCGGAAAGCGCGGCGTCGCAAGGCGTCCCCGGTGACGTGGCTGGCTGCTGCTGTCGGCGGAGCGGCGCTCGTCGTGTCGATCTTTGCTCTCACCGGTGGCGACGAGCCGGTTACCCCGACGACGCCGGTCGCGCAGGCGACGACGACTACCTCCTCAACAACGACCACCACGCTACCGGAGAATCCCAATCCGGAACCTCCAGAGCTGGGGCTCTTTGGCGTTTCTCAGTTCCGCGGCAGTGACGGTCTGACCGGAGTGGCGAGCGAGGCAGCTTTTTCCGCGTTCAACGGCCACTATTGGGCACAGAAGCCGGGAGGGTTCTTTCGAGCCGATCCGGTAGCCGCCGGCAGATTCCTGTATCTGGGCAGCTCGACCAATGATCAGGTCTATCTGATCGATCTCACGACCGGAACGGTGGCCGACAGGCTCGAAGCCGATGGAAGGGTGCTCGTTTCGGTTGCGGTTGGTGACATGAACGTGGCACGCGGTGACGGGACTGTAAAGATGGTTGTGTACGTGGCCGAAGGCGGCACGGTTCATGGTCGTCCGGTCGAGGGAGGCGGCGCATTCGCCCCGATTTCGCTGGGAGCCGACGTCTCGGCCGGCCCGGTTATCGTCGGTGGTCTGGCCGTGATCCCAACCGAGGGAGGGCGGGTGTATGCCCTCAATAGTGATGGCATCGAGTGGATATATCCGGCCGAAGATCAGGAACCTCTCGCTGAGATCGATGAGGAGGCCGCGTACGAAGACGGGATCCTGTATGTCGTCGATCAATCGGGCGAATTGCATCTGATTGAGGCGGAAACCGGGATCGCCATATGCAGCAGGAGGTTCGGTCAACCCCCGGTCGGGAATCCGGTTGTCTCCGGCGGGAACGTATACGTCCAGGCGACCGGTGTAGTGGTAGTTGCACCAGCCGGGACCTGTGACGGTACTGAGACCATCATCGTCGCCTCGGCCGAAGTGACGAACCCAATTGCCGTGCATGATGGAATCATCTTCTCCGCAGAGGCCAATCGGCTGTTCCCGTTCGACCCTGATTTGATGACGCTCGAATCGATAGGCTCCGACAGCCAGCTCGGACCCTGGGCGCCGTACATCGCCGACTCCGACATCACGACTCCGCCGGTGATCGCCGGGGAGCTGATCATCTTCGGGACGCAGAACGGCATCGTTTATGCGGTGGATCTCGCGACGGGCGACGAGGTCTGGCGGTTCGACGTCGGTGTCGCGACGGGCGAGGATGTCGGTATCGAGGGATCGCCGATCGTGCTGAAGAACACCGTCATCGTCATGACCAATCAGGGGAATCTCGTCGCGATCGCTACCGGCGAGTAGAGCTACCGATCAGCCAACCGGGAGTTCGATGCCGGTCTTGTGCTCGAAGCACCATGCCCAATGCTCTCCTGGTTCCTTTGACCGGATCACCGGATGGCCGTGCTCGGCGGCGTGCTTGCGAGCGTGACGGTTGGGTGAATCGTCACAACATAGGGTTCGCTCGCACGTCACGCAGAAACGGAGATGCACCCATTTGCCGCCGATGAGCAGGCAGTCTGCGCATCCACCCTCCGGCATGGGATCTAGTGGAACTGATACGAGGTGTTCACAGGGTTTCCCCATGGCGCTCCTTCACTGGGATGCACTCACGCTTGCGGCTGTCCGGCACTCTACCGGTCCTCGGCTCTTGTGGTCCGTGGATCCGAGGATTCGGCCGTGGTGTTGACATCGAGTAGCGGTAGGCACGTACGGATGAGATGGCGACATCCGATGGGGCACGAGGTCCGCCATATGATGGTTCCGGCGATGTCCTATCCGACCGACTTCCGTGAGCCGTGGATCGACGACAACGGTTTCTTGCGCTTTCAGATTGGCTTGAAACGTCCGTCGCTCGCCGTCGTTTCCGGGATATTTCGCGGCGCCCGCGAGTTGTCGGCGGGCAAGTTGCTTCCGCTCATCATCGACGGACGAGCGATGCGAATGGCGCCGCCGGCCAAAGCCTGGACCTTCGCCATCTACCGCCTCAGTTCCATAGCATCGGCGGTGGCTTTCTTGTTCAGCGACATGACGCCACAAGAAGTGTTGAAATATCAGAAAGGGATAGGCTCTATGATCCCCAGCCGCGTGTTCGAGGAGGAGTCCGAGGCCGTATCCTGGCTCCGTTCATTCGAGGACTAGACGCTACGACAGCAGCAGCCGCTCCAGCCTCCGGCCGATTACTGCTGATCCGGCAAGACCCATGCCGACCAGTACCCCGATATTCACCCACAGCCCCGAGTCGAGGGTACCGAGTGTGAGGCTCCGCACCAGCTCCGTGCCGTGGTAGAGCGGGGAGAACTGGGTGAAGCGCTGGAAGAACTCCGGGTAGACCTCGAGCGGATAGAACGTCGCCGAGAACAAGAACAACGGCAGGGTGACCATGGTCACGAGGTCGAAGTCTTGCCAGCTGCGCATGAATGTGGTTGCTGCCATTCCTACCGCACCGAAGGCGAAGCCGATCAACAGTGTCGCCGGCAGAGCGAGTACGCCCCAGGGTGATTCGACTAGACCCATGAGCGCCATCACCACAATGAATCCGGCGGAGTAGAGCGCACCGCGAAAGAGCGACCACACGATTTCTCCCGTAGCGATGTCCCCCGGGGCGACGGGCGTTGCCAGAATCGCCTTGTAGGTGTTGCCGTAGCGGATCTTGAAGAAGATGTTGAACGTCGACTCGTACACGGCGCCGTTCATGGCTGAGGCGGCGAGCATCGCCGGGGCGACGAAGGCGGCATACGTGACCAGTTCACCATTCGGGCCGGGCACATCCCCGACGAGCTTGCCGAGTCCAATTCCTATTGAGAACAGATAGAAAACCGGCTCGAAGAACCCGGCCAGAATCACCCACCACACCGACCTATAGACGATGAGATTGTGCTCGAGGAGGTGGCGTACCCGGTGGCTGGGTCGCACGGTCGGCGAGGCCACGCGCGCTAACAAAGTCGTCACGGTCTCAGCTTCTTCGTGAGATTGCGCTGGGCCAGCCGTGCACCGATGGCGAACAGCACGACCAGGTAGGTGACGTGCTGCCAGACGGGTAGAGCAGATTCGATGCCGAGCGCGGCGGCGCGGGTGAGTTCGACGCCGTGGAACAGGGGAGTGGCGTAGGCGAGACCCTCGAGGAGATCCGGCAGTTGCTCGATCGGGAAGAACGTTCCGGAGAAGAGGAACAGAGGCACGATGCCGAAGCGAAAGACCATGGTCAGTCCTGTGTCGTCCTCGATCCACGAGGTAAAGGCTGCCATCGGGGCAGCAAAGGCGAGCCCGGTTAGAACGGCCGGGAAGATTGCCAGCAAGGCTCGCCCGATGTCGGCCGCGTCGAATATGACCAGCACGCCGGCGAAGATCGTGCAGATCATGATGAGCCGGACGCCGATCCAGGACAACAAACCGACCAGCAGGTCGGTTACCGACACGGGTGTGTTCATGATTGCCGGAAAAGTCTTGATCCATTTGAGACCGGCCATGATGGGGAAGCTTCCTTCTCCTGCGCCGCTCTGCATGCCGGTGGCGGCGAGCAGGCCGGGAGCAAGCCAAACGAGATAGTCGAGCCCGCCGAACTCGGCAGAGGGGTTGCGGTCGACCAGCGATCCGAGGCCGATCCCCATCGCGGTCAGATACAGGACCGGGTTCAGGAAGTTCGAAAAGACCGATGCACGCCACACCTGGGTGTAGTTGAGAGCCTGACCCTCGAAGATACGCAACGGGAGCGTGGTCATTCGACCAGGCTCCGGCCGGTCAAACGGAGAAACACGTCCTCCAGGGTCGATCGGCGCACCACAGCACTCTCGGCCTGCAGTCCCCGCGCAGATACTTCGGCAAGGGCCCGGTCGGCGTCGTCGACGTATAGGAGAACTCGATCGGCGAGAGTCTCCTGTCTTGGTGCGAGGCCGTCCAGCTTGAGGAGCGCCGACTCCTGAGTGCCAACAGGGAACCGCAGCTCGAGGACCTCCCGGTGGGAGTGTTCTTCGATCAGTGAGCGCGGCGATCCCTCGGCAACGATTCGCCCCTGATCCATGACCACGAGCCGGTCACACAGCTGCTCAGCCTCATCCATGTAATGGGTGGTGATGATCAGCGTCGAGCCCTGTTGCTTGAGCCGGTACAGCCGATCCCAAAGGATATGCCGGGCTTGAGGATCGAGACCGGTCGTCGGTTCGTCTAGGAGGATGAGCTCAGGTTCGTTGATGAGCGCTCGTGCGATGGTGAGCCTTCGCTTCATGCCGCCGGAGAGGTGCTCGACTTTGGCGGTTCGCTTATCTTCAAGATGTGCAAACGCCAGGAGGTCTTCGATCCGCTCGTTGATCACCTTCCTCGGCAAGGAGAAGTAGCGGCCGTAGATGTAGAGGTTGTCACGCACCCGTAGTTCCTCATCGAGCATGTTCTCCTGCGGGACCACGCCAAGGCGACTGCGGATTTCCCGACCATCGGCGTAGGGATCGAGGCCGAACACGGTGAGTGTGCCGGCGGTAATCGGGGATGTAGCACCGATCATTCGCATAATCGATGACTTCCCGGCGCCGTTCGGGCCCAGGAAACCAAAAACCTCGCCCCGTTGGATGTCGAAGTCGACACCGTCGACGGCTGTGAGGTCGTCGAAGCGTTTGGTGAGCCCGCGGGCGGTTACGAGTGATTCGTTCATGAGCCGGGTCAGGATACCGGGCCGGTGAGGTTTGTCCCGGCAGTTTCTGCGATCCCCCGGACCGGGAATGGGGCTGGGCGGACGGTGCGGTTGGTCGGCGCGTAGTGTGAGGGGAAGCAGAGGAGGGAGATTCGTGTCACGTCCCGTTCACTTCGAGATTCACGGTGAGGATCCGGTTGCGGCGACTGAGTTCTACGCGGCCGTGTTCGGTTGGAAGGTCGAACAGTGGGGTGATCAGCCCTACTGGTTGTACACGACCGGCGAGGGCCCTGGCATCGATGGTGCTGCCGCACCCAGCCAGGAACACGGGCAAAAAGTGGTGCTGACCATGGAGACCGACGACCTGGCAGAGGCAGTCGCAAAGGCGCGTGCGGCGGGTGGGACGGTTCTCCTGGAGAACGCTCCGATTCCCGGGGTTGGCACTCTCGCCCAGGTGCTCGATCCCAACGGAGTGCTGGTCGGAATCATGCAGCCGGAACCGTCGGAATAGGTATGGGTTCGCATCCGGCCAATCTCGGTCTGCGGTTCGTTCTCGAACTCGTTGCGCTGTTCGCCCTGGGCTGGTGGGGCTACTCGCTCACCGATGGATGGCTCCGATTCGTGCTCGCCGGAATCTTCCCGCTCGTCGGAGCCGCCGTCTGGGGTACGTTCGCCGTTCCGGACGATCCCAGCCGATCCGGTCGTGCACCGGTAGTCGTGCCGGGCTGGATGCGGCTTGTCATCGAGTTCGCAGTGTTCGGGGCGGCAGTGGTCGGATTCGTGGCCGTGGGGAGAACCGGGATTGGGGTTGGATTCCTTGCCGTAGCGATTGCCCACTACCTGGCATCGATTGATCGGATAGGTTGGCTGCTCGAGAGGTGACGGAAGTCCGTCTGCCGCGATGGGTCGCAGAGAGCTGGGCCTATCGTGGATTCGACATCGACAGGGGAGCACTCGTGCCGTTCGAACTGACAAAGCGAGAGAACGTCTTCATCCTCACAATGAACGAAGAGGACAACCGCTTCAACTCCACCTCGCTGGGGCGCCTCAGTGAGATACTCGATGAGGTCGAGGCGGCCGACGCGCCCGCCGCCCTGGTCACGACCGGCACCGGGAAGTTCTACTCGAACGGCCTGGATCTGGACTGGATCATGGGGGGAAACTCGGATTGGACGTTCGCCGATCTGGCGATGGAAACGCAACGGTTGTTCGCCCGGACGCTGACGTTCCGGCATCCAACCATTGCCGCGATCAACGGACATTGTTTCGCGGCCGGGGCCATGTGGTCGTTGGCACACGACTTCAGGGTCATGCGGGCGGATCGTGGGTTCTGGTCGATGCCGGAGGTCGATATCAGGATTCCGTTCACGCCGGGGATGTCCGCACTAATCCAGGCGCGCCTTCGCCCGCAGGTTGCACACCGGGTGATGACGACTGCCCACCGATACGGCGGCAACGAGGCCATGGAGGCGGGAATAGTCGATCAGGCGCTAGATGAGCACCACTTGTTGAACGCCGCCATCGAGATGGCGGCTGCCCTAGCCGGCAAGGATCCCGACACCTTGGAAGCCATCAAGACCGGCATGTACGGATCAGTGGTCGAGGCGTTGACGACGTAGCAGGGCTCCACTCACTGGTACTTTCTCGGCAATACTGTCGTTGTCCACGCGCAACAGCATTGCTGAGAACGCTCCACTCACTTTCTCGGCAATGACGTTGTTGTCCACGCGCAACGGCATTGCTGAGAAAACAGGTCACCACTGGACAATCGCCCGCAGGCGCTTGGCGGTCTCCACCGCATGCCGGGCCTCGCCCGGTAGGGGAGCGATTCCGTCGAAATCGTTATCTGCAACATGTTTTCTGAGCATGACCACAAGTTCGACCGGATCCCATCCGGCGAGGTCGGCAACCGAGCCCACTCCCGCGTCCAGATAGAGGCGGGCGCGGATGCTCTTGATCCCACCGATCCGAGCCAGATCCGAGAGACGTACCAGTTCATCGAGCGATTCAATCGGCACGATTGCCTTGGCCGCCAGCTCGCGGCGTTCCGCGGCCATTCTCGTCACGGCCAGCAATTCGTCGACATTACGTATACCGACCGACGCGAGGCGTTCCACGACTTGCAGGTTTACGCCTCTGAATCGGCGAAGCCGGAACGGCGTTCTCTCGACCCGCTCACGGCGCATCTCGCCGGCGACCTGGACCATCACCGGGTCATCGATGAACTCGTAGTAATACCGGATGCCCCACAGATACAGTTTCGCGGTAGCTCCCGGCTCGGACTCGATCGCGGCCACGAAACTCTCGAGATCGGGTGGCATGGCTTCGTCGAGTTCGACTTCGTTCTCGGTCAGGTACTCCTCGAACTGTCCGGCGTAGTCCATCGCCCGCGATGCAGCGCTTTCCGATCGTCCGTTGATTCGGAGAAAGTGCCGGAAGGCTTCGGCGTCCATTCACCAAGAATACGCGCACTCAGCTTGAACCTTCGAGGAGGTCGGGGACCGGCCGGCCTGTGGGTTTCGAAGATAGATTGAATTGGCGCAAAAGGCATCGGCGACATCCGCCATATCCGGGATCTCACCTGAGAATCCCGACGACGCACCTCCGGCGGGGCGGTCAGTCAGCTGAGAGGGGAATCGAGCCGTCGTTGCGGTGGTACTCATCATGGGAGGCGAGGAGTGGCTCCCAATCTTCCGGGTGGTCGACGTCCACGGCGACTAGATGCCGGGTCATCGGACCGTCACCTGCATCGAATGATCGAGCACGACGGATCAAGTCGGCCGATGCGTCGTCGATGCGCCGATGCTGAGCGAGGTGTTCATCCCAGGACACCGTCAGGAAGATTTCAGACAACCGGTGTGGGTCGGAGGCATTCCGATAAAGCCGCCACCGGTACGCGCCGGTACGAAGCCGGACGAGCCGGATCTCTGTCATGACACGGAGGAACTCATCGAGATTCCGGCTGTTGATCATCCAGGTATTTACCACCATCACGGGGCCGCCTTCAGTGACAACATGTGGATCGGGCGCCTGTTCGACGGTGAACTCAGGTGACACGACATCTGCGAGAGCCGGGATGCCGAACCGGGGAGCAGAAATGCCAAGAACAATCGAACCGATCGAGAGGACGACTATGGCGGCTCCGGCACCGATCAGATCGGCAATGGTTCCGGCGAGTATCGAGCCGAGCGGCAGGATGCCGACGAAAGCCAGGGAGTAGAGGCTCATCGCCCGACCCCTCACCCACTCCGGCGACATCAGCTGTGCGGTGGCGTTGGTGGTGGTGAGCGTCCACACCCAGGCCATACCGGCGAGCAACAGGCCGGGCGCGGTCCACCAGATGGTGGGTGCCAGGCCGGTGACGATACCCGCTACTCCGAAGATCGAGATCGTGATCGGGATCGAACGGGCCCCCAGGGTTTCGACGACTTGTTGCCTGGTGAAGGCACCGATCAGCGCTCCCAAGCCCATTGCGCCGAGCAGGAGTCCGAACGCGTCGGCGGAGCCCCCCAGTTCCTCGGTGCGGTTCGGTAGGACTGTTTGCACGACGGCTGATGTGAGCGCGAAGAGTGCGGCCAGCAGCAGCAGCATTCGGAACGGCTTCGTGAATCGTGCGAATCGGACACCGTTGGCAATGGCGTTGGCGACCGAGGAGGCCTCCCGGTCGGCTGCGCCGAAGCGTCGGACGAGAACCGCCAGTACCGCGATGACACCGAGATAACTGAGCGCATTGAGAGTGAACGCCAACGCAGGGCCGGCCGTTGCGACGATCAGGCCACCCAGCGCCGGACCGACCGCCCGGGCGACGTTGAAGGCCACAGAGTTGAGTGCTACCGCGCTGGCGACCATCCCGCGCGGCACCAGGTCGGGGACCATCGCCTGCCATGCCGGGAGGTTGAAGGCCACGCCCACGCCCAGTAGCAGCGACAGGCCGAGCAGCCGGCCCGGTGTCACCAGGTCGAGAGCGGTGATGATCGCCATGCCTCCGGCGGCCAGGCCCATCACCATCTGACTGATGAGGAGGACCTTTCCCCGGTTGACGAGATCGGCTACCGCACCTGCGGCCAGCGCGAGGAATAGAAGGGGGAGCGTGGTCGAGGCAGCCATCAGGCCGACCCATGTCGCCGACCCGGTCAGCTCGAGCATCAGCCATGCGCCGGCCACTGCCTGTAGGAAGGATCCGACGTTGGAGAAGATCGATGCTATCCACAGCGAGCGGAACTGACGGATCCGGAGCGGAGCGACGGCCTGTGACATTTGGCAGAGTGTATGAGACCTGAGGGGCATGTTGCTCAGGCGGGCCGGCAATACGGCGAGGTTGAATCTCAGTCGTAGAGCGTCTCGACCTCGGTGATCGTCGATCCGGTGGCCTCAACCAAGCGCTGATAGGCAGGCCGCAGGAGTTGAATCCCATCCAACACCTGCGTCTTCACCGATGCCGGAGGGTTCTCGCGAAGCAGTGTCACGATGGTGGCAAACCGCCGCCAAACAGCCGACACTTCGAAGAAGACCAGATCCTCGATGCCCTCGGGCCTCCGGTTCTTGTAGGAGGAAAGGAAGTACTCGGCCGCCGCATCGTCGATGTATGTCCGGGCGAGCAGGAGCGACCAGGCGAGGTCGGCTCGCGGGTCGGTGACCGCGAAAGACCCCCAGTCGAAAACGACCGGCCCTCTTTCAGTGATGATCACGTTTCTCGGATGGAAGTCCATGTGAACGTATGAGAGCGGGACCTTTTGGAGGCCTCCGACCCTCTCGCGCAGCCACTGCAGCGACGGTTGGAAACCGCCGAGTTCGAGCTCGTCGAGCAAAGCGAAGCGGTTGTCGATGAGATCCAGATTCGATCGGAACGGGACGGCGCCACTCTTCAACAGATCGTCGCTGAGGACGATGTCATGGAGGCGGACCATGAGGTCTACGACTACGTCCAGGGCATCCGCGGAGGTTCCGAGCGTGTCGGCGACCGGGCCGTCTAGCCAGTCGATGAGGACGAACGGTGCCCCCAGGGGGTCACGATCGTCGTGCCGGCCCAGGAGTCTCGGCGCCGGGTATCCGACCTTCCCAAGTGCGAGGTAGGCCGCCACCTCGGCACGCATGGTAAGTCCGCTTGGATCGCCCGTATAGAGGCGGAGGGCTACATCTTCTACGCCCGGGCGCTCGATCCGAAACACCCGGCACTCCCAGCCATCCCCAACTTCCTCGATCGCCGCGACCTCGGTCGGTTCTATCCGTGCGGAGCGAAGGGCGTTCTCGATGTCGACGGGTTGCATGACAGTCAGAGTATCCAATCCAGGTGCAGCGCGGGGTCTTCGGATCGACGGCCTTGGCTCAGCCGGGCATCATGGGAGTGACGGAAAGGATTGTCGGATGCGAATACCGCCGATATTTGCTCTTGCCATCGTTCTTTCGATCGTTGTCTCTGCCTGCACCGGAGCGAGTTCCGAGACGTCGCCACCGCCGGAGACTTCGACCACCGCGGCCGTGACAGGTTCCACCCAGGTTTCTGATCCGGCAGCGAGTTCCACCGCCACCACCACCACCGTCGCCGTCACTGCCGAACTCACTGCTCTCGACGGCCTGGCGTTCGACGATTTTCTGGAGGTGTCATTCGAGATGCTGTTGGTCAGGAGCCCCCAGTTCCTCACCTCGCTTGGTGTATCGGATCAGGTCGGGTTTCGAAACGACCGGATGGACGACCTCTCTCCCCAGTACCTCGGCGAGACTCAGGCGCTCGAAGTCGGGATACTTGATCGTCTGAACACCTACGACAGGTCGTCGCTGTCGGCCAGAGATGCCCTGTCGTTCGATGTATACGAGTGGTACCTCGACCAGAAGGTCAGGGGGCACCGCTTCGCTTATCACGACTACCCGGTCCACCATTTCGTGAACAGCTACAACTTCAACCTGATCCTCTTCCTCAGCGAGGAGCATCCGCTCTCTACGATCGAAGACGCCGAGGATTACATCACCCGGCTGTCCCAGATCGATGAGCAAGTCGAGCAGGTGCTCGAACGACTGCGCATCAGCGAGGAAATGGGCGTGATGCCTCCGAGCATCATCGTCGCTTGGACAAGTGGAGCGCTTCAGGAGGATCTCGGCGGTACCCGTGACCCGGGGGCCGTCCGGACTTCTCGCCTGGCGCTGTACACCTCGTTCGCAGACCGTTTGGAGGCGGTGGAGGGTATCGACGAACCGACCAGGGCGTCGCTGCTCGATCGAGTTGAAACGGAACTGGCGGAGTCGTTTGTCCCTGCTTGGGTAGCTCTGATCGATCACATGGAGACGATCAGGGCTCAGGCTTCGTCTGATGCCGGCGTGTGGCGCCTTCCCGACGGTGATGCCTATTACGAGTGGCTGCTGCGCGACCACACCTCAACCGACCTGACTGCCGGCGAGATTCATCAGCTGGGCCTCGACGGAGTTGCCCGGGTCGAGAGGGAGCTCCGCTCGGCATTCAATCGACTGGGTTACCCGGAGGATGCTTCGATTGGAGACCTGCGCCGTCGCGCTGCCGACGATGCCGGGTTCTTGGATGGCTCTTCGGCAGGTGGCCGGGAAGAGGTCATCGGCGAATACGACCGGTTGATCGCGCAGGCCGAGGAGGTCGGCGCCGATTTCTTCAACCTCTGGCCCGAGGCTCGGGTTGGGATTGTCGCGGAAGCTGCCGGGCGCGGCGGCTACTACGTGGCTGCCTCGGTTGACGGCTCCCGCCCGGGTGCATTCCATGCCGGTGTGGGGGGCACGATCGCTGCCTATACGATGCCGACCATCACCTATCACGAAGCCGTCCCCGGCCATCACACGCAGATCGCCATCGCGCAGGAGCTCGACCTCCCAACTTTCCGTCGTTACATCCAGTACAACGCCTTTGCTGAGGGTTGGGCTCTGTATGCGGAACGTCTGGCTGCTGAAATGGGGCTCTACGAGAACGATCCCTACGGCGACATCGGCCGGCTCGAGCTAGAGCTGGTTCGGGCGGTTCGGCTGGTGGTTGACACAGGGATCCACTCGCTGGGTTGGACCCGCAAGGAAGCCCGCGACTACATGGACGAGACGATCAGCGGTTGGTCCGCTGAGGTTGAGCGGTACATGGTCCTGCCGGGCCAGGCGACCGGCTACATGATCGGAATGCAAACCATTCTCGACCTCAGGGAACAGTTGGCTGCCGATGGGATGCTGGACATCGCCGCGTTCCACGACACCGTCCTCGGCGGCGGCAGCATGCCTCTCAGCATCCTGGAGGCGGTAGTCGAGGATTCAATCAACGGCACATAGCAGCCCCATATGTGGGGCGATCTCCGCACGGAAACGCAGGAGTCAGGGGAAATCCCCGAGACGGTGAGCGAAGCTCAGGGTTTTGGGAGGGAGAGACCCAATAGCGCCTTCTCCTTGCGCCATTCACTATGTGGGTATGACAGATTCAACCCATACTCCCAGTCGAACACGGCTCGAACGGCCGCAAACAGGTCGGGTCGTGGCCGGCGTTTCGACCGGCATCGCCCGGTACATGCAGGTCTCGACCGGGCTGATCCGCCTGATGTTCGTCGTCGCCACGGTATTCGGTGGCTTCGGCATACTCGCCTACATAGCGGCATGGCTGTTCATCCCTGCCGAGGGCCAATCGCAGCCGATCGTTGAGAACTGGATAGAAGATCTCAACACGCCCGGCCGAACCACCGGTGCCCTGTTGGTCGGAACCCGCAACAGCACACAAACCACCTAGAAAGAGAAACAGGAGAAACACTCATGCGTATAGGCAAACTCATTGCAGCCTTCGTCGGAATCACGATGGTTGTCGGCAGCCTCGGACTGGTGGCCGCCGGAACGTTCCTGGTCGTCGCCACCGATGATGCAGACGGCTTCATCTCCGCAGGTCCGGTGCGAGTCCGAACCGACTCGGCCGCCCTGGTCGGTGATGACATCGATATCTTCTTCGACGAACCGGTCAGGGGCGGCGTCTTCCTGGGGATCGACAACATAGAGACCCGTCTCGCCGTGAACCCTCGCAGCGACAAGGGATTGTTCGTCGGCATCGGTCCGTCGAGTGACGTCAACCGATTCCTGGCCGGCGGCTCCTACTCGGTCGTGGAGGTCTTCGGCGACAACGTGGTCCTCGACGATTTCGCCGGTTCCGCGCGTATCGGAGCGCCCGCCGATCAGGACTTCTGGGTGGCCTCGACTCTCGATGATGTCCTGAACTGGGACCTCGAGTCGGGCCGCTGGTCGGTCGTCGTCATGAACGAGGACGGCACGGCCGGCATCGATAGCTCGGTTACCGTTGCCGCCAGGGTTCCATTCCTCCAGCCGATCGGCGCCGCCATCCTGGTGGTCGGCCTCATCGGCCTCGCGGTTGGAGTCGCGCTTACCTACTTCGGCGTGCGGAGTGATCCTCCGGCCGCCGTTGTTTCGCAGCAGCAACGCCCGCTCGAACCGGCTCCGGTCGCCTAGCAACCACCAATCCCCGAGCGCAGTGTCCCCGCCAGGCGGCGGGGACACTCTTTTGCCTAGGTCATCGCCTTCTCGTAAGTGGTCCCAAAGCTGATGACCTCGAAACCGAGGCTCTGATAGAGCCGATAGGCACCGTGCGGGTTCTCAACATGGACGCCCAGCGCGGCTTCTTCCATCCCTCGCGCTGCCAGTTCTCGCAGGCTGGCGCATATGAGTGCAGTCGCTACGCCCTTGCCGCGCCACTCCCTCGCCGTCGAGATGAACTCGGCCCACCCTCGCTTGCGGCCGTTCTCCCGGTTCTCGACCTCGTTGATGAAGGATCGGACCTGACCTACGACCCGGTCACCGTCCCATGCCACCTTCCAAAGGGATTCATCGCGGTATGGAAACTCGAGGAACGCCTTCCAGTCCTTCTCCGTAGGCTCGGAGAAGCCCCAGTGATCGCGGAAGGCTTCGATGTCGGCCTCGTAGATTGTCCTGAGTTGATCATCTGCTACCGGACGAATCTCCAATCCTTTCGGAAGTGGGGCCTCGGGGATGTCGTCCAGATTCGGGCGGACGAGTGTGGCGCCGTGTTGGATGGCCCGGTATCCGTCCCTTTCCAGAAGAGCCATACCGCCGGCGGCCGGTTCGTCGACATCGGTGCGGTAGACCTTTGGGCGCTCGGTCGCGTGTCCGGTGGCCCGCTCGGCCAGGCGACCTTGAGCCCAAGCAAGCATCGCCGAGCCTATGCCTTTGTTCCGCCATTCCGGCACGACCTTGCACATGTGCCGGTAGATTCGCGGTCCGTCGGTCTCATCCCACCAGCGGCAGGTCACGTAAGCGACTGCATTGCCGTCGACCTCAATGAATCGAAAGTCCTTCTGGAGGTCCATGTGCTCGGTATTTCGAAAGGCCACTTCGACTTCTTCGCCGGTCATGACTGTGTCATCCCCGCCGTCTGCTCTGGCTTCGGCGACGACGAGTTCGGCAACGAGTTGCGCGTCGCCTTCCCTGCCGAATGGGCGGGCCGATATGCCGGGAATCGGGGGGAGATGAATGTCCATGGGGACAACTTACTCAGTTTCGGAGGCAGCCCCGGGGTGTTTTTCCGCCGACGATGACACATCCCGGGAAACCGGCACCGGGTCAGGCTTCAGGGCTTCTCGCAGACACGAGCGCTGAAACGCGTATCCAGATGAGGTTGTCGGAGTGCCGGATACGGATCCAGTCGCGTGCATTGTTGATGGCGTCGGACAGGCGCTCTCCTGATCCGTCTTCCACCAGGAGCGAACCATCGATACGGTGTCCACCGGTGAGTCGGAGCGTGGCCGGGGTTTCATGCCAGTATCCGCGCAGATCGTGATCGGATGGCAGCACCGACATCGCACTCACTGCCGGCTTGTGAATGAGAATGAACTCACCCGCGCTGTCGACGGCAGGTAGTACGTCGCCCGGCTCCTCCATCAGGTCCCTCACGGTTTGCGGGCCCTCATATGTCTGCGCAAACTCGGCCACAAAAACAAGAGCTTCGATCACCCGACCGTCCGACAGGAACACGTCCGCCGGCTGCGACCGCTTCTCGACGAGAAGAGGGCTGCTCATCGCATCCCCGTTTGCGAGAGGTACGGGGCTATCGAATCGTCGTTGAGAACCTTGTCCAGCGCGTCGAGCGGATCGATCTTGCCGGCCTGGAGGAGCTCTACGATCGAGGCGTCCATCGTTCGCATCCCTTCCTTCTTTCCGGTCTGGAGTGCCGAAGGAATCTGGAACGTCTTGCCTTCACGGATGAGGTTGGCGATAGCCGGGGTGCACATCATCAATTCCAGCGCGGCGATGCGGCCCGGTTGGTCGACGCGTTTGAACAACGTCTGAGCGATAACGGCCTTGAGGGAGTCGGCGAGCGTGGAACGAATCTGCGGTTGCTCGCGGGAAGGGAAAACCTCGACGATCCTGTCCACCGTCTTCGCCGAGTTGAGCGTATGGAGCGTCCCGAAGACGAGATGACCTGTGGACGCCGCTTCGAGCGCCAGGCGGATTGTCTCCAGATCCCGCATCTCGCCGACCATGATGACGTCCGGATCCTCGCGCAGCACGGAGCGCAAGGCTGTTGCGAAGGACTCTGTGTGATTGCCGACCTCACGGTGGCTCACCAGGGCCTTTATACCCTTGTGGACGAATTCGATGGGATCCTCGATCGTGATCAGGTTGTCGGATCGTGTCTTGTTGACCTCGTCGATGATTGCCGCCAGCGTGGTCGATTTGCCCGACCCGGTTGGGCCCGTCACGAGCACCAAACCCTGGCGGAGGTGGGCGAGCCTTCCGACTTGTTCAGGAAGACCGAGTTCAGCACAGGTCATGATGTGTGAGGGGATCAACCGAAAGACTGCTGCTGCCCCGTTCTTCTGAAGGAAGAGGTTGGCCCGGAACCGGGCGACTCCATTGAGTTCGTACCCGAAGTCGGCATCGCCCAGCTCTGAGTACGTCTTCCACAGTGAAGGTGGCGTGATTTCCTGAAGGAGGGGCCGGAGGGTCGCGTCGTTGAGAACCTGGCTCTTGAGACGTACGAGGTCGCCATCGATACGCATGATCGGTGGGTTGCCGGTGACGAGGTGCAAGTCCGACGCGCCGTGCTCTTGCATGGCGCGAAACAGTGTGTCGAGTTGAGCCAAGTCTGCCGTCCCTGCTGGTCGTCCGTGGAGGTTGGTAATCGGCTCCGGTGAACGAATTCTTGAGAGGTTTGAGGATGTTTGCGGTTGCACGCGCCGCGCATTGGACCAGACTGGTGGTGTCGAAGGGAAGCCGTGATGGTGGGAAAGCCTACGTCGGCACGACAAGTCGGTCGGGCGGTCGCCAATGGTGCCAAGCAGGCGATGCTGGCAGGGGGGCGAAGCGTCGACCGTTGGGTGTCGGTGCACGGTCCCGCCTTCAAGCGACTGGCGGTCACCCAGGCGGTGGCCTACGCCGGCGACACGCTGGTCGCGATCGGATTGGCCGGGACGATCTTCTTCGACGTGCCCTCGGCGGAAGCCAGGGGCAAGGTGGCTCTGTATCTGCTCCTCACGCTGGCACCGTTCATCGTCCTCAGCCCCTTCCTCCCCCGGATATTCGCCCATCTGCCCAACCCGTATCGTGTTGGACTGGTCGGTAGCGGCAGTCTGCGTGCTGTGGTGACGGTGGTTCTGCTGCTCGTAGGACTCGACGGTTTCTGGCTGTTCCCGCTCGCCTTCGGGCTCCTTGTGTTATCTCGTCTGCATGGAATCGCCAGGAGTTCCCTGCTGCCGATCACCGTGCCCGAGTCGGTGGCCCTGGTGGCGGCGAACTCGCGGCTGGCGCAGGTGGGCTTGGCCGCCGGAGCAGTGGCCGCTCCGCTTGGGGCCCTATTGATGGAGACACTGGGACCGGAGGCTTCCCTGGTGCTTGCCGTGGGCGCGTATATCGCCACAGCCGTGCTGGCACTCGGGATCGAGAGTCCGGCGCAAGTGCAAGGCTTCGAGATGGATCGGGGTCGGGTTTGGTCGCCGCCGCGGGTAGTCCGGCTGTCGATGACGGCCACTGCGATGGTGCGGTTGCTCCACGGGTTTCTCGTTCTCCTTCTTGCTTTTGCCTTCAAAGAGGTTGATGCAGGGTTGCTCGACTTCGGAGCTCTGCTGGCAGCTGCCGGCGCCGGCTTCGGGTTGGCGTCACTGCTGGCACCGTGGTTGGAGCGACGTTTGCGGGAGGAACCGATGGTGGTTTCGGCGTTGGCCATTCAGGCGGCGGCCGCCTTCATCGCCGCGCAGGTGTTCGGCCTAGCGGCAGGCGCGGCAGTCGCTGCCGGGGCCGGACTGGCCTGGGGAACGGCGAAGTTCGCATTCGACGGGATGCTTCAGCACCACACGAGGACCGACCTGCGCGGGCTGGCGTTTACACGCTCTGAGACCCTCTTTCAGATCGCCTGGGTGATAGGGGCGATCGTGCCCGTAGCCGTTCCACTCGGGGTGTCGCTGGGCCTGGCACTCGCCGGCACGTCGGCGTTGGCGGCGCAGGCGGTGATCGTGTCCGGCCTGCTTGTCTCGATCCGGGACAATCGCTGAGATTTCTCAGCAATGCTGTTAATCCCCGAGAACAACAGTATTGCCGAGAAACCAAAGAGCACTTTCTCAGCAATGCTGTTAATCCCCGGGAACAACAGTATTGCCGAGAAATCGAGTGTCTATCTCGGTTTGCTCAGCAGAAAGGCCGCCAGCACGCCCGCACCGAGTCCGAACAAATGGCCCTCCCACGAGATTCCCCGTTGGATCGGAAGGATGCCGACGAGGATTGCTCCTCCATAGAACACGAAGACTCCGACCCCGACGGCCTTCCACAGCAGATCCTTCTCGATGAATCCGACGACGAGCAGGTACCCGATGTATCCGAAGATGAGGATGCTCACGCCGATATGGATGTGGGCTCTGGCGAACAGCCAGACGGCCAATCCGCCGACCAGCATGATTACGAGGCTGACGGCGATCCAGCGACGGAGGCCCCGCAACATGACCAGCCCGCCGACGACGATGAACGGGATCGTGTTAGAGATGAGATGTCCGAAGGTGCCGTGGAGAAATGGCGCCCACAGGATCCCGTCGAAACCTGAGAGTGTGCGCGGCGTGATCCCTTGAGTTTGCAGCGCATCATCCAGAAACACGCTGTCGACGATCTCGATGAGCCACAGCAGTGCGACCAGGCCGAAGAGAACCTGAACCTCCCTGACCGGAGCCTTCCGTTCGGCCGTGTCATCCATCGTGGGTCAACTTAGTGGCCAACCACCACACAATCGCGGGAAATGGTCAGGCAACGCGCCACACCCTCCACAGTGCCGACGGGTCGCTGAGCGGGTCACCGTGGACGAGAAAGAAGTCTGCGGGTCCACCAACTTCGATCACTCCTGCACCGGGTTCGCCTAGAAGCTCACCACCCCGCCAGGTGACCGCCGCCAGGGCTTCCCACGGTTCGAGGCCGGCCCGCACCATCGCTTCTACTTCCCAGGCGAGTTGATTTGCACGCAGCGAACCCCCACCGAAGTCCGTGCCGGCTGCGATCGGGACTCCGGCCTTCCTGGCGATGCGAAGGCTCTCTTCCCCGTGCTCGAGACGGTCTGCGATGGCGGAACGCGACCCGGCCTCGACGAAGCGTGGAATGGTCGTCGTGGTCGAGAACGATTGCCACGAGGACATGACCGCCAGGGTCGAGACCAGGAACACCCCGTTGGTGGCCATAGTTGCGGCGGTGTCGGCGTCGATCTCGAACCCGTGCTCGATGGCGTCGACTCCGGCCTCAGCCCCGATCCGGGTTCCGTGGAGTCGGGTGGCGTGGGCGGTCACCTTGGCCCCCCGAGCATGGACGGCGCTCACGACCGCTCCAACCTCGTCGACCGTCCACGGGGCGGTGTCCTTGTCGGGGCCGTCGAGGTACAGCTTTATCAGGTCGGCACCTTCTGCCAACTGCCCCAGCGCGGCGGCAACTAGCGCCTCGCCGTCCTCCGCTTCGACGGTCAGGCCGGCCGGCAACGCTCCCGACTTCGTCAACCACGTTCCGGCGGCACGAATGTACGGTGCATCGCGACCTCGCCCGACCCAAGCGTTGCGCATCTGGATGGTCATTGCCCGTTCGCCACCGGCCGGATCGGGCCGGCGCGGGGATCCGACATCTCGTACCCAGCGCACGCCTGCCGCCAGGAGCAGCCGGGCGTTCTCTTCTGCCACCTGCTCGAGTTCCGGGCGCGGATCCTGTCCCCGGTCGATCCAGTGGGAACCGCCCGGCATGCTCAGATGGCTATGCGCGTCGACCATCGAAGGGATGATCGTTGTGCCGCCCGCGTCGACCACCCGGGCGTCGCCCGGATCCGGTTCGGAGTCCGACGGACCCATCCATTCGATCGCGCCGTCTGAAACCAGGACGCTCACACCCACTTGCAGATGGGGCGATCTGGCGTCGGTCAGCGCGGCGTCTCGATAGAGGATGCGGTCCACTGGAGCTCCAATCTCGGTTCGCTCCCACGCTAGAGATTCCCCAGCCCGTTCGTGGACGACGTCAGATCTGACCTGAGTCCGTCATCCGATCGAGAAGCTCGAGGTACTCAGGGTCCTCATACCGGTCCGGCTCGAACCAGCGTGCATAGGCGGGCAACGCAGCCCCGGTGACATGCAGCGCGCCGAGCTCTCCGGCCGCGGCAGCGGCCATGACGCCGTAGCCCGAGAGAGCACCGACCACTACCGAGCCCTCCGGTCCGGCCGGCCCGATGAGCGGACGATTCTCTCTTGTCTTCGTGTAATACCCGCCGTCGATGTGGGGCTTTGGGAGACGCTCGAGGTAGCTGCCAAAGGCAGGCACCATCGTGGCCAGGCCCCGCATGACGATCTCCGGATAGAGGGGGTCATCGGGAATCGGGAATGTCGGAGTGCGCACATCGGTGTGGTACTCCCACAATCCGAGCACGGTTACAGCTTCACCCGACCCTTCCGGGCGGCAGTGAGCTCCCGGTCCGAGCGGGTCGGTCAGGTAGGCAAGCCGGTCGTCTGCGATCAGTTCAGACCGTTCCTCGTCGGTCCAGCCGAGCTTCTGCTCGTCATTCCAGATCAACATCGGAGCAGTGCGGGGGAGCGATGAATGTGAGTCCCGGAAAGAGATCTTCCGGTGGACTTCGGAGAATACGGGAAGTTCGGCGCCGGCCAGCTTGCCGACTTCGCCGACGAGGGGTCCCGCCGCGTTGACGAAACGCGTCGTGGCAATCGAGGCACCCGACTGCAGGCGCACCCCGCGCACCACTCCATCCGATGCTTCGACAGCCACCACTTTGTCGGTTATCAACCGTGCGCCGGACGTTCTCACCCGGTCGAGCAGCCAGGCTCCCAACTGCTGCGCCGAGAACCAGCCGGCCCGCCGCGCATGCAGCCCTCCGACTACCGCGCGAGAGAGGTACGGGAAATGGGTCCGCAGACTGTCCCCGTCCGTGAACAGATCAGCCCCGCCGACGGCATCTTCATACCCGGAGGGGAGTGACGGGGTGTAGGCGGGATCGTCGGGTGTTCCCCGATGGACCCGCAGCTCTCCCGCTCCCAGAGTGGAGATCGCCTCCGCCTCTGATCTCATACTCGCCAGCCGATGCGGGTCGGCGGTGACATAGAGGTAGCCGCGGCGCGAGAGGTTGAAGATGTTGCCGCTCTCGGCAGCCCAACCTTCGAGCAAGTCGATCGACCGGTTCATCAGGTCGACCATGCCGCTACCCGGCCCCGGCCACCAGTTTCGGTAGCACTCCGTTGATTTGTCGCTGGTCAGGGTCAAGGGGGGAAGCGGGTCGCACAACACGACCTTCTCGACTCCGTGCCGAACTGAAAGGTGATAAGCCGTCGAGATCCCGGCGATGCCTGCCCCGGCAACGACCACGTCGGCTTGCTCGGTGGGCTTCGGTCGTGCCTGCATGACCCCACACTATTCACAGAAGCTTC
>JAHEDJ010000005.1:40498-48716 GCA_024641325.1 bacterium | reverse complement strand
CGAACTGAAAGGTGATAAGCCGTCGAGATCCCGGCGATGCCTGCCCCGGCAACGACCACGTCGGCTTGCTCGGTGGGCTTCGGTCGTGCCTGCATGACCCCACACTATTCACAGAAGCTTCTTGACTTCACTCTCGGGCCACGGGGGTGGCCAGCGGCTATCCGAAAGATCCTCCAGGACCAGCAAAGGAGCATCTCCGTCATCCCAGGAGATCAGGCGAGGAAGCCAGTCGGCACGGATCGACGAATAGACCAGGTACTCAGCTCTCAATGCCGCGGCGGTTCGTTTGTCTCCAGCCATCTTGATGAAGACCCGATCTCCGGAATCCAGCGTCACGCGGCCGCGAGTCGCACGGGTGTGGCCACCCGCCGGGGTCTCGATATCAAGCAGCCGGGCACCATGCAGGCGGGTGAGCCGTTCCTCCATCGGTCCCACCCAAGCGTGATACTCGGCGCCCGTGAACCGCGAGGTAGGGTGAGTTGCAGTGCATTTCACCGAGTTTTCGATTGCCATTCGACCGGATCTTCTTGCCGGTCTCCGAAGCCTCTGGTCGAACATGGCCGCGCCCGGGACCTGGTGGTCGGGAACGCAGCGGGTGGCAATCGCCCAAGCCGCCAGAGGTGGAACGGCTGAGGTTATTCCGACCGCCGCCTCCGAAGCAGCTCGGACGATCTACTCCGAGATCACGACAACTTCGCGCCGGTGGGTCGAGGAGATCCTGGCCGGCGGATTGACGATGCCGGCCTTCGTAGAGGTTATCGGCGTAGTTAGCCGTCTGGCCGCGGTCGACGAGTTCACCAGAGCGCTCGGCCGGCCGCTGGAGCCACTGCCGGACTCGCTCCCCGGCGCACCTTCCAGGGTTGAACCACCTCCAAGTCGTCAGGGGAGATCGTGGGTGCCGATGGTCGGCGGCATGTCGATCACGCGAGCGCTGAGTCTTGTACCGGCCGAGTCTCGAGCTCAGGAGGAGATTCACGGGCCGCTCTACATGTCTTACTCGCAGATGGCCGATCAGGGGTTTGAGCGGGAACTCACCCGGCCGCAGATGGAGTTGGTGGCCGGTCGAGTGTCCGCAATCAATGAGTGTTTCTACTGAGTGCTCTCACACGTGATGATGCTCCGGGAGAGCAGCGAGGCATTTGGATACGAAGTAGATCTCCGGGCCGTGACGGACCCAGCTATCGATTCAGGCATTCCCCATGGGTCGCTGCTCGTCGCTTTCAGCAACGCCGTGTTGAGCCGAGGGCGCGCCGAACCCCTGCGGTCGGAACTAGTTGAGGCGGTTGGCGAAGAGGGATTGGTGGCCACGGCCGGAGTGATCGCCAATTTCTCCATGATGAACCGGATTGCGGATGCCACAGGAATGCCAGTCGGCAAGAGGTTCCTGGCAGAGACCGAGGATGTGCGAGAGTTGCTGGGACTCGAGCGCTTCATCCACGAGTCGTAGCAAACGGGCCCACAATGTGCCTACTTTTCCCGCCTCCAGATGTCACATGTGAAATCTGGACCGAGCAGAGATGCGTAGCCGACCTCGGTTTCGACGAACACCAGCTTCGGGTTGTCCGGTGACCGAAAGAACACCGTCAGGTCGGAGGCCAGGCCCAGCTCTGCCCGAAGCCGTTGGCGGGCTTCCTCCGTGTCGTGGAGGACGGCCGTACCCCGGGCGAACAGCTCGCCGGGTCCTCCGTCGCCGACAGGCCAGTGGAACGCGACGGCGGGATTCTGCCGGATGTTCCGTGCCTTGCGGCTCGTCCCATATGTTGCAAACCAGATCGTTCCCTCCGTGAATCCGAGCGAGACTGGAGCCACGTGCGGCCGCCCATCGACCCCCGCCGTCCCCAGGTAGGTGATCCGGTTGATGCCGCGCGCCGCTTGAACGAAGTCATCCCTGATCATCGGCGACCTTGTACGAAACTCCGGAGTCGATCCGCGGCCGCGACTCGCGAACTACGGGCAGAATGGGTCTATGCCACTCCTGTTCAATCGTGTAGTTGAGGCCTCCTCTCGCGTCGCGGCCACTCCCAAACGGACCGAGAAGGTCGCGGTGCTCGCAGGCCTCTTCGTTGGTATGAGCGAGGGGGAAGTCCCGATCGTGGTGGCGATGCTCTCAGGCGAACCCAGGCAGGGGAAGATCGGGATCGGCTACAGGGTGATCTCGACGATCAGCACGCCACCGGCGCCGGCTGCGACGGTCACGGTCGTCGAAGTGGATGCGGCTCTCACCGGGATCGCGGGCACCTCCGGCCCGGGGTCGCAGGCTGCCCGACGAGATCTCCTCTCCGAACTCTTCGGGCGATGCACAGGGGACGAACAGGATTTCTTGAGGCGCCTGCTCATCGGCGACGTTCGCCAGGGGGCGCTCGAGGGAATCATGACCGACGCGGTGGCAAAAGCAGCCGGACTGCCGGTGGCCGATCTTCGGCGGGCGGTGATGATGCAGCCTGATCTCGGCCAAGTGGCGGTCGTCGCGCTCACCCGGGGGGTCGAGGGCCTATCAGAGATCAAGCTCGAAGTACTCCGCCCGGTTCAACCGATGCTCGCCAAGACGGCAGCTTCTGCGGCGGAGGCCATCGAAACCGAGGGACTCTCATCTGTCGAGTGGAAACTCGACGGGGTTCGGATTCAGGTCCATCGCTCCGCTCGCGAGGTCAGGATCTTCACCAGGAACCTCAACGATGTCACCGACCGGCTCAGCGACGTTGTCGATGTAGTGCGCGGATTCGCCGGGGAGCGATTCGTGCTCGACGGTGAGGCCATGTCGCTGACGGCCGATAACAAGCCCCGCCCGTTCACCGAAACGATGAGCCGTTTCGGAACTGAGGATCGCCTCGAAGAGAGCGCCCCCGTCATCCCGTTCTTCTTCGATGTCTTGCACGAGGGCGGTGTGGATCTGACGGAGCGGCCGCTCTCCGAGCGGCAGGCTGTGCTGGACTCGGTCGTCCCTCCGCAATACCGCGTGCCGAGGCTCCAGACGGACGATCCCGGCGAGGCGCAGAGCATGCTCGACGAGTCCCGCAGTCGCGGCCATGAGGGCATCATGGTCAAGCGCCTCGACTCACCCTACGAGGCAGGCCGGCGGGGTGCTACGTGGCTGAAGGTCAAACCCGCCCACACGCTCGATCTCGTTGTACTGGCGGTTGAGTGGGGAAGCGGCAGGCGATCCGGATGGCTCTCGAACATCCACCTCGGTGCCCGCGATGCCTCCACCGGGGAGTTCGTCATGCTCGGGAAGACCTTCAAAGGCATGACCGACGATATGCTCGCCTGGCAGACGGAGCGGTTCCTCGAGTTGGAGACACATCGTGAGGGACACGTCGTCTATGTGCGCCCTGAGCAGGTGGTTGAAATCGCTTTCGACGGCCTTCAGGCGAGTTCCCGATATCCGGGCGGAATGGCGCTTCGTTTTGCCAGGGTGAAGGGATATCGACCCGACAAACCGGCTCGAGAGGCAGACACGACTGATACGGTTCGGGCGATCTTCGGCAGTTGAGCCGGTGAGGTCGGCCCGGAGATCGCGCCGACCCTCACGTGAGTCTGCCAGTCTTGAACGGCAACGATGGGAACACGATGAGCGACAAGGGTTATCCGTATACCGGCCACGGCGACTTCATCGACTATGACTATGAACGCCGGTCCGAAGCCGACACGCTCGATGCCGCGCAATCGTTCTACGAACTCATGAACCGGCGGCGCTCGATCCGGACCTTCAGCGTCGACCCCGTACCCCGCCGGCTCATCGAACTGGCGGTCCTTACGGCTGGTACCGCGCCTTCGGGCGCACACCAGCAGCCGTGGACCTTCGTGATAGTGGGAGACCCGGAGGTCAAGAAGCGGATTCGACTGGCCGCAGAAGAAGAAGAGCGGACGAACTACCTCGACGGCCGCATGCCCGAGGACTGGCAGGATGAGATCGCCCGCCTCGGCACCTCCTGGCAGAAGCCCTATCTCGAGACCGCTCCGTGGCTCGTGGTCCTGTTCGAGCAGCGCTACGGAGTGGATCCGGATGGCTCTCGAAAGAAGCACTACTACGTGAAGGAGTCGGTCGGAATCGCCGCCGGAATGTTCATCGCCGCCCTCCACAACATGGGCCTTGCCACTCTCACCCACACACCGAGTCCCATGGCTTTCCTGTCGAAGTTGCTTCACCGGCCGGCCAATGAGCGGCCGTTTGTATTGTTCCCGATCGGGTATCCGGCCGACGGTTCGGTGGTACCCAACCTTCAACGCAAGCCACTCGAGGACGTCATGCTCGAGGTCGGCGACTGAAGGTGGCACGTCAGATCGAGATCGACGATCCGGCCGATGAACGGCTCGCCGCCTACGTGGGTGTCCGTGATCGGACTCAGCGGGCCGAGCGCACAGAGGGGTTCCTTTGTGAGGGGATCCTGCTCGTCGAGCGGCTGCTCGATTCGGATTTGGAAGTGCAGTCGCTTCTCATTTCGCCCGGCAAGCTGGATAGGCTTCGGCCCCGCCTCGAGGGGCGGGATGTCGATGTGTTCATTGCGCCGCAGGACATACTGAACGCGACGGTTGGATTCAACATCCACCGAGGCGTAATCGCTTCTGCGGTTCGCAGGCCTTCCCCGGCGGCCCGTGATCTGCTCGACCGCTCGGCGGCGATCGCGGTCCTCGAAGGCATCACCGATCACGAGAACCTGGGGGCAATCTTCCGCAGCGCGATGGCTTTGGGAGTCGATGGACTCCTTCTCGATGCTAAGTCGGGTGACCCCTACTACCGGAGGGCAGTGCGCGTCTCGATGGGAGCCGTGTTCTCCCTCCCGTTTGCCAGGCTCGGCGTCGGAGACAACCTGATTGATATTTTGGATCGGGCCGGGTATGCATCGATCGCGTTGACGCCGGACCCCGCGGCGACACCTATCGATCAATTCAGCCCGGCAGAGGGCCGGCGCGTCGCAGTGTTGCTTGGAGCCGAGGGCGATGGGCTCAGTCCGGCAACCATGGAGGGAGCGACCTACCGGGTGCGAATCCCCATACGTTCGGGCGTCGACTCATTGAACGTCGGACATGCGGCGGCGATTGTGTTTCACCGGTTCGGATCGGTGTAGGCGGCTCAGCGGCTCGAAGGAGGCCACACCGGATTCGAGCAGTCCTCGAACGAGTCGGCGAGGTCGTTGGAGTTCCCGCCGCCGAATGTGACGACCGGGGTCACCGATGACCGATCCTCAGCCACGCAGAACCATGTCCCCGTTTCGCTGAAGGTGACCAGCAGCAGCCTGTCCGGCTCTGCGATGAAGCCGACTACCCCGGGGGCGTCGACTCGTGGTCCTTCAACGTAGGAGACGCTCGGTTCGCGCAGTTCGAACTGGCCGGTGGTCAGGCCGGCGAACGTTTCACCACTCGTGTGGAACAACTGTGCTGCGATCAGGACGTCGTTGAGCCGGGTCTTTGCCCGGTCGTCGGCCAGGACATCGCCGGGGATGATCAAGCCTTCATCGGGCGGCACAATGGCATAGTTGCCACCCAGCTCGTTGATCCGGACGGCGGCCGTCACCGTGACGAAGCCGACTCCGTCATCCGCCGTGGCTTCCAGTTCGAAGGCGAGCACCAGCCCGTCTTCATCGACCCACACATCGGTGGTTCCTTCGAAACCGGCTGTAATGCCGAGCCCCGCAGCCAGTTCAACGGCGACGAGGGGAGTTGGGAAGACCGGCGGTCCGGAGAAATGTGAGGTTGCCCGACCGGCGACGGTTTCCTCGCCGACGTAATCGAACTCGGCTGCCTGCGCAGTCAGCGCCTCGTGAATCGCCCCCAACCAAACGACATCGTCTACAGATTGTTCGAGCGGAACGTAGGGGCCCATCCCGGTGCGGGACAGGACCGTCCCGTCTTCGAGGAAGTAGATCTCGCCGGTGGTGACCTCTCCGAGCGAGGTGATCTCGCCGTTTATCCGGGTACGCCGGGGATCGGCGGTGTGAGCTGCGTTGGAGATGGACCCGACATCGCCGACGGTCTCACCGGCGGCGAATGAGTAGGTGTAGGCAGTTGTACTCGAGAAGGATTCGACCGAGGCGATCTCAAAAACGTCGGGATCTTCGACAACGATCAGCTTCTCCGACCCACCGCAGGCGGCGAGGAGGATGGTCAATGCAAGTACGGACAAGAAGTAGCGCAAGTAGTGCTCTGGGATGGGGGGAGTTCCGGAGTGTAGGCGTCAGGTTGGTTCTTGCGGAAGTTGGAGAAGCTGGATCGTGTTGCCATCGGGATCGCACAGCGTCGCTATCCATCCGCCCCACGGCTCGAGTTCGGGGGTTCGAAGGAACGGCACCCCCTGGGCGGCCAGTCTCCCTGAGGTCGAGGAAATGTCCTGGACTGCCAGGTTGATCATGACGCGGAGGGGATCGGTCGCTCGACCCTGGACCTCGTTGTGGACCCCGATCGTCAGGCGGAAGCTGCCGTGAGCGAAGGCGACGTGGCCCGGCCGGCTGCTGATCGGTTGTAGGCCGAGGGTGTCCGTGTAGAAGGCAGCCAGGGTGTCGAATCGGCTCGCTTCGGTCCAGATGATGACTCCAGCCGGGACCGGCGGCTTTTCAGACAACGGTCGGGTCCGGGCCGGCGGTGCTCGGCTCATCTAGGTCGATGCCGAGGGATTCGGCCAGCGCCCGTATCTGCCGCTCGAGGGTCGTGATCCGTTCGATGATTGGATCGGGCTGCACGGACGGCTCATACTGCTGCGGTTCGATGTCCGATGGACCGGTGATCAGTGTGCGGAATCGATTCTCTTTCTGGCCGGGTTCTCTGGGTAGGCGCTCGACCAGGGGTTCGACTCTCCCCATCAGGTCGTCGAGGAGAACCTCGATTGTCCCGAGAGGCTGCTCGACGGGGAAATACCGCTCGGTGCGCGACCTGAGTTCCCCCGGTGTCTGGGGCCCGCGCAGGAGAAGCACCGCCAGGATCGCAACCTGCTCAGAGTCGACCTGAAAGGCGTCCTCTGCTTTGTGCAGATACTTGAGCGTCCGGCCGCCGCTGGCTCTCGTCAGACCAATGATCCCTTTGTTGTCGAGCGATCGGATCGTTCGCTCGACAGTGAGCTCGTCGTAGTCGACAACCGGGCTCCGGTTGGTTTTCTGGTTGCAGGCGGCCATCAGGGCGTTGACGGTCATCGGGTAGTACTCGGGTGTCGTCCGTCCCTTCTCGATGAGACAACCCAGCACCCGGGCTTCTTCGGCAGTGAGCGGTTCCATGGGCACGAAGAGTAGGCGCCCGGGGCATTATTCGTTTTCTCAGCAATACTGTTGTCCCCCGAGACCAATAACATTGCCGAGAAAATCGCCCGCGTCTGGAGGTCTATCAGTGTCACGTGTCCGCATAGCCGTACAGATTCATCCTCAGCACGGAACGTACGAAGCGATCCGCTCGGCAGTTTCCCAGGCGGAGGAAATGGGCGTTGACGTCGCCTACAACTGGGACCACTTCTATCCGCTCTACGGTGAACCTGACGGCGCGCATTTCGAGGCGTGGACCATGCTTGCCGCCTGGGCCGAGCAGACGGAGCGCATTCAGATCGGACCCCTCGTCACGTGCAACTCTTATCGCAACCCGGAGCTTCTGGCGGACATGGCGCGCACGGTCGACCACGTGTCCGGGGGCCGGCTCATCTTCGGCATCGGGTCGGGATGGTTCGAGCGCGACTACGTCGAATACGGCTACGAGTTCGGTACCGCCCCGTCCCGGCTGCGCGATCTCGGCGAGGCGCTGCCTCGGATCGAGGAGCGGTGGTCGAAGCTCAACCCGGCACCGACTCGCAAGATACCGGTTCTGATCGGCGGTGGCGGCGAGAAGGTCACCCTGCGTCTGACGGCCCGGCACGCTGATGTGTGGCACTTCTTTCCGAAGGATCCCGAAGCGATGGCTCACAAGATGGCGATTCTCGACAAGTGGTGCGAGGTCGAGGGGCGTGACCCGGCGGCCGTTGAGCGTAGCGCCGGCGTGCATCCGCACCTTCTCGTTGCGGATCTCGCCAAAGCCGACGCCTACGCCGATATGGGTGTTCAGGAGATCACGCTCGGGGTTGGTGGGCCGGACTTCGACCTGAGCGGGGTTCCGAAGTGGCTCGAGTGGCGGGATCGGACGAACGAACGTCTGGCCGGCTGAGAATCTTCGTTTTCTCAGCAATACTGTCATTCCCCGACGTCAATAGCATTGCTGAGAAACCACGGGACCCGCTGACAGCGGGTAAGTTACCGCTCTACACGACCAG
>JAHEDJ010000005.1:16744-40398 GCA_024641325.1 bacterium | reverse complement strand
CGTCTGGCCGGCTGAGAATCTTCGTTTTCTCAGCAATACTGTCATTCCCCGACGTCAATAGCATTGCTGAGAAACCACGGGACCCGCTGACAGCGGGTAAGTTACCGCTCTACACGACCAGGAGGAAGGGTGCCAACCCCACATATCGCGGCCCAACCGGGCGAATTCGCGGAGGCGATACTGCTCCCCGGCGACCCGCTGCGGGCTGAGTACATCGCGGACACGTTTCTGTCGGACACCAAGAAGGTGACGGCAGTTCGAAACGTGCTCGGCTTCACCGGCACCTACAAGGATATGCCCGTATCCGTCATGGGAACCGGCATGGGCATTCCGTCGTCCTCTATCTACGTCTCCGAACTCATCGACCAGTACGGTGTTCAACGCCTCGTTCGGGTTGGATCTTGCGGCGGGATCAACTCGGACGTCAACCTGCGAGACGTCATCGTCGCTACAGGCGCTTCGACCGATTCTGGTGTCAACCGGGCCCGCTACGGCGGCTGGGATTTTGCCGCGATCGCCGACTTCAACCTCGCTCGCACGGCGGTTCTGGCCGCCGAACAGGCAGGGGTCGCCGTACAGGTGGGCAATGTCCACTCCGCCGACCTCTTCTATAACCCCGACCCCGCCGCTTTCGACATCATGGAACGGATGGGCGTGCTTGCCGTCGAGATGGAGGCGGCCGGTATCTACGGTGCCGCCGCCGAACGGAGAGCGAGGGCCCTCACCATTCTGACCGTGTCCGACCATGTCCGGACCGGGGAATCCACCAGCTCCGATGAGCGCGAGCGCGGTTTCGACGCCATGGCGAAGATAGCGTTGGAAGGCCTGCTCCTCGATAGCCGGGAAGCCAGCTGATCGCGAACCTCGATCTGCATCTAGTGTGCTGATCGTGGGATCCGACGACCGACCAGCGACCAGTGAGACAGATGGTCCTTTAGGCGTGATCCTGGCTGGAGGTGCGTCGACCCGGATGGGTTCCGACAAGGCCCTGGTTGAGGTGGATGGGGAGCCGATGGTCGAGCGGGTCGCCCGCACTCTCAACCTCGTCTGCGACGATCTCCTGGTGGTCGGACGTGACGGTTTCCTCGGCGGGGTGCCGTGCATCCCCGACGATCACCCCGGTCGACTGGGCCCCGCTGCCGGTGTCGCGACCGCACTGCGGGTGGCCGCAGGACGCCCGGTGCTTGTCGTAGCCGTCGACCAACCATTCCTCCGGATTGAAACGCTTCGATATCTGGCTTCAATGGAGCAGACGACCGTGCCACGGGATGACGTTCTCCAGATCACCTGTGCCCTCTTCACGTCTGAGGTCCTCGGCGCGATTACGGCCGCAGTAGACGACCGAGTGCCGCTCTGGAAGGTGGTCCGAGAGAAAGCCCGGATCGTCGACGAGTCCGAGTGGCGATCCTGGGGCGAAGACGGTCGCTCTTGGTTCAGCGTCGACACGCCGGCGAGCCTGGTTGAAGGCTTGAAGCTGTTCGGATAAACCACACAGATATCTCGGAGTCATCACCGGCTTTCGAACCGCTTTGGGCACGCCTCACGAACCGTGGCCCAGCCAAAGCGGCGAAACGAGCGGAGAATCCCGCGATTCATCCCTCCCGTTTCCCACGACAAAGCGATGCTGCATGCTGTAGAATAGCGTTGACTACCCGAAGGAGTTGTCTGTGGCTGAGGACTACCCACCAATTCTGGACGCAGCGCAAGTGGCCGAACTACTCGGAATGAACGTGCAGATGGTTCGCATGTACGCACGCGAAGGCCGCATTCCTGCCTACCGCCTCCCGGGAGGTCGGGCATTCAAGTTCTTTCGGGATGAGGTCTTCGAGTTCCTCAAAGCCCACCCGGCGACCGAGGTTCAGGAGGACGAAGAAATCAGCGTTGAAGAGTGAATGCGATTGCTGAGAGGGGGATGAACCACTGCGTCCGGTCTCGATCCTCCAGGACGAGATGGTCGGTACCGACGACCGTGATCCTTCCGGGAAGGGGTTCCGTTGTAGCGGAAGAAACGATCTCGACAAACTCCCCGGAAATTTCCAGCTCAAGCATTCGAGATCGATACGATTGGGAGCCGTTGGCACGACCTCGCCCGCCTTCATGAGCACGGCGCAGTACCCGTAGGGAGACGGGACCGGCGAGGTTGATACTGACAAGAGAGTGGGGAGTTTCGAGAATGGCCAGATCGCCTGCGGCGTGTGTGATTACTCCACTGAAGGACGCTCCGGCTCCGGTTGCGCCGACTTCATCGCCCCGGTTCATGAGTTCCAGGGCGATATCGGTGAGAGTTCTTCGGCGCAAGGTGATTTTGGCGGCGTCTTCCTCGACCGCTTCTGCCTCCAGGCGGAACTCACCTCCAACTTGTCGACGAAGCTCAGAGCCGAGTTCGTCGAATTCAGGGTCGGACCAATCCATCTCTAGTCACCGTTGGTGTTCGTGTTCGGATGAGAGGGTACCGACATGACGACGGAACGGTCGACTCACCGGACCTCACTCGTTGGTCGTCTCTCCGCGGGACATTTCATAATGCTGCTGGCCGGCCTGCTGGCAGTATTGGCAAACTTCGCTGTGCTGCGTTCGCGCGATGAAAGCTTCCTCGTTGCCGTCGCCGATAGGGATCTCAGGCGTGGAACGGTCGCGACCGCCGACGCCTTTCGCATGGTCGAAGTTCAGGTCGGTTCTGATGTGCTGGTCACCCTCGTTGAAGCCGGGAGTCTGGCCGATCTGGACGGCCGGATTGCTGCACGCTCCGTTGCAGAGGGCGAGCTGATTTTGGTTTCCGACTTTGTGGCGGCGGCTGCACCGTCGGAGAAGAGGGCGATGAGTATTCCGGTTGAGAGAGTGCATGCCGCAGGGGGAATGATCACCGACGCCGACGTTGTCGATGTTGTCGCGGTCGTGGATGGCATTGCTGAGTACATTGTTGTGGCTGCTCCCGTGCTCGATGTTGCCGCGCCTTCGACAACGGGTATCGGATCGAGCGGTCAGTTCTACGTCACAGTTGCCGTCGATGCCACGACCGCGCTCCGGATCGCCGGCGCATTGGATGGAGGTTCGATCGAAATAGTCCGATCAACCGGAGCGAGTGAGCCGATCGAATTGATTCTTCCGCAACCCCTGGACGATCTGAGCGAAGAGACTTCCACCGGTGAGCCTGATGCTGGAACCTGAGCTCGGGATTGCCGTATCCCCTCGGGAATGGGGCGAGCGACTTCACCGATTCGTCGCAGATCATGGAGGGGCCCGCGTTCGGACCCGCGTCATGCGGCCCGAAGATGTCCTTTCCGAACGATTCGACGTTCTCGTCATCGACGATCTCACTTCGTACCTGACTCGGAGGCTCGTTCAGCAGGCGCAGGCCGACGGCAAGTCGGTGTTGGGCGTGTACGACGGCATCGAGTTCAGGGAGGGTGACGAGCGGTTGCGTTCTCTGGGGGTCGACGCGGTGGTCGACGCGCATGCCTCGCCGGAAGAGTTCCTGAGGACGATTGGCCGTATCTACTTGGGCGCCAAACCCGCGGGCCCTGACCGTGATACCCCGACGGAGGTGCCGGATGAGACCCCGAAGCCCGTCGATTCGGTCGGGCGCATAACTGTGATAGGCGGGCCGGCCGGCGGCGTCGGACGCACAGAGATCGCTGTTGCTCTGGCCGGTGCTTTGAGATACCGGGGTGAATCGGTGGCTCTTGTGGATGGAGACAATCTGGCTCCGTCGATCGCGCAGAGATTGGGCTTGGGGCTTCACCCGAATCTGAGGACGGCGGTAGACGCCCTGCATCACCGAACCGACGGCCTGCACGGATCGTTGGTTTCGCCGAACCATTTCAGGGTGGACATTCTCGCCGGCCTGGCCAACCCGCGGGATTGGATCGAGCTCCGCTCTGGTGATGTAGTCGAGGTAGTGAAGGAGCTGGCCGACGGCCGAGACAGAGTGATCGTCGACATCGGCTCACGTATTGAGGATCTGTCTTATCACGGAGGACTCGATCGCAACGGCCTTGCCAGATCGATCCTGGCTGCTGCGGATGAGGTCGTTGTCGTCGGATTGCCGTCGCCGGTGGGCGTCGCTCGTCTGATCGATTGGTTGGCGGATGCCGGGTCGCTCTTGGATCAGACCCCGGTGCACTCCATCTTCAACCGGGCGGCCAAGTCGAGTTTCTTGCAGCGGGAGGTGACCAGAGAGTTCACGCGCAGTTACCGGCCGGCGACGCTGTCGTTCGCCCCCGACGACCGTCGCGTGTTTGAGGCTTCCTGGGCAGGCGAGCCCGTGCCCGCTGGGCCCTTCTCGAAGGCGGTTGCTTCGCTGGCAGACCACCTCGCCGGGGAGATGCTGAGCGTATGACAGCGAATGCATACGACTTGATCCGTAAGACGGCCGTTGACGTCATTGAGAGCCAGAAGATCGATCCTCAGCGAGATCGAGTTGCGGTCGAACGTGTCGTTGGGTCTGTTGTCGACGACTATCAGCGGAAAGCCCATCTTGGGGATCAGCGAGCACTGCATGATCCGGGGGAGATGATCGGCCGGGTCATTAGATCGATCGTCGATTTCGGTCCTCTGACGGATGTGTTGGCCCGACCCGACGTCGAGGAGATATTCATCGAGGGCTCGCGGGTCTCATACATCGACGGTTCAGGGCAGTTGAGAGCGATTGCGGTTCCGACTACCGACGCCGAGAACCGGCAGGTCGTCAACCGATTGCTGGCCGACACCGACCGCCATCTCGACACCGCTAGCCCAATCGTTCAGGCCCGCGTGCTGGCGGATTCGGCGCGGATGACGGCCGTTATTCCGCCGATTTCCGATCAGTTGTCTGCGACGATTCGCCGCTATGCGCTGCGAAATGAGTCCCTACCGTCGCTGGTGGAGTTGGGGGCGATGACGCCGGCCGCCGCCGGGTTTCTGTGGGCGATCATGCAGACTGGTTTGTCGGTGTTGATCTCGGGTCCGCCCGGTGCCGGGAAGACCTCACTGCTGAGCGCCATGATGACGGCTGCACCGCCAACTCACTGTCTTCGCTGTTGTGAGGAAGTGCGCGAATTGCACGTGCCGATCGTCCATGGTTCGTATTACGAGGCGCGGCCGCCATCACTAGACGGGGAAGGCGAGATCTCGCTTCGCGATCTCGTGAAGATCGTGCTGGCTATGCGGCCCGATCGGATAGTCGTAGGCGAGGTGAGAGGTGCGGAAGCTTTCGAGTTGACTCGAGCGGTCAATGCCGGCTGTGGCTTTGCCTGCACGGTCCACGCCAACTCGGCTCCCGATGCTCTCAATGCGATCGTGAATGCTGCCTTGATGGCTGGTGAGAACGTGAGTGAACCGATCGTGCGAAGAGTGTTCTCATCGTCGATCGACTTCGTCGTTCATCTCGACCGCGATTCTCTACCCCTGCCCGGCAGCGATCGACTCAGGCGACAGGTGATGGAGATCATGGCGGTCGTTCCGGCGATGAGAGATGACTTCTCGGCAGAGCCAATCTTCGTTCGTGAAGCGATCGGTCGACCTCTCGACTGGACCGGATTGTTTCCATCCGAGCAGACAACGGCCATCATCAACCGGTCGCTCCCACCAGGCCTGGATCTCAAGGCGATTCTCGAAGGTCGAGCGAACCCATCGTGACCCTGCTTGCTTCACTCCTGACCGGGCTTTTCGTCTTTCTGGTGGCGGGGGCGATGACCGGCAAAGGTCCTCGATTTGAGATACCCAGGACTCGCCGCCCGGCAGTGTCGGCTCAACAGACCTGGCTGATTCAGGCCGGAGTCGACTTGACCCCACGGCAGTTCTGGGTGACATCTCTTGGAGCGGGCGCCATCGCCCTATTCGTGTTTCTGCCGATAACCGGCGTGCCACTCGTCGCGTTGATGCCGGCGATCGTCGTTGCGATTCTTCCGCGCGCCTACTTCTCGCGGCGACGGGTTCAGCGATTGGCTGAAGTGCAACAAGCATGGCCGGACGGGATCCGAGATCTGATTGCGTCCATCGCTTCGGGCATGTCACTTCCCAAGGCGGTGGAGACCCTCGCGCGGGGTGGGCCCGTGCCACTCCGCGAAGCTTTCGCTTCGTACCCGTTGCTGGCCAGAACCTTGGGCGTCGTCCCGGCCTTCGAAGTGATCAAGGAGGAATTGGCCGACCCGACATCTGATCGCGTGATCGAGGTGCTGATCCTTGCCTACGAACGTGGGGGAGCGATCGTCTCACGCATCTTGCAGGATCTGGCTGAAGCGACGACCCGTGATCTCTGGGCTCTTGAGGAGATGAGAACCGAGGCGCTCGAGCAGAAGATCAACGCCAGAGCCGTGTTTGCCCTTCCCTGGTTTGTGCTCGTCGCGTTGACTGCTCGAGCCGGAATGTTCCGCGAGTTCTACCGGTCCCCAGGTGGTGCAGTTGTGATCTTGATAGGGGCATCTATGAGCCTGGTCGGGATCTGGATCGTGCGACGATTGAGCCGGGACCCGGAGGAGCCGCGCGTCATGGGAGGGTCCTCTCTGAGCCTCGGTCGGGAGGCTGCATCATGAGGTCGGGCGGAATCGACGTCATGGTCTCCATCTTGTCCGGGATTTCTGTTGCGGCTCTTGCTGCGGTGTTGGTCCGTCCGGCCCGGCGCCTGGCGCCGCGAGTGCGGCCGTATACGGTGATCAGCCGGACGAGCCTCGGCAAGAGCCCGGACGTCCTGAGCGTGGCGGCTCCCGGGCCGATCATGGGCGCCGGTGTCGTAGCGCGGCTCTTCGGGCCGATCGTCGTGGCTTCTGCCGCCCGGTTCGGCAAACTCGTCGAGGCAACCGGTGACGAGGGGATGGCGCTCAAGTTGCGACAAGCCGGGTTATTCAGCGACCTGCCCGAGGATGTTCGCCTTCAGGAATATCGCATCCGGCAGCTAGGAACCACTGTCGCGGCCGCAATAGTCGGGGTGATCGTCGGATCGATCGTTGGAGAGGGGGCATCGCTCGCCGTTCTTCTTGGAGCTCTCGGATTTGTTGTCGGAGCGACCCGCTCTCGAGCTGCGGTCGACCGCGCGATCGACGAACGACGCGATCGGATGAGAATCGAGATCTACACGATCAATCAGCTCCTTGCGATGCGAATCAGGGTCGGGGGCGGAGTAGTTCAGGCTGTTCAACAGCTAGCTCTTCGTGGCTCCGGTGCCGTGGTCGACGAGTTGGGGGAGGCGCTACGGCTTCACCGAAGTGGGATGCCGGCTGCTGAGGCATTCAATCGGATCGCCACAACGACTCCGGAGGCGCACTCGGCGAGAACGTACGCGCTTCTGGCCGCCGCCGATGAGCGGGGGGCCGACCTCGGGGAAGCGCTGCTTGCCCTCAGTGAAGATGTCCGGGAAGGGAGGCGAGAGGCAATGAAAAGGCAGGCAACCAAGCGCCGCGCTGCGATGTTGATTCCTACGATCGCGATTCTGGCGCCGGTGATGCTGTTGTTCGTCGCTGCTCCGCTTCCCTCCATCATCTTTGGGAATCTGTGATGAATATGCTTTCGAGGAAGGGAAAGGAGCGGGAGTGATTCGACGATTTTTGGTTCTGTTGCAGGATGTGCCGTCTCGAGTGGGCGAACTCCGCCGCGAGGAAGGGCTCAGCACTGCCGAGTTGCTGGGGAACGCGGCGCTGGCAATCGCCGCGCTGGTCGTTATCTGGGGCCTACTCCAGGCGCTCGGCGTTGACGTGATCGACTGGATCCGAACCAAGATTCTCGACGGCTGAGGGCATTCGGCGTGGACGGTGCATCTGAGCACGGCATGTCGACCCCGCAGTTTGTGCTGGCGGCGGGTCTTGCCTTGCTGTTGTTCGTTGCGTTCGCCAACTTGATCGTTTTCCAATACGGCCGGGGCGTGGTGCGCGCCGCTCTCGATGAGGGCGTTCGCGCCGCTGCACCGCTGGGAGGCGTCCCCGCAGACTGCCAAGCCACGGTCGATTCGTTCATTGGTGATTTGCTCGGCGGCGAGATGGGTCGCGGTGTCACCGCCGAGTGCGGTATGGACGGAGACCTGGTTGTGGCAAACGCCGCCGTCAGATTCGAAGGCTGGGTTATTCCCGATTGGGAGTTCGTCATGTCTGCGACCGCCGTGAAGGAGGATCTGCCGTGAGGATCCGGATCGACGACAGGGGCGCTACGCCGATCGAGTTCGCTCTTGCGGTCGGGTTCTTACTGATACCGATGGCTGTGCTCGTCATGTCCATCGCGCCTTGGGTCGAGCGGCAATCCATGGCCCGGGTAGCGGCAGGAGAGGCTGCGCGTGTGCTGGTGCTGTCGCAGGGGTCAACGCCGGACGAGGCGGCCGCATCCGAGTTGGTGGTGCGGATCGCCTCCAACCATGGAGTCGAGCAGGATGACGTGTCAGTGTTCTTCTGTGCACCGGAATCGGCTTCTGATGAGATCAAGGCATCCTCGCACTGTCCAACTCTTGCCCGCGGGGCGCTCGTTGGTGTCGAGGTTCGGGTGCGCGTACCGGCGGCGACCGTCCTCGGGATAGGGACCTTCGGCGAAGCGACGGTGTCGTCCAGAGTCTCCGAGCAAGTGGACCTCTTCAGGAGTTTCGCGCCGTGAATGAGCGCGGGTCGATTACGTTTTGGATCCTGGGGCTGTCGATCGCCTTGTTGTTCCTTGGTGGCATCAGCGTCGATCTCTGGAGAGTGATGTCCGAGAGGCGAGAGCTGGCAGTTGTCGCGGATTCTGCGGCCTCCGCGGCGGCGTCGGCGATTGACGTCGACCATTGGCGGAACGCCGGTGAGGTTCGCCTGCTGGACGACGAGGCCGTTGACCTGGCGGAGAGCGTCGTGGCCCAACATGTTGTAGCTGGCGAGCTGGCGGCGCCGATCGGCGTCGCGGTCGCGGGTGACACCGTGCAGGTGACGATGACGCGGGAAGTGGAGCTGACACTCCTACGGGTTCTCTCAGTCGGCGACGATCCGTTGGTGGTGCGGGTCGTTTCTACCGCGCGGGCCACCCCATCTCCGTGAGGCCTTGATGGGTGGCGTGAGCGCCTGGCGGATGGCATCGGCTATCGGTCTCATCGTCTTCCTGGCCGGCGTCTTGTTCTGGCAGATCGTCGATCGACCGGCCGGCGATGAAGACGGTTCGAAGGGAGTGACCGTGACCACGGCCGAACTCGAGGTTGTCTCAGCAGAAGACTCGTGGATCGCCGCTGCGCAAGCCGCTTTGGACGCCTGGGCTTTGTATGCATCGACGGGCGATCTTGCGGTGGTCCAGGGCCTCATCGACCCGAACGGCCCACAATTCGCTCAGTTGCTCGGCGAGGCGCCAAAGATCGTGGCTGGAGGAGGTACCTACTCGTTCGTGCTCGACAAACCGGCGGCCGCCATCCGTGATGGGTTCCCGGTCGTGTCGGCGGGGGTGGTTGTGTCGCTCGACGCTGAGCTAATCGAAAACCTCGCGTGGGACATCCACCTGGTTGAGCGTGAGGGGGATTGGCTGCTCTGGACGGTCGAGGAGCGCTGATCGAGCGTTTTCTCAGCAATGCTGTTGCGCGTGGGGACTAACAGTATTGCTGAGAAAACAAGGGGCCCTTTCTCAGCAATGCTGTTGATCGTGGGGAACGACAGTATTGCCGAGAAAACTGACTCGATTAACACTACGGGGATAGTGTAAAGTTCTGCGTCATGGCTGCGTTTCTGGTTATGTTGCGTGAAGGAGTTGAGGCGGCTCTCGTCGTCGCAATTCTGCTCGCTTACCTCAATCGGCTCGGTTCCCGCACCCACATTCGCTGGGTTTGGGTTGGCACCATTTCGGCGGCCTTCCTATCGCTGTTGATCGGCGTAGTCATCTACAACACCGTCGGGTCGCTCGAAGGTCGCGCCGAGGAGCTCACTGAAGGCGTCGTTGCCTTTGCTGCAGCCGGGTTGCTCACATGGATGATCTTCTGGATGGGCAAGAACGCCCGCCAGCTGCGCGGCAAGCTCGAGTCCGAGGCCGCTTCCGCGGTCGAAGTCGGTGGAGTTGCCGCCCTGGCGGCGGTTGCTTTCGTGGCAGTGATGCGGGAGGGCCTCGAATCGGCTCTCTTTCTGATTTCGACCACGGTCGGTGAATCGGCCAGCGGCAGCCAGCTTGTCGGAGGTCTGCTCGGCCTGTTGACCGCGATCGGGATCGGATACCTGATGTATCGGGGCGGGAGCCGCATCAATCTGCGCATCTTCTTCCGGGTTACCGGATTCCTCATCATCCTCTTCGCAGCCGGCCTGGTGTCGAAGGGGGTCCATGAGTTCCAGGAAGCGGCGGTCCTCCCGATCCTGGTGGATCCCCTCTATCAACTTCCCTTCGGGGATCCGGATGTGAGCACGATTGCGCGGTTCGCCAAGACGATGTTCGGCTGGTCGCCGGCGCCGTCGCTGCTCATGGTGGTTTCCTACTGGGCCTACTTGCTACCGATCGGCGCGGCCTTTGCCCAGATGACGGCGGCGAAGCCGCGGGTCGAGGCGGGCCGGGTGAGTGGGAACGCGAACGGTTAGGCGTGGTCGGGCGACCTGGCGTCAGAGCCACCAGGTCCAAGACGAACCGTCAAAGGGGACCTCTTCGAGGAATAGAGCCAGTGCGCCGATGACGTTCCCCGGATAGCCGAGCGAAGCCCGATTGAATCGCTTCGGGTTCGTGAAGATCAGCCCTGCATGGCTCTTGCCTTCGCCGGCCCACTGCTGCGCGAGTGGAGAGAAGTCGACGACGTTCTCGGTTACTACGGCACGCTCGTTCACCGCGGCGTATTGCAGCAGGTCAACGTCTGAGGCTCCTCGCAGGGCGGGCACCGCTGCTACCGCGAGGACGTCCCAGCCCCGGGTGGTGAGGGCATCGGCAATGCCTGGGGTGTGCATCTCATCGAGGAGGAGGTTCATCTCTCGAGTAGTGCTCTTTGGCGGAGCCACGACGCCTCGACTTCGTCGGCGAGTCGTGCCCGAGTCGCAAGGTCGGTGTCGATTTCATCGGTGTAGTCGGCGTAGTAGGCCAGAGCCGCATCGACTAGAGGCTCCGCTACGGCAAGGAGTTTTGAAGCTCTGGATCGGCGTTGATCCACAGGCACGTCTCCATCGACGATCGCTCCAATGACATCGGCTACCTCATGTCCGCCGACGAGGACTGGTCGGCGACCAGATGGCCCATCTCGAAACACGATCATCGGGTGGGCATCCATGCGCAGTCCCTCCTTGATCAGCCGTTCAGCCAGAGTCGAGACCCCCATCTCGTGCAGCTGTGCGCTGTCCTTGAGCCGTTGGTGCAGTGGCTCATCTGAGAAGCGAATGGAAACAACAGGCATAACTACATTGTAGTCACGCGTCGCCAGCCTGGCCAGAAATCGCTAGGCGGAATCGATCATTCCTCGGCGCACCTGGCAGGTCTACCGTTGGGTGCCACCGAGCCGGCCTACTTGTCGCCCTCAGCTTCCGCCGGAGGTCGCCAGAAGACTGCCAGCTGGGTGATGCCGGCACCGATGCCTGCCAAACCGATTATGAAACCCGGCCAGCCGGAAACGTCGAGGCCGATGGCGTTATCGATCGACCATTCACCTGCGCCTATCGTCGCCATCGTCAGGCCCACCACGGCCAGGGTCATCACATACTCCCAGCCCTCGATGGGCCGGTTGAATGCGAAGAAACCCGCCTTGCGGTGATTGGACACTCCGGCAACCACCATTGTCGCGACCAGGCCGGCGGCTGCGAAGGTCGTGAGGAATCCAAGGATGAGTCCGGAACCAATCGCCAGCTCCCCGGCTGCGGAGAGGAATGCCTGCATTTTGGCCTGGCGGAAGCCGATGGATTCGAACCAGGCGGCGGTGCTATCGAGTTTCCGTCCGTGGTTCAAACCGTGGGCGATCATGACGGCGCCTACCGCCAATCTCAGTATGAAGAGACCCAGGTCCTGCGCTTCCATATCGACCTCTCTCGTGCGGGGATGAGCACTCCGCCCAACCACCTAGGAGTCGTAGCGTATTCCATTCTGTCGCGGAATGCTCATAGGAGCTAGTTATCAGAAGGTATTCGGTCTATTTGGGCGGGTCTGCAGTCACCTTCCAATAGGGCCAACGGCGCTCCGAATAGAAGGTACTTTGTGGGCAAGGGTAGGAACCTTGACATGCTCTCTGAAAGGAAAGCCATGTCATCCAGCAAGACAATCAACTTGCTGATTCTGTTCATTGTTATCGCTCTCTTCGGCGCTGCCTGCGGGTCAGACGAGAGCACTGAAACCACCGAGCCGGTTGCCGCGGAGACCACCGTCACGACGGCGGCTCCGACCACTACTACCGAGGCGGAGGCGACCACTACGACGGCGGCTCCGACAACTACCACGACGGAAGCCATCGATGAGACGGCGGTACTGGCTGCACATATAACCGAACAGTTCGCTGATTGGGCTCCGGTAATGGGAGCAGACGCCCTCTTTGAGAATCTTTCCGACGGCGATGAGTCGAACGACCCGTTCATCCTCAGTGTTAGAGCACCAGACGCTTACGCGCTCGGCCACATCGAGGGCGCCTACAACATTCCCTGGAAGTCCATCGTCGAGCCGGAGAACCTGGCGAAGCTTCCGACAAACGAACAGATCGTCGTCTACTGCTACACCGGTCACACCGGGCAGGTGGCAGCCACCTTGCTGCGCATCCTCGGCTACGACGCCGTCAACCTGAAGTTCGGGATGATGGGATGGACCGATGACGATGAGATCCTGGCCACCGGTCGCTACGTCGCCGCACCGGGATACCCGACGGAAACTGACGCCCACGAGCTGACCGTTGAATACGACCCACCGACCCTCTCGACCGGGGAAACAGCAGCGGTTGATATAGCGTTAGCCGCCGCCCAGGGCTTCCTGGCCGACTGGACACCGACAATGGGGGCGGACGCTCTGTTCGAGAACCTCTCCGATGGGGACGAGTCGAACGACCCGTTCGTACTGAGCGTTAGAGCGCCCGACGCATACGCCCTCGGTCACGTCGAAGGTGCCTACAACATTCCCTGGAAGGCAATCGCCGCCCCCGAGAGTCTGGCGATGTTGCCTACCGACGAGCAGATCGTTGTCTATTGCTACACCGGCCACACCGGCGAGGTCGCAGCGACGGCCCTCGCACTGCTCGGATATGACACCACCAACCTGAAGTTCGGGATGATGGGCTGGACTGATAGCGATGAGATTCTGGCCACCGGCCGCTACGCCGGCGCGCCGGGATATCCGACCGAAACCGAACCGAACGAACTGCCGTAGGACGATCATCGGGAGGCGCCGGCGAGTTATCCGGCGCCTCCCATCGGGAGTTGATATGAAACGATTGACCCTGGTGTTGGCGGCAGGCGCGCTCGTGATCGGAGCGGGCCTGACCGGTTGCTCCGGCGACGACGCGGACACTTCGGAAACCACTGTGGCTGCCATCGACGCCACGACGACGACTGCGTCCGATACAACCACGACGCTCGTTGCCACCACAACCACCGAACCGATGGACCCCGATGCGGCCTGCGTCGATTGTCATACCAACCAGGAAACCCTGATGGCGCTCGCCGTCGAGCCCGCAGACACAGAATCACTCAGCTCTGGTGAGGGCTGAGGCGGCTCGGTGCCTCAGTTGGAGGCATGGGAGCAGGTGTTTGTCAGTGATGAAGCGTTCCCGACCAGCACTCACGGGCAGGTTGGCTGTGTTGCCTGTCACGGTGGTGTTCCGGGAGCGACCGACATGGAGGAAGCTCACAACGGACTGGCCGTAGATCCGGATCCGGCGACGACTTGCGCCGAATGCCACGACGAAACCACTGAAACACACGCAGGCAGCTTGCACGCGACACTCGCCGGCTACTCGAGCATTCTTGCCGAGCGCAGCGGCTCCGAGGAGTTGTCGCCGGGGCTCTCCGAGGCCTACGGCAATCACTGCGCATCGTGTCACGCCTCATGCGGCCAATGTCACGTGAGCCGGCCTACCAGTGCCGGAGGTGGGTTGCTGGCCGGACATACGTTCAAGGAGACCCCGCCCATGAACCTCACCTGCACCGGGTGTCACGGGAGTCGGGTCGAAAACGAATACAAAGGCAAGAACGAGATGGAGGGCGGCGGGACATATCCCGCCGACGTCCACTACAACCCCGGCGGCATGGCATGCTTCGCCTGTCACACCGGCGATGACATGCACGGGGTCGGACCGGAGCAAGAGCACCGGTACGACGGCGAACAGGACCCTGCCTGCACAGACTGTCACCCCGGCCTCGAGGGAGGGAACCAACAGCACACCTCCCGGCATCTCGAATCGGTCTCATGTCAGGTATGCCACTCGGTTGCCTACAAGAACTGTTACAGCTGCCACGTCCAGAAGTCCGATGAGGGCGCGCCGTTCTTCCAAACCGATGAATCCCAGATGCTCTTCTATATCGGAAAGAACGCCGAGCAGACAGATAGTCGACCCTGGGAGTGGGTGCCGGTGCGGCATGTGCCGGTCACTCCGGAGAGCTTCTCGTTCTACGGCGACAATCTGCTGCCGAACTTCGATGCTCGACCGACCTGGTCGTACGCGACTCCGCACAACATTCAGCTGTCGACGCCCCAGAACTCGTCGTGTGACTCCTGCCACGACAATGCCGAGATCTTCCTGACTGAAGACAAGATCGATCCGGCCGAACTGGAGGCGAATCGGGAAATTGTGGTCAACGAGATTCCCTGAGGATGGGAGTCGTGGAGCAGGGTCCGCCGGTCACCCGGCCGGTGGGCCCGGCTTCTTCGCGACCCACACCGTCCATTCGAGAACCCGGTGGTCTCGCTCGAACTCTTGCTGCCACTCGCGGGCCATTGTCTTTGCGTCGACGGCGGGTTCCGGACCGTCATAGGTGTCGGCAGACTCGATTACCAGGCGGTGATATCTCGCCCACGCTTCATCCGGACTCACGTAGCAGTGGATGGGTTCCAGGCCGACCTCGCGTATCGCCTCGATCTGGTTGGATTCAGAGGTCATCGATGTATTCGGGCCGATCACCGCCTCGAGCGCTGCCCGGTCGATTCCCACCTTGGTGCGGAGATCGCCAATGGCGATCCGACCCCCCGGTCGGGTGCGGGTAGCCAGTGCCCGCAAGGTCCCTGTGAACCCGTGCCAGATCCACGAAGCTCCGAGGCAAGTGGCGATATCCCACTGCTGTTTCTTATCGAGCGAGGCACCTTCACCGAGCCACCATTCGACTGAGCCGCGTAGCTTGCGTCCATTCGTTCGCTCGATCGCACGGGTTAGAACCCATGGCGAGAGATCGAGTCCCACACCTTCGATCTGAGCCCGTTCGGCGGCCTTGAGCAGGAACTCGCCGTGTCCACAGGCCATGTCGATCATCCGTTCGCCGTGGGTGGGAGCCAGGCGGTCAAGGAGCGACTCGAGCGACTCGTGCGTCATCGGATTGCAGATGTCGTGCAGGTGATGCATCGCCTCGAAAGGAGCGAAGCGAGCCCACTCGCCTTCGACGTCGGTGTCTGGAAGGACCTTCACCGAGTCCGGGAGCAGTGGGTGAACCATGGGTCGTGAGGGTAGTGGGGTGAATTGTGCCGGCGAGGGGGATATCTCCCTACGAGGAAGAGTCCGGCCAGAGCACCGCCGTCCGCAAGTGGTTGAGGCTTTGGCCCGAGGCCATTCAGGGCGACCTAGCCTCACCGATCGTTTAGTCTCCTCCGACCGCATGAATTTCTGAGGGGTGACCGCGTGGCCAATCCAATTGTCCGAGTCGAGAACGTCGTCAAGACGTTTCCAAAGGCGAAGGTTGTAGCGCTCGACGGCGTGAGCCTCGAGTTCGAGGCAGGCATCGTCTACGGGCTGCTCGGGCCGAACGGTGCCGGAAAGACCACGCTGATTCGTGTTCTGACCACACTGCTGCGTGCCGACTCCGGCTATGCCGAAGTTGCCGGCGTTGATGTGGCGGCCGATCCCACGTCTGCCCGCACACACATCGGGCTGGCCGGCCAGTACGCCGCCGTCGATGAATACCTGACGGGGCGTGAAAACGTTGAGATGGTGGGACGCCTCTACAACCTCTCCGCTCATGAAGCGAGGCAACGAGCCGACGAAGTCCTGCACGGAATCCACCTCTCCGATGCGGCCGATCGTGCGGTTCGCACCTACTCGGGTGGTATGCGCCGTCGCCTCGATCTCGCCGCCTCGCTGGTTGGCAAACCCCAGGTCCTGTTTCTCGACGAGCCGACCACCGGTATAGATCCGCAAAGCAGGATCGACCTCTGGGACCTGATCGAGGATCTGGTCGCCGGCGGAACCACCGTTCTGCTGACCACTCAGTACCTCGATGAAGCCGACCAACTGGCAGACCGTATCGGCGTGATCGATAACGGGAAGCTGATCGCACAGGGCACAGGAGATCAACTCAAGGATCAGATGGGTGGTTCGGTGATCGAACTCCACGTCGCTGAGGAAGTTCGGGAAGATGCCATAGAGTCGTTGGCCGGTGTGTCGACTGAACCGGCGATTTTCGATCACTACCGGGGAAGCGTCCGGCTTCCGGCTCCTGATGGTTCGCAGACACTGATGAACGTTGTCCGACGCCTCGATGAGCGGGGTATCGCGGTGCAAGACGTGGCGCTGCACAAGCCGACCCTCGATGATGTTTTTCTGAAACTCACCGGACGGGGGGCGGCGGAGGCCGAGGCCGAATCGGAGACAACGGCACCTACGAAACGACGCGGACGGCGGGGGAGCAACTAATGGCAGTCACAACCGAGAGAGTCGAGCGGGCGCGGATCACCCCGCTGCACGCCGCCAAGGACATCGCGGTAATCACCAGGCGGAATCTACTGCGCAACATCCGGCTGCCGCAGTTGCTGATCTTTGCCACGGTGCAGCCCGTCATGTTCCTCCTGCTCTTCAACTACGTCTTCGGAGGTGCGATCGGGGGAGCGATTCCGCCGATCGCGCAGGGCGAATACATCAACTGGCTTTTGCCAGGGCTGCTGATTCAAGTGGCGGCGTTCGGAGCCGGCCAGACGGCGCTCGGTCTAACCGAAGATCTGTCGAAGGGCGTAATCGATCGGTTCCGTTCCTTGCCGATGGCTCGCTCGGCCGTTCTGGCTGGACGAACACTGTCGGACATCATCAGAAACGGATTCGTCATCACTCTGATGGTGGTGATGGGCTTCGTCATGGGCTTTCGCTATCAGACCAGCTTCATCGGCTTCTTTGCCGGCCTGCTGGTGGCGATGCTGTTCGCCTACGCCCTGTCGTGGATCATGGCGGCCATCGGCCTGGCAGTGAAGAACCCGGAGGCGGCGCAATCGGCCGTGTTTCTGCCCGTTTTCCCTCTCGTGTTCGCCAGCTCAGTATTCGTACCGACACAAACCATGCCCGAGTGGCTGCGTGCGTTCGCCGAGATCCAGCCGATCACTGTGACGACCAACGCCTTGCGTGGATTGATGCTCGGACAGGAAGCTCTCGCAGACTTCGGCCCCGGAATCAACCCGGTTCAGGCACTTGCCGATGCTCCGTCGGTCGGCGGCCAGGTGTTGATGTCCATGGTCTGGTCGATCGGAATCCTGCTGGTCTTCATCCCGTTGTCGGTTCGGATCTACCGGCGAACAGTCGGATAGGGCGGCCAGATCTGAATTAGGGCCGGCAGTCGACCGCTACCGCCAACGCCTCGCAGACTTGGCGCAACCGCTCGTCGTTGAGGCGGCCGAGTCGTTCAGTGAGGGTGACGATGGAGACGCTTTCAACCGCGTCGAGATTCACCGCAGACAACTGAGGGATGGGATCTTCGCCCGGCTCGAGGACGACCTCGCTGGGCAGGCCCCGGATGGTGGTTGTGCACGGAGCAATCAGAACCCGCCTCAATCGCGGGATGGCAGCATCGCGCGAAAGAACGACAACCGGACGACGGGAGATCTCGGGCAGGTCGCACCACCATGTTTCTCCCCGGGATGGGGACTGCCTCACGATGATGCGACAGCTTCACGAAACGAGGCCAGGTCTCCCCACGCATCCGGTTCGTCGAGCGGATGCGCCCTGTACGCGTCGTAGGCGGCATCGATTTCGGTCGCCCGGTGCTTCGCGAGCAGCGCACTCAGCGCTTCATCCAGGAGCGTTGCGTCGTTTGCCTCCGAGCGGAGGCTCCTCGCCTTCCGGAGTAGCTCTTCGTCGACCGTGGTGCTGACTCGTGTTCTTGCCATGCCACGATCATGCCGTGAATATGCCCCGATGACAATGGCCTTGGTCCCCGCCTCCCTCAGAGGATTCAGGGATGTTTCCCGCCCCCGCAGAGGATAAGAGCGGTTGAGCTTGGTGGGTTTGGCCTGTCTACCTCGGGCTGACCAGCAGCGGGACCTTCATCTCCTGATCTTCGGTTCCGCCGTGGTGGCCGATCATTCTTTTGTCGGCAGCCGGGGGGAGGAGGACCTTTCCCTGGTTTGCGACGAGCAGACCATCGGGGGCCCGTCCGGCGACGGCCGGGTGCAAAGGCCCGGGGCCGAGAAATGGTTCGACCTCAGTCCACGGAACCCACGTGGCGTCGTGCTCAGAGGCCAGTCGCTCGCCTTGCCCGTCTGCGGCTCGCACGAATGCGTTCCGTGGGTCGCCGTAGAACGTGACGCCGTCGATCCCTTCGCGAATCAGCACCTTGTCCCCGGCCTCGTAATCGATGTGGCCGTGATCCCCGGTTCCGATTGCCACGGCATGGGCCGGGAGTCGCTCGACGATGCGTTGCCAGATCGTCGCCGCCGCAGTCAGAGCTTCGGCAAAGCCCTCGGACTGCTGGCCGGTCATGTGAGCTGCGATATCCACACCAGGGAAGTAGGTGAAGATCAGCCGACCGGGTTCGACAGCAAGGTCGAGCGTGGCGTCGATGATCTCCTCGACCGTCCAGGCACCCTCGAAGCGGCAACCCCGGTAGAGCGTCTTGCTCAGCGGTGACTTCTCGAAGGCGCCGGGTTGCACCGTGATCGGCTCGACACCGGCCGTAGACAATCGCTCCCACAGGTTGGGGGACGGAAGGAAAGACTCGTGGTCGACCAACACCGGCTCGCCGGACGGTCTTATCCACTTGAGCGTGTTTACCACGCTCTCGACTTCCGGCAGGTACAGCTGATATGAGATGAGTCCGTGCTGCGAAGGTGGAAGGCCTGTCGCAACGGTGGCCATGTTGACGGTTGTTTGAGTAGGGAACATGGCGTCGACGGTACCCACCCGCGCCGTGGCCAGCGCGGCGGCGGCCGGATGATTCAGCATCGCATCACCCAGACCATCGAACAGACAGAGGACGTAGGTGTCGGCCCCCGGAATCGCCGCCGACAGGTCATCAGCCAGGCCGGGGAACCGTGCGCGACCCGTCAAGCGCAGCTCGAGTTCTGCCACCACGTTGAGCAGCGATCGGCCGGAGAAGTCGGGTGAACGGAGTGGATTCACCACCGGAAGGGTAGTGGGAGTTAATCACCCAACCGGAGGCGCATGCGTCTACACGGGCGACGGAATGGGTTCCTCGACCGGCCGGGAAGAGGCGGGTACGCGGGGCATCGAGATGGTGAAGCACGCTCCGCCCAGGCGGTCCGATCGTCCGTACTCGATACTGCCGCGATGTGCCTGTACCAGCGAACGAGCGATCGGGAGGCCGATCCCGGAGCCGGGTGTCGTTGCGTCAAGGTGGTGGGCTCCCCGCTCGAATCGCTCCCAGATCGCTTCTTCGAAACGTTTCGGAACCCCGGGACCGTTGTCGTGAACTCTGATCGTCACCCGCTCGTTTGCGGCGATGGTCTCTACTTCCACCTGCCCGTTTCCATAACGCTTTGCGTTCGTGAGAAGGTTGACAAGCACCTGCGTAATGCGCCGGCGGTCGGCTTCCACTTCGATGCCCGGCTCGGCATGAACCTCGAGGGTTCCTCCATTTGTTGGGAGCATGGCCGACGCGTCCAAGATGATCCCGGCCAGGTCGTGGGTTTGAAGGTTAAGGTTGGTACTCGAGAGCTGGTCACGAGCGACGTCGATGAGGTCGGTGACGATACCGCCCAGATGGCGACTTTGCTGTTCGATGATTGAGGTCAATTCGACGCGCTGTTGAGGATCCAACCGCTCCCCGTTTTGGGTGAGTAGTTCGGCGAAACCCTGCACGGAGGTAAGCGGCGTCCTCAGCTCGTGAGAGATCGAGGCGATGAGGTCGTCACGCTGCTTCTCTACGAGTTCCCGGTTCTCCCGGATGGCGACTCCCTGGCGGGCGATGATGAGCACGCCGACGAGGGCCGACGAGATCTCGAGCACCGACGCTTCCGTGCCGGAATCGAAGAGAGTGAGGCCGAAGAGGAGCAGAATCACGCTGTAGGGCGCGGACATCTGCCATATCCGGGTGGAACGCTCGACTAGTTCTTTTTCCTTGGCGGGTTGGAGGAGGTACCAAGCGGCGGCGATGAATCCCGCGTAGCCGATCAACCACCATGAATCCAGCCAACCGCCGGACACGTAGGTATCTTCCTCGACCTGAATGACATAGACGATGTCGGCAACGGCGGTCGCGATCATGCCAATCGCAAGGAAGAGGAGGCGGGTGTCAAAACGGCGTGAGCTTCTGCGAACAGCCAGGATCATCAGACCGATGAGGAGGATGGCATCCCCGAACGGGTACATGATGTTGACGAACTGCTCCAGGAATCCGACGTCCGGGTCGAGGTAGACCTGATCGCGTAGATATGAGACCCACATGATCGCCGCCAGGGCGATGCTTCCTGCGAGAGCGTCCATTGTCAGCCGTAGTCGCTCCATTCTCCCGGGTTTCACGTGCGGGAGAAGCAGTATTCCTGCGAAAACTACGGGATAGCCAAGGACGTAGAAGACGTCTGCCCATCCGGGGTAGGGAACCTCAGTCTTGAGTATGTACTCGTAGCCAACCCAGATCACCTCTCCTAATCCCCAAGAGAGAACGCCCGCGCCGATAACCAACCAGGCAACCTTCTGTCTGGAGGGCAGCGCCATTGCCGCGCCCATCACAACCAGACCGGCACCCACCGGAACAATCACATAAGAGATCTGGCTGAAGGTGTAGGCCGTGTCCTCCGATAGCACCCCAAATCCGAGTATGGCCGCCGACACGATCGAGAATGCCAGGAGACTCCAGAACGCGATTCTGGTGGTGGTGTGTTGCGTCCATGCCGGAAGGGTTCTTGGAGCGGCAACGGATTGTGACACTTCGGTTCCTATCTATCGGATTCGCGGAAACATCGACAAAACTCGTCCAATTCTTGAACCCTATTTTGACCTTTGTTGGCCTCGGAAGGATCGAGCCACCCATCCGATTTTCGACTTCAGAACTGCCGGATTCGAGCCGATATTGAGAACTGATCGACCACCGAAGGAAGCGTGATGCAAAAGAGAACAGTGCTGGTCGTCGAGGATGCCGATGCCACGCGCCGCCTTCTCGAAGTCGCCCTCATGATCGACGGCTTCAATGTGATTCAACGTACAGACGGAGCGTCGGGACTCGAAGCAGCTAGAAGTCTGCTGCCCGATGTGATAGTCCTGGATATCGCCCTACCGGAAATGGACGGCTGGGAGGTACTCGGCCATCTACGGATCGACCCCAATACGCGGCGTATCCCGGTCGTAGTGGTGACGGCGCATGACACTGCCGAAACCAGATCGAAAGCGGATTTCGCGAGCGCTGATGCGTTTGTCGGCAAGCCCTTTGATCTCAATCAACTCCGCAGCGTGATCACAAACCTCCTCGAGCGAGAGAACTCTCCGACGGCGCCGGTCGGATAGACACGCTTCGCCACAGGGATTCGAATGCTGGTGCCCCCGCCTTGGACGGTCTAACCGACGCTTGCAGATCAAGTCGCGCTACCCGCTGCGGTGCGGATGATCCGGCGTGACCTGCACATTCCTCAAGTGCCATGTTCCGAGCGCCGAAAACACAAAGGCGGCTCGCAATGAAGAGGGACGTATCGTCGCAATGGGCATGACAACTACACCACCGGTCGGCGGGTCCTTTCCAGAGGCGTATCGCGACATTCCGCAAGTGGCTGTTACACAGTTGGGCCAGACTGCACTCACGCAGCACGAAATCGAGTCGGTATTCGATATGGCGGTTGAGCTCGTCTGTCATGTCCTGGACGTCGAGTATGCGAAGGTCCTTCGTCAATCCACCGCCGGTGAGCCCCTTCTGCTGGTGGCAGGTTGCGGATGGCAGGAGCACGTACAAGTCGGAAAGACCACGGTTCCCGACGACTCGGGATCACAGGCCGGCTACACGCTGATTTCCAATGGTCCCGTCATCGTTGGAGACCTATCGAGAGAGGAGCGCTTCGCAGGCCCACGGCTCCTCGTCGATCATGCTGTAGTCAGCGGGATCAGCGTGGCGATTCCCGGAAGGGAAAGGCCCTTTGGAGTAGTCGGTGCGCACACCAGGTTCCCGCGTCGGTTCACCTCTGAGGAAGTGAACTTCCTTCAATCGGTCGCCTACATTCTCGGGAGCGCGGTCGAGAACCATCGAATCAGGGCGCAGGTCGAACAGCGCGCCGGATACGAAGCTGCGCTTGCCGACTGCGCTCAGTCGCTGCTCGCCAGTACTGGTGAAGACCGCCTGGAACTGGCTCTGGAGGCACTGTTGACTGCGACCAAGGCGACCTATGTCTTTGTGGAGCGCAACGTCATGGATCCCGAGTTGGGGTTCTGCTCGCAGACCGTCGCCGAAGTCGAGCAGGAAGGAGCCCCTGACTACGAAGACAGCGACTTCTGGGAGCTGGTTCCGTGGGATCGCATGCCGACCTCTCGGGCGCACCTCGAGCAAGGAAACCCGTTCATGCTCATACCTGACATGCTCGAAGGCGTCGAGTTTGAGTTGTACGCGGCAGATCCAATCCCGGTGAAGTCGGAACTCGACATTCCGATCTTCGTCGGCGGCGAATGGGCCGGCCTCATCGGATTCGCCGATATGACCATCATCAGGCACTGGACGGACAACGACCTGTCACTTCTCGCAACCGCCGCCAAGATGATCGGCGCCTTCTGGGAACGGGACGCGGCTAATGACCGGCTCGAGGAGATGAACCTGGCCAAGGATGAGTTCCTCGCCAGCATCAGCCATGAGCTTCGGACTCCACTGACCTCGGTAATGGGGTACGCACAGCTGCTACGCGACAGTGACGACAGGCTCACGGAGCCGCAACGCCATGAAGCAGCTGCCGCAGTCCTCAAACAAGCCGGCGACCTCAACCAGATAGTCGACGACCTGCTGGTCGCTGCCAAGGCAGAAATGGGCGAACTCACAGTCAATCGAGTTCCCGTCAATCTGTTTGCGCAAGCGTCGCAAGTCCTCGAGGAGTACCGCGGACAGAAGGTATCTGACATCCGTCTCCGGGGAGGCGCAACCCGGGCCACCGGTGATCCGACCCGGGTACGGCAGATCTTCCGTAATCTGATAACCAACGCCCTCCGATACGGCGGAGAGTCCATACGAATGGAATTCCTCGACATCGATCAAAGAGCAGTGGCTCGCGTAATCGACAACGGTCAAGGCGTTGCTCCGGAAGATCGCGAGCGCATCTTCTTGCCGCGGCAACGGTCGTCCACAGCACCCGGGCTGACCGCGGCGCTCGGCCTCGGTCTCACGATTTCCCATCAACTCGCCCAGCTGATGGGCGGCGACCTGACTTATCGGTATGAGGAGAGGGAGAGCATCTTCGAGTTCTCACTCCCCGTCTTGAACTGA
>JAHEDJ010000005.1:0-16644 GCA_024641325.1 bacterium | reverse complement strand
TCACTTTGGGCGGGCACCTTGTGTGTCTAGACTCCGAGCCGATCCGAGGGCGGGCTCGCCCTCGCTTCACGAGGGAGAGCGGAGAAGGCGTGAGCGCGTACTTTCAGGACTACATCACCGTAGGTTCGTTCGCTGCGCTCGGTGTTGTGCTTGTCATCGTGATGCTCGGTGTGGCCGCTCTGCTCAGGCCCTCCAACCCTTCTCCCGCCAAGCTGCAGACCTACGAGTGTGGCGTTGATCCCGTCGGCGAAGGCTGGAATCAGTCGTACATCCGCTACTACGTGTTTGGCTTGCTGTTCGTGATCTTCGACGTGGAAGCCGTCTTCATATTCCCCTGGGCGATATTGCTAGAGGATCTGGGGGTATTCGGCCTCGTAGAGATGCTGATCTTCATCTGGATCCTCCTCATGGGATTGATCTTCGCCATACGCAAGGGAGTCCTCCGGTGGGAGTGATCGAGAAGTTCGGGATGCCGAAACCGGCATCCTGGCTATTGAACTGGGGACGGAAGTATTCGCTGTGGCTGTTCCAATTCGGCCTGGCTTGCTGCTCCGTTGAGATGCTCGCCGCAGCCGGCCCTCGCTACGACATGATGCGATTCGGGATCATCCCCCTCCCGGCCTCGCCCCGGCAGGCCGATCTTATGGTCGTTGCCGGCACACTGACCGACAAGATGGCACCAGCCGTCAAGCGCATTTACGACCAGATGCCCGATCCGAAATATGTGATCTCGATGGGATCGTGCTCGAACAGCGGCGGCCCGTACTGGGACTCCTACTCGGTTACCAAGGGCGTCGATCAGATCATCCCCGTCGACGTGTACGTTCCGGGCTGCCCGCCCCGGCCGGAGGCGCTGATGGAAGCCATCGTGCTGCTGCAGAAGAAGATCCAAAACGAAAACCTCCAAGACAAATGGACGCATCGTGACGAACAATCCGCCTGAGTCCATCGAGGATATTGCGGCTTCAGTTGCCGAGACGGTTGGTGCGACTCGCCACTCATCCGATCTCGGCACGGTCAAGGTGTACATCGATCGTGTGCGCTGGCGAGAAGCAGTCACCGCCGCCCGTGATGACGCCGGCCTGTCCTTCTTCTCATGGCTGTCCGCAGTTGATTGGACGAACGATGTTGCGGTCGGCGACCCTCCGGCGGAAGAGGTGGAGGAGCGGTACGAAGTCATGTGCGCGGTGTCGAACACAACCGACGGCCAGATCGTAATTCTGAGCGCCGACCTTCCCAAGGACGATCCGGTGATCGAGTCAATCAGCAGTGTCTACCCAGGTGCCAATTGGCACGAACGAGAGACGGCCGAGATGTTCGAGATCACGTTTGCCGGTCATCCGAACCTCGTGAAGCTCTACCTGACCTCCGACTTCGTAGGCCATCCGCTCAAGAAGTCGTACGGATTGATCAGTCGTGAAGTGAAGCCCTGGCCCGGCGATGTCGACGTCGAAGACATGCCCGATTCTGCCGCCTCAGACTCGCCCAGTTTCGAGAACCCGGACGCCTGATGCTCGATCGAAGCGCCCTTCACCATCTGTCAGAAGCTGCCGTCGCGATCGAACTCGAGACGCCGGATATGACTTTGAATATCGGACCCCAACACCCATCGACTCATGGCGTGCTTCGCCTGGTGGCGAAGGTCGACGGCGAGAAGGTCTACGACGTGCAGCCGGTCGTCGGCTACATGCACCGGGGCTACGAGAAGATCAGCGAGGTCCGTACCTATCCGCAGATCATCACTCTCATCAACCGGATCGAATGGGTGTCTGGTTACGCCAACGAGATCCCCTTCCTGGTGGCCACCGAGCGGATCATGGGCGTCGAGGCGCCGCCGCGCGCCCAGTACATCCGCCTGATCCTCACAGAGATGACGAGGCTCTCGAGCCACCTCATGTTCATGGGTTCATATCCACTCGAACTCGGGGCGGCCACACCACTCATGTTCGCCCTCCGTGAACGGGAGCGGGTTCTCGATCTGATCGAGAGCGTCACCGGCGGACGGTTCCATCCGAACTTCAATCGGATAGGCGGAGTAAAGCCGGTCGCAGGAGCCGGGCCGAGCCAGAAGAAGGCTTCGCAGGATCTCCCTGCCGGGTTCCTCCAGGAAACGCGCCGGGCTATGGATCAAGTCCTCTCGACTTCAGACGAGATCGAAGATCTGATCGCAGGCAACGAGGTGCTTCTGGCCCGCACCAAGGGTGTGGGTATTCTGCCTGCCGAAGTTGCGTTGGCCTATGGGGTATCCGGCCCGAACCTGCGAGCCTCAGGAGTTGATTTCGACCTCCGCAAGAAGGCCGACTATCTGCCCTACGACGAACTCGATTTCGAGACTGCCGTCACAGAAACGGGGGACTGCTGGGATCGCTGGTGGGTGCGTCTCGTAGAGATTCGTGAGTCGGCCAAGATGATCAAGCAGGCCGTCGATCAAATCCCCTCCGGTCCTCTCCAGGCCAAGGTCCCGCGTGTCATCAAAGTGCCGAAGGGCGAGACCTATGTGCGCGCCGAGAACCCGAAGGGTGAGATGGGGTACCACGTCATCTCCGAGGGCGGCCAGATCCCGTACCGGGTGAAGATCCGCTCCGCATCCTTCAACAACATCTCGATCCTGCCGCACATACTCGAAGGGATCCTGATTCCCGACATCGTGGCGATCATGGGAAGTCTGGACTTCGTACTCGGGGATGTGGACCGGTGACGCGTTTCGCAATTCGCAATTCGCAATTCGAGATTCGCCCGGACACGCGCCGCGAATTGCGGATTGCGCTTCACGCCCTAAGGGGGGTCACGCTGTGAGTGATCTCCTCGCCAACTTCTGGATTCTGCTGGCTCTCAAGCTCGTCGCCATCGGCGCGCTCGTTCCCGTCACCGCCCTCGTCATCGGTTACGCCGAGTTGAAGATCTCTGCCCACATGCAGTCCAGGATCGGGCCCTACTTCGCAGGAGGTAGGTGGGGTTGGGCGCAGCTGATTGCCGATGGCATCAAGTTCTTCCAGAAGGAAGACATCATTCCCGAGGAAGCAGATAGGCAAGTTTTCAAATGGGCACCGGCGCTCGTGTTGCTTTCGACGGTCGCCCTGTTCGTAGTGATCCCGTTCTCGCCGACTCTCATCGTTCAGGATCTCGACCTCGGTGTGTTCTACGTCCTGGCCATATCGTCGGTCAGTACGATCGGTGTGCTGATGGCCGGATGGTCGTCGGCGAACAAATACTCACTAATGGGTGGCCTGCGCGCCGCCGGCCAGTTGATCGCCTACGAGTTGCCACTCCTGCTGGCCGTGGTAGGAGTGATCATCCAGGCAGGCACCATGTCGCTCGTGGGAATCGTCGAAGCGCAGGCGTCCTTCGAGGTCTTCGGCACGATCGCCGTCCCCTACGTCGCCGTCCAATTCGTCGGCTTCCTCGTGTTCATGACTGCAGCACTCGCCGAGCTGAACCGGATCCCGTTCGACCTTCCCGTGGCAGAGTCCGAGTTGGTCATGGGTTTCGTCACGGAGTATTCCGGGTTCCGATTCCTGTTCTTCTTCCTCGGTGAGTACGCCAACATGTTCTCGATGTCGGCGATCGCCTCCACCCTGTTCCTGGGTGGTTATCACTTCCCAGGGCTCAACGCCGAGATCTGGGGCCCGGTGGTTCTGACCGTCAAGATCCTCGCCCTGGCCTTCCTGATGATCTGGTTCCGCTGGACCTTCCCACGTCTTCGCGAAGACCAACTCCAGAAGTTCGCCTGGAAGTGGCTGATCCCTGTGTCCCTCGCCAACATCGCGGTCACCGGCATCTTCAAGGTGGTGATGTGATGCGGCTCCGCCTTCCCAACTTCTTCGGATCCGGCCTGCTCACCGGAATGTGGGTCACCCTCAAGACATTGTTCACCAAGCCGGTCACCGTCAACTATCCGGTCGATAAAGAGACGCCCCATCCTCGAGCCCGCGGAGTCATCGCTCTCGAGCAAGACGCCTGCACCGTGTGCATGCTGTGCGCCCGATCGTGCCCCGACTGGTGTATCTACATCGAAGGCCACAAAGAAGAGCAGCCACCATCGAAGCCGGGGGGTCGTGTCAAGAAGCGCGCCACGCTCGATCGGTTCGACATCGATTACGCCCTTTGCATGTATTGCGGGATCTGCGTTGAGGTCTGCCCGTTCGATGCTCTGTTCTGGACCCCCGAGTACGAGTACTCCGAGTACAAGATGGGAGCCATGATGCACGACATGGACCGTCTGCAGGACTGGATGAAGACGGTGCCTGACGCCCCTGATCTGGAGGCGAATTGATGAGGCAATTGGTGGCCCGGGAGCGCGATTCGCGATTCGCGATTCGCGACGCGTGTCCGGGCGAATTGCGAATTGCGAATCGCGTTGCGGTGGAGGTCACGAGATGAGCCTCTCCGATTGGCTCTCCGAACCCACCAACTGGGTCTTCCTCGTCGTCGGACTTGGTGTTGCTGGTTCGGCGTTTCGGGTTGTCACTTCCAAGAACGTGGTTCACGCCGCCCTCTACCTCGTGGCGACGCTCGGTGGAACCGCCGTTCTGTTCCTGCTGCTTTCCGCTGAGTTCGTTGCCTGGGTGCTCGTCCTCGTGTACATCGGTGCAGTGATCGTCCTCTTCCTCTTCGGAATCATGATCACTCGCGCACCGATCGGATACGACGCGAGCCTGGACAACAACCGGCGGGGGATTGCCGCGGTTGTGTCGGGTGCCTTGTTCCTGCTCATGTCCTGGGCGGCCATCGATTTCTTCGGATCCGAGCCTCTGCAAGGCATCGGCGAAGGGACCTCGACAGAGTTGCTCGGCGAGTCGATCCTGGGCCGCTTCGTATTCCCGTTCGAGATCGTCTCCTTCGTGCTGTTGGCCGCCCTGATTGGTGGCATCACAGTCGCACGGAAAGACGCAACGCCGGCAGAGAGCGAGGAGGGGGTTTGATGCTTCACCTTCATCTCGCCCCGCTATTTGCGATTCGCAATTCGCGACGCGTGTCCGGGCGAATTGCGAATCGCAAATCGCGTTGGATGCCGGAGGCGGCCCGATGACCCTCGCCCCCGTTCTCGTGCTCGCTGCTTTGCTTTTCTCTCTCGGGGTTTACGGCCTGCTGGCGCGGCGCAACGCGGTGCTGGTGCTGCTGGCCATCGAACTGATGCTCAACGCCGTGAACATCAACCTGGTCGCCTTCGAAGCGATGCTGCAGGACAGCCTGGCCACCGGCCAGGTGTTCGCCATCTTCGTTATCACCGTCGCCGCCGCCGAGGTGGGCATCGGTCTGGCGATCGTTCTCTTGATCTTCCGCAACCGGGCCACCGCCAATGTCGACGAGTTCAGTCTGATGAAGTGGTGACATGACGAACTTCCTGCTTGCCGCCGCCGAAGAAGAAGTGCACTCAGCCGTAGAAGCCGCCTATACCTCAGGCTTCTGGGCTGAGTACGCCTGGATCATGCTGGTGATCCCGTGGATCGCCGTGCTCGGCATCATCTTCTTCGGCAAGCGGATGAAGTACCTCGGGGCCGAGATCGCAATCGGCATGCTCGCCTTCAACACGATCTGGGCGTCGATCCTCTTCATCCTCAACATCACCAAGGGCGTCGTCTACGAGGGTGCGGTGACGATTGCCGAGATCGGCAGCAATCTGATCTTCGAATTGGGCTGGGTGGTCGACGGTTTGTCGATCATGATGTACTTCGTCGTCTCGTTCGTCGGCTTGGTCATCTTCATCTACGCCGTCGGATACATGAAAGGCGACGTCCGGGTCACCTGGTTCTTCGCCTCGTTCACGATCTTCGCCGGTTCGATGCTCGTGCTGGTCGGTGCTCCCAACCTCGTCCAGCTGATCATCGGTTGGGAAGGTGTCGGCGTTGCCTCCTACCTGCTGATCGGCCACTACTGGGAACAGAAAGAAAACTCGTCTGCCGGCATGAAGGCGTTCTTCACCAACAAGGTGGCGGATATCGGACTGATCATCGGGGCCATCATGGTCGGGGTCACGCTGGGCACATTCAAGTTCAGCGAGTTATCCAACGCAGCCGCCGAACACGCCGATAGCCTCGCACTCGTCGCAGGAATGATTGGTGCTCTGCTGTTCTTCGGGGCGATGGGCAAGAGCGCCCAGTTCCCGTTCCACATCTGGTTGCCCGACGCCATGGCCGGTCCAACCCCGGTTTCGGCGCTCATGCACGCTGCCACCATGGTCACCGCCGGCGTCTACCTGATGGCTCGCACGTTCCCTCTCTATCAGAACCTCGCCGAGGACATCCGTCCGTGGATGGTGGCGATCGCCACTATCACCCTCTTCGCGATGGGACTCCTGGCGCTCGTGGCAGACGACATCAAGAAGGTGCTCGCCTACTCAACCGTGTCGCAGCTCGGATACATGATGGTGGCGGTGGCCGCCGGCGGATACACGGCCGGTGTTTTCCACCTCTTCACCCATGCCTTCTTCAAGGCCCTGCTGTTCCTCGGAGCCGGTTCGGTCATCCACGCCGTCCACTCCAACAACATGTCCGACATGGGTGGACTCCGCAAGGATATGCCGCGCACCTACTGGACCTTCGTCATCGGGTCGGCCGCGCTGGCCGGAATCATTCCGTTCTCAGGGTTCTGGTCAAAGGACGAGATCCTCGTCACGTTGGGGCATGAGGGTTATACCGCCGTCATGTGGATCGCCATCGCCGGGGCGTTCATCACCGCTTTCTACATGACCCGCGCCATCATGCTCACCTTCCACGGCAGCTACAAAGGGCACGGTCATCCACACGAATCGGAACCGGTCATGACCGTCCCGCTGATCATCCTCGCCGGGTTCGCAGCGGTTGTCGGATTCCTCAACATCCCGGGCGTCGAGTTCGGTGGAAGGGGCAACTTCACCCAATGGCTTGGAATGCGTGAGGTTGTGATGGGCGACCACCACCCCACCGCTCCCGATTGGGGCATGGCCGCCATTGGCCTCGGTGCCGCGTTGCTCGGAGTTCTCGCCGGTCTCGCCCTCTTCGCGAGGGACAAAGCGACCCAGCAGGAACGGGACAAATTCGAGATCCCGGCCCTCTATCCATTACTGCGCCGCAAGTACTACATGGACGATGCGGCTCTTGGTTTGGTCTGGTTGATCAAGGCGCCGTTCGCCAGAGCGATCGACTGGATCAACGACTACATCATCGATGGTGTAGTCAACACAATGGGGTTCCTGACCGCCGGTCTGGCTCAACTCGTTTACGGTGGGCTCGACCAGCGCGGTATCGACCTGGGCTTCAACGCCTTTGCATACGCGTCTGGAGGCAGCGGCGAACGGTTGCGCCGCCTCCAGACGGGTCGGGTTCAGCAATATGCGTCGGTGTTTGTCGGCGCAGCGGTGATGTTCGTAATCGGTTTCGTGATATTCGGGTAGTAGGAGGACGAGTCAATGGAGTGGTTTGACACCTGGGGCCTGAGCCTCATTGTGTTCCTCCCGCTGGTGGGGGCTCTGCTCGTAGTGCTCCTGCCGAGGGAGCAAGAGGAGAGTCACAAGTGGATCTCGCTGATCACCACGGGAATCGTGTTGATCCTCAGCGTCGTGGCGGCCGCCAACTTCGACTTCGGTGCCGCCAAGTCGTTCCAGTATGAGGTGAACGAGTCGTGGATCTCGGCGATCGGGGCCAACTATCACGTTGGGGTAGACGGCATCAGCTTGCCGCTGCTGGTCCTGTCCGGTTTCGTGACCCTCTTGTCGGTCATCTACTCGTGGAACCACTGGGAAGAGCCGCGTAACCCAAAGGCGTTCCTAGCCCTGATGCTCGTGTTGCTCACCGGCATGAACGGAACCTTCGTGGCGCTCGACCTGGTGCTGTTCTTCATCTTCTTCGAACTGGTGCTGCTGCCGATGTACTTCATGATCGGCATCTGGGGTGACAAGTCCGAACGGGTCCTGCCGGTGTTCGGCAAGACGGTCTCCGTCAGGCTCTACGCGGCCATCAAGTTCTTTCTCTTCACCTTGTTCGGATCCGCGTTCATGCTGCTCGGCTTCCTGGCCCTCTACCTCAACTCGGCGGACACGGTGGCCGGAAGGACATTCGACATCCCGGCTCTCATCGCCAGGGCGCCCGAGCTGACCATGTTGCCGGTGGCCGGATGGATCTTCGCGGGTCTCTTCCTGGGATTTGCCGTGAAGGTTCCGATGTTCCCGTTCCACACCTGGCTGCCGGACGCACATACGGCCGCACCGACCGTCGGTTCCGTTCTGCTGGCTGCCATTCTCCTGAAGCTCGGTTCTTACGGCTTCATCAGGATCGCCATCCCGATACTTCCCGAGCAGGCGAAACAGTGGGCACCGGTCATAGCGGTGCTGGCGGTGATCGGCATCATCTACGGCGCGCTGGCCTGTCTCGCCCAGACCGACATGAAACGCCTCATCGCCTTTTCTTCGGTTGGTCACATGGGGTTTGTGATGCTCGGCATCGCCACTCTCACAGACGTCGGTATCAACGCCGCAATCATCGGCATGGTCGCGCACGGTGTGATCACCGGCCTGTTGTTCTTCCTGGCCGGATCGATGAGCCATCGATACCACACTCGCGACATGGACCGCCTCGGCGGCAATCAGAAGCTGATGCCGATGCTCGGTGGGATCCTGGCCTTCACGGCCATGGCGTCACTCGGACTGCCCGGCCTGGCCGGCTTCTGGGGTGAGTTCATGGCATTGCTCGGTTCATATAGCCCCCTCGACGGACTCTCACTCGGGTTGTTCCGCACCGCCATGGTGATCGGCGCCGTCGGAACGGTGCTGACCGCCGGCTACCTGCTGTGGATGCTCCAGAAGGTCAATCTGGGTGAGCCGAAGGCGGAATGGGACGATCAGAAGTTCCACGACGCCGACAAGTTTGAGCTCGCAGCGTGGGTGCCTCTGATCGTCACGATCATCGCCATCGGGGTATATCCCAAGATTGTCTTCGGTGCCACGACCGAAGCCGTGGAAGCGCTCGTCAAGACTGCCTTTGGAGGCTGACCGGTGGGCTACGACATCGACTATCTGGCGATTGCGCCTGAGATAACCGTGGCGGTGGCCGCCATGGTGGTGCTGAGCCTCGATCTCGTTTTGCCGAGGCGGCAGAAGTACTGGACGGCGATCGCGGCTGTTCTCGGTGTCGGATTCGCAGCCTTCCCGCTCATCACGCTGGCCATCTCCGACTCGGGCGCTGCCTCGATGTTCAATGGCAGCTATGTGGTCGACGATTTCGCCCTGGTCCTCAAAGGGCTGTTCGTGGCGGCCGGTTATCTGGTTTTGCTGATGTCGGTGCAGTACATCGAGTCCGATCGCTACTACCAGGGCGAGTACTACTTCCTGGTGCTGATGTCGATACTCGGTTCGATGGTGATGGCATCGTCGCGCGACCTCATCGTCCTGTTCATAGGTCTCGAACTGGTTTCCGGCCCACTCTTCCTGCTCGCCGGATGGCGCAAGGGCGATGCTCGCTCCAACGAGGCATCGCTCAAGTACTTCCTGCTCGGCGTGCTGTCCGCCGCAATCATGCTCTACGGGATGTCCCTCCTCTACGGTGCCACCGGTGAGGTGACCTTTGACGGGATCCGGGCGGCGTCGGCCGGGATGACCGGCGAGCCCCTCTTCATTCTGGCGGTCTTGTTCGTAGTGATCGGGTTTGCTTTCAAAGTCTCGGCGGTTCCGTTCCATTTCTGGGCACCGGACACATATGAGGGTGCCCCGACGCCGATCACCGCCTACCTGTCGGTGTCTTCGAAGGCCGCCGGCTTTGTCGGACTGTTGATCATCACCTACAGGGCTCTCCCGGAGGCATCTGCCGTGTGGGGTCCGGCCATCTGGATCATGGCGGTTCTTTCGATGACCGTCGCCAACCTCACCGCGCTCCGACAGCAGAACATCGTGCGTCTGCTCGCCTACTCGTCCGTGGCTCAGGCGGGGTTCATGCTGGTGCCGTTCGCCGTAGCCGGGGTTTCGAATGATGTCGACGCGCTCGGCTCTGCGTTCACAGCCACGATCACCTACCTCATCATCTACGCGTTCATGAACCTGGGAGCTTTCGCCATCGTCATTGCCGGGGCACGCCGTACACGCACCGGAGACATCGACGGTTGGGCCGGATTCGGGCGCCGATCGCCGGTACTCGGGTTCCTGGCGGCCGTGTTCTTCTTCTCACTGGCCGGCATCCCGCCTCTTGCCGGATGGTATGCCAAGTTCGTCATGTTCTCGTCGGCCATCGGTGGCGGGAGCGTATGGACCGGCCTGCTGGCAGCGATCGCGGCCGTCAACGCGGTGATCGCCTTCTACTACTACGCCCGGGTCGTCAAGACGATCTGGATGGACGAAGCACCCGACGCCGCCGGTGTCGAGTATGAGCCGGTCGCCGGGTCGCTGCGTCTGGCTCTGGTGCTGGCGGCGGCGGTTGTATTCATAGCCGGGTTCTTCCCGGATGTGATCAACTTCTTCAGCGAGACAACGAGGCTGCTGGCTTCCGGTTGAGCTTCGGTGGTCGCGATTGGCAGTGTGTTCTAGGTGGCAGGCGATAGTCTGCCTATTGCCTATTGCATGGATGAGGTTCTGAAATGCCCGAAGGTCTGAAGGTTCTTCTTGCTGAGGACAGCCCGGTGATTCAACGGATGCTCTCCGTGACCCTGGCAAAGGAAGGCCACTCGGTCGAATCGGTTGGCAACGGACGCGACGCGGTTGCCGCCGTGCAGTTCAACACATTTGACCTCATCCTCATGGATCTGCGAATGCCGGAGATGGATGGATTCGAGGCCACGCGCGAGATTCGCCGCCTGTCCATCCCCCAGCCACCGATTCTGGCGCTCACCGGAGACGACGACGCCGCAACCCAGCAAGCCTGCCTTGATGCCGGCATGAACGGCCACCTGACAAAACCGGTCGTTCTCCACGACATGCTGAAGATGATCGCAACCTTCACCCAGGCATAGTCCGCTTCCGTAACGAAACCGGTTGGGTGTTCACGCGCGTTTCTCCTCCGTGGCACACGGGGGAGTCCGGCTGATCCGAAGGATCAGGAGGGAGGGGGATTCTGGAGCTCGGCCCCCTCTGTTCTCGCCGACCGGCGAGAACATCTCCCCCACGATGCCGTCGGGGAGAAAAGCGTGCTCGCCGGATATGCCCGGTCTAGAGCGCTGTGATCGCTCCCGACCCCATTTCCCCTCAGGTTGCTGGGAGTTCCTGCCGAATGATCCCCTACTGAGTAGATGAGCGCATTGCGCACGAATTGAGAGAGGACGCGTAGTTGGCAGCCGAGCCAGGCGATGCAAACGGCGCTTGTAGCGCGCTGATCCCGATTTTCGGAGAACTGCCGATCGGGTTGTTTCGCGCTGAGCAAGACGGCGAGCTAATCGCAGTAAACGAGGCCCTGGCGCGCATTCTCGGGGTCGACGGGTGTTCTGAGCTCATCGGCAAGTACATCGATGGCTTCCTCGCCGATTCCGGAAAGCTGGCCTACCTCGTCGAAATACTCGGCGACGCCGGTTCCTCGCTGCACGGATCTGAGCTCGAGATCCGCCGCGCCGATGGATCTCCGATCTGGGTTCGGGCGAACCTGAAGGTCTACGAAGAAGACGGCAGATCATTCATTGAAGGCGCGTTCGATGACATCTCGGATGTTCGCAATACCTGGGAGGCGGCTGCGAGCTCGCAAATGCTGCTCGACTCCGTCAACGAGGCTCATCGTCTTTTCTCTACCGGCGTCAAGGCAGACGAACTGTTTCCCTGGCTTCTCGGACGGATCATGGAATTCACCCAGAGCGCCTCGGGGTTCGTCGTCGGGAGCGGAGCTGGCGACGATTTCAACCGGGGACGCGTGCTGGCGGCCGAAGGTCTTTCCCCGGAGATTGCGCTCGGGAAGTTCGCTGCGTTGCTGGGTTCCGACCAGGCTTCGGCCGGCGCTGCCCCGGATTCGACGGGCCTCGACATCCCGATTCGACGCGGTGACGATCTAATTGGAGTCATCGGCCTCAGCGGACGGCCGGGAGGATACGGGAACGGCACCATCGCCCAGCTTGAACCGGTGTTGGCGGCCTGCACCACGTTGATCCAGGCGAACAGGGTCGACGCGAAACGGCGCAATGTCGAGGCCGAGCTCGAATACAGCGAGCGTGCAACAAGGGCCATGCTCGAGACCGCCGCGTCTGGCATCGTGACTTCCTCTGAGGACGGAATGATCAGATCCTTCAACCTCGCCGCCGAACGCCTCTTCGGCTACCAGGCCGGTGAGGTGATAGGACAGAGTCTGCGGATCCTGATGCCTCCTCCGCATAGTGAGCGGCATGACCGATATCTCGAGCGATACATGGCGACGGGGATTGCCCGTGCAATCGGTAGCGATAGCGATGGGGTAGCAGTCCGAAAAGATGGTTCGACCTTCCCGATACATCTGGCCGTCAGCGAATACCAGGTGCAGGGAAAGAAGTACTTCGCCGGCGTAATCACCGACATTTCGGAGCGGAAGGCGGCCGAAGCGGCGCTGGCGGAGGCTCTAGAGGCTTCGGAGCGTGCTACCCGCGCCAAGACGGCCTTCCTTGCATCGATGAGTCATGAGATCCGAACGCCTATGAACGGCGTACTGGGTATGGCCGGAATGCTCGAGGACACGGACCTTGATCTCGAACAGCGGCAATACCTCGACATCATCAAGAGTTCCGGCGAGCTGCTACTCGGCATCATCAACGATATTCTCGACTTCTCCAAGGTCGAATCGGGTCGAATCGAACTCGAGGACTTGGCATTCGAGCCGCTGGCGCTGGTGCAGGAATGCCTAGCACTCGTGAAGCCGGATGCAGAGAACAAGGGATTGAAACTCAGTGTGTTGACGCCTACCGATCCGCCGCCGGTGTTAGTGGGAGACACCGGACGCATCCGTCAGATCCTGCTGAACCTGCTTTCCAACGCCGTGAAGTTCACCGAATCCGGTGGCGTGACGGTGGAGGTTGAATCGGTAGTTGAAGACAAGTTTGCTCAACTCGGCCTGACCGTGCGGGATACCGGCATCGGCATCGCCCCGGAGAAGATGCGAGATGTTTTCCAGTCGTTCGCGCAGGCGGACGTCTCCACGAGTCGCCGGTATGGGGGAACCGGATTGGGTCTGGCAATCTCCAAGGAACTGGCCGGCCTCATGGGCGGCGACATCTCCGTCGTGAGCGAGGTCGGCGTTGGATCTACGTTTACGTTTGCCGGCCGCTTGCCGCTCGGTACCCTCGACACGATTGGCCCTCGGGCGACCTCGCTTGTTGCGAAAGCTGATCCGGTTGACTTCGACGGGTCGAAGGTTCGTATTCTGCTTGCCGAAGACACCGTCACAAACCAGCGGGTGATTGCGGCGATGCTCGCCAAATATGGATTCCGCATCGAGGTCGCCGCTAACGGCCTCGAAGCGGTCGAAGCCGTGCAATCGCGACCATTCGACCTCGTGTTGATGGATGTGCGGATGCCGGAGATGGACGGGATCGAAGCAACCAAGCGGATCCGGGAACTCGACATCAGACAACCGGTGATCGCGGCCATGACCGCCGATGTGATCCAGGAGACCGTCAATCTGTGTTTCGCGGCGGGTATGGATGAGTTCCTGACCAAACCCATTCGGGTGCAGGAGATCCTCGATGTCATTCGTGAGCTGCCGGTTGAGACCCTGGAGAGCCCTGATGTCTCACCGGTCGCTTATTCGTCGCTGGTCGGTCTGGGAGAGTTACTCGAGGTCGACGACTCCGAACTCGTCGGCATGCTGGTCGAAACCTACCTCGACGACCTTGCAGAAGGGCTCAAGATGATCGCAGTCCATGCCGACTCCGGTGACCCAGAGGCCGTCATGGAAGCCGTTCACAAGCTGAAGTCCTCGTCCCGGATCATGGGGGCTGCCGGTCTCGGTGACCTTGCCGAAGCGATGGAGATGGCGGCTCGTAACGGAGAGGTCCCCGATGTGGACACCTTCGGCACCTTCGTCGCCGAGTCCCATCGAGTTATCGAAGCACTATCCCGCCTGGTGCCCCTGGACGTCGCCAGCTAGAACTCTGTCTGTGTCCAGCCGTGTACGGATGCGACAAGTGTCTTCGCGCAATGGTCCCCCTGGAAGGGGAAAGAACGTCGGGCTCGAAGAGGCCGAGGTAGGGGTCTTCGTCAAGATCTCAACCAGAAACCACGAAGCACCAATCAACTCGGTCGACAACGGTTGTCAGATTGAGCGCAATAGGGATGTACGCCAGGGATGTACACCGACCCCCTACCCCAGCGGCAACAGCCGCTGCGGTACCTTCCCCCTTCGGGGGACTATCCCGAACGTCTCAGATCGGCGAAGTCACCGGTGATCGATCCGCGCCTATCCTGGCTGCGATGCCTAATGACTCTTCTTCCAGCCGCCACTCCCGCACCGCACCTCGCACAGGATCGCCCAGCCCACGCAGCCTGTCGGCGACGAGGGAGGGGTCGTCGATGACTCCGACCAGCGGACCGGACCTATCAGACCTCGACCTGTACCTCTTCAATGAGGGCTCGCATACTCGACTGCACGAGAAGCTCGGGTGTCATCTGACTTCCGACGGAGCGACGTTCCGGGTGTGGGCGCCTAACGCCGAGTATGTGTCTGTCGTCGGAGACTTCAACGGGTGGAACCCTGCGGCCAATCCGCTCGGCGTGCGCGGTGTATCGGGAATCTGGGAGGCGCTGGTTCCGGGTGTCGTTGCGGGCGCCGCCTACAAGTTTCACATAGGCGTCGGCAAAGGGGCGACAAAGGAAAAGGCCGACCCTTTTGCATTCTGGGCGGAAGAGCCGCCGAAGTCGGCGTCGCGGACGTCGACCCTGGAATATACATGGAACGATGGCACCTGGCTGGCAGAGCGTGCCGCGGGACACGACCGCCCGATGTCCATCTATGAGGTTCACCTTGGTTCGTGGATGCACGCCGACGAGGGACGGCCGCTTTCCTATCGTGATCTCGCCCCCCGCTTGGTCGAACACGTCACGAACATGAACTTCACTCATGTGGAGTTCCTGCCGGTGATGGAACATCCGTACGCGGGATCGTGGGGTTATCAGACCGTCGGGTTCTTCTCGCCGACGTCACGGTTTGGGAGTCCACAAGATTTCATGTACCTGATAGACATGCTCCATCAGGCCGGCATCGGCGTCATCCTCGATTGGGTGCCTTCCCACTTCGCGGTCGACGGTCACGGCCTCGCCGAGTTCGACGGGACACACCTGTTCGAACACGCAGATCCCCGCCAGGGTTTCCATCCCGACTGGGGTACGTTCATCTTCAACTACAGCCGCAACGAGGTGCGTAGCTTTCTCCTGTCGAGTGCGTTCTTCTGGCTGGACAAGTTCCACGTAGACGGGCTCCGCGTCGATGCCGTGGCTTCAATGCTCTACCTGGACTACTCGCGCGAAGACGGTGAGTGGATTCCAAACGAGTACGGGGGAAACGAGAACCTCGATGCCATCTGGTTCCTGCGCCGCCTCAACGAGGAGGTCTACGGGAACTTCCCGGGCGCGCAGATGATCGCCGAAGAGTCGACGGCCTGGCCCATGGTGTCCGGTCCTACCTACATCGGAGGCCTCGGGTTCGGGTTCAAGTGGGACATGGGCTGGATGCATGACACTCTGTCGTATCTCTCCCTCGAGCCGGTGCATCGTTCCCATCATCACAACGAGATCACCTTCCGCTCGGTGTACGCCTTCACCGAGAACTACGTGCTGCCTCTGAGCCATGACGAGGTTGTACATGAGAAGGGTTCGTTGCTGTCGAAGATGCCGGGCGATTCTTGGCAGCAGTTCGCCAATCTGCGGCTCCTCTACGCCTATCAGTTCGCCATCCCGGGCAAGAAGCTCCTATTCATGGGTGGCGAGATCGCTCAGCGGTCCGAGTGGGATCACGACGGTAGCGTCGAGTGGAACCTGCTCGACCACGAGTCGCATAGGGGTGTTCTCAATCTGGTGTCCGACCTCGGTGCGTTGTATCGGGACGATCCCGCTCTCTATCAACTCGACACGTCCGAGCGCGGCTACCAGTGGCTCGAAGGCGGCGATTGGGAGCGGAGCATTCTGGCGTTCTACCGCAAGGACGAAGCAGGTAACCCGGTCGTGTGTGTGTTCAACTTCACGCCCGTGCCACGAGCGGAATACCGGGTGGGTGTTCCCGCTCCCGGTGAGTGGGCTGAGATCCTCAACTCCGACGACACCCGGTACTGGGGTAGCGGCCATCACATCAATGGATCGATGACGGCCGACCACGTACCCTGGCACGGCCAGGACCATTCGGTGGAGTTCAACCTTCCACCGCTGGCTGCGGTCTATCTGAAACCGTCGAACTAGCCCGCCACCGAAGTCGCCGTGTCGGCGTCTATTCCTTCCCCGGCACGGGAATTGATCGACGCAGGGAAAGCCTTTTGCAATACTGCCGAAGGTCCTTCGGGGTTCGGGACTACTCTCGGTGACCGGCGTTCCGACCCGTTGCTATGTTGTTGACGTGCTCCCGGGAAGAGGGGCAGTGGCCACGGAACGGGGAGGCTCCGTTGACCGACATCGCGTTGTCCGTCATCCTTAGATCCTCTCTGCCGCGCGCCGCATAACGGATATATGCACGGTTGGGAGGCCTGGGCGTGGAGACCACAAGACGCGATTTCATCAAGATGGGCGCGGCGGCCGGAGCCGGCCTATACATT
>JAHEDJ010000004.1:67471-88923 GCA_024641325.1 bacterium | reverse complement strand
ACCCACCGCTGATGGACCACATCGAATCACTCGGGTTCGGGATCTGGCGCCTCACCCTCCCGCTGCCGTTCACAGCACCCAGATCGGTCAACACCTACATCTTCGAAGGCGCCGATGGTCTGACCATGCTCGACTGCGGCGTCGACACCGACGACGGCTACGAGCACATCCTGCGTGGGCTCGACCACATCGGAGCCACCACCAGGGACCTCCATCGCCTCATCGGTTCCCACCTCCACGTCGACCACATCGCAATCGCCAAGCGGCTCATCGAGGAGACCGGTGCGGAGTGGGTCATGCACGAATCAACGCCGTCCGAAGTTGTCTGGTACAACAACTGGGAAGGACGCCGCGACCGCCTCACCAGCATCGTGGCGGCTAACGGTGCCCCCGGCGAGGCAATCGAAAGGTATCGGGCAGGATTCTCTCAACCGGAGTGGTATTCGAACGCCATTGACCCGACGCACCCGGTCGCCGATGGCGACCGCATCCCACTCGATACGGACCGCCACCTCGACGTTCTGTTCACGCCGGGCCATCAGCCGAATCACATCACCCTCTCCGACTCTCGCAGCGGATTGCTCTTCAGCGGCGACCACGTGCTGCCCGGCATCTCGCCCTTCGTCCCCTACGACGGCGACGAAAACGATCACCTGGGCGACTATCTCAACTCGATCGAGCGGATCGAACTCCTCGACCCCGGCGTCGTGCTGCCCGCCCACGGACCGGCCATCGAGCGCGGCCGGGCGAGGGCCCGCCAGATCAGCCTCCACCATGAGCGCCGCATCGGAGCGATCACGCAGGAACTGAAGTGGGGGCCGAAGACCGCGTGGGAAATCATGGGTGCGGTATTCCGGCCAAACCTCAGCCATATGGAGCAACGCCTGGCGATCCAGGAAACTCTTGCCCATCTGGAGTATCTACGCCGGCGCGCAGCCGTAGAGCGGATCCTGGAGGACGGGACCTTCTGGTACCGGGGCCGCAACCGGTGACCGACGGGCTTCGCACCTCCGACGGCGTGCTCCTGGAGCACAAATGGTCGCAGCCGGAACGGATCGACCGCGTCGCAATCCTCTGCCATCCGCACCCGCTCCACGGTGGTTCGATGAGCGCGCCGCTCATGCGCCGCGTGAACAACGTGCTCACCGGCCGGGGCTTCGCAGTACTGAGGTTCAACTTCCGCGGTGTCGGCACCTCCGAAGGGAAGTTCGGTGGCGGTGTTAGCGAGGTACTCGACATCGAGGCAGCGGTCGATCTCGCCAGAACCACACATCCAGGTCTTCCGATCGGAATCGCAGGCTGGTCATTCGGATCGGTGACCGCCCTGCGATGGTCCGCCCAGCATCGGTCCGATCTGCCCTATGCAGGCATCGCCCCGCCGGTCGGCAGCGATCTCATCCTGGAGTTACCGGAGATGCGGCACCTTGCCGACGCGCCGCGCACTTTCATCATCGGAGACGCCGACCAGTTCGCCACCGTTGAAGATGTCGAGACCTACGCGGCCTCCATCGGCGCGCGGGTGGAGGTATTGAAGGGCAGCGACCACTTCTTCTTCACCAAAGAAGGAGTCGTGGGCGACCTCGTCGCTGATGCGCTGGCGGCAGGGTCCGGGGCGTAGGTTCTAGGTTCTGGGTTCCAGTTTCCGAAAAGCAAGCTCCGGGGCCCCTGCGCAACGTCCCGCAAAGCGAATTGCCAATCGCGTCCTACACCCCCAGCAGCCTCGCCGCGTTGTCGTGGAGGATCTTCCTGGTCAGCTCTTCCGGCATCTCGAGAGTTTCCCAATCGCGCAACCACTTCTCCGGAGTGATGAACGGGAAGTCGGTTCCAAAGAGGGTGCGATCGGCGAGCGGGCCGCGCACGGCGTTCAGCAACTCGGCGCTCAGATACTTGGGCGACCACCCCGACAGATCGATCCACACGTTGGTCTTGTGCTGGGCGACGGCCAGCGCTTCAGCCTGCCAGGGCCACGAGGGATGCGCCATGATTATCTGAAGCTGCGGGAAGGTGGCAGCAACATCGTCGAGAAACATCGGGTTCGAGTGCCGGTTCTGGATCCCCATTCCGCCCGGTGTTCCGGCTCCAAGACCGGTGAAACCGGTATGTGAGAGGACGATCAGTCCCTCTTCGGCGGCGGCTTCGAAAATCGGATGGAACTCCTTGTCCGATGGAGTGAAGTTCTGGGCGGCCGGATGGAACTTCAAACCGCGCAATCCATTGCGAGCTGCCCGGTGCACAGATGCGACGGCGGCAGATCCACGATGCGGATCGATCGATCCGAATCCAACAAAGACGTCCGGCGCCTCCTCGACCATCTGTGCAACTGTCTCGTTTCGGAAGGGAGGCAGTCCGGTCGCCGTCCGGGCCGACCATGCAAGCAGAACGGCCTTGCCGTCGAGCGCCCGGTAGTAGTCGGCGATCTCGGCCGTCGTCATTATCTCGAGGGGCCGGCCGAAGTACTCGGCGAGTTGATCGCGAAACGGGGCGAACGGCCCGTTGAGGAACTCCTCGACCGGAGGATGGACATGGACGTCGATGAACTTCGTCATCTGCGAGCTTGAAACCCCCGGTTGCGCGCCTCCGCCGGCGTGTCGGGACCGAACGAAGAAAGCAGGTTCTTCCTCAGGAGATCATCTGCGTCGATACGTTCCTCGAGTTCCTCGAACTGATCCGCTTCGTCGCAGTCGTAGAAGATCATGGTGTCCCGGGCGCCGACATACCGGTAGTCCTCGAACCGCCGCAACCGTCCCATCACATGCTCCATTTCATCCGCTGGGCATCAGAATACTCGGCGTTGACCGACACCCTCAGATCAGGGGAGCAGGGGTCGACGGCTCTCCAAACGCGGCGTCGGTTCACCGATGGGGAGAACCCGCCCAGGTGGCATAGCCGGAAAGAGCCGCCAGGGGGGAACAGTCGCCGGGGCCAGCGAGAAATAGACGGAAGCGGCCAGGCGCGCTGCGAACGAGCCGAAGCTAGATCCGGGCTTGTTCACGGTAGGTCCCGAAGACTCTCTTGAGCCGCTCGACAATTTCACCCTGGGTCGCCCGCACACGGCACGCATCCACCAGCAGCGGCATTAGGTTCGCTGTGCCACGGGCACCCTGCTCGAGAGCGGCGAGAGCCTTTTCGACTGCCCCGGTGTCCCGCCTCGCCCGCAGGTCCTTCAAACGAAGATTCTGGAAGTGCTCGATCTCGGCACCGATACGAAGGATTTCCAGTTCGTCCTCCTCGTCTTTCGCGTATTTGTTGACACCGACGATTGCCCGGTCTCCGGTGTCGAGCGATTTCTCGAATTGATAGGCCGACTCGGACAGCGCCATCTGAAAGTAACCCTCCTCGATGCCGCGCAACGTGCCGTCGAGCATCGACCCGTTCCCCAGACGGTCGACGTGTTCGAGGATGGCCATCGCCTGGGCTTCGACGCGGTCCGTCATCTCCTCCACGAACCAGGACCCACCCAGCGGATCAACCGCGTTGGCGACACCCGTCTCCTCGGCGATGACCTGCTGAGTGCGGAGTGCGATCTCAGCCGCCTTCTCTGTCGGAAGCGCGTAGACCTCATCGAGGGCGTTCGTGTGCAGGCTCTGCGTTCCACCGAGCACTGCGGCCAGCGCCTCGATCGCCGTACGCACGATGTTGTTCTCGGGCTGCTGAGCCGTCAAAGACACGCCCGCGGTTTGGGTGTGGAACCGCAACTTGAGGGATCGCTCGTCTTTTGCTCCATACCGATCGCGCATCCAGCGCGCCCAGATTCGTCTGGCCGCCCGAAACTTGGCGATCTCCTCGAAGAAGTCCACGTGCGAATCGAAGAAGAACGACAAACGCGGAGCGAAAGAATCAATGTCGAGTCCACGGCGTGCGAACGACTCGACATAGGCGAACCCGTCTCCCAGGGTGAAGGCAAGCTCCTGCGCGGCCGTCGCGCCTGCTTCTCGAATGTGATAGCCGGAGATCGAAATCGTATTCCACTGGTGCACGTGATCGGTGCAGAACTCGACCATGTCCCCCATGAGACGCAGATGCGGTTCCGGTGGGAAGACCCACTCTTTCTGGGCGATGTACTCCTTGAGGATGTCGTTCTGGAGGGTTCCGCGCAGATTCGCCCATTCGACGCCTTGTTCCTCTGCTGCCACCAACAACTGCGCGAACAGGATCTGCGCCGGGCCGTTGATCGTCATCGACACCGAGACGCGATCGAGCGGGATCCCGTCGAAAAGAGAAACCATGTCGTCGGCTGAGTCCACCGCTACGCCGCAATGGCCGACCTCACCGAGCGACATCGCGTCGTCTGAGTCGTAACCCATCAAGGTCGGCATGTCGAAGGCGATCGAGAGGCCGTCCTGCCCCTGGCCCAGGAGGTACCTGAAGCGCTCGTTGGTGGCGGTCACATCCGCGAATCCTGCGAACTGGCGGATCGTCCACAGCTTCCCCCGGTAGCCCGTCGCATGGATGCCGCGTGTGTAGGGATACTGCCCGGGGAACCCGATGCTCTCATCCACTTCGTCGGGAGAACTCAGGGCAGGGACCTCTTCAAAGGAGAGGGTTTCGAACCTGTCACGACGCAGTGTCCCGGCTTCGTATTCCTCCCGCCAGGAGTCCCTGCTCATGCCCCGGCACCTTCGCTATCGACGACCACCTCGGAACCGCAGTTCGGACATACCGCACGGTCGATGTCACCGACGATGAACGAGAACTCGCATTCGCCGCAGCTGATCTTGGGCGACGGCGGGTCCGGCTGCGGTGGCGGAGGCTGTGGCGGCGGTGCACCGAACGGACTTCCTCCTGCAGGCGGGATCCCACCGGGACTGCCTGCCGCGGGATCGCGGACCTCGTTGGGCGCGCCACAGGCCGGGCAGTTGAACCTGCCTGGACCCGGAATCTCCACCTCACTGCGACATGCACCGCATCGAACTCTCACGTCACTACCTCTCCTACCGCTCCGATTGCCTGCAAGTAGGCCGCTTCTCCGGCCAGGACCGCTCGAATCTGCTCCTCGTCGTATTCTGCACTCTGCTTGGCCGCAGCCTGGGCCTGAATGTACTCGACGGCGTCGTCTGTACCGCCGGCCACAATGTCGCCTCCACCGGCACGATGGGCACGGCGCGCCTGCATCTGGAGGAAATGGACCTCCCATTCGAGAATCCGGCGAATGTCAGCGCGGGCCATGGGCACCCCGCCGGCAAGCCGGGCGGAGACGAAGCCGACGGCATCCTCGATGGAGTAGACGGCCTCGGCAGGCACGCTCCGAACCTTGGAGTTGCGCCACAACATGACCGCCAGCAACCCGAGGAACAAAGCCACCAGCAGCGAGCCGAAAGTGAGTGCAGTCGCGGCGCTCATGGATCACCATGGTACCGGCGATTCCACCTGCGGCCCACAGCCGAAGAGGAGATCGGCCTATACAGTGGATTACATGGATACTTTGTTCGATGCCGGGAATCTGAGAATTGTCCGCCTGGTCGTTGGGCCACTCGACAACAACGTCTACATCATCTCGAGCGCAGGAAAAGCGGTAGTCGTGGACGCAGCTGCGGAACCCGATCTCATTCTGGCCGCCGTCGCAGGCAGCGAAGTCAACGCCGTTCTCACGACCCACGGACATCACGATCACATCGGAGCAGTCGAAGCCGTGACCGGCGAGCTGGGGGTTCCGTTTCGACTTCATCCGGCGGACGCGGCAATCGCCGGACTCGAGCCGGACGAACCACTCGAAGACGGCGAAAGGATCGCCGTCGGGGAGCATGCGGTGACCGTCATTCACACACCGGGCCACACGCCGGGGTCGGTCTCGTTCCTGCTCGACCGCCATCTCTTCACCGGTGACACCCTGTTCCCCGGAGGACCGGGCGCCACGCGATTCCCCTACTCGAGTTTCGACTTGATCATGGAGAGCCTCACCGAGAGTCTCTTCGTCCACGATGACGCAACGGTCGTCTACCCGGGACACGGAGCGACTACCACCCTGAAAGCCGAGCGCCCGCATCTCGATGAGTGGCGGGCGCGCGGCTGGTGACTTGCGGAGCAGTGACCCGGGCAGCCGTCCCGGGTCACCTCACTCCTGGTTCTATCGCAGGTCCAGGAAAGCCTGCTCGTCGAGGGTTTCGAGATCGCTCTTCAGCAATCCCTTGTAGCTGAGAGTGTAGAGCGAGTTACCAATCACAACGGAGCGCCGAATCTGAGCTTCCCATTCGTAATCGACGCCGTCTTCCATATGGGTGACGGTGTCGATCTTCTCGATGCCGTCGCGCGAAGCCTTGATACCGACGGCGCCGGCGAAGAAGTCCTCGCCCTTCGTTTCATCCCAGCTCCAGCGCTGGATGGGCACCACCGTCAGTCCGGTTTGCGGCCAGTGCAGGAAGGCACGGTGGTCGTATTCGACCTCGGACGACCCATCTTCAAGAGTCATCTTGTGCAGGCGCTGGGGGTTCGCCGGATCCGAGACATCGAACACTGCTATCTGCGTTCCAAGCACCCGGCCTTCTTCGGTGGCATCCTGCCCCACACCGATGAGCAGACCATCGCCGATCGGGTGCAGGTATGCCGAATATCCGAGGATCTTCAGCTCGCCGGCCACCTTCGGAGCGCCGGGATCGGACAAGTCAATGACGTAGAGCGGGTCGGTCTGACGGAACGTAACTACGTATCCGGCGTCGCCCATCATCCTGACGGCATAGATCTGCTCTCCGAGCCCCAGGCCGCCAACCTGGCCGACCTGGTTCAACTTGCCGTTGTCATCTTCGAGGATCGTGACGAAGCTCTCGGACTCATCGGTCCTCCATCCCCACCACGATCCGGCGTCGGTGGTAGCAACCCGCAGGTAGCCGTTGTGTTCAGACATGGACCACTGGCTCAGCAGATGACCGGGCACATCCCCGCTCGCCTTGTAGACCGTTTCATTGGGATCTGAGATGTCGAACTTGTGGATTGCGGTCGTATATCCCTCTGTTTCCTCATCGAATGCGTCCTCATCCTCGAGGAGTCGCCAGTCAATCCAGCGGGTCGTAGCAACGTAGAGGCTGTCCGCCGATGCGTAGACGGTCTCGCCGTCTGCCATCACTCCGGTTGCCTTGTCCGGGTCGATACCTTCGCTCAGGTCGACGGTCAGGACGGTCAGCATCCCGAAGCCTGAGAACTCCTCCGGATGGAAGGTCTGGCTGCACGCCAGCAGATTCCCTTCGGTTGTGGTTGAGACACCGCCGCGATGGTCTTCGAGCACGTAGTAGGGCACCCAGTTGTCGATCGTCGAGTTCTCGATGACTTCCTGGTTCGTCTTTTCTGCGTCCCGCTCGGCGCGCAGGCCGGAGCCGGACGGGTACTCGAACTCGAGTCCGGTCGGGAACGCTCGGAGAACGATGCGGACCGTGTCGCCGACCATGCGGGCGCTGAGATAGGACCCGTCGAGGAACAACTCACGATCGATCTGGAGGTCGCTCGGGTCGCTCATGTCGATCTCTGTGATGACTGTGAGGGGGCTGCCGCCCCAGGGGCCCGGAGCGATATCCCGGACGCCTGCGCTCGGCAGTGCGTAGTAATCCGAGTTGCCCAGAACGAGGATACGATCGCCTGACATCACGATCTCGGACACCCACACGTTGTCGACGGTGATCGAATCGAGAAGTACCGGTTCGTCGCCTGTCACGTCGATCACGTAGAGCCTCTGGTCGGCTACAGCCACAATGCGCTTGCCGTCTGTCTTGACGATGTCGGGCTCATCGACGCCCACTTCCTGGACATTGGTCGTAGAGAAGTCACCGTCCGTAGCGCCGGGGGCCGGCACGGCAGTGGATCGCTGAGCCCCGCCGGCCGTGTCGGCCGATTCCTCGATGGCGAACGCAACATCGTCCACTCCCCACATCCACGGCCCGCCGGAACCGTCCAGGCCCCATGGGCCGACGCGCTCGAGTGCCTCTCCCTTGATCCAGTCGAGTAGATCGTCACAATGGTTGAACTGGACGAGAGCCCCGGCGAACAGTCCGGCGATGTTGCCGTTGCCCGATCCGCTGGTGGTGGTAGTGGCGGTGCCTGTGCCACAGGCACTAGCCACGAGTGCGATCGTCAGAAGGATGAGAATGGTTCGTCGCATGTGATTTCCTCCGGTTTGTTCTCCGTTGCGACGTTCAGCGCGCCTGCAACGGTTCCCGGTTTCTCTACGCCTCGATCCCGGCTACTCGAGCCAATGCGGCATCGCCACGAAGCACGACCATCTCAACTCCCCCTGATTCGATGCGATCGTCGACCCGTTGCCGGATGGATCCGTCGGCGACCAGCGCGTACACGGAGTCGCCGGGGCAGGTGGTGGCGGCGTAGTCCCGATGACCACCAATCGTCTCGGTTGCGACGCCGAACTCGCTCGCTGCCCAGGAAAGCAGGCGAACCAGGGATTCGACCTGCGCCTCCGTCGGCTGTTGCTCGGTGTAGTCGCCTTCGAGCACAGGAAGGAAATGTCCTGCCGGGTCGTAGTTCGTGAACGTGTCGCCGGGCGCCGTGTAAGGGCGAGCTTCGTAGACGTTGCCTTCTCTATCGATGGAGAAGTGGTAGGCGACATCGGGCCAGCCTTGCTCCTGGTGATAAGCCTGATGCCCGCGCAGGCGGGCCGGGGCGGCCCGGTTGTCGGTCAACGCCACGGCAGTGTGATGAATCGTCGTCCGCTCGATCACGTGGGTTCTGTATTCGGCCGTCGCAGCCCGGGCTCCCCACCCGCTTCGCTCGATCACCTCGAGGACCACCGGAGGGATCGTGATGGTTGTGGTCACGGGCACGGTCGTGACCGTCGAAGTAGCGGGCGTGGTGCTGGTCGTAGTAGACGCGACTGCCACATCTGCCGGGTCTTCAGAAGGCAATCGCCAGAACGCCCAGCCACTGAGCCCTGCTGCACCGGCCAGCATCCATAGGAATCTTCGGCGGGTCACACTCTCCATGCTGCCTGTACCCTATCGACGACACAGATCTCTCAGGAGGAACAGTTGGACTTCGCGCTGATGACCGAGCCGCAGATCGGCGGTACCTACGAAGAACTCCTGGCCGCGGCGCGCTGGGCCGAGAGCAACGGATTGGTGGGATTTGCGCGATCCGACCACTACTACTCGGGTCGCGACCCGAAGCCCGATGCAACCGATGCCTTCGCCACACTGGGCGGGCTCGCCCGCGACACTCGAAGCATTCGCCTCGCTGTGCTCGTATCGCCGATCACGTTTCGGCATCCTGCGGTGATCGCGAAATCGGCGGCCACGCTCGACCAGATGTCCGACGGCAGATTCGACCTCGGCGTAGGCACGGGTTGGATGGATCTCGAGCATGAAGTCTTCGGACTCCCCTTCCCCGAATGGCCGGAACGATTCGCCCGTTTCGAGGAGTCGCTTCACTATCTGGCCGCAGCCTTCGGTGATGAGCCGGCTGCCTACGAGGGCAGCTACTACAAGCTCGCGGGTGACATCCAACCCAAGCCGTCGAATCTTCCGATCATCATCGGAGGGTCCGGGAAGTCACTGACTCCGCGTCTCGCAGGAGAGTTTGCCGACGAGTACAACCACTTCATCAGCCCCGCCGCCGACATTGCCCCCAAGATAGAGAAGGTGCGGGAGGCGGCGGTCGCCGCCGGACGGGATCCGGATGCAATCACGATGAGCGTGATGGGCCCCGTTCTGGTGGGCTCCGACGATGCCGCCTATCGGGCCAAACTCGCCGCGGCGGCCGCCCAACGCGAGCAGAGCCCGGAGGAAATGGAAGAGCGTTGGTCGAAGGCCGGTATCCCGATCGGTGCGCCAGAGCGCGCCCGGGCGACCCTGGCCGAACTCGAGGCGATCGGCGTCACCAAAATGTACTTCCAGCACCTCGATCTCTCCGACCTGAGCAGCCTGGACGGAACACTCGAGGCGCTGCAGGGGTAGGGCGATCCGGATCCCCGTATAGTCCGGGCATCGAAGACTCGCCGGGACGAATCGCGAATCGCGAATAGCGACGTCCGCAATACTCTCAGGCGAAGGATCCATTCATCGACCCAACCCTCCTCAGCGACTTACGTCCGCCCAGGTTGCGGCGCTGAGTCGTATCAGGTCGTCGAGTGCAATCGGAAACAGACTGGAAGGGGTTCCGCCGGCAACCCACAGCGGATCGTTGCGGGACAACTGCCTGTCCGCCAGCACTCTGATCGGCCGGTCATGAGCAAACGGCGGTGTACCTCCCGCCGCGTAACCGGTCGCACCTCGCACCTCGTCGAGTGACGCCCGCCTGACTCTTGTTCCCCCGGCTTCCCTGGCGAGCTTGTTCTCGTCCAAGCGCAGATCGCCTGGAACGAGCGCCAGCACGGGCTCTTCGTCGACCATGAACACAAGGGACTTCACGATGGCAGCAACGTCGCACCCGACTGCGGCTGCGGCATCCGCGGCCGTCTTGGTCCCTTCGGCGAACTCGGCGACGTCGACGTCGATACCGCGCTCCCCCGCGAAATCCACGATGCGCTGCGTTGACCTCGGCAGTGTCATTCGAATAGCTCCATACGCCCCATACAATGAGACGCTACCTCCCGGGAGTTCGATCATTCGTAGTTATGTCGCCGTCCTTGCGCTTGCCGTCGGTGCCGCGGCGTGCGGCGGAACCACCGTCGCCGAAACCGAGGAAGCCACATTCGCGTACGAATACGTCGTCGGTGAGACAATCACCTTCGACTTTACGATGACCCAGGGTCTCGTAGCCAACATCGATCTCGACGCGACGCCCGGAATCCTCGGCACAACAGAGGTACCCGATGAGCTCGACATAACCGTCGAAACGACCGGAGAGATCACCTACGTCATCAACCCGGCAGATGACCCGGATAGCTTCGAGATCGCGGTCAGCGGGATCATCACCGACACGTCGGTGACCGGGCGGATCGACTCCGAGGCCATCGACGATATCGAGGATCTACCTACGGACTTCTCGCCGAGTACGGCACCACCCAACCTCATTCTGATCGTCGACCGCGCCGGCAACGCAACACCGCGCGACGCGGTTCCGACGGATCTATTCGGGTTGCTGGCCAATCCTGCTTCGGCGGCCAACGTCGGCGGAATCGACCCAATGAGCGATCACCTCGGTCCGGTGTTTCCGGCCGGATCCCTAACCACGGGCGCAAGCTGGCAGACGGAAGACATCCGGGACGTCCTCGGAAGTCCGGTGACAACAACCTCATCAAATCACCTCGTCGGTGTGACCGCCGCCGACGAAGCCAGGGTGGCGACAATCGAGTCGGAACTGAGCAGCAGCGGGTTCGAAGTGTCGCTGGGAACGTTGCTCGCCCTTCTCTTCGGCGGCGCCGAAGATCTCGTTGACGGAGCCGGAACCGGTGATATCTCGTCACAGTTCGACGGATCGGGCTTCGACCTGCGGGTCATCGGATCACCGATGACCGGTAACTCGACAACCGTATTCGATGTGGGGGCAGGGCGGTTGCTCAGCTACCGGACCATTTCGAAGTCTCCGGCCGAGGTCAGATTGTCCTTTCCTGATGAGGAATCCGGCGAAACGGTAGACGGCCTCATGCAGCTCACCACCACCGTCGACTTCAGCGCAAAGCTCCGTGATGACATCTCGTCCACCTAGTCGTCGTTATCGCCACACTCCACGGTGTTTTCACTATCTGCGTATTGTTAATTAAGCTGGAGCTATGTCCGACCACCCGCTTCTGAAAATCGAGAACCTCCACGCCTCCGCAGGCGACACAGAAATCCTGCGCGGCGTCGACCTGACAGTCAACCGGGGCGAGATTCATGCCCTCATGGGCCCCAACGGTTCGGGAAAGTCCACCCTTGCCAACGTGCTCATGGGCCACCCCACGTACACGGTCACAGAAGGAAGAATCCTCTTTCTGGGAGAGGACGTCACCGAGGCGCCGACCAACGACCGCTCGAACCTGGGCATGTTCCTCGCTTTCCAATACCCGGAAGAGATTCCCGGCGTTCCGATAGTGCAGTTCCTCCGCGCAGCCCTCTCCAATCGCACGGGAATCGATTACACGGTGCTGGAACTTCGGCTCCGCGTCATGGATGTCATGCGCGAACTCGGCATTGAGCCGGGTTTTGCAGACCGCTACCTCAACGAGGGATTCTCCGGCGGCGAGCGCAAGCGCAACGAGGTGCTCCAGATGGCAGTACTCGAGCCGGCGCTGGCCATCATGGACGAGACCGACTCCGGCCTCGATATCGACGCTCTCAAGATCGTCGCCGAAGGTGTCAACAAGCTGACCGGGCCCGAGCGTGGCTTCCTCATCATCACCCATTACCAGCGCCTCCTCGACTACATCAGCCCCGATCAGGTGCATGTATTCATGGAAGGGCGAGTCTTGACATCCGGCGGCTCAGAGCTGGCCGAACGACTCGAAGCAGAGGGTTACGACGGATTCCGAGAGGAAGCTTCGGCCTGACATGACCGACCTTTCGCATCTGCGACGGGACTTCCCGATTCTCAGGCGGGAGGACTACGGCCATCCGGTTGTCTTCCTCGACTCAGCTGCGAGCGCGCAGAAACCGGTGCCGGTTCTCGAGTCGATGGACCGTTTCTATCGATCCCAATATGCCAACGTCCATCGAGGCGCATACAAGTTGTCCCAAGAGGCCACCGAGGCCTACGAGGACGCCCGCCGGCGCGTCGCCAGTTTCGTGAACGCGGGCTCTCCTGATGAAATCATCTTCACCAAGGGCACCACTACGGCACTCAACGGGCTGGCGAGCAGCTGGGGCATCGATCACCTCGAGCCCGGAGATCGCATCGTTCTGTCGCTGATGGAACACCATGCCAACTTGGTCCCGTGGCAGCTGATCGCCAAGCGCACCGGAGCCGAGCTCGTATACATTCCGCTGACCTCGGAGTTCGAACTCGACCTCAATGCCCTTCGAGCCACGATCGACCAGAGGGTGAAGATCGTCTCCCTGACCGGCATGTCCAACGTGCTCGGGACCATCCCCCCGATACAGCAGATCTCCGCAATCGTTCACGCCCAGTCGGAGGCGATCCTGATAGTCGATGGAGCGCAACTGGTACCCCACCTGCCCGTTGACGTGCAGTCCTTCGGGGCCGATTTCCTGGCGTTCTCAGCCCACAAGATGCTCGGGCCCACCGGGATCGGCGTGCTGTGGGGCAAGCCTGAACTCCTCGAGGAGATGGAACCGTGGGAAGGGGGCGGCGAGATGATCGCTACCGTCGGTCTCTACGAATCGACCTGGGCACCGGTGCCGCAGAAATTCGAAGCGGGCACTCCCCCGATTGCCGAAGCCGTCGGCCTGGCGGCCGCCGTGCATTACCTCGAAGAGATCGGCATGGAAGCCGTCCGATCACACGACCTCGAACTGACGGCATACGCGCTCGATCGCCTGAGCGAAGTCCCCGACCTGATCCAGTACGGGCCGACCGACGTCACTGCACGGGGCGGCGTGATCAGCTTCACGCTCGGAGATGTACACCCTCACGACATCGCCACCATTCTCGATAGTCGAGGGATATCCGTTCGGGCCGGCCACCACTGCGCAAAGCCGCTCATGGCCGATCTGTGCCTGGCAGCTACGGCAAGGGCGTCGTTTCACGTCTACAACGGTCGCGAGGATGTCGATGCCTTGATCGCCGGCCTGCACGAGGCCCGATCTCTCTTCGGATTGGATGAGGGGTAAGGTTTCCCGATGGCCCTTGACGAGCTCTACAGAGAAGTCATTCTCGACCACTACCGCAACCCTAGGAACCGGCAACCGCTCGATGAACCGGGTGCCCATGCGGACGGTCACAATCCGCTGTGCGGTGATGAGATCTCGTTGGACATCCGGGTAGAAGGCGACACGGTCACGGCGGTGTCGATCGTCGGGCGAGGCTGCTCGATCAGCCAATCCTCGGCATCGATGATGTCGGAGGCGATCAAGGGAAAGACGCGGCAAGAGATTGCAGATATCACCGCCCGCTTCAAGGCGATGATGGACATCGATACCGAAGGCGACGCCGGACTCGATCCCGAACGACCCGGATCCGTGCTCGGCGATCTGGAAGCCCTTCAGGGTGTGCGCAAGTTCCCGGTCCGGATCAAGTGCGCCAACCTGGCCTGGACAACGCTCGATGAAGCATTGAGTCGGTCTTCGACCCCGTAGGACTGCTCCGCAAGCGTTGTTCGTCTTGCAGGGCAACTGGCGATTGCCAATTGGCCCCCAACTAGCGGCCTCTTCCAGCCGGGAGCCAATTGCCATTTGCCCGGCGGTGTGGCGCGGGTCGCTGCGTGAACTACCGCGGCAGGCTCGACCGCCCCATCAGGAATTCGTCAACCGCCCGGGCACACTGCCGGCCTTCGCGAATCGCCCAGACGACCAGCGACTGACCGCGTCGCATGTCTCCGGCTGCGAAGACGCTGTCGATGTTCGTCTGATAATCGTTGGTATCCGCCTTGACGTTGCCGCGCTCGTCGAAGTCGACCCCCATGCGACGAAGCAAGCCGTCCTGCACCGGCCGGACGAATCCCATCGCCAACAGGACCAGGTCGGCGGGTAACTCGAACTCTGAACCCGGGACCTCTTTCATCCGACCGGTTTGCCATTCGACCTGGGCACCGCGCAGCGATTCCACCCGTCCGTCCTTCCCGGAAAACGAAGTAGTAGAAACGGACCAGAGACGCGCGCATCCCTCTTCGTGCGATGAACTCGTTCGCAGACGGTTGGGCCAGTTCGGCCAGGTAACGAGCCTGTCCGGCTCCACCGGAGGTTCCGGCAGCAACTCGAGCTGGGTGACCGACGCAGCTCCTTGTCGTATAGACGTCCCCACGCAATCAGCGCCGGTGTCCCCGCCGCCGATAACGATGACGTGTTTTCCGCCAGCCGAAATCGGATGATCTTCGGCCGACTCATCTCCGATCCGGCGGTTTTGTTGAGTTAGGAACGGCATGGCGAAGTGAACGCCGGCGAGGTCCCTGCCGGGAACCGGGAGGTCCCTCGGCTGCTCGGCGCCTCCGGCCAGAACGACGGCGTCATGACCGTAGACGAGGCGCTCGATCGACACCGTGACACCCACATGGCTGTTGACCCGGAACTCGACACCTTCGGTCTGCATCTGTGACATGCGCCTGTCGATCACGGTTTTCGACAGCTTGAAATCGGGTATGCCGTACCGCAGCAAACCGCCGATCTTCGAGTTCTTCTCGAATACGACGACCTCATGGCCGGCTCGCGACAGCTGCTGGGCGCAGGCCAGTCCGGCCGGGCCGGATCCCACAACTGCCACTCGCTTGCCCGATCTTCGCAGAGGGATCTGCGGCTCAATCCACCGGTTGGCCCAACCACGTTCGATGATCGCGTGCTCGATCGTCTTTATCGTTACTGGTGCACCGGTCAGGTTGAGCGTGCAGGCCTCTTCACACGGAGCGGGACAAACCCGGCCGGTGAATTCGGGAAAGTTGTTCGTAGCGTGCAGTACGTCGAGGGCGCGCCGCCACTCGCTCTCGGAAACGAGTTCGTTGAAATCCGGAATGACGTTGTGAATAGGGCAGCCTGAGTGGCAATAGGGAATGCCACAGTCCATGCAGCGCGTGCTCTGACGGTGCAACTCCTCCTCGTCGAGGGGTTGCGTGAACTCTCGGAAGTTGCCTACCCGCTCGGCGACCGGAAGGTAGGTTCGATCCCGGCGTTCGAACCGAAGGAAGCCATCGGGCGAGGCCATCACGAGCCTCCAGAGGCCGAAACGGAGCGCTCGGACAGCGCCCGCTTGAACTCGATCGGCATGATCTTGATGATGCGCGGCATGTAGTCGTCGAAGTTCGCCAGTATCTCGCGGGCGCGCGAACTATCTGCCAATCTCGCATGCCTCTCGATGAGGATCTTCAGCCGCCAGATGTCGAAACGTGTCGGATCGGCAAGTAACTCGGCGGTTGTGGGGTTGTCCGAGACCCCCGGAGGCGGCTGCGGGTCGGGGTCGATCTCCTCGAGGTCGACCATCGAGAGGTTGCAGCGTTGTTCGAAGTCACCGATGTCATCGATCACATAAGCGATGCCGCCGCTCATTCCCGCCGCGAAGTTCCGACCGGCCTTGCCGAGCACGACCACACACCCGCCCGTCATGTATTCGCAACCGTGATCACCGACGCCCTCTACGACGGCCACGGCACCCGAGTTGCGCACCGCGAAACGCTCGCCGGCTCCCCCGTTGAAGTAACACTCGCCGTCGATCGCTCCGTATAGGACGGTGTTTCCAATGATGACGTTCTCGCGAGGAATGATCGGACCGTACGGTGGCGCCTGGATGATGATCCGCCCACCGGATAGACCCTTGCCCACGTAGTCGTTGGCGTCTCCTTCGAGTTCGAGAGTGACGCCCTTAGCGAGCCAGGCGCCGAAGCTCTGCCCGGCCGTACCGCGGAGTCGGACGTGAATCGTGTCATCGTCGAGCCCGGCATGACCGTAACGCCTGGCGACCTCGCCGGACAGCATCGCTCCGACCGTTCGGTTGGAGTTGGAAACCGGAAGCTCGATCCGAACGTTCCGGGATGCCTCGAGTGCGGGAGCGGCTAGTTCGATCAGCTGATTGTCGAGTGCTTCATACAGCCGGTGGTCCTGGCTCTCAGTGTTGCTGATCGCTACGCCCGGGCCGGCATCGGGGCGTGCAAACACCCTCGAGAAGTCGAGGCCGCGCGCCTTCCAGTGATCGATCGCTTCACGCATCACGAGGCGATCACTTCGTCCGATCATCTCCTGGAAAGACCGGAAGCCGAGTTCGGCCATGAGTTGCCGGGTCTCTTCGGCAATGAACATGAAGAAGTTCACTACATGTTCGGGCTTGCCCGGGAACAGGGCACGTAGCTCCGGATCCTGCGTCGCCACACCAACCGGACAGGTATTGAGGTGGCACTTCCGCATCATGATGCAGCCCTCGGAGATGAGGGCGGCGGTGCCGAAGCCGACCTCGTCTGCGCCGAGGAGGGCGGCCACGACGACGTCCCTACCGGTGCGCATCCCGCCATCGGCTTGCACGGCTATCCGGCCCCGCAGCCGGTTGGCGACCAACGTCTGATGTGCGTCGGCAAGACCGATCTCCCAATGGGAACCTGCATCCATGATGGAAGTCAGCGGACTCGCACCGGTGCCACCTTCGTTCCCCGAGATGAGCACGTGATCGGCGTGTGCTTTGGCGACTCCCGCCGCGATAGTCCCCACGCCGACCTCAGAAACGAGCTTCACGCTGATGCGCGCCCCCGGATTGACGTTCTTGAGGTCGTAGATGAGCTGCTTGAGGTCCTCGATCGAATAGATGTCGTGATGAGGAGGGGGCGAAATGAGGCCGACTCCCGGCGTCGAGTAGCGGACCCTGGCTATCCATTCGTTGACCTTGTGCCCGGGTAGCTGGCCACCTTCACCCGGCTTAGCGCCTTGCGCCATCTTGATCTGAATGTCGTCTCCGTTGACGAGATACTCGGTTGTCACCCCGAATCGACCGGAAGCCACCTGTTTGACCGCGGAACGGGCGGAATCACCGTTCTCATCCGGTGTGAACCTGCTCGATTCCTCACCACCCTCACCGGTATTCGACTTGGCGCCGATCCTGTTCATTGCGATCGCCAGATTGGTGTGAGCCTCCCACGAGATCGAGCCGAAAGACATGGCGCCGGTGGCGAAGCGCTTCACCACCTCCTTCGCCGATTCAACCTCTTCTAGCGGAACCGGATCGGTTCCGAAGTCGAAGTCGAACAAGCCGCGCAGGTTCTTGAGCTTCGTGGTTTGATCGTTGACGACCCGGGTGTACTCCTGGAACTTGGCGAAGTCTCCTTCGCGTACGGCATGCTGAAGGGTTGAGATCGTCTCTGGTGTCCAAACGTGAGTTTCCCCACGGACGCGGAAGGCGAGGTCACCGCCCACATCGCGCTCCGGTTCCCTGCCGTTGTTGTCGCCGAAGGCGGCGAGGTGGCGCTGCACCGTCTCGATCGACACTTCCGCCAGACCGATCCCCTCGATCATCGACGGCGTGCCGGTGAAGTAAGGATCGATGAGATCCGAGGACAAACCGACGGCATCGAAGATCTGTGCACCGCAGTAGGACTGAAACGTCGAGATTCCCATCTTCGACATCACCTTCAAGATGCCCTTGGTCACTGCCTTGATGTACCGGCGATGGGCTTCGCGCACAGTCATTTGCTCGGGCAACTCGTCGATGATGGACGTGATGCTGTCGAACGCCAGATACGGATTGATGGCTTCCGCCCCATAACCGGCGAGGAGGCAGAAATCGTGAACTCGGCGCGCTTCGCCCGTTTCGACGACCAGTCCCACCTCCGTCCGCAGGCCTTCCCGGATCAGATGATGATGGACGGCGGATGTGGCGAGCAGAGCCGGCAACGCAACGCGATCGGCGTCGACGCAGCGATCTGAGAGGATCAGCAAGTTGAATCCGTCCCGGACTCCCGCGGTTGCGTCCACACAGAGCCGATCGAGGGCCTCCTGCATTCCGCCGGCACCGAGTTCGGCTGGGAAACAAATATTCAAGCGCCGGGAACGGAAGGCGTCGTCGACATGATTTTCAATGCGGCGGATCCGCTCCAGGTCGACGTTCGTCAGGATCGGGTGCTCCACCTCCAATCGCCGGTGGCTTCCGCCGGTGGCGAGACCGAGGAGATTGGGGCGCGGTCCGATCAGAGATACGAGGGACATGACGGTCTCTTCGCGAATCGGATCGATCGGAGGGTTGGTGACTTGCGCGAAGTTCTGTTTGAAATAGTCGTAGAGGAGCTTCGGTCGATCGGACAGCACCGCCGGGGGCGTGTCACGCCCCATCGAACCGAGCGGCTCCTGGCCGGATACGGCCATCGGTTTCAGGATGAACTCGATGTCCTCCCTGGTGTAACCGAAGGCCCGTTGCGCCTGCCGCAGAGTCCTGGCATCCGGCTTCATCGAGGCAACCTCGGGGGGCAACTCACCTAGCCGGATCTGGGTCTCGTCGAGCCACCGTTGATAAGGCTTCGCCCTGGTCAGGCTGGACTTCAGCTCCGCATCGTCGATGATCCGGCCTTCTTCGAGGTCGATGAGAAGCATCTTGCCGGGCTGCAAGCGCCACTTCTTCACAATCTTCTCTTCGGGGATATCGAGGACGCCCATTTCGGAGGCCATGACGACCAGGTCATCATCGGTGATGAGATACCGGGCAGGCCTGAGTCCATTGCGATCGAGAGTGGCTCCGATCTGCCGACCGTCCGTGAAGGCGACTGCGGCCGGACCGTCCCACGGTTCCATCAGGGCGGCGTGGTATTCGTAAAAGGCTTTGCGCTCTGGATCCATGAGCGGGTTGTCGGCCCAGGCTTCGGGGATCATCAGCATCATGGCGTGAGCGAGCGAGTATCCGCCGGCCATCAACAATTCGAGAGCGTTGTCGAAAGTACCGGAGTCGGATGCGCCGTCACCGATCAGCGGCCACAGCTTGTCGAGATCGTTGCCGAGAACCTCAGAAGACATGTTGTGTCTTCTCGCCCGCATCCAGTTCACGTTCCCGCGCAGGGTATTGATCTCGCCGTTATGGCATAGATAGCGAAACGGCTGGGCCAGCTGCCAGCTCGGGAAGGTGTTGGTGGAGAAACGCTGGTGGATCAATGCAAGGGCAGAAACCATCCGCTCATCGGCGAGATCCCGGTAGTAGACCGAGAGATTCTCGGCCAGCATCATGCCCTTGTAGGTGATCGTTCGGGCCGAAAGTGACGGGATGTAATAGCGGCCCTCGTCGATGACATGGCGGGCCCGAGCCCGAACCGTGTGATGTGCCTGCTTACGCACCACGAAGAGCTTGCGTTCAAATGCGTCGGCCCCGCGGGTCTCATCACCCCACCCGATGAAGATTTGCCGGATAAACGGTTCGAGTGGCTTGACGCTCTCACCCAGACAAGACGGATCCACAGGCACGTCGCGCCACCCGATGAGCCGCAGACCCTCCTTCAGGACAAACTCTGTGATCGCCCCTTCGCATATGGCGCGGTCCGCTTCGTTCTTCGGCAGGAAGACGTTCCCGACGGCGTAGCGTCCTGGAGCAGGAAGGTCGATCCCCAGAGTTTGCGCCTCGGAACGGAAGAACGGGTCGGAGATCTGGATCAGCATGCCTGCGCCGTCGCCGGCGAGTGGGTCTGCGCCCACCGCCCCGCGATGAGTCAGATTGGTGAGAACGGTTTGGCCCTGGGCGATTATCTGGTGGCTCGGGCGGCCCTTGATGTCGGCGACGAAGCCGATCCCGCAGGAGTCATGATCGAGCGCGGGGTCATAGAGCCCTCTTCGCTCCGGCCGGCTCCCGTTCGTGATCATGTCAATCCTTCGTTCCATCTACAGAGCCGGCGGCGCAGTTGCGCCCGTTCGGGGCGGCGCCGACCAAGGTCCGGCTTTGGGTGCGGAAAGCAGATCGTACCGTCGGTCGGCTCTCTGTGAAAGCGAGCATCGTCTTCGACCACGAGCGCGGCTGCGCCCCCGCCGTGGCGGAGGCGCACTGATTCACATGAGATATCGCCTACTCGTGCAAGCCGGCCACGAAGATCTCCTCGAGATTGTCGAGGCTGCCCCTCAAATCGCGATCGAGAACCCGGGGAAGCATCGTCTTGTCGATGACCTTCCCGAAGAATGAGGTCAAATCATCTTCCTTGGTCTCCAGGACCACTTTCATGATGAATGCCTCGTCACCGGCAGTGCCGTAGTGGAATTCATGATGAACCCGTGGAAGACCGGGAACATCACTATGGAACCGAACGAACTCTCCTTCGATCTTCTCGTCGAGAGTGCACACCCCTTCGACGCGTCGACCCAAGAGACGATACGCGAATTTCACGCTGTCGCCGGGAAAAATCCATTGAGACATTGCCGGATCGATGACCTCGGTCATGCCGACGTACCAGTCCGGCCACAGCTTGTAGTCGTCCAGGTAGTCGAAACCGACCTTGAGCGGCACCGGGAAACTCTTGGCAATCTCAGTACGCATTTGTGTCACCCCCTTCCCGGGAGCGATTGGCGAACAAGTCGGCCATTCCCTGGTCCGACCATACGACAACCCGACCGATCTGACTAGACAGCAAAACCTGGGGAATAACCCGTTTTCGCGCGACATTCGTGCCCCATAGAGGCCGAATGTCGCGCGAAAACGTCAGGGAGGCGGGCTCAGAGCGCTAACCGTGCCACCGCGGATTCGTGCAAGCTGCCCAGGTACAGATGGCCTCCGTGCACCCGCGCAGAAGTGATCACGGCGTAGCGGCCATCGGCATCTTGAAGGTTTTGAACCACTTCGCCGGCACCATTGATTCCGAACACCGCGGCATGACGACTGGGCGCCGGTTGCAGCGAATCCGGGAGACGGGCCGCGAGTTTGGCCATCATCGGGCTCTTGGCGAGAAGGTCGACGAGTTTGTCACGTGGGCTGACGATGGCGGCCCAGAAGACGCCCTCATGGTGGGTGAGATTGTCCGGGAACCCAGGGAGGTTGTCGATGAGCACCTCGACGTC
>JAHEDJ010000004.1:51526-67371 GCA_024641325.1 bacterium | reverse complement strand
CCGGGAGTCCGCCACATTTCGACCTGGGCGAGCCTGTCGTTGACGGCGAATGAACCTTCAAACGTAGTTCGGGGCGGTGGGTTCCACTTGACCGGTGCGATAGCTGGCATGGGTTGATCCTACGCCTACACATGTTGTAGGTCGCGAAGAGGCCCGGCGCCGGGGCACCGGGCCTCGCGACCCCTTGACCGACCCGTGTGGGTCAGTGGACTCCACCCTGGGTCATCTTCTTGAGATCGAGCGCCGCATCGAGGTCTTCTTCGGACATCAAGCCCTTCTCCAACACGACTTCACGTACAGTCCGGCCGGTTGCGAACGCTTCCTTGGCAGCCGCCGAGCCGTTGTCGTACCCGATGTGCGGATTCAAGGCGGTGACCACGATCACGTTCTTCTCGAGCAGCATCTTGGCGCGCTCGGCATCCGCTTCGATTCCGTCGATGCACTTCTCAGCCAGCACCTTGCAGACCGCCGCCAGCAGGTCGATCGACTCCAGCAGATTGCGCGCCATGACGGGCATCATGACATTGAGCTCGAAGTTGCCGTTCGCTCCACCCCAGGTGATCGCCGCGTCATTGCCGACAACTTGCGCGGCCACCATCATTGCCGCCTCCGGAATGACCGGATTGACCTTGGCCGGCATGATCGACGAACCGGGCTGTAACGCCGGGAGCTTGATTTCGGCAATGCCGGTCACCGGGCCGGAGGAGAGCCAGCGCAGGTCGTTCACGACCTTGAATAACGACTGGGCGATCGTCTTCAGCACGCCGGACGTCGCCACCACCGCGTCTTTGGCAGCCTGGGCTTCATAGTGGTTATCGGCTTCGCGGAACGGGAACCCGGTCTTCTCGGCCATCACTGCGATGACCTTGGCCGCGAACCCGTCCGGGCAGTTGATGCCGGTACCGACGGCCGTACCGCCGAGAGGGAGTTCTGCCAGTTCCGGAAGCACCTTCTCCACCCGTTCGGCGGCCTTGCGCATCTGCGCCGCCCAGCCTGAGAACTCCTGGCCGAGCGTGACCGGGACAGCATCCATCAGGTGCGTGCGTCCGGACTTCACGACGTCGGCGAACTCGATGGCCTTCGCCTCGAGTGAGCCGGCCAGCAGATCGAGCGCCGGAAGGAGACCCGACTTGAGAGCCTCCACCGCGGCAAGGTGCATCGCAGTTGGGAACGTGTCGTTCGACGACTGACCGAAGTTCACATGGTCGTTCGGATGAACCAGTTTTGAGCCTGGTTCACCACCGAGGATCTCTGTGGCCTTGGTCGCGATGACCTCGTTCGAGTTCGTGTTCGTCGACGTGCCAGACCCGGTCTGGAAGACATCCACCGGGAACTGGTCGTCGAGCGCGCCCGACATCACGAGTTCTGCGGCTTGCTGAATGGCATCGGCCTTGTCGGTATCGACATAGCCATCGGGTCCGGATACGGCTGCTACCGAGCCCTTCATCAGTCCAAAAGCCCAAATCAGGCGGCGGCCGACGGTCAACCCCGAGATCGGAAAGTTGTCCACTGCGCGCTGAGTCGATGCTCCGTAAAGGGCATCGGCCGGTACCTGGACCTCGCCCATCGAGTCACGTTCGGTGCGGTATTCCACGCCCGTTCCTCCTGTTGACAGTTCGTTTTCAGAGTAGGTCGGCGATGCAGCAGCTGTGCGGGCCAAAAGTCACAACGTTCCGAGTTTTCTCGGCAATGCTGTTGATCCTCAGGCACGACAGTATTGCTGAGAAAACCCAGTCCGGATTCTCGGCAATGCTGTTGATCCCCAGGCACGACAGTATTGCTGAGAATATGGAATTACAGCGCGGCGCCGGTCTCCGGGTCGAAGAAGTGGAGCCTGTTGACGTCGACCGCCAGCTCAACCGGATTGCCGATTCCGGGGAGCGGGTCGGTGCCGGCAACATAGGCGATCATTTCGCCGTGTCCGAGGTCTACTTGCGCGAGTCGCATTCCTCCGAGATCCTCGATGCGAACACAAACCCCGTGCAGGCAGGTCTGAAACGGTTCGGCGACTGCCGGGTGAACGTGCTCGGGCCGAATCCCCATCACAACGCTCCGCCCCATGAAATCGTGCAACCGAGGGTGTGCCTCAACGACGCTGGTCGGCACCAGCAATCGATCGTCTCCGGCGACCCACCGGTAGTCCGGATATTCCGCTTCGAGTCGCCCGGTCATTGCGTTCATGGGAGGCGCCCCAATGAACCTGGCCACGAAGAGGTTGGCAGGTTCCCGGTAGATGGCCGTGGGCGTATCAACTTGCTGAACCATCCCACGATTGAGAACGATCGTACGGTCACCGATCGCCATAGCCTCCGATTGTTCATTCGTCGCGTAGAAGGTGGTGGCTCCAGACCTCTCATGCCGGCGCCGGATCTCCAGGCGCGCCTGCAATCGCGCCTTCGCGTCGAAGTTTGACAGTGGTTCGTCGAGAAGCAGGATCGCCGGATCACGAACCAGCGCCCGGCCGGTCGCCAGAGCGTTGCGTCCTCCTTGTGAAAGGGTCCTGGGTCGGCGGTCCAGCACCCGATCCAAACCCATCACGTGAGCGACTTCTGCGACGCGGGCCGACAACTTCGGCTCTTCCACATGCCGCACTTCGAGAGGAAAAGACAGATTGCGCTCAGCCGTCTTGTGCGGATAGAGGGCATGCTCCTGGAAAACCATCGCTAGATCACGGTCCGCCGGCCGAATACCCCGTACATCCGTCCCGTCGACCAGAAGGCGCCCCGAGGTGGGTTGCTCGAGCCCGGCGATCACCCGCAGAAGCGTCGTCTTGCCACTTCCCGATGGACCCACGACGGTGACCAGCTCACCGTCTTCAATCGAAAGCGACACCTCATTGAGAGCAACGACATCGCCGCGTCTCAGCGAGACCCCATCGAGCACGACCGAAGGCATGAAAACTCCTCAGTTCGAGATTAGGGGTGAACGGTGGGTCGTGACGCCGTCCATCAGTCGAGGACCAGACGCTCCGATTCGTAGATCGCATCGAGGCGCTCTAGCAGCGAGGCTTCACCCGCCTCGCCGAGGCGAGGGGCGACGTGGGCGAGCAACTCGATGAGTCCGTGAAAGTCATCCAGGGAAACAAACTCGGGGGCGACCCGGGCGGGGCGGCTTCCGCCCCGAACACCATCGATGTCGACCATGTTGTGATAGTTGCCGAGCGGCAGGCTCAGCGACGTTGCCCGATACCCGTAGGCCCCAAATGCAGTCGCTTCGCAGGAGCCGCCGTCCATCAGCTTTCGCTGCCAGCGAAAACCCTCGTGGCCGTCGGCGTAAGACCGGACCAGCCGGGTCACCTGGTTGGTCAGCTCTCGATCGAAGGCCGTCGATGCGTCTCCCACCCGGACCACCGGCCCGCTTCCAACCGGATACGCGGCAAAAGCTCTCGAGTTCTCAACGACGATCAGTTCCGCCCGTTCCGGGATCGTCCCCGCCTTGCAGGCGGCGATTGCCCCGATGAAACCAACCTCCTCGGCTCTGGTCAGAAGAACCCGCACCTGCGGAGCATTCTTCCGCACGTCGTCAAAGGCCGCCAGGACGGCTGCGGCGCCCGCCAGATCATCACAACCGGCGGCATGCAGCCTTCCATTACGGACCCCGAGCGACCTGGACGCGAACGCCCAGCGTCCGATGTCTCCCGCCGCCAGCGAGCCCGAACGCCGGTCGAGCCGGACGGAGCCGGTCGACGTCTTGTGATCGAACTCGGTCACAGTTCCACGATGCACCCGATCGTCGCCGTCGAAGAGATCCACCCGGGCATCGTCAAAGTAGGGGGTGTGAACCCCGCCCCGAAACTCGACCCCTACCCGCCGCGATCGGTCAACGGAGGTCACGACGAACCCGGGGTGATCGATGTGGGCCGTCAGGTACACGGGGGTCTTGCGGGTACGCACGGTGGATTTCAACACCACATTGCCGGCGGAATCTCTCGTCATCCGCACGTCCTTGCGACGCGTCACCCAGCGTTCGATCCACTCAACGACCCGGTCTTCATGACCGGCGACTGTGGGCAAGGCGGTCAGTTCCGCCAGCCATTGCTCGTTGCGATCAGTTTTGACACTCATGGGCAGATGGTAGGAGGACCGGCGCCGGGATCACGGCAAGAAATCGACCACCCTCGCCCAGAATGCGTCGAACTCATCGCGATGCATCGAATGTGAACTGCCGCCAATCTGATAGAAGGTCAGGTTCGGGTTCATCCCCGCCAGGTCGCGGCCGAACTCGGCTGGGACGACCGGTTCGAATTCGGCACCGAGAACCAACGTTGGAATCTCCAGAGCGACAACCTCTTCAACCAGGTTCCACGGGACGTTCTGGCGAATGGTCTGCTCAACCATCGCCGGGCGTGACTCGATGATCGCCGACACCTTGATCCGGCAGTCCTCGCGATGCCAGGTTGGGTTCCGCCGTGACACCTCCTCCTGAGAGATCGGAGCCACGTACGACTTCAACAGGTTCTCGATCGCTAACTCCGGAGCCGGGATGGCTACCGCCGGGTCTTCGAGAATGAGGATCGGGGTCAGGCCCGGTCGCTCCGTCAGAGCGAGTACGGCGATCGCCCCGCCCAGCGAATGGCCGAGGATCAGATCCCACCCAGCGCGGATCGCCAGCACATCCGCTGTGTAGGAAGCGAGTGTTAGATCGGCCGAGGTGGGGCTCATCCCGTGGCCCCGAAGATCCGGGGCGGTCACGGTGTAACCGAGTTCGGCAAGCGCCGGCCCGACTCTCCACCAACCTTCCGCATTCGAAGAAATACCGTGAAGCAGGAGGGCTTGCTTGGGACCCGAACCCCAAGAGCGAGTTGAGAGATCTAGAGATGACACGGGGAATACTCGCGACTCGGGACCGGCCACCCGCGACTAGAGATCGAAGGGGGTCTCGGTGAAGAAGTCTGCCGGGCGTTTCTCAGCAACTCCTTCAGCCGGCACCTCGATGCCCAATCGCTCGCGAATGCCCTCGTAGCCTTCCTCTTCCAGGCGGGCCGACAACTCGGGCCCCCCGGACTCAACGATCCGACCACCGATCATCACGTGGATCCGATCTGGAGTCACGTAGCGGAGGATCCGGCTGTAGTGGGTGATCATCAGCACACCCACCTCAGGTCCGCGCATCCGTTCTATGCCTTCGGCAACCTCACGCACCGCGTCGATGTCCAGCCCGGAGTCGATCTCGTCGAGCACCGCGACCTTCGGTCTGAGAACTGCCATCTGGAAGACCTCGGAACGCTTCTTCTCACCTCCGGACAGGTCGTTGTTGACCGACCGGTCGAGGAATCGATCCATGTCGTAACGCTTGCCGGCTTCCGCTATCCGTCCATCGATCTCATCGGAGTCCCATCCGCGTTCCTCGCCGCACTCGCGCATCAGCGTGGCAAGGGCCACACCGGGCACCTCGACCGGGTATTGAAACGCCTGCATCAATCCCATCCGCGACCGGGCGTCGACCGCCTTGTCGAGCAGCGGTTCGCCGTCGAGCAGAGCCTCCCCGGAAACCGTGTAGTCGGAACGGCCGGTGAGAACGTGACAAAGCGTCGACTTGCCGGATCCATTGGGACCCATGATGGCGTGCACCTCACCGAACGGGACTTCCAGGTCGACACCCTTGAGGATCTCGATCGCTCCGACCGACGCTTCGAGGTTGTTGATGTCGAGGGCGAGCTTGCTCACGATGCCTCCTGGAGGGCGAGATAAACATCGCCGTCTGTGATCTTGACTTCATACTTCTGTTGGGGTTTCGTGGCCGGCAAGGTGCGGGCCAGCCCGGTTGCGAGTTCGAACGTCGCGCCGTGGCGCGGGCACTCGACCTCATCGTCGTAGATCTCACCTTCGGCTAGCGACGCCTCAGCATGGCTGCATCGATCTGCCAACGCGTATACAGCTTCGCCGATACGGAAGAGGGCGATCCGATTCCCCAACGCGTCGACACGCACTCCTCTCCCCTCCGGCAAATCCTCGAGGGGGGCGATTCGTACCCACTCGTTCATCACACTCGGCCTTCCGACTGTGCCCTGACGAACTTGGCGGTGACCGCAGCGCGGACCGCCTCTTCCAGGCCCGAGACCGGAAGTCGCTGAATCATCTCGTCGAAGAATCCACGAATGAGTACCCGCTCAGCACGCTCGCGGGAAAGGCCGCGGCTCATCAGGTAGTACATGTGCTCTTCCTCCAGCGGGCCGACGGTGGATCCGTGGCCGCAGACGACGTCGTCACACAAGATCTCGAGGTTGGGAACCGAATGTGCCTTGGCTCCATCGGAAAGGACGAGGTTGCGATTGGTCTCAAATGTCGAGGTGCGAGTGGCATCCGGCCAAATCTTCAAGAGTCCGGAAAAGACAGACTCGGCTTCGTCCTCGACGGCGCCCTTCAAGAACACATCGGAGCGCGTGTTCTTTCCGTGATGGTTGACAACGACTCGATAATCGAAGATCTGTTGTCTATCTCCGAAGTACAGGCCGACGAGTTCCGAACTGGAACCGTTTCCGATCAAATCGACTGTGAGGTCGAGCCGGCCGAGTTTGGCGCCGAGGCCGACCTCGCCGAGCCGACCGGTCGAATCCCTGCCAAGCACCATCCTCTGGTGGGCGATGGCGGTGGTTCCATCTCCCCAGTGCTGCGACGTAACGAGGTTGAGACGGGCACCGTCGCCGACCGACAACTCGAGCTGCGGCACAACGACGTTGCGCTGTCCGTCGGGCGAGCGCATGACGACGATGACCGACGCCTCCGAGTTGCTGTCCATGACAACGCTGAGATGGGGGAAAGCAATGGTGTCGGCCTGAGTCACTTGCATGTCGACGACGATCGGCCGATCGAGGGCAACACCACGACCGACATGCAAAACGAGGCCGTCGGTGGCGAACGCCTGGTGTGCAGCCGCGAAAATGTCGATATCCGGCTTGATCGCTCGACCTAGCGATTGCTCCAAGAGCGAGTCATCGTCGACGTGACCGGCGAGATTGGCCAATGTCACACCCGGCGTGTTGCAGAACACGTCGACCACGAAACCATCGACCAACCGGGCGATACCGGCGTAATCGGTCAGCGCTGAGAGATCCGAATCACCCGTGATAGGGACGCCGGCAACGTCCGGCACTCCGAACGCGGCGATATCGAAATCCAGATCGACGTAGCGCCATTCCTCTTCGGCGCCGGTCGGCATCGACAGCTTCTCGAAGTACTCGAATCCATTCTGACGGAGGTCCGCCAGCCACGAAGGTGCCGTTTCCGCGGCAAGTTCAACAGTCGTGTGGTCGAGGGGTCGCACAGTGAAAGTCTCCTGGAAAACGCGGTCACGCCATCGTATTACCACTACGGAGATAGGGCGAATTATCCGTGGCCAATCCGAGTCCGATTAGACAGGGAATAGACCCGACGCTCGCGCAAACACGTCATCGAGCATCTGCTCGGTGAGGCGGCCGGTGAATGTGTTCTGCTGGCTGGGGTGATAGCTGGCCAGGATGACGGGACCGCCGGGGCCCAGATCCACCTCCGCGCCGTGACCGAACCTCGGCCGTGGCTTTGGAACCGGAACTCCCCGATCGGAGTAGACCCGTAGGAGTTGTGTGAATGCCAGGCCGCCCAGCGGGACAACCACGCGCACCCTGTCCAGAAGGTCGATCTCCGCTTCGAGCCACGGCCGGCACAGGGCAAGTTCTTCGCCGGTTGGTTTGTTGGCAGGAGGTGCACATCGGCCGATTGCCGTGACGAACGCATCGGCGAGCACAAGCCCGTCACCACGGGCAATCGACTCGGGCTGTGAGGCGAATCCGGCTCTGTGTAGAGCTGCGAAGAGCCAGTCTCCCGACCGGTCACCGGTGAACATACGGCCTGTTCGATTGGCACCATGCGCGGCCGGCGCAAGGCCGACGATCAACAACCGAGCTTGCGGATCACCGAACCCCGGAACCGGGCGCCCCCAATATTCGGAGTCTCGATAGGCCGCCCGCTTCTCGACGGCCACGCGCTCGCGCCACTCCACGAGCCGCTCACACCGCCGGCAACGGCTGATCTCGGCGCTGAGCTTCTCGATCTCCGACACGGCGAGGAGCGTAGCCCACTCGTTCTTGCGTCGATGACCGCCCTGAACGGGGATGCGATCGAAACCTGGAACCGGGGGAAGTGCTTCCTGTTGCCGGGGGAAACGTCGATACTGCACCGGTATGGGACGAATCAGCAACACCGTAACGCTCGCCAAGCAATCCTGGGAAGTACTCAAGGCCGATAAAGAACTCCTGGCACTTCCGATCCTGTCGTTTGTCGCCAGCACCATCGTGGCCGCGAGCTTCGTCGTCCCTATGTTCTTCATCGGAGATGACCCTGGAGCGATCGGATACGTCGTCATGTTCGTCATGTATGTGGCGCTCGCCTTCGTCACCATCTACTTCAACACGGCACTCGTCTCCGCCGCAGATGAACGCCTCCAGGGTGGCGATCCGACCATAAGTAGCGCCCTCGCCGGGGCCAATCGGCTCGTCGGTCGCATCCTCCCCTGGGCTGTTATCTCGGCAACGGTTTCGATCGCCCTGCGGGCAGTTGAGCAACGAGGCGGCATGCTGGGCCGCATCGCAGCCGGTATCGCCGGACTCGCCTGGACCCTGGTCACGTTCCTCGTGATCCCCATCTTCGTCGTTGAGGGTTTGACCGTCGGTGATGCGGTCAAGCGATCGGCGGAGCTGTTCAAGAGGACTTGGGGTGAGAACATGGCGGCCCAATTCGGATTCGGGATCCTCGGCTTCCTGTTGAGTCTTCCGGCGATCCTGGTAATCGTGCTGGGAGCGGTCACCGGCAGCGGCATCGCCTTGGGCGTCGCCATCCTGGTCGGTGTGGTGTGGATAGTGGCAGTTTCGGTGACTCTCGCCGCACTCAATGCGATCTTTCAGACCGCTCTGTTTCATTACGCGGCCGGTGGGAAGACCCTCGGCCCGTTCGGGCATGGTGCGCTGGCGACTGCGTTCCGGCGCAAGTAGGCAAGACCGAGTCAGTCTCCGGGGAGGAGCGCACCTTCTGTGAAACGGCTGCGAGCATTCCACAGCATCCATCCCAGGCCGCGCTCCTCTGCCGCGTCGATCTCCGCTCGCACCTGCGCGGCGTTGTAGTAGAAGTCCTGTATCCAGGGTCGGAAGATCGCCGTCGAGTCGAGTCGCTCCAACCCGTCGTCGAGAGCCTCACTCACCACCGGTCCGGGGTGGTCGTTTGGAACGTCGAATCCGAACCAGCCCTCGGAGTAATGGCTTGGATACAGCATCGGCGACAGCACATCGACGACCGGCCCCAGGTCCTCCAGCTGCTGGCCGATTCCACCATCCCCCGATGTTGAAGTTATGAACCCGAAGATGTCGGCTGCCACCGCGCATCCGGCAGGCTTGAGAACCGCCGATGCTTCCGCCAGAAAGTCCCGGATGATGCCCGGGCGAACCTCCGGGCCCGATCCCGAGTCGAACACTGCAGAGTTGCCGAATCCATCGGGATAGCGGACGTAGTCGAACTGAATCTCATCGAAGCCGGCCGCGCATGCTTCGCCGGCCAGGTCGAGCGCATAGCGACGAGCCTCCGGGTCGGTGGGATCGAGGAAGTACTGCCCGTTCTTTTGGAACGGACCGCCGGTGGAGGAGTCCAGCACGGCGAGATCAGGCACCGCCCTGGCCGCGATCGGATCCTGGAATGTCACGATTCGACCGATCAGATAGAGCCCTCTCTCTGCGGTGGCGGCGACGACCGCGTCGAGCTCGAACTCAGGGTTGATTGCGCCGACTTCTCCGGCAAGAGGAACGGCGGTACGGTAGAACACGAGTCCGGATTCGTCCTTCAAATCGACGACGAGCGAGTTGATCTCGGTAGTGGCGGCGAGGTCGAGAATGCGCTGCCAGTGTTCGCTATCCCCCACCGCCCATCCCGAGACGTGTAGCGCTCGTACAACCATCGGCTCCAAGTCGATCGGTACCCAGCTGTCGCTTCCCAACCACTCGACCTCCACCGCCGTCCAACCAGGCGTGTCGACGCGAATGATCGAACCGGTTGGAGCAATGAACTCAAACCAGCCCGAGCCGTCGGTGAGAACCTCGAGTCCGCCGAGTGCAACCAACACCCCCTCCAAACCGTCGCCCGCAGAGGTTCGCACCATGCCCCGGACGATGACGGGTTCGAGGGTCACTCGGACATCACCCTTCTGCCAATCGGACACGAATCGGGAGATGTAGCCGTCTGCATCCAGAGCCACGCCGCCGGTCGGTGTCCCGAAGACGAGACGACCGTCGACATCGGTCTTTCCCAAGTCACCCACGTTCACCCCGGCAATCGGAGTGGCTTCCGAATCGACGACCACGAGATTGGTGACTGGTCCGGCGATCGTGGTTGTTGTACTCGACGTCGAAGTAGTCGCAGGGGGGTCCCCCGGCGAAGGATCAGCCGGCGTTGGCTCGGATTGCCACGAGACACATGCCGATAGCAGCAAAGAAAGCGCCAGCAGCAGTGTGGAAGCCGTCCGAACCATGCCTGCAGCGTAACGGGCCGCACGTCACATTCAGTTTGGTAAAAAACCCCATTGCGCGGAACCGATACCGGTGATACGTTGAGCAGCGCGGGTTCATGGAGTTAGGGGTAAAGACCAACGTGAGCAAGCGACACAGTGACCAGGCCTCCATCGCCGACACCGTCGGCATCTATCTGGAGGAGGTCTCGTCGCATACGCTGTTGACGGCTGATGATGAGGTGGCACTGGCACGGGCGATGGAGTCCGGCCGGAAGGCGCAGCGACGTCTCGAGGCCGCCGACGACCTCACACCGGAACAACGCGCAACTCTCTACCGCCTCATTCACGAAGGCGATGAGGCCAAGATGGAGTTCATCCGGGCCAACCTACGTCTCGTGATCTCGATAGCGAAGCGCTACGCCGGCCGGGGACTGGATCTACTGGACCTCATTCAAGAGGGCAATCTCGGCCTGATCCGTGCCGTCGAGAAGTTCGACTGGCGCAAAGGCTTCAAGTTCTCAACGTATGCAACGTGGTGGATAAGGCAGGCGATTACGCGTGGGCTGGGCAATCAGGCCCGCACGATCCGGCTTCCCGTTCACATGGTCGATGTCGTCCGCTCGGTACAAGAGACCCGCCAGAACCTCACTGATGAGCTTCGTCGGGCACCCACATTGGAAGAAATCGCAGCCGTCAGCGGACTCGATGTGGAGCGGGTCGAGGCGGCGCTATCTGCGCCATCAGATACCGTTTCACTCGACCGGCCGGTCGGTGAGGAAGGCGATGCCGAACTCCAGGACTTCGTGGAAGACGAACGAATGCCGGACCCGTTCCGTCACGCGGCTGAAGTTCTCCGCCAGCGTCACGTACAGGATGCACTGGAAGTGCTCGACAGGGAAGAACAGCAGATCATCGCCTTACGATTCGGATTAGACGGGGGCGAGCCGCGCACATTGTCCGACGTTGGACGGATATTCGACCTGACCCGCGAACGTGTTCGCCAGATTGAGGCACGGGCGTTGGCCAAGTTGCGCCATCCGTCGTCGGCATTCGAACTCGAGTCACTACTCTGACACCGTGATCGAAACCACTGCGACCAATGCACTACTAATTGTCGGCGCCATCGCCGGCTTCGGAGGGCTCGCCGGCGGCATGCTATCTGGTCGCCGTGCCACCGTCATCGGATCGATACTGATGGGGATAATCGGTGGACTCGTTACCACCGTGATCCTCTCGGCCCTCGAAGGAGTACCGAACTACCTGGCCATCGGCGATTACTCCGCAGTCTGGGCTCTGGCCGGCGGGGCCGTCATCTCGTTCATGGTCGGTTATACAAATCAGTAGGGCTGCTGCTTCGCAGCAGCCCAGCCGTTAGCCATTAGCCATTAGCCATTAGCGATTGCGGCGTTATCCTCAACTCGTGTTTGAGTTTCTTCTACTCCTGATCATCGCCTCTATCGCCGGATCGATCGGTGCGTCGCTCGCCGGTCGCAAGGGACTCGGCTGCTTCACATCTCTCGCTCTCGGATTCGTCGGCGCTTTGCTGGGCCGCTGGCTCGCTGAACAACTGGACCTTCCACTCCTGTGGACGATCCGCGATTTCCCGGTGATCTGGTCGGTTGTCGGCGCAGCGCTCTTCGTCGCTCTACTCAATCTCATCAGCGGCCGGGGGCGTTCTTCGTGATCCGTGATACGCAATACGAAGTACGCAGCCGATAGGCTGCTCCCCATGGAGAAACTCGAGATCGCCCGCAACTGGCTCCCCCGTTACACGGGGATGCCACTCGAAGAGTTCGGTGACTACATCCTCCTCACCAACTTCAGCGACTACCTGGCGCGGTTCGCGGAACGGTCCGGATGTTCCATTCGCGGGGAGGGTAACTACATGCAGGCCGCCACCAACGACGATGGCCTGACCATGATCAACTTCGGCATCGGCACTGCCAACGCGGCAACGATCATGGACCTCCTCGTGGCGGTCCAACCCAAAGGAGTTTTGCTACTGGGAAAGTGTGGAGGACTCAAGGCCTCGACCGAGATCGGTCACTTCGTCCTACCGATCGCCGCCATACGAGGTGAGGGTACGAGCAACGACTACTTCCCTCCCGAGGTGCCGGCACTGCCGTCGTTCAAGTTGCACAAGTTCGTTTCCGAGAAGATCGTGGCGCGTGGCCTCGATTACCGGACCGGGGTCGTGTACACCAGCAACCGGCGAGTGTGGGAACACGATGAGGCCTTCATCGAACATCTTCGCAAGCTCACCGCGCTTGCCATCGATATGGAGACCGCCACGATCTTCGTGGTCGGCCATCACAACGAAATCGCCCGGGGGGCACTGCTGCTCGTTTCTGACGTTCCGATCACGCCCGAAGGCGTGAAGACTGAAGAGAGCGACGCGGCGGTCACCCGCGACTGGGCCGACATACATCTCGATCTAGGGATAGAGGCGATGACCGAGATCGCCACCCAGGGCGAAGCAATCAAGCACTTCAGGTTCTGAGGCTTCCATTGCCGCCGGCATACCCCAGGCCTTCCAACATAATCGCGATTCGCAATTCGCAATTCGCAATTCGCTGAAGAATTCGCCGGCCTCGCTGAATGAACGTGTCGGGTGGGTGCCGCTAGGGGTTTCTAGCCGACTGCGCCGGCTTCGATCATGTTCAGTTCGATGAGACGGTTCATCTCGACCGCGTACTCCATCGGGAGTTCCTTCACGATCGGCTCGATGAACCCGGCGACGATCATCGACGTCGCCTCTTCCTCGGAGAGGCCGCGGCTCATCAGGTAAAACAGCTGCTCCTCACCGACTTTCGACACCGTCGCCTCATGGCCGATCTCGGCGTCTGCCTCCTCGATCTCCATGTAGGGATAAGTGTCCGACCGGGAGTCCGCATCGAGGATCAGGGCGTCACAGCGAACGAAGGATTTCACTCCCGTGGCACCCGGTTCGACACGAACCAGACCGCGATATCCGGCCCGGCCGCCGTCCTTGCAGATCGACTTCGAAATGATGGTCGACGTCGTGTTCGGTGCAGCATGAACCATCTTGGCACCGGCGTCCTGATGCTGCCCTTCACCGGCGAAGGCGATAGATAGCACTTCACCGTGAGCCCCGGGCTCCATCAGCCAGACGGCCGGATACTTCATCGTCAGCTTGGAACCAAGGTTCCCGTCGACCCACTCCATGGTGGCGTCTGCATAGGCCGCAGCTCGCTTGGTCACCAGGTTGTAGACGTTGTTGGACCAGTTCTGGATCGTCGAATAGCGGCAACGGCCGCCTCGTTTGACGACGATCTCGACCACGGCCGAGTGCAGAGAATCGGTGGACCAGATCGGAGCCGAACATCCCTCCACGTAATGAACGTAGGCGTCCTCGTCGACGATGATCAGGGTCCGCTCGAACTGACCCATGTTCTCCGAGTTGATGCGGAAGTAGGCCTGGAGCGGTTGGTCGAGATGCACGCCGGGCGGAACGTAGATGAAAGAGCCGCCGGACCAGACGGCCGAGTTGAGTGCTGCGAACTTGTTGTCGTTGGGGGGGATGACCGTGCCGAAGTATTCCTTGACGATCTCCGGGTACTCCCGCACGGCAGTGTCCATATCGGTGAAGAGGACGCCCATCTTCTCGAGGTCGTCGCGGTTGCGGTGGTACACGACCTCCGATTCGTACTGTGCAGTCACGCCGGCCAGGTACTTGCGCTCGGCTTCAGGAATGCCGAGTTTCTCGTAGGTGGCCTTGATCTCTTCGGGAACCATGTCCCAGTCTTTGGACTGCCCCTCGGTCGGCTTGATGTAGTAGTAGATGTCATCGAAGTCGATGTCGTTGAGCGTGCCACCGCCACCCCACGTCGGCATCGGGCGGCGCAGGAAGCGCTTGTAGGCTTTCAGCCTGAAGTCGAGCATCCAGTGCGGCTCGCCCTTCATCTTGGACATATCTCGAATGATGTCTTCGTTCAATCCCTTGCGCGGCTTGAAGACATAACCCTCTTCTGAGTCATGCCATCCGAGTTGATATGCGCCGAGATCGAGTTCGACAGTGGCCATTGGTCACCCCTGAATAATTAGCACTATCCGGATAGGTGATAGTAGCAGTGATTCTGTATACGCACCCAGCTCAGCATGGAACTGCGGTCGGTGCAAAGCGGCTGCAACTCCTTGTCGAAGGCTGCCAACCGGGCACAGCCGACCATCCGGACGTGATAGTTTCGCGGCGTGCCGGTCATCGTTGTAGGAGCGGATACCCCCATAGGGGCCGAGATAGTCGCCGAACTCGCCGGCTATGCGGGTGAAGTGCGGGCATTCATCACCGACCCCACGCCGGCAGACCGGTTCCGCCGCATGGGATGCAAGGTGGCGATGGGTGACTTATCCGATGGGTCGCATCTAGAAATCGCCGCCTTCGAATGCTTCACGGCCGTGCTGATCGCCGGGGCCGCCGCGGACGGCCGAGAGCGATCGTTTGCGGAAACTCCGGAGGCGGTAGCGGTTGCCTGGATGGAGGCCGTCCGGGATGCCGGTATTCACCGTCTGATATGGATCGGGTCCGACCATCTACCCGATCCGCCGGATCGCACAGTTTGCCCGGAGGTCGCCGTGCTGGCAGAGAGCGGGCGAGGGGTTGCGCAGGAGGTTGCCCGCCTCAATGAACTCGAAACGCTGGACTGATCAGCGGAAAGGGACTTCCTCGCGCTCGATCTGAAGTTCGAGCTGCCAGCGCTCCCAGGCTGCCTGCAGGTACTTGTACGGATTGATCGCCCGTCCATTTCGGTGCAATTCGAAATGGGTGTGGTGCGTGGTCCACTCTGCGTTGCCGCTGTCACCGGCGAACCCGAGCTGTTGGCCCGCCACCACCTGATCTCCAACGTCGAGCCCGACCATGTAGGTGTATTCCGGCGCCCCGCGTCCATCGTCGGTCCCCGGCGTGTCGTTGTTCAGGTGCATGTACCAGGTCTCGTAGCCATCCTGGTGACTGACCACTATGTAGTAGCCGGAGCGAGGCCCGTATCCGAAACTCTCGATCACGCCGTCGGCCGCCGCCACCACCGGCGCCATCTGTGGCCCCAGGATGTCGGTGCCCTGATGACTCCGACCGTCCGACCGGGAGTTGCCCCAGGTGTTGGCAAACTCGGTCGCCTCGCTCGGCTGCGGAAACACGATCATGAACTCACCGTCGTCTGCGTCGGCGGGCACCGCGAATACCGCCGCCGAGAGGGCAACGATGAGAACAAGCGCGCGAAAGCGTTTTGGTTTCATGAGGAAGGTTCCAATAGAAAAGCCTCGGTCGTGCCGAGGCGGAGACCTGAACCCTACCGATCGGTAGGGATAATGCAAAAGGGCGAGGTGCCGAACACCCCGCCCTTTGCGGATCTATGCGTTGT
>JAHEDJ010000004.1:45097-51426 GCA_024641325.1 bacterium | reverse complement strand
AGGGTGATCGTTCTTCGTCGCATCAATCCACTCCTACTCTCACTCCATAGGTAGGTCCCACCACCACACAAAGCGTTACACACCACTTTCAGTGACCATATCGACGGTAAGCGCGAAACCTTGAGATCGGCCCCCGGTTACTTGCGGAAGTCGGCTATCTCCGTCTCCATGGTCTCGAGACCCAATGAGAGCTCTGCGGTCCCGTTCCCGTTTCCGTTGGCTTTCCTCTTCACCCACCCGCGCGAAACGGACGCACCGAAGGCCGCCGACAGAATGATGACGTACGACATGAGCAGAAGCCACAACAAGAGCACCGCCACCGTGGCGAAAGCCTGAAAGGTAACCCCGAGCCCACCGGAATTCTCGAAGAAGAGTCGAAATCCGAGGCTCACACTGATCGTCCCCACTGCTCCAAAACCCGCCGCAATCCAGAATCCGGGCAGCCGTTGCGGGGGGCCCCACCGGTAGAGCGCCGTGAGAAAGGCGAACAGGCCGAGGGCGCCGACGGGGAGGGAGAGTCGCTCCCAGGCCGTCACGAGCCACTCGATGTCTGTCAGTTGGGCCAGCCACTCGGCGACTCCGGCTCCGGCCACGATCAAGACAACGGTCAACAACAGCATCCCGCCCGCACCAAGGCTCAACGCGACGGCGACCAGCCGTCGCCGCCACCAGGCGCGATCGTCGTCCATCCGCTCGATGCGAGCCAGCACCCGCATGATCGTGATCACCCCGCGCGATCCGGCCCACAAAGAAACCGCCAGGCTGACCACAACCACGAGTCCATGCGCTCCTTCGACGGACGCCCAGGCAACGGCCAGCGCATCGGAAATCGAGGAAGCGGTATCCGCAGGCAATACCTGCTTGAGGAACTCGACCATCTGCTCCTTCGCTTCGGCGTTGCGGCCGAAGAACGAGGCGGCCATGACGAGCGTGATGGCGGCGGGGACGAGAGCGAAGAACAGGTTGAAGGCAACTGCAGCGGCGAGTACGCCCGGGCCGGCGGCGGCAAACCTGCGCCAGAAGCGTATCGGGGTTGAGTTGGCGATGTTTTGCAGCGGGTCGACCACGAGGATTCAGGTTAGGAGCGAAGGCCCGGCGATCGGCGGCACCCGAACACACTGGAAGAGCACGGTCGCGCATACACTGCCCGGATGCGCCGCATATTCGCCGTCGCGATCGTCACACTCGCCGGAGCGTCGGTGCTCGTCGGCCTCTATGTCGTAGGCTCATCGGGTGCGGAACCGGTAACCGCGGCGACAACGTTCCCGTCGACTACCACTTCAGCGGCGCCGGCAACTACCACCGTTCCGAGCACCACAACCACCACAACGACGCCCTTCGCCCGGTTCGTAGACCCGAGGACCGTTGGCACCCCCTGGGGAACCACAGAGGGCGTGCTTCAGTTCAGGGGCAACCCATCACGCACCTGGTACGGGCCAAGCCAACTCCCGGACAATCCCCAGAGGCTGTGGAGGTTCCCGGATTCAGGCATGTGCGGCTCGTCCTCGGTGGGCGGCGAGACGACCAACTGGTGCGGCACCGGATGGACCGGGCAACCTGCCATCTGGATCCGCCCGGATGGGATCACCGAAGTCGTGTTCGGCGCCTACGACAAGGCAGTGCATTTCGTCAACGCGTCGACGGGAGAACGAACCCGACCCGACTTTCAGGTAGGCGACCTCATCAAGGGCTCGGTGACTATCGACCCCGACGGCTACCCCCTCCTCTACTTCGGGTCCCGTGACAACAAGCTGCGCGTCGTGGCCCTTGATCGTGAGGAACCGATCGAGCTGTGGGCGATCGATGCGGCCGACCATCCGGGAGTTTGGAACAACGACTGGGACGGGAATCCATCGATTGTCGAAGACATCATGTTCGAAGGCGGCGAGAACGGGATCCTGTTCGCCACGAAGCTGAACCGCAGGTACGACGCGAACCGGATGGTTCAGGTCGATCCGGAGATTCTCGTGAAGGTCGAGGGATGGTCCGATGAGTTGTTTAGATCTGTCGGCGACAGAAACGCCTCGATCGAAAGTTCGGTGGCGATCCTGAATGGCCGGCTCTACTTCACGAACTCGGGAGGCCGGGTGGTCGGTCTGGACATAACGAATATTGAGGCCGGTGAGGCTCCGATCGTCTTCGACTTCTGGGCAGGTGATGACATCGACGCTTCGCCGGTGTTAGACGCAGACGGCATGCTCTACCTGGCAATCGAACTGGAACGGCGCCTCCCGCGCTCCGCCGAAGTGGGGCAAATCATCAAACTCGACCCGTTTGCCACCGATGATCCGCTCGTGTGGAGCGTCGCCGTGCCGGCCCTCAACTCGCAAAGCGATGGAGGCGCATGGGCGACTCCGGCACTCGGCGACGGGGTGCTGTACGTCGCTACTCACACGGGTGAGGTGCTGGCCATCGACGCCGAGACCGGTGAGGTTTCATGGCGGGACGACATCGGATTCCACGCATGGTCTTCACCGCTCGTAGTCGACGGACACCTTCTTCTGGCGGTGAACTGCGAAGCAGGCGGCGGGTTACGCGCCTACTCGCTGGCCGATCCACGGCAGCCAAGCGAAGTGTGGGAGATGAATCACGGCGGCGGCTGCATCGAAAGCACGCCAACGGTCTGGGATGGAACGATCTTCGTTGGGAGTCGCGACGGCTACTTCTATGCGTTCGGAGATCGGTAGCTAGTCGTGAGTAGGTCGGCCGCTCCCTTCACAACTCGATTCCCAGCAGGTCCCCCAACTCAGCCAATGCCGCTTCCGGATCGGTCACTTTGATCGTCATCATGCCGAGTTCACGGGCGGTCTTCAGGTTCCGACCGATATCGTCGAGGAACACGCATTCAACAGGCGAGGCACCCAACCGTTCCAGTAGGCGCAGAAAAATCGCGGGGTCTGGCTTCCGCACTCCCTCGATCCACGACTCGACGAACACATCGAACAACGCCTGGAATCCGGCGACGTCCCAATCGGCTGCCGGAGACTCCCAGTTGTTGGTGAGGGCAGCCGTCCGAAATCCCGCCGCCCGGAGCCGACCGATCGCTTCGATCATCCGGGGACGAGCCTGCGCGTAGCTCTCGATGGTGTCGAGCAACTCCGCGGCATCGATCTTGCCGCCGCGCTGCTCGCATTCCTCCTCAAACCTCGTAATGAACTCTTCCCTCGAGAAGGCGCCCGTTTCGTGAAGGGCCCAGGCTCCAGCGGCATTGGAGGCGATCCTGTTGAAGAACCCCCGCTCGAGGCCGGCTGCCTTCTCGGCGTCGGCGATGACGTCCATCGGTGAATCGAGGACTACCCCGCCGAGATCGAAGACAACCGTATTGATCATCCTTCAGACAAACGCAACTGGATGAGCTCGACCTCGTCGTTGAGGTAGTCAATGATCTGCAGGAGACGCACCGATGCAGAATCCTGCTCCAGCAGTTGCTGAGCATCCAGCGGGCCGATAGGGATCATCTGGGCGAGGTGGAACCCGGCAACCACCGGATCCTCCGACATCTCGGGGGCGAAGTTGGCCGTGTCGGCTCCGAGTTCCGCGGCCACGGCGAGAAGACGGTGGAGCGCCCGGGTCGCTTCGATGAGGAGATCTGCGTCCCCCGGACCTGCATCATCCTCGTCGAGAATGGTTACCTCGGCCACCGGATAGGGATCATCCGAGATCCAGCGGTCGACCCGGAGTCTGCGCAGGCCGGCCGCAACAACGGCCTTGTGCCCGTCGTCGAGGTCCGAGACGGCGCGAACCTCCGCGAGGGTTCCGACATCAAACCGGACATCACCGCCACCCACCTCGCTCCCGCGCTCAATGAGTACAACTCCGAATCGCCCGTCGCCGCCCAGCACATCGTCGAGCATTCGAAGGTAACGCTCTTCGAACAGTCGCAGAGGAATGACCGAGTAGGGGAAGTGAACTCCGCCGAGCGGAAACATGGGAAGGCTGGTCACGATGGCCTACTCAGCCGGACGGGTGTGCTGGAAGACGTTGAACCGCAAGCGATCGACCTCTTGTTCGTTGAGTGAGATCGCAAATGCATACCCACCGGCGCTGGGAAACGGGACATGGTTGAACGTGAATGCACGGACGAGACCGATGTCGCTGCCTTCGGGAGCACCCTGCGGTCTCCCCACCTCGAAACCGTGACGAAGGGGGCCCGATGTGAACAAGCTGCCTCCATCCTCATCCTGCAAATCGATCGAGAGAGTCATCGGTCGGCCCGTCCATGTCCACGGAATGCGAACCCGCAGACCAATCGCCATCGTGTGATGGCGGGCCGGGAAGCCTCCGACGCGCAGAGTGTCCCAGCCGCCACCAAGAAGAAAGAGCTTGCCTGAGATGGCCTGCGCAGCGTCGGCCAGAATCGCAAAATCCACCGATGGCTCGAAGGCCGGACTGTCAAACGCTGACGAATCGAAATCCTGCGGGTCGAATTCCATACGACCACTCTAGAAGTCTGCCCCCTGGCGCCCGAAAAACCGTTTCGATCTATCTACGATGCACCCGATGGTGAACCCTCACGATTGGTACAAAGATGCTGTCTTCTACGAAGTGCCGATTCGGTCCTTCTGTGATGGCAACGGTGACGGGTTCGGCGACTTCGACGGATTGATATCGAAACTCGATTACATCGCCGACCTGGGCGTCACCGCCGTCTGGGTATTGCCGTTCTACCCATCTCCCCTGCGGGACGACGGCTACGACATCGCCGACTATCACTCGGTCGACTCCCGCTACGGCGACATGAAGGATTTCCGCCGGTTCGTCACCGAGGCTCACCGACGGAACCTGAAGGTGGTGACCGAACTGGTCATCAATCACACATCGGTCGATAACGCGTGGTTCCAACGGGCCCGAATGGCTCCGAAGGGGTCGAGCGAGCGCGACTTCTACGTGTGGAGCGACACAGCCGAGCGATTCCCTGAAGCGCGCATAATCTTCACCTTCACCGAGGACTCAAACTGGGCATGGGACGAAGCAGCCGGAGCGTTCTACTGGCACCGGTTCTTCTCCCATCAACCCGACCTCAACTACGACAACCCGGCCGTGCACGCTGCGGTCTTCGAAATCCTCGACTACTGGCTCTCGATGGGGGTGGACGGCTTGCGCCTCGACGCTGTGCCCTACCTCTACGTCCGTGAAGGCACCAACGGCGAAAACCTGCCCGAGACTCATGCGTTTCTCAAGAAGTTGCGCGCCCATGTCGACGAGCATTTCCCGGGCACGATGTTGCTGGCCGAGGCGAACCAATGGCCGGAAGATGCGGTCGTCTACTTCGGGGAGGGGGACGAGAGCCACATGAACTACCACTTCCCCCTGATGCCGCGACTTTTCATGGCCGCGGCGCTCGGCGATCGGAACCCGATTCAGGAGATCCTGGCGAGAACACCGGCCATCCCCGACAGCGCGCAGTGGGGGATCTTCGTGCGCAACCATGACGAGCTGACACTCGAGATGGTCACCGACGAAGAGCGGGCTTTCATGTTGAAGACGTACGCGCGGGACCCAAGAGCCCCGATGAACGTCGGCATCCGGCGCCGTCTTGCCCCGTTGATGGACAACGATCCTCGCAAGATCCGATTGATGCTCTCACTTCTCTTCTCACTCCCCGGATCGCCATTTCTGTACTACGGCGATGAGATCGGCATGGGCGATGACCTCGACCTGCCCGACCGCGACGGCGTCCGCACGCCGATGCAATGGGATGCCTCCGAGAATGCCGGATTCTCGACCGGCCCCTCATCGGCCCTCTATGCGCCGCCAATCTCTGACTCGACCTACGGCTACTCATCAGTCAACGTGGCGGCGCAGGAAGCCGACCCCGGGTCGCTGCTCAATTGGGTTCGCGAGATCATCGCAGTCCGGAGTCGGCACGACGTCTTCGGAAGAGGAATCGTCGAGTGGCTCGATGCGGCAGATTCAGCGGTGCTGGCGTTCCGGCTCAGTCACGGAGAAACGTCGATTCTCGTGGCGATCAACCTCGCCGACAGAGCGGCGGAATGCAACTTGCCGGCCGGCTTCGACGCATTCACGGGCGCACCCGTGGCCGGGCCGACCGTGCTCGAGGGGTACGAGTTCCGCTGGGTGACAGCTCGATAGGTTTTCTCGGCAATACTGTTGTGCTCCACGCGCAACTACATTGCCGAGAAACTCTGCAACCTCATAACGACCCCCTCATTGGGCCTGAGAATCAACCGCTGACGAATCAATCCGTCACGATCGAGACCGGTCGACAAGAGGATCTCCCCAGGACCCGTCCTCACGACTCTTTCCTCGTCGGCGAAGTTCAGAGCTACCAGCAGCCGGTCTGCCCCGAGAGTCCGCGAATAGGCGAA
>JAHEDJ010000004.1:6053-44997 GCA_024641325.1 bacterium | reverse complement strand
AGCCGGAACCCGTCCACTCCCCGATCGAGCCAGAATCGCACCACGTCGAACATCGCCTCCTGGACCGCGGGGTTGCGCCAGTTGAGATCCGGTTGTGATGTGAGGAATGAGTGAAGGTAGTACTGCCCCGTCGTCTCATCGAACTCCCACGCCCGGCCGCCGAAGTTGGAGAGCCAGTTGTTGGGCGGTGATCCGTCGGGCTTGGGATCCCGCCAGTAGTACCAGTCGCGTTTCGAACTCGTTCGCGAGGACCGCGATTCGATGAACCACGGATGCTGATCGGAAGTGTGATTGGGAACCAGGTCGATGATCATCCGCATACCGCGTTCGTGAGCCGCGGCGAGCAGATGATCGAAATCGCCGAGCGACCCGAAAACGGGATCGACGTCGCAGTAGTCGGAGACGTCGTACCCGAAATCCTTCATCGGCGACGGGTAGAACGGAGACAGCCAGATCGCATCCACACCGAGCGTGTCGGATAGGTAGTCGATCCGTCCGGCAATGCCGCGCAGATCGCCGACGCCATCACCGTTGGAGTCGGCGAAGCTCCGCGGATAGACCTGATAGATGACGGCGGTCTGCCACCACGGCCGATTACTCATTGAACGAGGCTACCTAATGGTTTCTCAGCAATGTAGTTGCGCGTGGAGAACAACAGTATTGCCGAGAAAACTCTGGAAGGTCAGGTGTAGAGCGACTCGATCTCTGCTTCGTACCTCTCGTGGATCACCCGCCGTTTGATCTTCAGCGTCGGCGTCAATTCGTCGGTTTCCGGAGTCCACTCATTCGGCAGAACGGTGAAGCGCTTGATCTGCTCGACCCGGGCCACATGCTCGTTGGCATCGTCGACCGCTTTCTGTGCTTCAGCCTGAATCTCAGGCAACTGCGAGAAGGACTCCATGTCGGTGAAGGCAATCCCCTGGCGCTCCGCCCAGGCGGGCGCCATGTCGCCGTCGAGCACAATCAGCGCAGATAGGTACTTGCGTCGATCGCCGATCACACACACCTGACCGATCAAAGGATGGTTCTTGATCAAACCTTCGAGTTTCGTCGGAGCTATGTTCTTGCCACCGGCGGTGATGATGATCTCTTTCTTGCGGTCGACGATCGACACGAATCCCTCGTCGTCGATCTCCGCGATATCTCCGGTCAAGACCCAGCCATCCTGGAATGTCTCGGCCGTCTCGCCCGGCATCTTGAAGTAGCCGGAAGTGACGTTGCCACCGGCGAACATCAACTCACCATCATCGCCCAACTTGACCTCCGAACCGGCAATCGCACGGCCGACGGTGCCGATCTTGTTGGCTCCCGGCACGTTGGTCGTTCCGGGGCCACTCAACTCACTCATACCCCATAGTTCGAACAACGGAAGCCCGATGGCCTGGAAGAACTCGAGCAACTCCGGGGCGATCGGGGCCGCGGTCGAGATGGCCACCGTAACTTCACCCATCCCCAGTCCGTCGAGGATCTTGGACAACACGACCTTTTCCAGCACCTTGTTCTGCAGACCGATCAGGAATGGGATCGGCTTGCCCTGTTGTCGCAGGCGCACGACCTCCTCACCGTTCTTGATGGCAGCCATGGCCAGGGTCCGCTTCAGCCCCTCTTCTGCCTCCAATCGGGCCATCAACCCTGCCTGAAAGCGCTCATAGACACGTGGAGCCGCCACGAAAGCACTCGGCTTCGCCTCCTGCACGTACTCGAGGACCTGGGTCATGTCGGGGCAGTACCAGACCTCTCCCACGTACCACATGCCCAGATAGTGGCTCGCCACCCGCTCTGCGATGTGAGCAAGCGGAAGGAATGACACCAGCCGGGGATGTTTCGGGATACGAAGCGTCCGCTCCATCGATTCGACCGTCCACAACACGTTGTAGTGAGTGATCACCACGCCCTTCGGTGTTCCGGTCGTCCCGGACGTGTAGATGAGGGTGGCGATATCGTCGGGAGTCAGCTCAGAGCTGCGCGCATCGACCACATCCGGCTCCGCGGCCAGCCGCGCCTTGCCGCGGGCGACCAGGTCATCCCAGGACAAGACCCAGTCGGTCGTGGCGTAGTTCTCGGCGCCCTCCATCAGAACGACGTATTCGAGATTGGGTAGCTGCGATTTCGCTTCTTCCCACCGCTTCATGAAGTCGAGGTTCTCGATGATCGCCACCCGCGCCTCGCAGTGGCCCCCGATGTAGGCAACCTGCGGGGTCGCCAGCGTCGAGTAGAGCGTCACCGGAGTGGCGGCGGCGTGCATGGCACCGAGGTCGGCAATGACGTGTTCCGGCCGATTGGCGGCCATCAGGGCCACAAAATCTCCACGGCCCACTCCCAGATCGATCAGACCGGCGGCGACATCGACCACCTGCGCCCGGTACTGCGACCATGTGAGCTCTTTCCACTCGTCGCCCGAACGCCAATGGAAGGCCGGGACTGACGGATGTTCGCTCGCGTTCCTGGCGAACACGTCAACGACGGTACGCCCTTCAACCGCTGCGTCGATATCGGCTCTCTCTTTGGCAGCGCTGCCGGCCATGATATTCCTCCTCAGGCGGGCAACATCGGCGACGGCCCACTATGTACTGACCCTAATTGCCCGGAACGGGTAAACGTGAGAAATCCGGAGGTAACCTCACACAAAAGACGATGGATGAGTAAGAGATCTCTTCCATCTGGTGCATTCGGATAGGCATTCGGAGGGCATAGTGAAGACACGTATCGTCGTCGTAGCACTGAGCCTCATCGCAGGCGCCTGCGGATCTGCTGCACCAACGACGTCGACAGCCGTTCCAACGGCTCCGACGACCGCGACAACCGACACAGTGACTACGACCACCCTCGCCGCACAGGTCGAACCAGCGGTCGAACCCGCTCCGTGGGTGGACCCATCACTCACCCTTTCCGATGTCGAACAAGTCCTGGCCGATCAGTGGAACAGCGCCGCGAATCGCCGGTGGTGCTCAGCACTCTTTCCCGCCGATGTGGGTGTCATCGACGCCGGCGGCAGGATACGGTCCGCCAACTTCAGCGGCGGATGGGCTATCGCCTGGGACCGTGACGCCGGCCCGGGACGCGAACCAACCGGTGAATACTGCCCGGACTGCGGGCGGGGCGCGTTCGGCATCGCCGGCGCCGGCTTGCGAGCATCCGGCGACGAGGCATCTAGAGCTCCGAACACGCTCGTCTGGGCAGATGGGAGTACCGGCGGGTTTGGACCTGAAGGTGGCCCGGATGCCCCGGATGGAGCCCCTATCTTGATGACGCTGCTCATCAACGGTGAGGGGTGCGTCTACAACGTTTGGTCGTTTCTGGGTGAAGAGCACTTGCTTTCGCTGACCCGGGAGCTCCGATTTGTGGAGACGCTCCGGGGAGAACCCACGCTGTGGCTCCAGGATATGCCCACCAAAGAGGTCGTATCGATGGGGTCTCCGCCGTGGAGTGAACCACCGCTCCCGCGCTCGGCCCTTCCCGAAGAGGCCTACCTCGAATGGGCTGGAGAAGCCGGTGCACCGTCGGCATGCCCACTTCTCTACTTCGCCGACCTCGGGGCCGCTGAGGGGGCAGCTATCAGGAGAGCGTCGAACGAAGGCGAGATGCTCGTCGCCTGGGATTCCCCGGCCGGACCGGGCCATGAAGGATCCGGCGAACCTTGCGCCGATTGTGGACGGGGGGTGATCGGTTTGGGCACTTTCCAGGGCAATACACGGGCCGGCGGCCTACCGGCTGCCTATGAGTGGGACGATGGCAGCGTCGGATGGACCATTGCCGAGCCTTACTCATACGGCATCGAGGCGACGGTGAACGTCACCGGATTCGATTGCAGCTACTGGATCTGGTCGCACCTCGGCCCGGAGCATCTGGAGTACCTGTTGGGGCAGCTTCGCAGGGTCGAAGGGCTTCCCTAGTCGGGCTCCGGTTTCCCGCGCAATCGTTTCGTTTCACCCCGCCGGCGTTTCGACTCGAGCCGTCGCCGCCTTGCCGCCCGTGACGGTTTGGTCGTTCGTCGCTCCGGCGCAGGCGGGCGAGCGGAATCGCCAAGCAAGTGGGCCAGCCGACGGCGGGCCAAAGCACGATTCCTCCATTGTGAACGGGTGTCGTCGGCAACAACAATCAGCACACCGCGAACGAGCCGGCTCCCGAGTCGGTCCACCATCCGGTTCTTGAGCGCAGGGTCGATCGACGCAGTGGCTTCGAGATCGAAGCGCAGCTCCACCCGGGTATTGGACCTATTCGCATGCTGGCCGCCGGGCCCTCCCGACGTGCTGAAGGTCCACTGCAATTCATCGCCGGGTACGACGATCTCCGCATTAACCACGAGATCGTCGGTCATCGCCCTTGACCCTCATCAGCGAACCACGCCACGACTTCAGGACGCGCCACCTTCCCCAGAGCATTTCGCGGCAGTTCATCGACCAACCGCCACCGACGCGGCACTTTGAAGCCGGCCAGATGCAGACGCACGTGTGCTTCGAGGTCCCGGATCTTGGGGTCCGTGGTACTCACGACCGCTCCTGCCACGATCTCCCCCCACTCCGGATCCGGCAACCCGACCACGACGGCGTCGTCCACATCGGGATGGTCCAGCAAGATCTGCTCGACCTCGACAGGATGAATGTTCTCACCACCGCTGATGATGATGTCGTCGGTCCTGCCGATGACGGTCAACCGGCCGTCCGCATCGATTCGCCCGAAGTCCCCGGTGTGAAACCAGTGGGAGGGCAGATGCGCCGGTTCGCCAACGTACCCGGCCGACACCATCGGTCCGTGAACCTGGATCGAGCCCAACTCATTGGCCCGCAGACGATTGCCTGCTCCTGAAACCACCCGCAACCGGACGTTGTCGATCGGCGGGAGTCTCAGCGTCGGCTCCAGCCCTTCGGCGAGTGGCAGTGTGGCAACCTGAGAAGCCGTCTCGGTCATTCCATAGGTGGGCAGAACAGGTAGTCGGGCACGCGCGGACCGATCGAGCAGGTCCTGAGTACTAGGACCTCCACCGAGCAACACTGCCCGAACACCCCAGTACGGTCCGGGCTCGATATCGAGGATCCGCTCCAGCATCGTCGCCACCAACGACACGAGAGTGACCTTTCCCTCCCGCATCAGCAGACCGGCGCGAGCGCTTTCGAAACGGGGTTCGAGCACTACAGCACTCCCCTCCCGGGCGGAGCGCACGATGATCGACCACCCCCCGACATGAAAGACCGGCAAGACCGCCAACCACCGATCCTCACGCGTATGACCAAGGTGCCGCGCCGAAGCTGCAGCAGAAGCCTCCAGATTGGCTCGACTCAATCTCACACATTTCGGTTGCCCGGTCGTTCCTGAGGTGAACATCACCATGTATCCATCGTGTGGAACAACCTCACATCGCCGGTCGGCGTGGCCCTCAGCCAGCGCCCTCAAAGGCAACGTCTCCAATCCGAGCTTCGGAGCATGTACCGACGAGAGCACCCTCGTCACTCCGGCACGTTTGAGAAGCGACTCGACTTCCTCTTCGGCCAGGCGAGTATTCAGCGGGAGGACCAGCGCTCCCGTCCGCGGGACCGCCAGCATTCCCACCACGGTGTCGACATCGTTCTCACCCCAGACGGCGACGACGTCGCCCCTCTTCACACCGATACGCCGCAAAGTTCCAACGGCGCGACAAACGAGCTCCTCCACCTCGCCAAACGAATACGTCTGTGCAGGGGTTATCAGGAACGGATCGGCAGGCGCCCGTTCGGCGCTCGCCATCAACCAATCGCCCATCCGGTTCATTACGCCGTAGAGTATCGGCGGTTGCCGAGGAGATGACCAACCATGGTTTCAGAACTATTTGATGCGTCCGTGTGGGAACCGGTCTCTGAGTTCGACTTTTCCGATATCACGTACCACCGCGCGCGCGGAGGTGGGACCGTCCGCGTCGCCTTCGATCGACCCGAAGTCCGCAATGCTTTCCGGCCGCAAACGGTTGATGAGCTCTATCGCGCACTCGATCACGCTCGAATGACTCCGGCAGTCGGCACCGTCCTCCTGACCGGTAACGGGCCATCACCGAAGGATGGTCGATGGGCCTTTTGTTCCGGCGGCGATCAGAGGATTCGCGGGAAAGACGGCTACCAGTACCAGGACGGCACGACCAGCCAGGGTCGCTTGCACATACTCGAGGTCCAACGGCTGATCAGATTCATGCCCAAACCGGTGATCGCGGTGGTCCCCGGTTGGGCGGTGGGCGGCGGTCACTCCCTCCACGTTGTTTGCGATCTGACCATTGCGAGCCGGGAACATGCGATCTTCAAACAGACCGACGCCGACGTGGCCAGCTTCGACGCCGGCTACGGATCGGCCTACCTAGCCAATCAGGTAGGGCAGAAGCGCGCCAGGGAGATCTTCTTTCTCGGTCGGGATTACTCGGCAGATGAAGCGGTGGCGATGGGAGCGGCCAATGCTTCGGTGCCCCATGTGGACCTCGAGCGGACTGCCCTCGAATGGGCTGAGGAGATCAACGCCAAAAGCCCGACCGCCATCATGATGCTGAAGTATGCGTTCAATCTCCCGGACGACGGCCTGGTTGGTCAGCAACTGTTCGCCGGTGAGGCGACGCGCTTGGCCTACGGCACCGACGAGGGTCGGGAGGGCCGGGACGCCTTCCTGGAGAAACGGGATCCCGACTACACGAAGTTCCCCCGCCACTTCTGATGAACAGACGTCGCGCATGGTGGCAGGCGGCCCGGCCGCACACACTCCCGGCGGCGGCAACCCCGGTGCTGGTCGGCGGAGGCCTGGCGATCGGCGATGACGTTTTCCGCTGGGGCCCTTTCCTGGCTGCGATGATCGGCGCGCTGGCGATCCAGGTGGCGGCCAACTACACGAATGACCTGTCAGATGCCAGAAAGGGCGCAGACACCGAGCAGCGGATTGGACCACAGCGGATGGTGGCCAGCGGAGTCATCTCCGAACGGCAGATGACCCTGGCAACAGTTGCTGCGTTCGCAGCCGCCTCCGTCGCCGGTGTCTATCTGATCGTCGAGGCCGGCTGGGTGATTGCCGCCATCGGAATCACGTCGATAGCCGCCACCGTCGGATACGTCGGTGGGCCGCGCCCTTACGGCTACAGGGGCCTCGGCGAGGTGTTCGTATTCGTGTTCTTCGGACTAGTGGCGACGGTCGGTAGCCGCTACGTTCACGACCGGACCGCCCCGCTCGATGCCTGGCTGCTCGCCATCCCGATCGGATTCCTCGTGACCGCCATTCTCGTTGCCAACAATGTTCGAGATATCGAGACGGATGCCTCTGCCGGCAAACGCACCCTGGCGGTGATAATCGGCCGGGAGCGGACGCGAACCCTCTTCGCTCTGCTCGTGTTCGGCTCCTTCCTCGCCATCGCACTGTTCGGGCTGGCCGGATGGACCGCAACTCCAACGATGTTCGCAATCTTCCTGATGCCGTTCAGCGCCGGGTTGGTCAGAACGGTGTATTCGAGAACGGAAGGCCCTGCTCTCATCCGGGTACTCAAGGGTACGGCCAGACTGCACCTGTTGGTCGGAGTGGTGCTTGCGGCCGGAGCTGCAGTGGGGGCCGTCTAGATCGGGGCCGGCTCAATTCCCGCGGCTCTGGAGGAAGTGCCCGATCAGATCAGCGACCGCCTCAGGAGCCTCCCCAACGAGAGCATGGCCGGCACCCGGCACGATTCTCAGAACGCCGCGCGGAGCCGAGCCGTGCATCTGCTCTGCGTACTCGACGTAACGACGATCCTCACCACCGGCAATGAACAAAGCGGGGGTGGACAGTCCGGCGAGCTGTGCTCCCAGGTACGGCTGGGCTCCCTGGCCCATCCCGCGCAGAGCCCCGGCCAGACCGGCCGCGGTGTTCTCGAGGCGCAAACCTCTGTCGCTTGCCCTCCACACTGCCGATCGGCGCCCGAGCCCCGCAAAGATGCTCAAGGACAGCCACTCATCGATGAAGGCAGCCAGGCCGATCTCCTCGATCCGCCCGGCCAGGCCATCATCGGCCGCCCGGCGGGCGTCACGAAGTGCCGGGTCCTCTATTCCCGGCGAAGCCGAAATGAGCACGAGTCCCTCGATCAAGTCGGGTCGAGACAAAGCGACTCCCAGGGCGACCCGGCCACCCTGGGAGTATCCGACCAGAGTCGCAGGCGAAGGCCGGGACTGGAGAACCGAGACGACCACATCAACTGCTACGGAGAAGCTAACCGGATGAGCCTCCGTCGACCCGTGTCCGGGCAGGTCGGGCGCAAGTACGGAGGCTCCGAGGTACGAGGCCAGCTCTTTGAACGCCGCGCCATGCTGGGTGAATCCGTGGAGAGCGACGAAGGCTGCTGGTTCGGTCCCGTGGAGCCTGAGGTTCACCAGGCCGTGCTCAGTTTGTGTTTGCTTCACAAGCGTTAGTGTGGCCGTGTTGATGCACACTTCCAACCGCAACTATGCAGCTACGGTGCCGTTCGTTGCCGCCCTGGCAAATCTGGGCCTCCGGCACGTCGCGATCACTCCCGGTTCCCGTAATACGCCGCTGACTTTTGCGTTCGCAGCCCACCCCGGCATTGAAGACTCTTCACATCACGATGAGAGGTCGGCGGCGTTTTTCGCCCTCGGGATGGCCAAGGCCACCCGGACACCGGTGGCGCTCGTGTGCACCTCCGGCACTGCCGCCGCTGAATATTTCCCGGCGATTGTGGAAGCTCGATTCGCGAGAGTGCCTCTGATCGTGATGACCGCGGATCGTCCGCAAGAGGCTCGTGATGTTGGCGCACCCCAGGCAATCGATCAGCAAGGAATGTACGGCCGTGCAGTCAAATGGTCCTACGAAGCTCCGATTCCGGAAGCCCGACCGGACGTCCTGGCCGCGTTCACCGCCCTCGCAGCACGTGCCTGGTCTGCAGCTCTGGAAACACCAATGGGGCCGGTCCATCTCAACTTTCCGTTCCGAGAGCCGCTGGCACCGATCGATGTCCCGGGAGACGTTCCGGAATACCTGCCGGCTCCGACTCTCCCATCGTTCACAGGGGCGCCACCGGTGGCGCCGGTCACCGAACTGGTCGAACGGATCTTCGCGATGGTCCAGGCCCACCCAACGGTGGTGGTGGCAGGCCCGAACGATGACCCTGCCTTTCCGGAGGCGGCCGCCAATCTCGCAATGAAGGCGCGTATTCCCTTGATCGCCGACCCGCTTTCCGGCCTTCGTGCGGGTCGGCATCACCTCGCCAATGTGATCACAACCGGCGACTGGCTGGCAAGACGCGGCGATCTCGACGACGAGCTGCGTCCTGAGTTCATCATCCGGTTCGGAGCACCGCCGACATCGAAGGGGATCAACCGCTGGTTGTCGGATAACTCACACATAGACCAGGTACTCTTCGACGAGTCCGGGTGGCGGGATCCCGGAGCCTCTGCGACTCATCTCATCCGGAGCGATTCGGCTTCCGCGGCGGCGGTTCTTGCAGCCCGCATGAATGAGCCCGGCTCGGAAGCCTGGGTAGAGCGCTGGCGGCGCGCCGATGGTGCGATCATACCGATGCTCGAGATCCCATTCCCATCGGAGCCGGCCGTGGCACTGGCGTTGCGGAACAACCTACCGGCCGACGCCGGTTTATACGTGGCCTCATCGATGCCGATCAGGATCATCGACGCCTTCTTTACAACCGTCGACCGCCAGATCTCGATACTCGGCAACCGCGGAGCCAACGGCATAGACGGACTGATCTCCTCCGCCCTCGGAGCGGCAGTCGGGTCGGGGGCACCGATGTATGCCTACCTGGGTGACCTGTCGTTGCTTCACGACCTCACCGCCCTGGCAACCGCAAGACGACTGGAGATACCGCTGACGCTCGTCCTCGCCAACAACGACGGCGGAGGAATCTTCAGCCTGCTCCCACAGGCGGACTTCCCTCGATACTTCGAACACCACCTGGGAACTCCGCACGGCCTCGATTTCGCAGAAATCGCCCGTGCCTTCGGTGTCGGGCACCACATGCCGGCAACAGTCCAGGAGTTGGGCGAGCTGATCGCTACCCCAACCGACGGCCCGCGCATCATCGAGATACGTACCAATCGATCCGACAGCGCCGCGCTTCTGCGCTCCATGTGGGAGCGAGTGGCGATCAGCCGCTAGACATCACGAATGAGCGAGGCCTGGGGCGCACGCACCGACGGCTCCCTCGTGCGCGGCACGGCGCCAACCGTCACGCCTCGGTCAGCAAAGAAAGCATCGGGCCAAATTTGAGTCGCGTTTCTTCCAGCTCAGATTGAGCATCGGATCCGGCAACGACCCCTGCGCCTGCGAAGAGACGGGCGGTGGAGCCCCGCAGCAGGGCACATCTCAACGCGACGGCAACATCACCATCGCCACCAGATCCGATCCAGCCGATTCCGCCCGAGTACCAGCCCCGATCCATCATCTCGAGTTTGCCGATAGTGGCAAGAGCCTCATCGGCCGGTGATCCCCCGACGGCAGGTGTGGGGTGCAAGGCTTCGACAATATCGAGAATGCCGAGCCCGGCAAGTAATACCCCTCTGATTCGCGTCGACAAATGCTGGATGTTGGTCATGCGGCGCAGCATCGGCGTCGACGGGATCTCCAGGTGGGCGGTGAGTCCGGCGAGTCGCCTCGCGATATCGTCGATGACGATGCGGTGCTCGTGACGATTCTTGGTACTCGCCATCAGTCCTTCACCCAATGCTCGATCGTCGTCTTCGCCTTCACCGCGCGCCGTGGTCCCTGCCAATGGCTCGGAGACAACCCCGGTTCCTCGCACAGACGCCAGCAACTCAGGTGACGCACCCACGAATGACCCCGAGTCGGTCTCCCATGCGTAGGTGAAGCAGCCCGGGTACCCGGAACGAAGCCGGACGGCCAGATCGAAGGGGTCGGATGCCACGTCGGAGGCGACAACAACCGACCGGGCAAGCACGACCTTCTCGAGAGATCCCCGCCCGATCGCAGCAACAGCCTCTTCGACCGAATCCATCCACTCGCCCGGTGCGGGAATGGACTCAATCGACCGGACGGCGGCGTGGCGCCGTCGCCGCAACCCGGCAGGCCGAAGAGACCGCAGCAGGGGCACTACCCCACCTGCCGAATCGCCGTCGGCCGCTACGACCAGTCTCGTGGCGCTTCCCTCGCGTACCACCGCTGCACTGGGGAGAACAAGCTTGACGGGCCCGTAGTCCGCCCATTCCGCCCCGGTCGGACCGTGGGCATCGAACGAGTACCCGAGCAGGAACCGGGCGCCGGGGAGGTCTGGAATCTGCGTGGCAAGCCGACGAAGACGGCCGTCTCCCGAAGATACAACGGCTTCCCAGACGGACCCGATGGCACCGATCTCGAATCCGCCGGGTCGGCCGAAGAACACGGCCGACGAGGCCGAGTCGTGTGCAGCACGGACGAACTCGAGCGGATCGACGTCAACGTCGACCGATCCGATTCGCAAGCCCGTGGTGCCTGCGAGCGCATCTTCCAATTCGTCGAGAGCATGGTCTGGAAACAGCACGAATCGTCGATTCTACGGCCGTCTGAGATAGAGCATCGTCACGTGACCCCGGAAGTGAACCTGAGGATCAACTCCGCGACCGTCGCCGGCCTCTCCATCGGAAGGAAGTGTCCGGCGTCCGGCACGACGACGGCCGAGCCTGAGACGAGTTGTGACAGCAAGACTTCGACAAGATTCTTGTCATGGGTCGTTGAATGCTCCCCCGCCAGCAAGAGAACAGGGATCCCTATTTCCCCGAGGCGATCGAACGCTCCATGGGCAGAGCCTCCTTTGTATACCTCGGCTTCATGCTGCGGGCTGCAGGAGAGAATCCAATCATCATCGCTGAACCTGAGGCCACCCCGGATGTATGCCTCCATAGCTCGGGAATCCCAAGCAGAAAACGCAGCTTTGCCGGCGAAGTTCGAATGTGCTTCCTCCGGTGAGGCGAAGGACGAACGCCGTTTGCGAGCGATCTCCGCCATCATGTTGTCGAACCGCCCGAACGGCGGAGGAAACACGATTGGCTCGATTAGAACCAGACCATCAAAAGTGCCCGGTCGCAGGATTTCGGCCATCGCCAGCGCCGCACCACCCATCGAGTGTCCTACTCCCACGCGGATTCCGACTTCGATCGAGTCGACTACCTCGAGAGCATCCCGCCCGAAGTCCCACCAGTCGAAGGGAGGTTTGCCGGCGGCGGAAGCCCCATGAGCGCGACCGTCCCAAGCGACGGCCGACCCCTTGAACGCAGGACGAAGGTGAGCAACAACCGGCTCCCACACCTCTTTGCAGAATCCTGTTGCATGAGCGAGGAAGAGACCTACCGACCGATCGCCCGGCCAGCGAAGCGTCGCGAGGTCACCTAATCCGCCGGACAACGAAATGGATGCCGCGTCAGGCGCCGACGTGGTTGTTGATCCCCTCGAAACTGTCGATGAATGCTCGGAGGTCCTTCTCGGTTTCGGGGTCGGAGAAGTCGTCGAAGTAGAAGACACGTCCCCACGCTACTGCGGCTCCGGTGCGTGCAACGCCATCCGGGTCGACGACGTCGTCGTAGGGGAACATGAGGACGTTGTCGTTCTGGTAATCGGCCAGAACCGAACGAAGAATGCCGGTCACGCCGTCGCATCCCTCCGGACAGTTGTATGTGAGCGCCACTCCCCCGTCCTCCAGGTTGTGCACATAGGCCTCCGGCGGGATCTGTTCGAGATGCTCCTGCCATCCAACAAGGTTCCCCAGGTGAGGACCGGAAGAAGGAGGAGAGCTGTTGTAGGCAACGTGAGGGTCACTAATGGCTTCGATGTGATCGTTTCCGATGCTGTCGAATGCGATCCAGGGGGGTCCCGGAGCCAGGAGGATCCAGCCGATTCCCAAAACCAACATGCCGACGACAGCTACCGAGATCACCAACATGCGGCGACGATCGGCAGCACGTTTGCGTTCTAGCTGCTCAGCTTCTTTGCGTTGGCGCTCCTGAATGAGACGTTTGCCACGCACCTGTGCCATGAGGTCCCCTCGTCGTCGATCGAAGGGAAAGCGTACCCGATACCCGTATTTGTGTGCCGACTACTCGACCGGCCGCTGATCGTCGACCTCGTAGGCGACATCGCTCTTGAGCCGGACGACTCCGTCGAGCCGCCTGGTGAGCTCCTCTAGTAGACGGGCATCGCTCTTGGTCGGCACCGTTCCAGACAACGTGACGACCCCATCCACCACGGACACGTTCACCGCCACTTCCTCGAGGAACAGTATCCGGCGAATTACATCCTCACGGATCTCATCCTCGATGACGTCGTCGGGACGAGTGAAAGCTGCGACGACGTCACCACGGCTTATCACGCCGCGCAATTTGCCGTCCGCGTCAACAACGGGAAGCCGCTTCACGCCGTGATTCACCATCACACGGGCCGCTTCGGTCAGGCTGGCTTCCGGATAGATAACGACCGGATCGTGCGTCATGACCTGTTCAACGGTCTCCGCCTCGGCAATCTGCGGCTCGCTGAACAAAGCGTCCAGAAGCCTTCGCTGGCGTGGCTCAACACGGCCGGCTTCGCGAGCAAGGAAGTCGGCTTCCGTGATGATGCCGACGATCCGTTCGTTCTCGTCCAGCACGGGGAGTCCGCTCACACCGATATCGGTCATCATGCGGGCCGCTTCTTTGAGGCTCACACCGGGCGTAACCGTCGCTACCTCGGTTGTCATGAGGTCGAGAACCCGCATGTCATGCTCCCTTCACGTCGGCGCACCGTGCTCGGGAATTGCCTCCGCGAGCATCATCTTGCCCAACAAAGCCGTATCCATATATCAGGGTAATCGCCGGAACCGACCGAGCCCTCACTTGCCCGCCCAGACCTCAGGCGGGTAGTCCTGATCGCGACGTGCCGAGAGTCGAGCCGCGTAGGCAGCAGCCTCGCTTCGCCGGCTCATCTCCAATTTGGCGAGAAGATTCGATACGTAGTTCTTCACGGTTTTCTCGGCAAGGAACATCTGCTCAGAAATCTCGCGGTTGGTCAGACCTTCGGCGATGTGGTCCAGGATCTTTCGTTCCTGGGGAGTAAGACGAGCAAGCAAAGGATCGTCGGGTTCGTCACCGCGCAGCTTCCGGAACAGGCGATCTGTCATCTCGCCATCGAGCAGGGACTCTCCGGCTGCCACTTTCCGGAGGTTGTTGACGAGATCGTGCGAATCGATACGTTTGAGCACGTAACCGGAAGCGCCGGCGACGATCGCGGACATCAAAGCCTCTTCGTCCGCGTAGGAAGTCAGCATGAGTACCTTGACGCTCGGCCAGCGGGACCTGATCTCGCGGCAAGCCTCTACGCCCGATCCGTCCGGCAGCCGGACGTCCATAACGACAACGTCGGGAGATTCGTAGCCGACCCGTCGAACGGCCTCGGCGACCGAACCGGCTTCACCGACAACACTGAAGTCCTCCTCGGCTTCGAGCAGGGCTTTCAAACCTTGGCGAACGATCTCATGATCGTCCACAACCACGATGCGCATAATGGCTTCTCCTGGACTTCAGAGTAACCGGAATGTGACTTTCGCCTCTGGACCTTACGCCCCGACGGACACCGACGAAGGTCCCGAGTTCGGAAGTATCTGCATTGTCGGATATCCTCACGCCATGGTCGACGCAAAGCTCACGGCGAGCAGACTCGCCCAAATGGTTGAGGGCGCAGCAGCGGTCGCGGGGCAGACCGACCTAACCGCCGTCCTCTGGACCACCGTCGAGACGGCTATGGATCTCACGGGGGCCAAATACGGCGCGCTTGGCGTGATCGGCGAGCACAGCACCCTCATTCAGTTCCTGCATGTGGGAATCGACCCCGACCTCGCAGCCAAGATGGGCGATCCACCGCGCGGCCGCGGAGTCCTGGGAACGATTACACGAGTGGCGACCACGCTGCGCGTCGACAGACTCTCGGATCATCCTGATTTCATTGGCTTTCCCGATCATCACCCACCTATGGAGTCGTTTCTCGGTGTTCCGATCAGGATCGGCGACGCAGTCTTCGGCAACCTGTACCTAACCGAGAAGAAAGCCGGATTCACCATCGACGATGAAGCCCTGGTGGAGGCGTTGGCGGTCATCGCCGGCTCGGCGATTTCGACGGCGCGCCTGCAACGAAGACTCCGCCGGGTTGCGGTGGTCGAGGACCGGGAGAGGATCGCCAGAGATCTACACGACGCGATCATCCAGGATCTCTTCGCGGTTGGTTTGTCTTTGCAGGCGCTCGGCCACAACATCAAGGACGACGCGGTGCACTCCGGACTCGACGAGGCGGTCGGCCGGCTCGATGACTCGATCGCGGCGCTTCGCCGCTACATATTCGATTTGCGCCCGCCCGTTTGGACGCGTCGCAATCTGCGCCTCGAACTCGCCGACCTGGTCGGCCAACTGGCCGGGCCGTATGGAGCTGATGTGGATGTGCATGTCTCCAAGGAGGCAGCCGAATTGCCCGGAACGGCCGTCGACGACGCACTGCAGATGATCCGCGAGGCGCTCAGCAATGCCCTCCGCCATTCCGGAGCGACAAAGATCTCCGTCACGATCGAGGAAGGCGCCGACTGTGTCCTGATCTCCGTCACCGATGATGGCGACGGATTCGATCCCTCTACCGTCTCGAGGGGTATGGGACTCGACAACCTCCGATCGCGGGCCGACAAAGCCCGGGGTACTACCACCATCAACACCTCGCCGGGCCAGGGCACAACGGTCCTGATAAGCCTGCCGCTCTGAGGCGGCGCTATTCGCTGTTGGGTCCGGTAGCGAATAGCGAATTGCGAATCGCGTTCGGTTCGAAGAGGCCGCCGGGCTCCTATGGCCGCCGGGCGCCTTTGGCCGCCGGGCGCCTTTGGCCGCCTAGGAGTTGATTATCTCTCGCTCCGAGGTCGCCGGACCGTCGGCTTGGCTCAGCGCGGAAGCGATTCGATCCATGAAGGCCTTGACGCTGGCCTCTGCGACGCGATGCAGCAAAGCCCGATCAAGAACTTCACCGACGGGTCCGAGCGGCGGGTCGTAGGAGCCCCGGAAGGTCAGCTGGGCCCTCGAGGAACCGAGCGGGGCGACAATGAGGTCGGCCAGCATTCTCGGGAACAAGCCGGGCGACCCGGTGGCGTCCCACATCAACGGCAGGGTGGTATGAGCGTGCGCTCGGATCGGCTCACCAACGTGCAGCGAGACCTCTTTCGCCAGCAACGGCGTCTTGCCGACTGCCATTCGGGCCCGGATGTTTTCGCCATCCCGGTAGGCCTCCGAAGCCCACGCGCCTAACTCCTCGAACCGATCGAGGAGTTCTCGCTCGACCTTCCGGAACGGCCGGTCGACGTAGACGAAGTAATAGACAAACACCCTGCTCTATGCCTCTCACCTAGTCTGGAAACCATCCCACGCCGCAGAGAACACGGCTAGGGGCCAACGTCCCCGAGTGCCCGCCGAACCGCACGCCTGCGGGCACGCAGTCGAGATATCCTCCGGGGGGTATAGGAATTCATTTCGGGCGAAAGGACGAGCGATGGAACAAAGGCCCTACGGACTGAGAGTCATTCTCGAAGTCGGAGTCGAGGAAGCCGAGAATCGAGCGCGCGCCGCCCTGGCTCTGGAGGGATTCGGGGTCCTCACCGAGATCGACGTGCAAGCAACGCTCAAGGCGAAGATTGGCGTCGATCGGCCTGCTTACAAGATATTGGGCGCCTGCAACCCATCGCTGGCCAATCGAGCATTGGACACCGAGGAAGAAATCGGGCTGCTGCTCCCCTGCAACGTCGTCGTGTACGAGAGCGAGTCGGGCACCATCGTGGAAGCGCTGGACCCGGGAATCATGAGCTCGGTCACCAATGCACCCGAGATGGCGGCCGTTGCCGCAGAGGCTCGCGAGAAGCTGGCGAGGGCGATGGAGATGCTGGAAGCGTGAGTGGAGGGCAATTGGCAATTGGCCCCCGAAACGCCAGGTTGCGAATCGCGAATCGCGAATCGCCGGACGCGAAGAAGCGAGGACTTCCGTCCTCGCTTCTTCGGGTCCTACCTAGATGAAAATGATCTGCGCGCCTTCGGAAAGCTCCATGAAGTCGGATGCCGAGATGACATCTTCGACTCCATCCCAGAGATCTTCCGGCGTCAGCTTCAACATGTCGTAGGTCAAACGGCAGGCCCAGAAGTGGGCGCCTGAGTCGTGGACCATCTGCATGAACTCGCGGTGCGGGGGCACATCGAGAGCCTTCATCTCTTTGGCCATCATGTTCGACGCGAACGCCGTCATACCGGGCAGACCGGCCAGCATGTTGGCCATCCCGATGTCCGTACCCGGGATCTTCATCGACGGGTTAGCCACCGGAGAGATCTTCAGCTTGTCCATGCGGCGATCGACGATGGCGTCCAAACCCCAGAACGTGAAGAACACGTGCAGTTCGATGCCCTCACCGATAGCGGCGTTACCGAGAACCATGGCAGCCGTCGACCATTCCATGGTGCCCTTGCTTACGATGATGCAGAGTTTCCGGTCGCCGCCATCGTCATCAAATTTCGGCACTAGTTGTGCTCCTTCCCTCGTCTACCTACACGCAGCCGGTCGGCTTCTGCAGCCCGGAGACATACGACATCTTCTTGGCAGGCTTCTTCGGGAAGAGCTTGTAAAGGTCCTTCGTCGGAACGCCGGCCAGAGTCGAAACGCGCCGCAGCGTGGCCGTCTCGCCCTGAGCTTCGAAATCGGAACGCAGGAAGCGAATGACCTTCCAGTGCTCGTCGGTCAGTTCGTCGATACCGATCTCCTTGCCAAGCGCCGGAGCGAGTTCCTCGTTCCACTGACTCGGATCAGTCATGAAGCCTTCTTCGTCGACTTCGAGTTCGATGCCACCGATCAGTTCGGTCGCCATGGTTTCTCCCTTTCTGAGCCTTATTGCTCTGGTTGTTTTGGTAGATCTCCCGAGACGGACCGCAGCGCGCTGAGCGCCCTGGCCAGCCCTCGTTTCACTGCCGGGTCTCGCATCTGCTTGATGAGTCCGAACAGTGAGATTTCTTCAGGTACTTCTTGCTCCCGGACGGTCGTCGCCGTGTTACGAAGCATGGTCATGACTTCAGGCTGGGTCATTTCCCGCACTGCCTGAAGAATCAGGACTACGTTGTCGCCCAGTGCATTCACGTCGTCTGTCGTGAATGAGGTAACGACGTTGTCGATGACACCGAGAGACCCTTTCGCGAAGGCGAAGTAGCCCCGCTGCTCGAAGTCGTTGAGGACCTCCATCAGCTTGTAGACGGCGTCACCGGTTAGTGGTGAGAGAGTGCTGATCAGGTCGGATGCACTGTCCAGTTGATCAAGCAGAGCTTCCAGCGTGCCGGCGTTGCGGATCAGACGCTTGAGCAGGTGGGCGATCTGCTCGATCGACACATCGTGCTCGACCTCGGCGAGTTCTCTCGCCGCATACGAGTACATCTCTCCGAAAAGCGGAGTGACGTCTGCTTTCAACTCTTCCCACTCCTGCCGCCGCCTCCGTGCCGCGATGGCCTCATCGGCCAGAAACTCGACCTGCGCGGTGAGGCGGTCGATCTTGTCGTTCAGCTCGGCAATGGTGGTGTCCGTGGCGGTGGTCATGTGCTCAGCTCCACTTGCCGGCCATCGACATGAGCGCCGGGACGGGCATCTCCTTGCCCTTGAGAAGGACGTTCCAGTAGATCCAACGGAACATCATCTTGCCCCAGTGGTTCATTTCGGATTCCTGAAGGAGCGAGAACGGACCGACTCCCGGAAGTGGGTATTTGCCCGGTAGCGGTTCGGTGTCGTAGTTGAAGTCGATCAACAGACCTTTGCCGTGCCCGCTTTCAATGAAGCAGTTGGCATGGCCGTCGAAGTCCTCCACCATCTCGAGTCCGTCGATGTAGCGCAGGAAGTTCTCGGTCCATATGTCGATGGCGAAGTGGGCAACCGATCCCGCCTTTGAGGTGGGAATATTCGAGGCGTCACCGAGCGCGAAGATGTTGTCGTACTGAGTCGATAGGAAGTTGCCCTTGTCGACCGGCACGTGGTTGAGCTCGTCGCCCAGCCCCGACCTGGCGACGAAGTCGGCGCCCATGTTTACCGGAACCGTGACCAGTAGGTCGTACTCGACTTCCTCCTCGTCGAAGGCCACGAGCTTGTTGTTCTCGGCGTCCACACGCTCGACCATGAAATCTGAAACGAGGGATACCTTGCGTTCGTCGAGCATGCCACCCAGAGCTCTGGAAGCAACCGGCTTGGTGAATGCCCCGGGAAGCGGTGTCACGTATTCGATTTCGACTCGATCGCGCATGCCCTGCTCGGTGAACCACCAGTCGGCTAAGAACGTGAACTCGAGCGGAGCGACCGGACATTTGAAGGGCATCTCCATGATGTTCATGACCATCTTGCCGCCCTTCCAGCTGCGCAAGAACTTCTGGAGACGGCATGCACCCTCGAGGGTGTAGAAAGTGTGAACGTTGTCCGGCATCGTCCCATCTTCGTTCTGGAGTCCGGGTGTCTCTTCGAGGCGCGGGTGCGTTCCGGTAGCGATTACCAGGTAGTCGTAGTCGAGCCAGCGATCTCCTTCTGCGATCTTGACGCGGTTGTTCTCCGGCTCAACGATCTCGATCTCCGAGGTGATCATCTTGACGCCGGTGGGGATGAAGTCCCGCTTGGCCTTGATCACATCATTGCGTCCGTAGATCCCAAACGGGATGAACAAGAACCCCGGCTGGTAATAGTGGGTTTCGTCTTGATCGACGATCGTTATCTCCCACTCGTTGCCGTCGAGGTGGTGGCTCAGCTTGTTGACGACCATGGTGCCGGCCGTACCGGCACCGAGGACGAGCAGCTTTCTCATTGATGCTCCTTGGTTGTTGCATCCGCCCCTACCAAGGTCGCGATCGCGTCCAGTTTGGCGAGGTGGTTTGTTCGTTCATTTGCGATATGAGACAGCATTTGCGCCATCCGGGGCAGGTAGTCCAACACGCGGTCAAGATCGGATTGGCCGAGTCGATAGACCTCATCCACATGGTTTTGCACTACATCCGGGGGTACCCCGAAGGCGTCTGCGATGCTTGCCAGTTCGTCCGGTGCCGGGGGCCATGGGTCGGGAGCTACTCCGCCGACCATCACCATCCCCTTCAACTCTGAACCGACCCGCACAAAGCTGCGAGCACAGAGGAGGCCCATGTGGCTGGCCGTGAAGCGAGGGCGAAGGTCGACTTCGTCGGCCAGGCGTTTCCAACTGACGACACACCTGGCAACGGCATCATCGGTCTCGTTGATTGCCTCGAAAAGACCACACGGATTGGCGGCCTCAGAGATCGGGTGTCCGTCCATGTCGGTTACCACGACCATGACACCTAGCAACTGCCCCAGCAGTTCGGCCATGTCTTCGACGTACTCTCTTGGAAGGAGGCTGATGAGCGCCCCGTTGCCGTCCGGCGAAGGAGTCTTGGCATTGGACACCCTCGATGAGGTCCCGTTCGATTTGCCGAGCCAATCGTCGATCTGTTCGGACGGAAAACGCCATTGTCTGCCGACCTTGACGGCCGGCAGGCGGCCGGACTCGGCCATCCGGTAGATGGTAGAGCGATCGACCTGGAGGACTTCCTGCAGTTCCTTGGCGGTGAGAAGTGAGGTCACCGTCGATCCGATCGAGTGGGCTGCTGCATGTTCTGCATACCCTGCACGGTAAGCCACCGCAGAGCTTGTGAAGTAGAGCACAAGGTCCCGAGGACGGGGACCTTATTGCCCGACTATGCACATTGTGCGGACCATGCAGCACTCTGCACATGCAGTAGCGCGCAGAATGCAAGTGATCACGACTCGATCCCGGATCCGGAACGAGTCGGCTGCGCCTGCGCTGGATCAGCCCTACTGCCGGGTCACGTAGTATCGAGATACGATGACCGCAGCGTGGATCGTCGCCGGCATCATCGGACTTGGTATCGCGCTGGCCGCCAGTCGCCGAGCAGTACACCACGCCTCCGCTCTGGCATTCGGAAGTCGACTTCCTCCGTTCGTCATCGGAATCAGCTTGCTGGCGATTGGAACCGATCTCCCTGAAATCGCCAACTCGATCATCTCCTCACTGCGCGATCAGGGCGACCTCAATGTCAGTGATTCCATCGGATCGGCAGCAACGCAACTGACACTCGTACTCGGTCTCCTGCCGTTCGTCGGGGGGACCCTGGTGGTAGGAAAGGGGCGCGTACGCCTGGTTGGAGGACTCACGATCCTTGCTCTGGGCCTGGGAACCGTCCTGGTGGCAGATGGATATCTGAGCAGCCTCGATGGTGGAGTCCTCGTGATCGCATGGATCATCACCTCCGCAGCGATCTGGAGGTATGCACCGCCGTCATCCGGTCCTGCGCTCACCGTACCTGCTCGTCGGAAGTCGAGACACATCCTCCTTGCGTTGGGTGCCCTAGGTTTCGTTGGAGCAGGGTCCTGGCTCGCAATCGAAGCTCTGCTGCGAATCGCCGCGCTCATCAACGTACCTGTCTACATAATCGGGTTCCTAGGCGCCTCGCTGGGCACCTCACTACCCGAACTTATTGTGGACATAACGGCGATTAGGCAGGGGCAACGCGACCTGGCGGTTGGCGATGTGTTCGGATCCAGCCTCGTCGATGCGACCCTTTCGATCGGAATCGGGCCTCTCATCGCCCCGGTTGCCGTTTCCGCAGACCTGGCGCTCAGGGGCGGATTGGGAGCCTTGGGAACTATCGCCATGGTGACCCTCCTCCTGGGAACGGTCAAGCATCACACGAGAGTCACTGGAACAGTTCTCTTGTTCCTGTACGCAGGTCTCTATGTAGTGCTGCTGAACGCCTTGTAGCCCGGCGCCACCGATCCATCGAAGGCGCTTGCTCTTGCTAGTTTTGCCCGCATGAGTTCTTCCCTGATTGCCGCCCTGGTCCCACTCGCCGTCTTCGTAATCGCCTGGATTGGCTATTGCTGGTACGACATCTCGAGAAGATCGGTCCGCCACCTTCCGAAGTGGGCCTGGGCTCTAATATGCCTCTTGTCCGTTCCCATTGGAGGAATCGTGTACTTTCTGGCCGGACGTGAGCCTGAATGATATCGACGAAGTCGATAACGAAGGCCTACGGATCCAGGCGGGCGCTCGACGATGTCTCGATATTCGTTCCGGAAGGTTCGGTGTACGGCCTGGTCGGCCCGAACGGCGCCGGGAAGACAACTCTGCTCGGAATTCTGGCGGGACTGAGACACCCGGACTCCGGAGCCGTGGATATCGGGGCCCCCCGGTCGCGGATAGCCGTCCTGCCGGACACCCCCCAGTTCGAACCCTGGCTCACGGCTCGCGAGGTGGTCGATCTTGCCCGCAACCTCGCGGCCCCCGACGTTCCCGTCGACCGGGTCGGCGAGGTGCTGGTGGAGGCCGGACTCGAAGATTCAATCGATGTTCGCGTCGGCGGTTTTTCGCGAGGGATGCTCCAACGGCTTGGCCTGGCGGCCACCGTCATCGGCGAGCCACAAGTACTGCTGCTCGACGAGCCAAGCGCCGCGCTCGATCCGGGTGGGAGACGGGAAGTGCTCGACCTCGTCACCCGGCTCCGCGGCCGGTCAACAGTGATGTTCTCCAGTCATATCTTGGGAGATGTCCAGGAAGTGTGCGATACGGTCGGCATCCTCAGAGAAGGCCGGCTCCTGTTCCAGGGCTCGCTCGATGAACTCCTGGTGGGCAGAGTCGGAGCCGTCTATCGGATCCGGCTGCGCGGCACGGATGAAGCTGTCGTGCAGTCCCTTCGGGATTCGCCGTGGGTGCAACTGGTTGAGCAAGTCGCAGCAAGCGACCTACGGGTGACTGCCGACGGCCGGGAAGGGGCCGAGCGCAATCTGGTGAAGGTCCTGGCCGACAATGATGCAGCGGTGATATCGATATCGCCTGAGGGGGCGAACCTCGAGGACGTATTCCTGGAGCTCACGTCGTGAGCCTCTGGAGACTCGAGTGGCTTCGGATGATGCGCACCAAACGGTGGGTTGCGATCTTCGGTGTGTTCACCTTCTTCGGCATCATCGGGCCGCTGTCGGCTCGCTACATCGGCGAGATAGTCGAGCGATTCGGCGGTGGGGTGCAGGTCACATTCCCGGAGCCGACGCCGGCCGACGGCATCATGCAGTACTCGGCCAACGTTCAACAATTGGGTCTACTCGTCCTCGTGATGATCGCGGCCGGGGCCCTCACCATCGAGTCTCGCTACGAAATGGCGGTGTTCTTGCGTACCCGGGTGATGTCAACCACCCGGCTGCTGATCCCCCGCTATGTTGTCGTCGCCGCAACTGGCATTCTGGCGTATGTCGCCGGAAGCTTGCTCGCCTGGTACGAGACGGCGGTGCTCATCGGGACACCGGGCACCGGCGCCATGGCCGCCGGGATGCTGTACGGCTCCGTCTACTTGCTGTTCGCGGTTTCGGTAGTGGCATTCTTCGGTTCGACGCTGAAGAACGTGCTTCCGACCGTGATCCTCAGCCTGGTGGTGCTCGTCATCTTGCCGATCGTCGGACTCATTCCGAGTCTGACGGATTGGCTGCCAAGCCATCTGACCGGGGCGCTCGACGGGCTAGTCGGAGGCGCGGCAATCGGCGACTTCCTCAAAGCCATGTTCGTCACCCTGGCGGGCACATTCGCCCTCCTATATGGGACAATAGGTGTACTTGCGAGACGCGAACTCTGATCTCTTGCGCTTGACGGATGGCAGAGACGGCGCGATAGTTCACGCACAGTGGCAGGAGGGGACGTAGAGTGAAAATCTTCAAAGGTTTGCTCGAAACAACCGGGGGAGACCGCGCCCCGGCTTCCCTCGCGATCGACGACGCCTCCCTGACGCTCAAGACCGGCGAATCGGTACTCGGTTCCTGGGGTTTCGACGCCGTAGAAATCCGCCGTTCGGCAAGTGACCGCTTCGCCCTCGACCTGGACGACGAGCGATTGATTTTCATAGCCAACGATCCGGTCGATTTCGCATACACGGTGCCCGGTTGGATTGAGACCCATAGACCGAAAAGTCGAAAAGGGATCAAGCGGCGTCTGGAGCAACGCCGGACCAACCTCATCGAACGCATCGAGAGATCGGGTGGAAGACGCCACACACGCAAGATCAGTCGATCGGCGGACCACGTTCACAACTGGAGTGAACAGAACCTCCCTGGAGGCCTGATTCGCCGGGTATGCAAACTGTGCGACCACGTGTCGATCGACTTGCGCGGCGCGGACCTTCCCGCGGAAACCATCGCAGAGCCTGATACGCCGTCGACGACCAGGTGAACTCAACTTCCCGTCCTCGCCGTCCGGCCTCCCGACCTACCATTCACCACCAGGCCCCTCGCCAATAGCTGCGGACAACCGGCGACGATTACTGTGACCTGAACCAGCCGAGGAGTCGCAGTGAAAATCGACAGCTACCGGTTCCTTCCCCGCAGTTTCCGCCCGATCTACGAGAACCCCACACCAGACGGCACCGACCCGGTGTGGGCTCCGTTCGAGAAACGCTTGGGCAGTAGCCGCATTGCGCTCCTCACCTCTTCGGGCATGTACATCGAGGAAAGCCAGGAATCGTTTGATCTCGATCGGGAGCGCGCCGAACCAACCTGGGGCGACCCATCCTTTCGGGTCATTCCAAAGCCGTTGGACCGGATCGGCCTCGCCCACCTCCACATCAGCCACGATGACATCTTGGCCGATCCAAACATCGCCTTGCCGATCGATCGGCTCGTAGACGCCGAGGAACGCCGGGTGATCGGAGAAGTAGCTCCGCGTCATTACTCGGTGATGGGTTTCCAGGGAGCCAGCCTGGAGGGCTGGCGGGAGATCGCCGCTCCCGGGATCATCGATCTCCTTCATGAAGATGAGGTCGATGGCCTCATCCTTGCTCCCGTCTGACCGGACTGCTGTAAGAACGTGCCCGTGTTGGCACGCTGGATCGAAGCGGCGGGAATCCCAACGGTTGTCGTAACGATGATGCCGGATCTTGCCTCAGCTCTGTTCAACCCGCGCACCGTTGGCGTCGAGTTTCCCTTCGGCCATCCATTCGGAATGCCGGGCGACACCGCTATGCAGGGACGTGTGCTCGGAGAAGCGCTCAACGTGCTGGCAGGAGCGGATCGGTTCGGAACCAGAATCGACATCGACATCGAGTGGCCGGTTCCCCGCAAAGAGGCGTATAAGGCCTGGCAACCGCCGGAACCAAGCCCGATCACGCAGTGGTGGATCGAACGAAACATGCTGGAGCGATAGGGTCGCGAGTTGCTCGTCGGGTACCCTGAGAGCGTGCTCGATCATCTCTGGGCCGGGTGGCGGTCCACGTACGTGAAGTCAATAGACGACGCCTCCGACGAAGATTGTCTGTTCTGCCGGCTGCCCGACGAGTCCGACGAAGACGCCTTGATCCTCGAACGGTCACCTCTCGCCTACTCGGTTTTGAACCGCTATCCGTATTCGACAGGCCATCTGATGATCACAACCAATCGCCACACGGCCGGCCTGTCGGAGCTGACGTCTGAGGAGCGGTCGCAGATGTGGGACCTGATCATCCGCGCTGAGACGGGCCTCAACGCCTCGATGCACCCTCAAGGTTTCAATCTGGGGGCGAACCTGGGCCGTGTGGCAGGTGCCGGCATCCCCGCTCACCTCCACTTCCACCTGGTGCCGCGCTGGTCGGGAGACACAAACTTCATGACCTCCACCGCAGGAACGAGAGTCTTGCCAGAGTCACTGGAAGAAACGTGGACAAATGTGAGGGCGGCCCTCAGAGAGAACCGCCCTCAGATCTAATGCCTCTGCCCGGCGCTACACGCCCGGCCGGGCGTAGGTGACAAGCGTCTTCATGTAGTTGCCGCGCTCGAAGGCCGCCGGATCCGGAGACGCCGACTGGCTCATTGAGCCCTTCATCTGACGGACGGATTCATATTCGTTCTCTTCGAGCCAGGCCCGCAGACCCTCCAGGGCGTCTGTAAGCACGCCCGGACCGTTGCGCAACAGAGCCGATGCCATCATCGTTACATCGGCACCGGCCAGGAGGAGTTTGATCACATCCTGAGCCGTATGAACACCGCTTGTCACAGCCATCGAACCGAGCACACGGCCCTTGAGAATCGCCGTCCAGCGCAACGGCAATCTCAGATCGTCCGAATGCGACAATCTGAGATTGGGCGTCACCTCGAGCGCATCGAGGTCGATATCGGGCTGATAGAACCGGTTGAACAGCACCAGACCGTCGGCTCCGGCATCGATCAGCCTGGTTGCCATGTTCGGGATCGAGCTGAAGAACGGCCCCACTTTCACGGCCAACGGAATCGTGATCGATTCCTTGAGGGCCATCACGAGGTCGAGATATTGCCGTTCTACCTCCGCACCGGTCGTCTCCGGGTCGGTTGGGATCAGATAGACGTTGAGCTCGAGCGCGTCCGCACCTGCCTCTTCCATAAGTTTCCCATAGCGAAGCCAGCCTCCGATCGAAGTGCCGTTGAGGCTGGCGATCACCGGAATCTCGAGGTGCTCTTTGGCGTCGCGGATGAGCTTGAGATACTCGCCCGGTCCGGTGTTGTAGTCCTGGAGGGTAGGGAAATACCCGCCGACGGCCTCACCGAAGCTATCGGAGTGGAACTCGGCAAGGGCCAGAGCTTGCTCCTCGTCATGGACGATCTGTTCTTCGAACAGCGACCACAGCACCACCGCAGAGGCGCCGGCCGCCTCGAGTTGTCGGAGTGAGGCAAGGTTGCCGGTCATCGGCGAAGCGGAGGGAACGATCGGATGGGCTAGATCGAGTCCCAGATACTTGGTCGTCAGATCGACACTCATGGTCCGACCTCCTCCTCCTCCTCCGGGACCTGCCGGTCCAGGTCCGCCAGTTGCTCGTAGAGGTGCCACCGGTTGTCGATGTCGTCCTGCGCTATCGCGAACAGCGCATCGGCGTGCTCTGGCTTGGTTCTGGCCAGCATCGCGTAGCGAGCTTCCTGCATCGCGAAGTCCTTGAAGGTGATCTTCGGTGCCCGGCTGTCGAGATGGAACGAGTGTCTGCCTTCGGCCTCTGCCGTCGGGTCGAACCTGAACAGCGGCCAGTAGCCGCTTTCGACGGCTTCTTTCTGGTGGCTCATTCCAGTTTCCATATCGATTCCGTGGGCAATGCACTGGCTGTAGGCGATGATGAGGGAAGTTCCCGGATATGCCTCAGCTTCGGCAAAAGCCTTCACCGTCTGTGTGTTGTTGGCGCCTATCGCGATTTGCGCCACATACACGTTGCCGTAGGCCTGGGCGATCATGCCCAGATCCTTCTTGCCGGTTGCCTTTCCACCGGCGGCAAACTTGGCGACTGCTCCCCGTGGGGTGGCCTTCGAAGCTTGTCCGCCCGTGTTCGAGTAGACCTCGGTGTCGAGAACCAGAATGTTGACGTTCCGGCCGGAGGCGAACACATGGTCGAGGCCACCAAACCCGATGTCGTATGCCCAACCATCACCGCCGACTATCCAGACGCTCTTGTGAGCCAGTGTGTCTATTCCGGCGATGAGGCGACGAGCTTCAACCGAGTCGATGTCGCCGAGGATCTTCTTCGCATGCGCAATACGGTCGCGCTGCGCGGCCAGCCCGACCTCATCCGTGTCGGTGACGCCGGCCAGGAGTCCTTCGGCAAGCTCATCTCCGAGATCGGAGGAGAAGCGGCCTACAAGGACCTTGGCATCCTGTACGGACTGGTCCTGCGCCAGCCGCAAGCCGAGCCCGAACTCGGCGTTGTCTTCGAACAGGCTGTTGGCCCAGGACGGACCGCGTCCGTCGGCATTCGTCGAGTACGGCGTAGTCGGCAGATTGCCGCCGTAGATGGAAGAGCAGCCCGTCGCGTTGGCGATGGTCACCCGATCTCCGAACATCTGAGTCATCAGCTTGATATATGGCGTTTCGCCACAGCCGGAGCATGCTCCCGAGAACTCGAACAACGGTTCGGCCATTTGACTGCCCTTCACCGTGTCGAGGCGCACTTCGGTCCGATCCGGTTCGGGGAGGCTCAGGAAGAAGTCGAAGTTCGCCTGCTCCACCTCCAGGTGGTCGAGTTTCGGCATCATATTGATCGACTTGTGCTTGACCTCTTCCTTGGACTTGGCCGGGCATACATCGACACACACGCCGCAACCGGTGCAGTCGTCCGGTGCCACCTGAATCGTCAGGACGTTGCCGGGCATCTCACGACTTTTGAAGTCCTTCGAGAGGAACGTGTCGGGCGCTCCATCGAGGAACGCCGGATCGTATACCTTCATCCGGATGGCCGCGTGGGGGCAAACGAGAGCGCACTTTGCGCAGTCGATGCAAATGTCCGGATCCCAGATCGGTATGTCCTGGGCGATCGAACGCTTTTCGAACTTGGTCGTCCCGGTCGAGAACGTCCCGTCGACCGGCAGTGCAGACACGGGCAACAGGTTGCCCTTTCCTGCGATCATCATGGCGGTCACACGCTGTACGAAGTCCGGAGCGGTTTCCGGTACCGTGGGAGGCCGAACGAAGGACGAACTTGCCGTAGCCGGAACCGCCACCTTCTCGAGGGCTGCGATTGAGGCGTCCACGGCTGCGAAGTTGCGGTCAAGTACCGTCTGACCGAACTTCCCGTAGCTCTTCTGGATCGCTTCCTTGATTTCGGCGATCGCCTGGTCCGGCGGGAGTATCCCCGCCAGATTGAAGAAGCAAGTCTGGAGAACCGTATTGATCCGGCCGCCGAGACCGACATCCCGCGCGACTTTGACACCGTCCACGACGTAAAACGTGATGTTCTTGTCGATGATCGCCTGCTGGGTCTCCAGGGGCACCTTGTCCCAAACCTCGTCTGCCGAATACGGGCTGTTGAGGAGGAAGGTTGCTCCCTGGTCGGCGACCTCGAGGACAGCCATCTTCTCGAGGAAGTTGAACTGGTGGCAAGCCACGAAGCTCGCCTTGGTGATCTCGTAGGTGGAGTTGATCGGCCGGGGACCGAACCGCAAGTGGGAAACCGTGATCGCTCCCGACTTCTTCGAGTCGTAGACGAAATGGCCCTGCGCATAGAGGTCGGTGTTCTCGCCGATGATCTTCACCGAGTTCTTGTTGGCCCCAACAGTTCCGTCTGCGCCGAGCCCGAAGAAGACCGCACGGACGACGTCGTCCGGCTCGGTGTTGAGTTCCTCGGTCACATCGAGACTGAGATGCGTCACATCGTCCACGATCCCAACGGTGAAATGCACCTTCGGAGATTCCTTGCCGAGCTCGGCAAAGATCGCCGCAACCATCGACGGAGTGAACTCCTTGGATGAGAGCCCATACCTGCCACCGATGATCCGGGGGAAACCGTCCCACGCGACGTTGCCCGCTGCGGTCTGCTCCGAAATGGCGGTGATCACGTCCTGGTAGAGCGGCTCACCGAGGGCTCCAGGTTCTTTGGTGCGGTCGAGCACCGCAATCGAGCGGGTCGAGGCGGGCAGAGCGGCGATGAGCGCCTCCGCCGAGAACGGCCTGTACAACCTGACCTTGACCAAACCGACCTTCTCGCCGCGATCAACGAGTGCCTGTACCGCCTCCTCGGTTGCGCCAATGCCCGAGCCCATCATGATCACGACACGCTCGGCGTCGGGGGCGCCGACATAATCGAAGAGGCGGTACCGGCGTCCTGTGAGCTCGGCAAATCGATCCATGGTCGATTGCACGAGATCGGGTACTGCGTCGTAGTAGAGATTGCAGGCTTCCCGCGCCTGGAAAAACACATCCGGATTCTGCGCGGTACCGCGGATGACCGGAGCATCCGGATTGAGGCGACGAATACGGTGGGCGGCGACGAGTTCCTCGTCGATCATCGCCCGAATATCGTCGTCACTCAGTTCGTCGATCTTCCCGACTTCATGTGATGTTCGAAATCCATCGAAGAAGTGCAGAAACGGAATGCGACTTTCGAGCGTCGCAGATTGAGCGACGAGAGCCATGTCGTGCGCTTCTTGCACCGATGCAGACGACAACAGCGCCCAACCGGTTGCACGAGTCGCCATCACGTCGCTGTGATCACCGAAGATCGAGAGGGCATGCGTCGCCAGGGTGCGGGCAGCCACGTGGATGACCGACGGAAGCAGTTCGCCGGCGATCTTGTACATGTTGGGAATCTTCAGCAGCAGGCCCTGTGACGCGGTGAAACTCGTAGCCATCGCTCCGCCCTGGAGGGCGCCGTGGAGAGCGCCGGCAGCACCGGCCTCGCTCTGCATTTCGACGACCTCAGGGATTGTTCCAAAGATGTTCGTGCGGCCCTTTGCCGACCATTCATCGGACAACTCACCCATCGGAGATGACGGTGTGATGGGATAGATGGCAATGACTTCGTTGGTTCTAAACGCAACGGAAGCGGCCGCTTCATTGCCATCAACGGTGACGACGCGTCCCACTCCGGGTCCTTCCTGTCGTGATCAACTCGAATGTTGGTACCCAACCTAGAGATCTGAGCAGGGGACGTCGGCAGTTACCAGGGAGTAATGGGCCATAAGAAGGCGCGCGTCGCGAGTCGCGAGTTGCTGGTAGAGGGTTCTGGCGCCTTAGGTAATCGGTCCTTTCTTGCTGGAGCCTTGCACGGGTCAGAACCAGAAACCTCATTTGAGATCCGATTGACCCTGTACAAGATGCCAGAAACGCGCGATGTTGAGAGTCTGGTTCAAAAGGAGGCCGAACCGTGCACGTGCTGGTTGCTTATGGCAGCAAGATGGGCGGAACGAAGGGCATCGCCAAGAAGGTCGCGGACACGTTGGCCGGTGAGCATTTCGCCGTGACCCTCCGCTCAGCCGGGGACATGCTCCATCCTGAGGAATTCGATGCGGTAATACTCGGCAGTGCGATCTATGCCACGCGCTGGCGCCGTGAAGCGGTTCGCCTGCTCGGGCGCCTCAGCAGGGCGGGCTTCGACCGGCCGATCTGGTTGTTCCACAGCGGCCCGATCGCCGACGACGGCTCCCAGGATCCTCAGGAGTTCCCAGCCAAAGTCGAGAAGTTGGCGGTCCACCTCAACGTGAAGGATCGCGTCACCTTTGGTGGGCGTCTTCCGAAAGACGCGACAGGCTTCATAGCACGGAGCATGGTAAAGCAGGGCAGGTCCGGCGATTGGCGGGACTTCGACCAGATCGAGGTTTGGGCAAAGGACATTGCCCGCGAATTGGGGGCCACTCACCGCGAATAGCGTTTCGCCGTCTCGCAGGGTCCGCATTATCAGAACTGAGGTACCCGGGTGCGCCCTATCCTCTACTGGTGCCCGAACCATCAGGTGTCCTCTCCAGACAACTCCTCCCTGCCTCGATTGCCATCTTCACGACGGTGGCGCTGGTGGCATTCGAGGGCTTGGCCGTTGCAGCTGCGCTGCCTGAACTGGCCGCCGATCTGGGCGGAGTCTCACTCCTCCCCTGGACGATCACCGGGTTCCTTCTGACTTCAGGGATCGCCACCGCGATTTCAGGGCCCCTCGTCGACGGTGTCGGGACCAGAACGATGTTCCGGTGGGCCGTTGCGATCTTCGTAGGAGCCAGCCTGGCGGCGGCCCTGGCTCCCTCGATGCCCTTCATGATCGTTTCTCGGATAGTCCAGGGCGCGGGAGGAGGGATGATCTCCGCCGTGGGTATCGCGGCCGTCGGGCTCGTCTATCCGCATCACCTCGTCGGGAGAGCATTTGCGGCCAACGCCACCGTCTGGGGGGTGATGGGCGTTGCTGCTCCAGCCATCGCTGCTCTGATGCTGACTGTGCTGGACTGGCGCTGGATATTCCTCGTCAACCTGCCGCTCGGGCTGGCGGCCCTGATCGCCGGTTGGCAAGTTCTGCCCGGCCCTGCTGGTCGACGCGACAGGCGGGTGGACTGGCGAGGGGCCGCACTCGTCGGAACGGTCACAATCAGCCTGGCGATGGCGGTCGATCAACTCGACTGGACGTCGTTGGGCTGGATGACCGTCGTCATGATCGGAGCTTGGCTGTACGTCCGGCATGCCCGCAGTCATGAAGCTCCGATTGTCTGGCTGGAGCATCTGATCCGGCAACCATATGCCGGACTGGCCGTCGGTCTCGGCCTCATGGTGGCGGGCGCAATCGCTGCCGAGACATACGTGCCGCTGTACGTCAGGGGTGCTCTGGGAGCAGGCTCTGCCCTGACCGCCTGGTCCGTCCTGTTCTTTACGCTCGGGTGGACGACCGGCGCCAACATCTCCGGCCGACTCACACGGCGGATGCCTGAATCCACTCTGACCGTCAGCGGCTTCGGTCTAACCGTGCCGGCGCTGATGCTCATGTGGGTGGCCGTGACATTCGGTTTGCCGTCCGCCTTCGTATTTGGATGCCTCTATGTGGCCGGCACGGGGGTCGGGATCTCGACCAACTCGGGCCTAACTCTTCTACGGACGGCCACGCCGGATGATCAGCTGGGAAGGGCATCCGCGGCTCACCAAGTGGCCAGGGCACAGGGCTTCACGATCGGAGCCGCACTCGGCGGATCGCTGATCCTGTTGGCAGTTTCCCGGGTCGTTCCCGATCTGGAGATCGTGCGGCAACTCCTCGCAGGCGAGTCGATTGACATCACCGGAGTCGCCGCACAGGGAATCGCCGACGGTTTCGGCCTCACGGCACTGGTGGGAGCTTGTGTGGTTGCGGCGGGTTTACCGGCGGTGCTTCGTCTACGAAGTCATCTCGCTCCAGCCCGAAGGGCGAAGAGCCGTTAGCCAACCGGGTCGCGCGATCCACAAGCGAGTAGAGCGCACCGAAGCGGCGGCTACGCGCGAGCCAACTCCACGGCCTCGGCCGGGCTTCCGGCCCACGGATCCCCATGTCCCGGAAGTAACAACTCGGCCTCCAAACCAACGATGCGGTCGAGTGACGACCCGGCCAGCTCATGATCGAGGTTGAAGCGCTCCTCGATCAGCTGTGGTCCCCTGCCCGGACCGATGAGATCCATCGTAATGAGACCGTCCCCTGTGAACAGCAGCCCACGCTCGGGGCAATGGAACATCGCGTGTCCTTCGGTATGACCCGGCGTATGCACGGCGACAGGGTGGCCGGGCAGGTCAAGGCGATCGCCATCCTGGAACGTGTCCACCTTGTCGAGATGCTCCATCTTCATGACACCTGCGAGGATCATCGGCAGGAAAGTCTTCAAGGCATGCCGATTGAACATGGGGATCTCAGAGGTGGTTACCGCAAAGCGGCCGGTGTAGGTTCCAAGGGCACGGGTTTCCTCCGCGGCGTGCACCGACACCGCCAGTCCGTTTCTTGTCGCTTCCTTGCCAAACCCGAGGTGGTCGGCATGGGAGTGAGTGGCCACGATCCCCGCCACCGACTCGAGGGACAAGCCAATCGACTCGAGGCCCTTGACGAGCTTCCGCCATTCTCGTGAGCAGCCGGCGTCGACGACGGTCGCTTCATCTCCGTCACGGAGAATGTAGAAGTTGTGACCTCCGGTCCCGAGTACGAAGGTGTTGGTCGCGACCTGCTTCATGAACACCAGGATACAGATCGAGCGAGGTGGGTGGTGGCCGGCTTGAACGCGACGGGTGCTCCCCGGTCGCGAGTCATCCAGCGACACGAGCGCAGGCGGCCGGCGCCTCCCGAAGCGCCACCGGACGTGGATCGTCTATCAAGTAGGAGTCCATCCGATTCATGCCGTATCCGAATCATGACGCGGCCTATATTGAGCGCGTAGGGTGAAACCGACGTCGAACGAAAGACAGCGGAATGGCGCAGGAACTCGGCAACTGGGTAGTCAACTACCTTCCGGACGAAGGCGGTCGCTACACCGGCAAGCTCAAACTCACGGACGAGAAGATCGTTTTCGTCTCTTTGTATGAGTCGAGCAACAAGACGATCGTGAAGGCGATCTTTCTCGACGTTGGGTCTTTTGCTGCAGCCGGCGGACATTCCGTGTACCGCTACTCCAACGACGACGAGGCCCGGGTCGAGTTGCCCGTGAGCGAGATCACAGGTGTCAAAGCGACCAAGAAGGGATTGCTGAAACAGGCGGTAGTGACCATGCAAGGAGGCGAAGAGTTCGTCTTCGACTACGGCATGTTGTCGGTCAAGAAGATCGTCGAGGCCATCGAGTCGGTAATCCCTTCCTGAGCGATGGTCTGATCACGGCCATTCAGCACGAAGCAAGCGGAGCCGGACGCCGGCAACCAGTGGCGCGTTCGGCTCGCTTTGTCCGTTCTAGCGGCCGGCGCGGTGAGGAACCACCGCCACTTCTCCCTCGCCCAGTTCGATGATTCGAACCGAGGCACCGTAGAGGTTGCGGATGTTCTCCGCGGTCAACACGTCCCGGGGAGCACCTGCCGCATGCACGACCCCGCCGCCCAGCATGACAAGGCCATCACAGAATTGCGCAGCCAGAGTGAGATCGTGCAACGCGCTGACGACGGTGAGCGACTGCTCCCTACGCAACTCGTCGACCAGTTCCAGAACCTGCTGCTGATGCCCGACGTCGAGTGCGCTCGTAGGCTCGTCGAGCAGAAGAATCGGTGCCCGCTGCGCCAGCGCCCTGGCGAGAGCCGACTGCTGAGCCTCCCCACCCGACAGAGATCCGAGCGTCCGGAACGAAAGCGCACCAAGCTCCAACCGTTCCAATACGTCCACCACTACCTGCAGGTCGGCCCTCCCCTCGACGCCGAAATATGAGATGTGCGGCGTGCGCCCGAGCAGCACGTAATCGAAGACCGTCATATCAGAAGGAAGATTGGGACGCTGCGCAACCACTGCGATCGAACGGGACCGCTCGGCAGAGCTCATCTGCCGAACATCATGACCGTCGAGCGCGACCTCGCCCCCGGCCTCTACCGTTCCAACCACCGCGCGCAGCAGGGTCGTCTTTCCGGATCCGTTAGGCCCGACCAGGCCCAGCCAGCCGCCACGCTCGACTTCGATGTCAATGCCCTTCAGCACCTCGGTGCCGTTATAGCGGGCTCGAAGGCCGCTGATCGATAGGGCCGTCATCGCATCCTCCGCGCCGAGCGCATCACAACGGCGAAGAACGGTGCACCCAGGAATGCGGTCACCACACCGATCGGCAGTTCGGCCGGGGACATCACCGTGCGAGCCACGAGGTCGGCCGCCACTAGGAACGCTCCGCCGAACAGCGCCGAGAGCGGGATGATCACCCGGTAACTCCAACCCGTAAGCAAGCGCACCGTGTGCGGGACGATGATCCCCACGAACCCGATCAAGCCTGACACCGCCACTGCGGCTGCGGTTCCGAGGCTGGCGGCGATCACGACTGCGGCACGCACACGACCCGTCGAGATACCCAGGCCTCTCGACTCCTCTTCCCCTACTGCCAGGACATCGAGCAGCCTCCGGTGAAGGAAAATGACGATCGTCGCGATGCCGGCGTATGGCAAGGACAGCAAGACCTCATGCCACCCGAGCGTGCCGATCGATCCGAGGATCCACGAATACACCTCTCGCAAGGTGTCGGTGTTTCGTTGTTGAATGAAAGTCTGCACCGCAGTCAGGAACGATGCGACCGCCACTCCCGCCAGAATGAGCGCGGCGTTGCTCCGATCACCCAGAGTGCGGCCCACACCGTAGGTCAGGCCGACTCCGACCAGTGCTCCACCGAATGCAGCAAGTGGAACTAACTCGATAGGCCCGACCGCCGCGCCGGGAGCGAAGACGAAGGCCAGTGTGGCTCCGAATCCGGCCCCTGCTGCAACACCGAGGAGATACGGGTCTGCAAGCGGATTACGGAACACGCCCTGATAGGCAGCCCCGGAGATGGCCAGCGTCGCCCCGACGATCGCCCCCAGGGCCACTCGCGGGAGTCTCAGTTCCCACAGAATGTCTAGCTGAGTCTCGGTCAACTCCTGGGAAACATCCACGAACGGCAGTGAATCGGCGAGAGCGCGCAGCAGTTCGCTCGCCGGAATATCTGCCGGCCCTATCAGTAGACCGGCGATGCCGGCCCCCAGGAGCGCGATGAACCCCGCTGTTACCTGGCCCCAAGTCGGCCGGGTAGCCCTCGGAAGGTCCGGACCAACGATGAGTGTCGAGCTCATCCGCCTGCCACAGCCAGGGTGGCAATCGCATCGGCGACGGCCTCCAAATACTCGATCGTGCGCGGACCCCACCGCGAGGCAATGTCATCATCGACGACGATTATCGATCCCGTCTGGACCGCCGAGATGCTCCCCCACCCGGGTCGGGCCGAGATGGTGTCGATCGACTCGCCACAGCAGTCCGTGACAAAGATGAGATCCGGATCTGCGTCAACGATGAACTCGACCGAAAGCTGCGGGTAGCCGAATCCGTCGATATCTGCCGGATCGGCGATATTCACGAGCCCGAGTTCGTGGTAGACGCCGCCGATGAAGGTCGACGAGGTTACCGAGAAGAAATTTGGGTCGAGTTCGTGGTAGTAGGTGAGCGTTGCGCCGACATTCTCGAGTGACGAGAGGAGAGAATCCAACTCGTGACGCAGCTCTCCGGTCGCACGGGTGGCCTCGGCCAATCGACCGACGGCAGCACCGAGTTGTTCCATTTGCTCGAACGTTCCTTCGATGGTGGAGACGGCCGGCATCACCAACACCTGTATGCGGAGTGTTTCAAGATTCGCGACGATGTCATCGATGTCGTTGGAGACGACCACGAGATCCGGCCCGTACGAAATGATTGCTTCGATGTTGGGAATCCAGCCGGAGAGGTCGGTGATGGGGGCATCTGCCGGATATGTCGAATACTCATCGACGGCGACAACCTGACTCCCAGCGCCGACCGCGAAAAGCATCTCCGTTGCCGTCGGTGAGAGCGAGATTATCGCCTGCGGACGCGACTCGATTGTCACCTCGCCGTTTCCCGCCGCGACCGTAACGGGAAAAGCTTCCTCAACCGCCGCGATAGTGGTCTGAGTAGTAGCGGGCTGTGAAGTGGTAGAGGACTCCACGGATTCGAGCACGGTCTCCGGAGCTCCACCCCCGTTCCCGCCGGTCGATACGGATACGCCGCACGCGGCGACAAGAAACACCAGCACGACGAGGGCGGCAATCTTCCTGAAATCCAAAACATCCTCCACTCGGGAGGATGAAGGGTGCCTAGGTGACCTGGCGGCCAGGTCACGAACGCTGCCTTCACCCGAGACTTGTTCGTGGCCATCGGGTCAGGCGTCCTGGCTCGTCCCTCGAAGGGGCATCACAGTTGCGGGACAGCAGCGGAATCTCACCGCACTTCGCTGCACTCGACGGCATCCGGATTTTTGTGCCGGACCCTTTGAGCATAGCCACCTCAACCCATCCCGTTCTTGCCCACACCACTTGAAGCCACCCCATTCGAGGGAAGCCGGCGACGCCGGAACGGCGAGTAGTAGCGTGAGTCGATCGATTGGAGGAGCAATGGCCGGCTGGACCAAAGGTGAACCGATCCGCAGCGGGGAGGACTACATCGAGAGTCTCCGTGACCGTAATCTCACCGTCTTCTTGATGGGCGAGAAAGTGCCCGAACCCGTCGACCACCAGGTGATCCGCCCGTCGATCAACGCGCTGGCCACCACATACGATCTCGCGGTCGATCAACCTGATCTGGCGGCGGCCGACTCATCGATAATCGATGCCCCGGTCAACCGCTTTCTGCATGTCACCGAGAGCGCCGACGATGTGGTCGCCCAGAACAAGATGCAGAGACGGCTCGGCCAACTCACCGGCACCTGTTTTCAGCGCTGCGTCGGTATGGATGCCATCAATTCCACTTTCTCGGTCACCTTCGACATCGACGCCGCCTACGGCACCGACTACCACAAGCGGTTCACGACGTGGCTCGCCGAGATGCAACGAATGAACTTCGTGATCGGCGGAGCTATGACCGACCCTAAAGGTGACAGGTCGAAGGCACCTTCCGAACAGATCGACCCCGATCTCTACGTTCACGTGACCGAGCGCCGGGACGATGGGATCGTAATCCGGGGCGCCAAGGCCCATCAGACCGGAGCAATCAACTCACACTGGTTCATCGTGATGCCGACGATTCGCCTCCACGAAGCCGATCGGGACTACGCGATCACCTGCGCCGTACCGGTCGAAGCGGAGGGACTCACCTACATCTACGGGCGGCAATCCTGTGATACCCGTATTCTCGACGGCGGCGAGATCGATGCCGGCAACGCCCGGTTCTCCGGGCAGGAGGCGACGATCATCCTCGAAGATGTTTTCGTTCCCTGGGAACATGTCTTCATGGATGGTGAGTTTGAGTTCGCCGCCACCCTCGTCGAACGCTTCACCAGCTATCACCGGCGCAGCTACGTGTGCAAGAGCGGCGTGGGTGATGTCCTGATCGGCGCCGCCGCCCTCGCTGCCGAGTACAACGGTGTTGAGAAGGCCTCCCACATCAAAGACAAGCTCATCGAGATGAACCATCTCAACGAGACCATATACGGCGGCGGGATCGCCGCCTCGCACGAATCATTCCAAACCGACGCCGGCAACTGGGAGAACGACGGACTGCTCGCCAACGTCTGCAAACACAACGTCACGCGCTTCCCCTACGAGATCGGACGCCTCGCGCAAGACCTCGCCGGTGGACTGATGGTCACCATGCCTTCCCAGCGCGACTTCGAACACCCCGAAACCGGCCCGATACTCGACAAGTACCTCAAGGGCCGGGAGGACGTCTCCACCGAGAACCGCATGCGAATCCTTCGCCTGATCGAGAACATGACGCTGGGCCGGAATGCTGTGGGTTACCTGACCGAGTCGATGCACGGCGCCGGGTCACCGCAGGCCCAGAGGATCCTGATTGGAAGGCAATCAGACATGGATGGCAAGAAGGCCCTGGCGAGGAGCCTGGCAGGCATAGATGACTGAGGACACTTCTCCAGATCTCGCGCCACACGGTTCGAAGAAGGCGAGCAGATCCGGGCACGATTGACAGGTCGCAATTCGCAATTCGCAATTCGCAATTCGCAATTCGCAATTCGCAATTCGCAATTCGCAATTCGCAATTCGCAATTCGCAATTCGCGCCGAACGTATGTTCGCTACACTGGATTCCATG
>JAHEDJ010000004.1:0-5953 GCA_024641325.1 bacterium | reverse complement strand
TCGCAATTCGCAATTCGCAATTCGCAATTCGCAATTCGCAATTCGCAATTCGCAATTCGCAATTCGCAATTCGCAATTCGCAATTCGCGCCGAACGTATGTTCGCTACACTGGATTCCATGTCGGACTCGCCGGCCATTCTCCATGCCGACCTAGACGCGTTCTACGCTTCGGTCGAGCAGTTGTTGAATCCCAGCCTTCGGGGCAAACCGATCGCAGTGGGCGGCGGTGTCGTCCTGGCCGCCTCGTATGAGGCGAAGGCGTTCGGGGTGCGCGGCGGGATGCCGGGCCGGCAGGCGCGCCGACTCTGTCCACACCTCCAGTTCGTCGGCGGTCACTTCTCCGAATACCAACGGCTCGGCGATCAGGTAATCGAGATCGTTCGCGACTTCACTCCCCTGATCGAACGGATCTCGATCGACGAGGCGTTCGCAGACGTCTCGGGCTCGATTCATCTGTTTGGAACACCAGCAGCAATCGCCACCAGAATCAGGCAGCGGGCTCGTGACGAGGTAGGACTTGCGGTCTCAGTCGGCGTGGCCCGCACCAAGCACCTCGCCAAGATCGCTTCTCAGGTAGCGAAACCGGACGGCATGATTGTGGTCGATCCGTCCACGGAACTGGACTTCCTCCACCCCCTCCCGGTCGATCTCGTCTGGGGGATCGGTCCCGTGACGCGCAAGCGTCTGGCTGAAAAGGGAATCGCCACGATCGGTCAGCTCGCCGCCATGCCGGGCCAATCACTGGAGCAACTCCTCGGTAGGGCCATCGGCACGAAACTCGGGGAGCTTGCCTGGAATCGGGACCACCGTGACGTTGAAACCAGCCATCGGGCCGGTTCGGTCGGTGCTCAATCGGCCATGGGCCGCCAGGAGGCAAGTGATGAGGTCATCGAGACGACTCTGCGACACCTTGCCGATCGCGTTGCCACGCGCCTGCGCGCCAAGAACAAGGCGGGTCGAACGATCACCACCCGGGTCCGCTTCGCGGATCTCCGGGCGGTAACCCGGTCGATCACCCTTCCGGCCGCCGTATCGGCAACTTCGATCCTCGCCGCGATTGCCGGCGACCTGGTTCGAACAGCCCTGGCTGATCATCCCGATGAGGCCGTCATCTCTCTTCTGGCAATCTCTGTTGCGCATCTGGAGGACGAACCCGCCCTGCAGCTCGAGCTGCCGATCGAACTGGGCGATGACGAGCGAAGACCGGGAACCGAGGCCGGCGCGGCTCGGTGGGTCCTCGATAAGTCGGTCGATGAAGTGCGCCAGAGGTTCGGGCGCCGGGCAGTCAACTACGCCTCGGTAGCGTTGTCCGGGGGTCGCTCGGTCCCGGACGCATTCCGGGAACTCGCCGAAAAGGACTGATCGTTTGCGCGTGGGAATGACGCGCTACATGGGGATCCCTGCCGCGAAAACGAAGAAGCCCCCCTAGCCGGCGTCGCGCATTCTTCGAGCCCGGCTCGCAACTGAAGGGATGTCGGCGAGTTCCGGCCCCCATCCGGTCTGGATCGGCCTCACCCTCAGACGCGCATCAACTACCTGCACACCCTCTCCCGGTTTGAGAACCTTGACCGGGTTGAGATCCATCTCGATCAGCTCGGGCACCGCTTCGATCAGCGCTGAGATCCTGAGCAAGGCCTCCTCTACGGCGTGCACATCACCCGCCGGCAACCCGCGATATCCCTCGAGCAGTCGATACCCCTTGACTTCCTTGACCATCGTTGATGCCTCGAGGTCGGTGAGAGGAAGCGTGCGGAACGCGACGTCTTTAAGCAGTTCCACGTAGATCCCACCGAGGCCAAACGCAAGCAACGGCCCAAACGATGGATCTTCCGTCATCCCGATGAGGACTTCATGTCCTCCCCGGACCATCTGTTGTATCAGCACGCCTTCCGGGTCTGCGACCGCCGACCGAACCTCTTCGTAGGCGGCGCGAACCTCGGCCTCACCCTCGATGTTGAGAAGCACCCCGCCAACGTCGGACTTGTGCAGCGCCGAGGGCGCCAGCACCTTGACGGCGACAGGGCCTCCGATCGTGTCCGCAATCTCAACGGCCTCGTCGGCGCTGTGGGCGGTCTCTTCGATGGGAAGGCCAACACCGAACGCGGCCAGTACATCCCTGACTTCATGCGGCTCGAGCCATCCGCCCTCCGATCCCAGTCGCTGTAACGCCTTGTCGACGATGTAGCGAGCAGTCGGCGCGTCGACGCCCGACAGATCGGGAACCGAACCCTCGGGAACGTGAAGCCACTCGCCATATCTGACCGCCCTCGAGAGAGCTTGCGCCGCTGATTCCGGGAACAGGTAGGTGGGGATTCTGGTGCCGTCGGTGGCCAGCATCTGGACGGCGTCATCTGCCTGCATGAACACCGAGAGGAAAGTCTTGTCGCCGTCGTAGTCGCTCAGCGCCTGGCGAACAGCCGCGGCGATCTCGGGAACGCCCTCGGGAGTTGTCGGGATGTAGATGGCCATCAGAGCATCTATCTCGTCGCTCTCGAGCAGCGTTTTCAGCATGTGCAGATACTGCTCCGGTCCGGCCGATGCGATCATGTCCACCGGATTGCGGACAGAGGCCTCCGGCGAGAGCACTGCCCGCAACTTCGCCTGAAGCTCCTGCGAGAACTCCCCCATGATCAACCCGTTCGACTCGAGTGCGTCCGCGGCCAGGATGCCCGGGCCGCCGGCGTTCGTGATGACCCCCACGCGCCGGCCGCGTGGCACGGGCTGGTTGGCGAGAAGCTGCGCAACGTCGAACAGCTCCTCGAGGGTGTTTGTGCGGATTACACCGGTCTGGTGGAACAAGGCATCCACCGCAATGTCCGCCGACGCCAAGGCACCTGTATGGCTGCTGGCCGCCCTCGAGCCGGCCGCGGTGCGCCCGGATTTCACCGCTACGATCGGCTTCGTCCTGGCAACTCGTCTGGCCACACGGGCAAACTTGCGAGGATTACCGAAGGATTCCAGGTAGAGGACGATGACATCGGTAGCAGGGTCATCCTCCCACGCCAGAAGCAGATCGTTGCCCGAGATATCCGCCTTGTTTCCAACCGAGACGAATGACGAGATGCCGATGTTGGCACTATGGGCGTAATCGAGAATCGCAATGCCGAGCGCACCCGACTGGCTCGACATCGCGACGTTGCCACGGGGCGGGTATACGGGGGCGAACGTTGCGTTCATCGACACGGTTCGACTCGTGTTGAGAACACCCATGCAGTTAGGTCCGACCATGCGCATCCCGGCCGACCGCACCTTCTCGAGCAGTTTGCGCTCCAGCTCGATTCCGCTTTCGCCGACTTCGGAGAACCCGGCCGAGATAACGACGAGTCCTCGAACGCCTTTCTCGGCGCAATCTTCGACCACCGATAGCACGTAAGGGGAAGGGACCACGATGATGGCGAGGTCGACCTCGCCGGGAATGTCGGTCACCGACGAGTACGCCTTGATCGAGTTGACGACGTCGGCGGATGGATTGACCGGGTAGACGGGTCCGGTGAAGCCGTTGTGAATGAGATTGCGCAGGAGCCGGCTGCCGATGCTGCCCGGTGTCCTGCTGGCTCCCACAACAGCCACGGAGCGTGGATAGAGAATGGGAAGAATGGAGGCCGATACCGCCCTGCGCTCGCGCACCTGCTCACGAGCGATTGCATCTTCGCTGTGTTCGACCGGGAAGTCGACGGTATAGACACCCTCTTCGAGGGTGCGGCCGAGGGCGTATCCACTGTTGCGGAAGACACGCATCATGCCGACGTTCTCGGGCAACACGAAAGCACGGAATCCCGTGATGCCCCGGGAACGGGCGTAAACAGTGAGCAGCTGGAGAAGCTGCGTGCCGATGCCCCGTCCCTGATGCCCGTCGGCGACCGCGAACGCAACCTCGGCGAAGCTCGGATCGTCTTCGGCACGGTCGTAGCGACCGACGCCAACCATGACCCCGTCCTGGCAGACGATGAGAGCCATGCGGTCGTTGTAGTCAACGTTGGTGAAGTACTCGAGTTCCTCAGGTGTCAGCTCACGCTTGACACGAAAGAACCTGAAGTAGCGGGACTCAGGCCCCATGTTCTCGAACATTCCCAGCATCCGCTCACCGTCTTCCGGCTTGATCGGCCGGAACTGGGCTACTTCGCCGTCCCGCAGAACGACGTCGAACTCGTACTCGGATGGATAATCAGACAACAGAGATCCTTCTGACGTTCAAACCACATCTTCTCACAGGTAGGTCGGCACAGATGCCGACCTCCGTCCCCTCTGGTGCTGACACCGTACCCTTTTCGGAGTTGGCGACCGCAGGGTGACTAACGGGCGAGTCGATCCGATTCGTCGTAGGGAATCACTTCGACGATCTCGCCGGCGCGGATGGTGTCCTGAAGGCCATGCCACAGCGGCGTGTCGAAGAGGTCGGCATGTCGCTGCTCGAACGTCTCCTTCAGCGGGGACCGAAGGCCGAGGAAATGCCGGAACTCCTCCGGAAACACGTCATCGGGACCAACCGAATACCACGGCTGATCCGACAGCTCATCTTCCGGGTGAACAGGAGGAGGGATGCGGCGGAAGGTGCATTCGACCAATTCGGTGAGTTCGTCGTAGTCGTAGAAGACCACCCGGCCGTGCCGGGTCACGCCGAAATTCTTGAGCAGCAGATCACCGGCGAAGATGTTGGCGGCCGCCAGATCCTTGATACACCGTCCGTAGTCGATCACCGCACCGTGCGCAGCGGTTTCATTGGCTTCGCGGAGGTAGATGTCCAGAGGGATCACCCGGCGCTCAACGTAGACGTGGGAAACGACGACGCTGTCTCCCTCAACCCGAACCGTCTCGGATGCCTCGGTCGTCAGTTCGTCGAGGAGATCTTCCGAGAACCGGTCGCGAGCGAAAGCGAGGTGTTCAAACTCCTGCGCATCGATGAGGCGGCCGGCTCGATCGTGATTGAATACGAGTCTGTATCTGTCCATTATCTGCCTGCGTGTGGTCCGTTTCTGAGGAGGGAACCGATCCCTGATGACCTTGAATACGAGGTCATGGCCGGGCATGGTGAACACGATCATCACGAGGCCCTTCTTGCCCCTGGCAACAACGAATTTCCCGGCGGATCGATCGAGATGATGCAGCAGATCCCGATACATCTCGGTCTTACCGTGCTTGTTGTATCCGGTTGTTATGTACAACTCGGCCGGGCGTTTGCCGGGCATCAGCGTGCGCAGGAAACGGACCAGATCGTACGGACGATCGGTATCCACGTGAAAATAGGACCGGGTGAAGCTGAACAGAACGCGGAGGTCCTCGGGCCTGGTCAGCACGGCGTCGACGAACACCCGATCCCCGTTGTTGTGGAGGGCTATCACGAGGGGCACATCATGCGATCCGCTGAAGAGGCGCCCGACTATGTAGGCGCCTTGCCCGCGGAAGAACAGAGACTCGACGACCTCTGCCAACTCGACTATCGACAGGGCCCCGAGCTCCAGCAGCCGTTGCTCAACCCGTTCGGCAACGAGCTGCGCATCTCTGGCCAGATCCTGATAGCCGACGGTGAGGGCGAAGTCCGAGAGGATCTCTGCGATCAGCACCGACGTGCGGGCCGACCGCTGGTAGGTGCGGTAGACGGGACGGCGTGTCCGTGTAGGCGGGGTAATGAAGTCGGTATCGACGAACTCGATCGAAGGGTCCACGCCGACCGTATCGAAGATTCGACGGGTGACCGAGTTGAAGAACGTCTCAGCGATGTCGAAGTCATCCCGGTCTGAAATCAATGCCGAGTAGCGGGATCGCATCTCCGCCCACATCTCTTTGTCTTCGAGGCGCTCACCAAGGATTTGCCGGACATCATCGATCAACGGGTTGAGGACCGTGCGATACAGCGAAAGCCTTTCGAGTGCGTCCTGCTGGGTCCCCTGCCAGTCGCAACGTTCGAATCGTGTCCGGGCCCGGCGTGTGATCGCTCGAAACTGGTCCGCATAC
>JAHEDJ010000107.1 GCA_024641325.1 bacterium | reverse complement strand
CATTCTGCGCTCCCTTCAAAAGCATCTTCGGACGCTCCCGTGTGCGAGTGTTTGAGGATGCTTCTAGAGGGCGATACCCAACATCGAGCGCCGAAGTTCCGATATATGCAGGCATTCCCGTACTACTTCTCGTGTGTAGTGTTTGATCTGCGACGCCAACACAACGCATCACCGTGGACTGCGTCAGCCGAAAGCAACAACCCATGGGGATGAGCCGGGAGGCCTGGATGGATTCAGACGAACTGAGGAGTTACGCAGGACTGAGGGGTTTGGCAGCGATAGAAGACTTCGCAATCCACAGCCCCCGCCGGGCCGACAGTGCCTGGGTTAGAGCGTTGATCAAACGCAACCACATCGTCGTGTTGGCAACGACCGAAGGCCAGGAGCCGTGGGTTGCTCCCCTGGAATACACGGCGGATGAAGACTTGAACCTCTATTTCTTCTCGACCACCGAAGCGCGCCATGTCCGGCACCTGGAGGCCAACAGTGCCGTTGCCGCCGTCGTGTTCGATAGTGTGCAACCGAGAGTCACCGCAACCACGACCACCGACCTCAACGGTGTCCAGATGGAGTGCACAGCAATTCGGGTTCCCCCAGAGCAACACACCGATGCGGTGAAGACTGCCATTGAAACACTCGGCATCTCGATACCGCCATATGCAGTGTTCAAAATCGTCCCTCACCGTTTCTACATTCCAAGAGTCGAGAACGGATTGAACATCCGATACGAAGTAGACATGGCCTAAAGGCGCCCTCCGCAAGCGGGTGCCGCAGGGACCGCAGAGGATCTGAACAAGAACGACTCGCGAGGTCGATGATGAACCTCGACCGCATGCGTTAGGCGGTATCTCAGGATTCCACCCTCATAACGAGGTTCGGGTGTCGGCCGGGAGGCTCCACGAACATGACGGCCCGGGTATCTCACGCTTCCCCGTTTCTCATTTCTGAGCGCCTGCTGCAGTTGCGGTGCCGGAAGGGGAGCGATTTCAGGGGTGTGACACTTCCCGCCCGTTCCAGCCGGCTGCGTCTCAAAGGCCGGCCCGCTGGTCGGGAGCAATGATGAAGAAGGAAGCCCGATTGTTGCCGGTGGCGATGATGCTCCTGTTCAGTGCCGTGGCTTGTTCGGGCGACGGAAGCGAACAGGCCGCCCACACGGCGGCCGACACCCAAGGAGGCACCGGCATGCGACTCGCGTCTGCGGCATTCGACCACGACGGCCTGATCCCACCGCTATACACCTGCGATGGCAGCGACGTTTCGCCGCCGCTCTCGCTTTCGGAAGTGCCGGCAGGGGCGGCGAGCCTGACGCTGGTGATGGATGATCCGGACGCCCCCGTGGGCACCTGGGACCACTGGGTGGCATTCGACATTCCGGTAGTAACCGAATTTGCCGAGAATGTTGGCCCGCTCGGTACCGGCGGGTTGAACTCGTGGGGAGAGGTCGGATACGGCGGCCCCTGTCCACCCGGCGGGACCCATCGCTATTTCTTCACTGTGTATGCACTCGACGCGGAACTGGGTATTCCCAGAGGATCCACCAAGACCCAGGTGCTCGAGGCGATGGACGGGCACGTGCTGGCGGATGCGACCTTGATGGGGCGCTACAGCCGCTGATGCAGACCGTCCTGCGCTTCTATGCCGAGTTGAAAGATTTCCTCTCCGCAGAACGACGCTCAGGGACGGTTACCCGCACCTTTGACGTCCCGGGCAACGTCAAGGATGTGATCGAAGGGTGTGGGGTGCCACACACGGAGGTGGATCTGATTCTGGTCAATGGCGAGTCCGTCGACTTCTCATACCGGGTAGCGGACGGAGATCGGATCAGCGTCTACCCCGTCTTCGAGGCCTTTGATCTGTCATCGGTGGTGCGGGTCCGCCCGCAGCCGCTTCGTGACGTGCGCTTCGTCCTCGATGTGCATCTCGGCAGGCTGGCAGGGTATCTGCGCTTGCTCGGCTTCGACACGGTCTGCAGCAACGTATGGTCGGATCACGAGCTGGTGGGGATCTCGACAGGCCAAGGCCGCATCCTGTTGACCAGGGACGTCGGGCTCCTCAAGCACGGTTCCATCACCCACGGCTACTTCGTGCGGGCCACCAACCCGCGCCGGCAGCTCACAGAGGTGGTTCGCCGCTTCCATCTCGCCGGCAGTCTCAATCCATTCACGAGGTGCATGGAGTGCAACGGGTGGCTCGAGCCCGCCGAGAAGGCCGCCATTGCAGACCGGCTGCCGCCCGCCACCAGACGAAACTTCGACGAATACCGGACCTGCTCGACCTGCGAGAGGATCTACTGGCGGGGATCCCACTATCGACGACTCAACGAGATCGTCGAGGATGCACGCCGGGCCGGCGAATAGCGGTCAGTACTTACGCGGCCGGGTAGGCTCGCGCGCAGGGGTAGGTGGATGATCGAACACTACGACCTGGAAGTTCTCAGCCCACCCTGCGAGCCCGGCGCAGAGCGGTTGACGGCCATCGCCAGGCTGAGTGTGGACATCTCGGAACTGCTGCCCTACCTCAATGCCACGCTCAGTGAAGCGAGCTACTTCCCGGAGGCGAAAGCTTTGATCTGGAAGGATGAGTACCGGTCCGTTGCCTTCCACCCGTACGAGATCGCAGTCAGTGATGTGGATGACCGGGATGATGCGGTCGAGGCACTGGACGATCTGATTGATCTCGTCAATCGAACCTGGGAGAGGCGAGCAGAGATCGTCCCCAGCATCACAACCCGCCGGCGCCCCACCCCTATGGCGGTATATCAACTCCTCCCGGGAATCGACTGCAAAGAGTGTGGCGAGCCGACCTGCTGGAACTTCGCGCTAAAGCTCGTGACCGGACAGAAGAGAACAGCAGACTGCCCCGAGCTGTCCGAGCCGCGATTTGCGGCGAACCTTGCCGGACTCCTTGAGATCGTCGTCTAGAAACGTGACTTTCTACGATCTGTTCGGGGCCAGGAACGGTCGCCGGTGACACTCTCGAGGACCATCCAGCACTCGTGTCCACCTCTCCCATCCTTCGCTGTTCACTCGAAGTGAGTGAAGGCGCGTCTGAAACCGGAGGTGCCG
>JAHEDJ010000064.1:1623-11088 GCA_024641325.1 bacterium | reverse complement strand
ACCTCGTTGCCGCTCGTTCGACCCTCACCGGACAGCATCTAGCCGCGTACGTGAGTTTCGCCTAGAGCCCCACCGGACTCCTCTGAGACCGCGTGGTTGCCAATCCCATCGAGCGAACGAAGGAAGCTTCAGAAAGGTAGGCCGGCTCGTGTCCGACCGGCTGCCGGTATGCCGACAAAACCGATAGCGTTTGCGCATGAAAACAACTGTGCCACAAGTATTTGACCGCCGACTGACGCACTGGCTTGCGGAGCACGGAGTGACGGCTCTCCGCATCAGCATCGGAGTCATCTTCTTCTGGTTCGGTGTGCTGAAGTTCTGGCCGGGCCTGAGTCCGGCGGATCAGCTCGCCGCCGAGACGATCGATCGCCTCTCCTTCGGACTGCTGCCCCGAGAATTAGCCCGCATCTTGCTGGCAGTACTCGAGACATCTATCGGAATTGGACTGGTTACCGGGAAGTACATGAGAATCACGCTCCTCCTACTGGTCGGGCAGATGCTCGGAACGGTGACACCGTTGTTCCTGTTCACAGACATCACCTGGGCAGACCCGTTCGTACCGACTCTCGAAGGCCAGTACATACTCAAGAACATCGTGCTCGTATCGGCTGCCCTCACCATCGGAGCGACCGTGCGCGGAGGTGGGCTGGTGGATGATCCCGAGGTCCTCGAATTCGCCATTACCCGGGTGCCGCCGACCGACAGCGGTTCGCTTAGTACCAAATCGTAGGAACCGCTCCCGGGTCCCCGCCTGCCGGAAGGAAATGTGCGATCCCCTTTCGGTACCGATCGGCCGTCCAGGCAACAACCGACGCGTCGAGCGGCGGACCCGCTTCCGGATCCGGGAGACGAATAATCAGCTCCCTGTCAACGCCCTGAGCAAAGCGCCGATCCCCAGGTGGTTTTCAAGCGGGTGACGAAGGTTCAAATCTGCGTGAACCTGGTAATGGTTTCGACGGCCCACCTTCTCGTGGGTCAGGTAACCGGCCTCCTCGAGTTCGGCCACTATGCGCTGCACCGCACGCTCAGTTATCCCAACCTTGGCGGCCACATCGCGCAATCGGATGTCCGAGTTCTCCGCAATGCACAGCAACACGTGGCTGTGATTGGTAAGAAACGTCCAGCTCGGATTCTCTATTGGATAAGTCATACGTTCTCCATTACACGAAAAGGCTCACGCCAAGCCTCAAGAGCCGTCCGCCGGGCATTAACGAGTCTCCGGTCACAGCGATACCGGCGTGCGGAATCCGACCGGCTTGACTGCCAGGATGCTCGCCTGGAGCGAACCCAGCACGTTCTCGGCCGAGTTGCCGATGAGCAGGCCTGCAATGCCGCTTCTGGCAAGAGTGCCCATCACAACGACATCCGGCGACAGTTCGGCTGCCAGCCTGATAATCGAGTCGGCTGCATCGCCCTTGACCAGATGCAGCTCTACTTCCTCTTGAGGAATCCCCGTGTCGGCGAGGAGCTTGTCCAGTGCACCCCTCGCGACAACTTCAGCCTCCTCAACGAAGCGATCTACCTCCGCGGCGGCGAGGCGCACGCGACCGTTCCGAAGTAGGCTCTCGCCCTGCAGACTCCAGGAATGAACAAGGTGGAATCGTCCGCCATGCAAGGCTGCCAGGGACGATCCGAGTTCAACGATCTTCCTGTCGAGCAGTGTCGGAGCGCCATCGTCGAAAGGACCCGCCGCGGCCATGACGTCGCCCCGCCCTGAAGCTTCCGACCTGAGGACCCAGACCGGAACAGGACACTTCCTCATCAGGTGCATGACGGTTGATGCACGGGTCAACCCGACGGCGCCGGCATCCTGATCGGGCGAGATGATGACGAGGTCGTGCTCGAACGCCATGGTCCTTCGGATGACCTCGAGAAACAGCGTCCCGGTCGCGACGGCTATTTCAACCGGTACAGACGAGATGGTTCCGGCCACTTCCTCGATCTGCGCAGTCCGAGCTTGCTCGACAAGCCGGCGAATTTCCTCTTCCGAGTGTCCCCCGGGGTTTCGATCTCGAACATTAACGGGCGGCACCACGTCAAACAGGGTGAGTTGTGCTCCGTTGCCCAGCGCCAGCTTCTCGGCCGCCATGAGCGTTGCGGCGATGTCCACGCCTGGTGGCGCGACCACCAGGATATTGCGAAATCGCTTCATCTGAGTCCTCTCTCTCCATCGTATATACGATGTCGGTTTCACGATTTGTATTTGCCGAAACCATATCATATGATCATTATTTCGTAAATCATAACTCAGGTATTCAAACACGTGTTTTTTGTAGCGCACAACTCACCTAACTGCATACGGGCTATCGACGGGCGTTTCCCTCCGCTATGAACGTCTCGCTCCTGACGATCCTCAGCGCATATCTTGCGGCTGCGATCTTGATCGGCGTTGCCCCCACCAGATTCCGACGCTCCACAATCGCCACCGCCGCCGCGGTCATGGTCGGGACGCTCGTGTGGGTTCTGGATCAGGCGGGGTCCGTGGTGAACGGGGACGTGCACATCGAAACGCTTCGTTGGATTCCCTCCCTCAGCGTCGCCTTTGAGCTGAGGATCGACGCGCTGGCCATCACATTCATCTCGTTGATCAGCGGAGTCGGCCTCGGGATCGTCGCATTCTCAGGCGCATACATGCGGACCAAGCCTCGCTTCAACCGATTCCTGTCGCTCATCGTCATGTTCGCAGGAGCGATGATCGGCCTCAGCGCTACCGATAACGTCTTCGGGCTCTTTGTTTTCTGGGAACTAACCACCATCACCTCATACCTTCTGGTCGGGTTTGACGACGAGAAGGCCGGCTCTCGCAGCGCGGCACTTCAGGCTGTTCTCACCACGGGTCTCGGAGGATTGGCCCTCCTTGGTGGCCTCGTCCTCCTCGCCCAGGCGGCCGGGACCGCCTCTCTCGCTGGAATCGTTGCATCTCCTCCCACAGGCATCGTCGCCACCGTCGGATTGTCCCTTGCTCTGGTGGGGGCCTTCACGAAGTCAGCCCAAGCACCATTTCACTTCTGGCTACCCGGGGCCATGGCCGCTCCTACTCCGGCGAGCGCCTATCTGCACTCGGCAACGATGGTCAAGGCCGGCATTCTGCTCCTCTTACGATTGGCCCCCGGCTTCAATACGGCGTCGATCTGGACGCCGGTGGTGGTCTCCGTCGGACTGGCAACGATGGTGATCGGTGCGTGGCGGGCATTGCGGCAAACCGACCTGAAGCTGCTGCTCGCCTACGGCACGGTCAGCCAACTCGGCTTCATGACTGCCCTGGTCGGCTTCGGCTCGCCCGCAATGCTGCATGCCGCTCTTGCAGTTCTGATTTCTCATGCGCTGTTCAAGTCAGCGTTGTTCCTGACCGTCGGTGCGATCGACTCCACGGCCGGTACCCGCGACATTCGCAAGCTGTCGGGGGTCGGATTGCAGCATCCTCTGCTGGCACTCACCGGAGCATTAGCCGCGGCCTCGATGGCCGGCATTGCTCCGCTACTGGGTTTTGTCACGAAGGAAGCCGCCTTCGCCGCCCTCATCGACGCACAGAAATGGGCTCCGTTGGCAATCATCGCCGCCTCTTCGGCAGCCACCGCGGCCTACTCCCTGAAGTTCTGGTGGGGAGCGTTCGCCACCAAACCCCAGTCGCCCGAGCATGCGGGTGGGGATCCGGCGCCGCTGCGAACCATCCGCACGCTCATCGCTGCTCCACTCATTCTGGCTTCAGCAGGTGTAGTGCTGGGGTTAGCTCCTGGCATCGTCGACCGCCTTGTCTACGCGTTTGCACCCGGGGCAAAGCTCGTGCTGTGGCCGGGTTGGAAGGCCGCGCTGGCCGTGTCCGCCACGGTTGTCGTACTCGGCGTGATCATGCACATCAAGCGAGAATCGATCGACCGGGCTCAGCAGCGCTTCGTCGGGGGTCGCCTGTCTCGCATTTCGGCGGACGAGGCATATCAGTGGACCATTGTCGCCCTCAATCGGGTAGCCGACAGGATCACCGGCGTTGTCCAACACGGCTCGCTACCTCTCTACCTGGCTGTGATTCTCACAGCAGTGATCGCAGCACCGATGGTGGCGTTCGGGTTCGCCGGAGGCGTGCCGACCCTCCCGACCGGACCGTTTTCGCTCCCTGAGGCCGGCATGGCTCTGCTGGTAGTGGCGCCTGCGCTGGCCGCCTTGCGAGTTTCCAGCCGGATGGTGGCAGTATTGCTGCTCGGAGCAGTCGGCTATGCGATGGCGGGCATTTTTGTGCTGTACGGTGCCCCCGATCTCGCGTTGACCCTCCTTCTGGTCGAAACCGTTGTGATTGCCATCTTCGCCTTCGTCCTCAGCAGGCTCCCCCGTCACTTCGAGATCATGGTCTGGCGTATTCGCAGCGCAGTCCGGGCCGCGGTGGCCGTTGGCGTCGGCGGGTTTGTTGCGGCGGCTGCACTCCTGGCGAGCGGACAACGAAACCCCGGACCCTCGCCTTCCGCTGCCTATCGGGACCTCGCTCCGGCTGCAGGCGGCAAGAACATAGTCAATGTCATCCTGACCGACTTTCGTGCCCTTGACACTCTCGGGGAAATCACGGTGATCGCCACGGCCGCAATCGGCGTAGCAGCGTTGATCTCAGGCTTCCGAACCCCGGTCGAGGAGGCGGAATGAACGTTCGGCAATCCTTGCTCGCAGAAACCGGTTCACGCACCGTCGTTCCGACGATCTTCATCGTTTCCCTGTTCTTGCTGGTGGTTGGCCACGATGCCCCCGGTGGCGGTTTCGTTGGCGGCCTCCTGGCCGGTGCCGCCCTTCTGGTCGTGTTTCTATCTGGTGGTCGAAATGAAGTGAGGACTCTGCTCCCTCTGCACCCTCGATCCTTGGTGGGGTTGGGGATGGCGGTATCCATCACCGTTGCCTCACTCGGACTCGTATTTGGATCATCGTTCCTCGACGCGGGCAAGATCACCCTGGACCTGTGGCTGGTTGGTGAGATCTCAGCCGGTTCTTCACTGTTGTTCGACGTCGGTGTCTACCTCGTCGTGGTGGGACTAGTCGCAACCGTGTTAATGGAACTCGGCAGACCGGAAGAGTCGGCATCATGAGCCCTGTACTGGCGATCACCGCCGGCGCCCTCTTCGCCGCCGGAACCTATCTGATAATGCAACGCCTCTTGACGCGTATCGTGATCGGGCTTGGTCTCATCGGACACGGCGCCAATCTGCTCCTGCTCGGTTCGGGGGGTCCGCCGGGAGCGGCTCCTTTCACCGATCAGGCCGGACAAGCCATGTCAGATCCGCTCCCCCAAGCTCTCGTGTTGACGGCAATCGTCATCACGTTCGGTACCACTGCATTCCTCATGGCGCTTGCCTACCGAAGTCACGCATTGACGCTCTCCGACGCAGTGGAAGACGACCAGGAAGATCGTCGCATCTCGGAAGCGAATCGAAGGAGTGCAGCATGACGGCCGTGGTCGGACTTCTTCTGGTTATACCGCTCGGAGCGGTGGCCCTTACGCTCTTGCTGCCAAAACTCGTGTGGCGCCGGTCGGTATCGCTCATCGCCTCCACCGCGACGCTCATTGCCAGCGTTGCCGTGCTGTTCGGGGTTGACGGCGATGGACCCATCATCGTCAATGTCGGTGGATGGGAAGCGCCGTTGGGGATCGCGCTCGTGGCAGACCGTTTCGCTGCCCTGATGTTGAGTGTGTCGGCGGCGGCACTGCTGGGCGTGCTGATCTTCGCAGTCGGTCAGCGCGACAACGACCGGGCTTTCCCGTCGTTTCATGCTGTCTACCAGACACTGGCCGCCGGTGTGGTGCTGGCGTTCCTGACCGGAGACCTTTTCACCCTCTTCGTCGCCTTTGAGATCATGCTCACGGCCAGCTACGTCCTCATCACACACCGGGCCGGTCCGGAGCAGATCCGAGCCACCATGACGTACGTCGTTGTCGGTCTGGTTGCCTCAGGGCTCTTCCTCGTGGGTATCGGACTCATCTACGCGGCCACCGGCACAGTCAACCTCGCTGATCTCTCGGTGCGACTCGCAGAAGTCGACCCGGCGTTGAGGACGGCTATCGGATGGCTGTTCTTCATGGTCTTTGGCATCAAGGCGGCCATATTCCCCTTGTTCTTCTGGCTTCCCGACTCGTATCCGACGGCGGTGGCCCCCGTTACCGCTATCTTCGCCGGCCTGCTCACGAAGGTGGGTGTGTACGCGATCATCCGAACGCAGACCCTCCTGTTCCCAGCGGACAAGCCGTCAACCCCAATCTTGCTCATCGCCGGATTGACGATGGTGATAGGCGTGTTGGGAGCGATCGCCCAGGGCGACATCAAGCGGATTCTGTCATTCCATATCATCAGCCAAATCGGCTACATGATCATGGGCCTCGGGTTCTTCACCGTTGCGGGCATTGCGGCCGCGATCGTGTTCATCGTTCATCAGGTCGTGGTGAAGACGGTCATGTTCCTTGTGGGTGGGTTGGTCGAGAACTCATCAGGAACGGGCCGGCTCAAGGAAGTGGCGGGCGTATTACACAAGTTCCCCGTGATTGCAGTTCTCTTCCTACCGGCCGCACTGAGCCTTGCCGGGCTCCCGCCCTTCTCCGGATTCGTCGGCAAGCTGGCGCTGGTTCAAGCCGGCTTTGAAAGCGGCCGCTGGCTGGTCGTAGCCGTTTCGCTCTTCGCCAGTGTGCTCACGCTCTTCTCGATGACAAAGATCTGGTCTGGAGCCTTCTGGGGAACCCCGACCGACAACCTTGTTCGGGCTCCCGCCGCGACCATGGTGATGGCAACCGGCGGATTGGTTGCGCTCAGCCTCGTGATCGGTCTAGCGGGCCAGCCGCTTCTGGAGATCGCCACTCGCGCCGCCGGGGATCTCTTGAGCCAGGAGTCCTACCGGGCAGCAGTCTTGGTGAGTGGATCATGATCGTCGTCACCAATATTGCCTTCGCGTTGTTCGGCCTCGCAGCCGTTATGGCGATGGTGCGGCTTGTGAGCGGTCCCAGCCTGGCCGACCGAATGGTCGCGCTGGACACTCTCCTCTTTGTCGGCGCGGCGGCACTGGGCACCTACATCGTCCGAACGGGAGAAACCGCCTTCGTCCCCGTCATAGTGGTGGTGGCTCTGGTCGCCTTCATCGGCACACTCGTAGTTGCCCGGGCAATTGAGCAGCAGGCGGCAGAGTGATCGACTTCCTTGCCGCCGCCGCAGTTCTCATCAGCGGGCTTCTCGCCGTTCTCGCGGGTGTCGGTTTGCTCCGCTTCCCCGATGTTCTCACCAGGCTCCATGCCGCCGCCAAGGCGGCCACGATCGGCCTGATTGCGGCGACCCTGGCTGCCGCCCTCGAGGTCGATACCGTCGGGGCGGGCGCTCTCCTGTTGCTGGTTGTCGCGCTGCTTTTTCTGTCGGCGCCAATCGGGAGCAGTCTTCTGGCACGCGCCGCCTACTACGACCGGGATACTCCGTTGACGCTCACCGGGCGTGACGACCTCGCAGAAGATTTGCAGACAGGGCAATCCCGCTACAAACCCACAGAGAAATCTCGTTATGGAGACTCCCGGCCCGGGAAGGCGAGCCTGCTGGTCGGGTGGCTTGTGGTCGTATGGATCGCCCTCTTCTCATCCGGGACCGCGGGCGTGGTGCTCGGAGGCCTTGCCCTGGCAGCCGGCGTTGCCATTGCCCTTCCCGGGTATCGTCCCCGGTGGCCACAAGGACTCTTGAAGCCGGTGGCGCTGCTGCGGTTCACGCTCTTCTTCGGCCGCTCGCTCGTCGCTGCCAATCTGGATGTGGTGAGGACGGTTGTGGCGAAGCGTTCGCTCCGCCCATCAATCGTGCGGGTTCCGCTGCGGGTATCGACACGCACCGAAACCACCCTGTTGGTGAATGCCATCACTTTCACTCCGGGAACGGTGGGTATCGAAATAGTCGGCGACTATCTCTACGTGCATATCCTCGACCTACGTGATGAGGACGCCTTCAGAAGAGAAGTCGATGTACTAGAAACCGGCATAATCGCCGCATTCGGGACCAGCCGGGAAAGAGACTCGATCATGCGCAGTCCGAACCCGTCCTGACCGTCACGTTGCGCTCGAGGGCGAAGAGGTCGCCTGCAGTAGGCCGCGTAGGCCATCTCGATGTCATGGTTGTGCCGTCCGCCTTTCTGATCAGCCTGCGAAACATCCGTACGCATCATTGGCAAGACTCAGCCTGCCGAGAACGATGTCGCCGTTGGGTGTCTCAACCGATGCGTTGCGCAGTGTCGCGGTCACCGGGGTTGGAGCTGTGCACAGCTCGGCCGGAGGCGTAAAGTCGAGTTCTCCGCCAACGAGCGGCCACCTGGCAACGACGAGCGCCTCAGGCGCCCACGACTCGATGGCGTCATCACACCATTGGGTCATGAGATGCTTGCCGATCACAATCTCCCCGATCCACTCGTCGGCAGGGAAGCTCACCGGCGCCTTTACGTCGCCCGAAGCGTCCTTCAGGTGGATGATGAGTGCCACACGCTGGTCTGCTGTTGATGCTGCGAACCCGATCCCACACCCCCAGGATCTCGAGAGGTCCGCGGCCTCCACCATCGCGGCCAGATCGTCAGCGCTCAGCGCTTGGGGATCGAAAGCCGGCTCCAAAGTGTCGAGTACTGCGAACTCCCGGATGGCGGGACCGCAGAAACCCACGTAGTTCCCCCAATAGCCGTCTGGGACGCCGGGGAAGCCGGCCACCGGCACCACACCACCCATCGCGTCGACCGCCATTCCGCTTGCGACGGTGGTGCCATCTGGACCTCTCATCACCGCGCCGTCATCTGGTGGCTTGGTAAAACCGGTAGGGAACACCACGAGGCGGGGACCATCTCCGACATCGATGGCCCAACACCCTCCATCCTGCAAGGTGAGAACCCCCGTCAGCAGAACGGGTCGGTGCCCATAGTCCTCGCCGGAGATTTGCACCGGGAACCGATCGCCCCCAAGGTTGGACGAGGTATCGACGCCGGCACTCACCGTCGAAGACGAACTGGATCCCTCACCGCAGGCCGCCACCCCAACGATCAACGCAGCGGCGGTCGTCATCACCATCAGATTGCGGTTCAAAACTCACTTCCTGAGCCACGGGTAGATGAGACTCCACAATCTGACGTCCCGCACCCCAATTCGGTTCCCCGATACGTTGGGATCGTGAGAGCTCTGAGACGGCCCACCCCGCCTGAGAGGGGTTCGCGGATTGGCTGTCGGAAACGCTGAAGCCGATCTTTCAATAGGGCCGCTGCGCCAGCAGAACTAGCCCGCCGGTGGCGGGAGGATCTCGATGTGGCGCCGTGCGGCAGCTGCCAGCATCACAAGAGCGAGCACTCGCCAGCCCAACCGAAGACACCGCGACAAAGCCGCCCGTCCGACCAGTGCCCCGGCGCTAGAGACGATGCCTACCGGCCCGCCGGTTCGTTACTCACGAGACCTCAAGCGCCCAACGAGCGGATCCCAAAAGGCCGAAATCCCCCGTGGTTACA
>JAHEDJ010000064.1:0-1523 GCA_024641325.1 bacterium | reverse complement strand
AGGAGGAGGTGCGCTCAGCCAACTGGCGCCAACTGCGGAACCCGAATCTACCGATGGGGCGCCTCGGAGGCACTATTCCAGTTTCCTTTGGTTAGCAGTGTTCTAAGCTAAGCTTTACATGCAACCTTTGCTTAGCTGAATGGGGCCGAAGGATGGCAGAGAACCTGCGCAGACGATGGGAGCCTCGATTCGAGGGGATGACCCGCCGCGACCGTCAGGGCTGCAGCTACGACGCGTACCTGCCCGATCCTCTCGCCGGGTGGAATCTCTCCTTGCCCAGCGATCTCGCCGCTGACATCGCCGATGCCGAGGCCGCCATCAGAGACCTGAACCAAGCCGGAACAAGTCACGTTAGCCTCGAAGGTTTGGCCCGTTTCCTACTCCGAGCCGAGTCTGTCGCATCATCCAAGATCGAGGGCCTCGACGCCGGACCACGGCGACTGGTCGAGGCCGAAGCCGCTATCGCCCAAGGCGGCGAGAGCGCCGATCGCGTCGCCGTCGAGGTCCTCGGCAACATCGCCGCCATGGACTCCGCCATCCAATTAGCAGCTCAAGACCAGACAATCTCGCTACCCGACCTGCAGGATATCCACCGGGTTCTGATGGATCGCTCACCCAGGCCTGAGTTGGGGGGTGTGATCCGTGAAGAACAGAACTGGATCGGGGGCAGCTCCTACAACCCGTGCAGCGCCGTGTTTGTTCCGCCACCAGCCGAACAGGTCGAAGGTCTCCTCGATGACGTCGTGCACTACACCAACAACGACGAGCACTCACCGCTTGTGCAAGCCGCCATTGCGCACGCCCAGTTCGAGACAATCCACCCCTTCGCCGACGGGAACGGTCGTACCGGACGGGCGCTGATCCACATCGTTCTCCGCCGACGAGGCCTCTCCCCCACGTTCGTGCCCCCCATCAGCCTCGTCCTCGCCACCTGGTCCGATGACTACATCTCCGGCCTGACCACCTTCCGACACCTCCATCCGGCGGACAGCCCCGAGCGATCCGTTGCCGCCCACACCTGGTTGAGGACCTTCGCTGGTGCCACCCTCCGGGCATGCAACGACGCACGGAACTACGCCCTGAGGATCGATGAGTTGACCGACCAGTGGCGGTCAAGCCTTGGCACCGTCCGAAAGGGATCCGCTTTGGACCTGCTCATCGAGATTCTCCCAGGAGTCCCGCTCATGACCGTCGAATCGGCCGCGCGGCTCATCAGCCGCTCCGAAGTCGCAGCCGGAGGTGCAATCAACCGCCTTCTCGCCATCGGAATCCTGACACAGCGGAACGTCGGCAAGCAGCGCTACCGCATCTTCGAAGCGCCAGCGATCCTCGAGCTGTTCACATCATTGGAGCGCTCCCTGGCCAGCCCCACCGGCGACACGACTACGGACGCACCGGTCCGGCCGGTACCGAGGCGATAGCCGGGCAGACACGTCGCGGTGTGTAGTTCCGACCGCGCGCTTCCAACGAATGGTGTTCCCCATACGACGACCTCCGATGCATTCGCCGAGAACCCGCAATGG
>JAHEDJ010000106.1 GCA_024641325.1 bacterium | reverse complement strand
TGGGCATTCCCCGCCCTTGCTCTCGGCCCGGCGCTGGGCGTTGTGGCGATGTTCCTTTTGAAGCGCTCTCCGATGGCGGCCGATCTGGCCGGCGGGCGCGGCTGAGCACCTTCCCAATCGTTCCTGCCCGGACTCGGGTTGGATGCCACCCGAGATCGGTGCCGGCAGGACTCAGTGCCCGCTAGAGGAACTCGACGCTGGCGGTTGCCGCCGCGACGACGAAGATTCGCTCGGTGTTGCTGTTCGGGTCGGCCGGGAATACGAAGAAGGCAGGCCGGTTCGGCGAGTAGCCCGACGTGTAACCGACAACGACTTCGCCATCTTTGAACGTAACCTTGATCTTCCGGCCCAGGCCGGCCCGATCGACATCCTGACGCGAACGATTGTGCGGGTCGCCCTCGAATGTCCGGACGGTGAACACCCCTTTTAGGTCGGCCACATTCACAACCCGCCTTTCGGTCCCGTCCGTCGGCTGGAGGTGGAACTGTGCCTTGTTGGGGAAGAAATCGTTGCTCCGGCCCTTGACAATAGAACCGTCTTGGTAGTGAAGAACTATCTTCTGGTTCATAGTGTCCCTTCGGGCTGAGGACGGTCAGGTTTCGGTTCTCCCTCAGCCAGCACCTCTGCCGATTCGAGGATCTGCCGGAGGGCGGACACGAATCTAGCGGCAGGAGCTCCATCTACGACGTCGTGGTCGAACGTCAGACTGAGATCCAGATAGGTGCGGGGCAAGATCTGGCCGTCGACCAATCCCGGTCGTTCGACGACACCGCCGACGATCATATTGAGAGTCTGGACCGAGAATCCGATACCCCATCCACCGCCCTTTCCGAACATCCCGACCGAGCTGATACCGACCGTCCCCGCCAACTCCCGCTGCTGGTGGGGCAGCCGGTGCAGCAGACCGACCAGCCGATGCCTGATGAAGGCTGGCAGACGCAAGAACGTCACTGCCTTCGCCGACATGTCCATCGTGGGACTGCTCTGGGGGAGTTGCTTGATAGTCCGGATCTCCCGGTCGATGTCGGCAGCAGTTCTGGTGTTGCATTGCCGGATGACGTGGTTCATCGGAAACGACCGGCCCTCGAGTTCGACTTCGATCATCACATTGATGTCTACGTCTTCGAAGATGATCAGTCGTCCGCGGAGATCCCGCAAGGCGTGCACGTGCGGGACGGCCTCTACTGCTCGTCCCGTCGACGCAACAACAAACGAAGTGAGCGAAGGCGGCGATTCGGTTTCGGCCATCTTCGTGTACGCCCGGGTGATGTCGACTTCGATCAGCCCGTGTATCGGATGCCTGCGTCGGGCGGCACGGCCGGTGTCGACCACGATACGCCGACTCTTCGGGAACCTCTCAGTGCGGTATCCGGACATGCTGCCAAGCTAGCCGTCGTCAAACATCGATCTTGCCCGGTGGGGAGTCAGATCGAAGTCCAGCGGATATTGATCGATGTCACGAGCATCAGAAGTTGGGCCCCACTTCCAGGGATCGTCGTGACGGGCGTGGGGTCCAGCATCTCGGGCCAGGCGTTACGACAGACGGCCCCGCGGATCTCCGCGCTCCGGTATGCCGCCGAGACCCGACGCCCTATCTCGCGACTTGGTCGTCTTGGCGACAGTCGCACGTTGGCCGCCGGGTCGGGCACTCATCCGCCCGGGTTGTCACCCGGTGCGCATTCACCCCGGAAGTAAGCCCATTCTTCGCACTCCGACCCATCGTCGAAGATGCAGAACCCACTCGTTCCGGCGTCATCGTTTCGCATATCCAGCGTTCCACCCTGCTCTTCGCAAAATACCGAGGCGGGGTTGGCAAGACCCGCGTCATCGTCGTTGTTGTCCGTGCCACAGCCGGCGAAGGCGATGGAAACCACGAGCAGGCCGATGGGGATGATCCGCTTCACTCTGACCTCCTAGCTCAACACTAGGACGTCACTTACCATGCGGTAGGTTCCGCCTCCCGACGGGACCGCTTGGATCGCCGCGGCGGATTCCGTGGCGGAAGCGGAATAGCCGGCGCTCGGGGTCAGGTCACTGGAGGCTGAAAGGCGGGTAGCGGTCCGTGAGCAGCAACATCGAGTAGGCCTGTACTCGAACTCCCCATCTAGTCACCCCGACCACATAATCGAACAACCCACGTGGATAGCGACCGGTGAAGAGGATCGCGAACCAGGCAATCAGGACTGCAAAGACCGCAACAACGGCCAGCACTGCCAGCACGATGTAATGCGGGATGGCCAGCAACCACTTCACGAGTGGCAACCACCGATTGAGGTCTTGTTTGGCATCCGGGTAGTCGAGTTCGAGGTGCACCGACTGTTCGTCTTCGGTGTCGGGGTATTGGTCTGTGAGGAGGGCCAGGTAGGCGCCGATGCGCAATTCGAAACGGGTGAACTCCCGGGCGAAGTCGAACCACCAGCGTGGATATCGTTGACGGAAAACGATCATCAACATCGTCGCAGCGAAGAGTCCGGCAACGATTCCCCCGCCGCTTTCGGTGGCCTTGGTCACCACTTCTCCGGTCTCGCTGATAACGGTTGCGGTTGAACTGCCGGTCCCTGAAAGCAACGTAGCAACGATGGCGATCGGGATGATCCAGATCAGCCGGAAGAACGTCGTGAACCGATCAAGTGTCTCTGGGTAGTCGATGTCGAGGCGGGCTGAGTACGAGTCCGACTGGGTGACCACGGAAAGCCTCCTTGGTTGTGTCAACGTCGGGCACAAGTTGCCCGACGGAACAGGCCATTCCCGAGGCTATGCGGTTCGCCTGTTCTTTGGTAGGGCCGAACGACCCTCCGATGACGTTGAACCCGGCGAGGCCGAGCCGGTGGTTCGTCGCGGGTCTCCCATCGCCGCCGGCAATCGAAGGGGTAAGGAAGCCCGGCCCCATCTGATCTCGCGCTCAGCGAAACCACCTCCCCGCAGTTACGCGAGAGGAATCGCAAAGCCCGGTCACGGCACCCCGGCTGACGGGCGAGACTCCTACCGTCAGGTTGTGTCGCGAGCATGGTCTAGATAGCGGAGGTGGAAGAATGAGCTCTAGTGGCCTCTTCTACTCGAACCGTGATCGCGCTCTTGCGGGGAATCAACGTTGGTGGCAGGAACCGGCTGTCCATG
>JAHEDJ010000105.1 GCA_024641325.1 bacterium | reverse complement strand
GCCCTCAGAGGAGAAGAGGTCACCCAATGCTGCTGGATATCGGAGACAAGGTCCATGTGATCGAGCGGAGAATGTTCGACTCCGATGTGCGCCGCCATTTCTTTGGAGTGGTCGAAAGGGTAAATTCCTCGGCCATGCGCATATCCGGTTATGTCTTCGTATACGACTCCAGCTCATCAACGTATGTCCGCGGCCTAGAACCGCGAACCCGGGTAATACCTCTGGTGGCAAGCGGTTTCGTCATCAACGTCGCTCCGCAGGAGACCAGTGTCGAGGATGTCCAATACGTGGAGCAAAACGAGCGGCTCACAGTGACCGATGGCGGATCATTCAGCCTCGATATCAACGAGTTCGGCCGCCGGCGCTGAGCGGGTCCATACTCCTGGGGGCTACGCACGAGTATCGATTGTTCCCCTTGGTTCGGCAGAGCCACAGAGATACGATCGGCGCCAGTCGACAACCAAACAGCCTGAACTGAAAGAGACTCATGAAAACCATGACATGCAGACAATTGGGTGGAGCATGCGATCTCCCCCTCCATGGGGAATCTGCCGATGAGGTGATCAAGGCACAAGACAAGCATCTCAAAGAGGTCGTCGCGGCCGGCGACGATGCACACAAGAGTGCTTTGAACGACATGAAGGGGAGATGGAAGAACCCCGTCAAAGGAATGGGCTGGTACAAGAACACCAAGCGCGCTTTTGCGGCTCTTCCGGAAGACTGATGCACAACGCCGACAGCCACGACCTCATCCGGGTAACCGGCGCACGAGAGAACAACCTCAAAGCTGTCAGTGTCGAGATCCCGAAGCGCCGCTTGACGGTGTTCACCGGCGTCTCCGGCTCGGGCAAGAGCTCGCTGGTGTTCGACACGATCGCCGCCGAGTCGCAGCGAATGATCAACGAGACCTACAGCTCCTTCGTGCAGGGCTTCATGCCTACGCTGGCGCGGCCAGACGTCGACGTACTCGACGGGCTGACGACCGCGATCATCGTCGACCAGGAGCGGATGGGCGCCAACGTCCGCTCGACGGTCGGCACCGCCACCGACGCCAACGCCATGCTGCGCATCGTCTTCAGCCGGCTCGGACGGCCGCACATCGGGTCGCCCAACGCGTTCTCGTTCAACGTCCCCTCGATCCGAGCGAGCGGCGCAATCACGATCGAACGTGGTGAAGGCAAGCGAGAGAGAGTCACCTTCACCCGCACCGGCGGCATGTGTCCGCGCTGCGAAGGCCGCGGCACGGCCTCCGATATCGATCTCACCCAGCTCTTCGACGACTCCAAGTCGCTAAACGAGGGCGCCATCACCATTCCCGGCTACAAGCCGGGCGGTTGGATGGTGCGGTCGTTCACCGAGTCCGGCTTCCTCGACCCGGACAAGCCGATCTGCAAGTACACCAAGAAGGAGCTCAACGACTTCCTCTACAGGGAGCCGACGAAGGTCAAGATAAACGGTATCAACGCCACCTACGACGGCCTGGTCCCGCGGGTCCAGAAGTCGTTCCTCTCCAAAGACCGGGAGTCGCTGCAGCCGCACATCCGGGCGTTCGTGGACCGGGTGGCCACCTTCACCGCTTGTCCCGACTGCGGCGGTACCCGGCTCAGTGAGCCGGCGCGGTCGTCGAAGATCAAGGGGATCAACATCGCCGACGCCTGCGCCATGCAGATCAGCGACCTGGCCGGGTGGGTCCGCGACCTCGACGATCCGTCCGCTGCCCCGCTGCTCACGGCGCTGGGCGAGACCCTCGACGCGTTCGTGGAGATCGGGCTGGGCTACCTCTCGCTCGACCGGCCGTCGGGGACGCTGTCGGGCGGCGAGGCACAGCGCACCAAGATGATCCGCCACCTCGGGTCCTCACTGACCGACATAACCTACGTCTTCGACGAGCCGACCATCGGCCTGCACCCCCATGACATCCAGCGGATGAACGACCTGTTGCTGCAGCTACGGGACAAGGGCAACACCGTGCTGGTCGTGGAGCACAAGCCCGAGACCATCGCCATCGCCGACCACGTCGTGGATCTCGGCCCCGGCGCCGGTACTGCGGGCGGCACCATCTGCTTCGAGGGCACCGTCGAGGGGCTGCGGGCCGGCGACACCGTCACCGGCCACCACCTCGACGACCGTGCCACTCTCAAGGAGACGGTGCGGGCCCCCGCCGGCATGCTGGAGATCCGCGGCGCCACGATGCACAACCTTCGGGACGTCGATGTTGACATACCCCTCGGGGTGCTCTGCGTGGTCACCGGGGTGGCGGGTTCCGGCAAGAGTTCGCTCATCGACGGCTCGGTCTCGGGGCGGGACGGAGTGGTGTCGATCGACCAGGACGCGATCCGCGGCTCGCGGCGAAGCAACCCGGCTACGTACACCGGACTGCTCGACCCGATCCGCAAAGAGTTCGCAAAGGCCAACGGCGTGAAGCCGGCGCTTTTCAGCGCCAACTCCGAGGGCGCCTGTCCGATCTGCAACGGAGCCGGCGTCATCTTCACCGAGCTGGGCTTCATGGACACCGTCACCACCACCTGCGAAGAGTGCGAGGGGAAGGGGTTCGAGGCATCGGTACTCGATTACAAACTCGCCGGGCGAGACATCAGCGAGGTGCTCGCGATGCCGGTCACTGAGGCCGTGGAGTTCTTCGGAGCAGGCGAGGCGCACACTCCCGCCGCCTCCAAGATCCTCGACCGGCTCGCCGACGTCGGGCTCGGCTACCTGAGCCTCGGCCAGCCGCTACCTACCCTGTCCGGCGGCGAGCGGCAGCGACTCAAGCTGGCCACCCACATGGCCGAGAAGGGCGGCGTATACGTCCTGGACGAACCGACCAGCGGCCTCCACCTCGCCGACGTCGACCACCTGCTCGGCCTCCTCGACCGGCTCGTGGACTCGGGCAAGTCGGTAATCGTCATCTCGCATCACCAGGCAGTGATGGCGCACGCCGACTGGATCATCGACCTCGGCCCCGGAGCCGGGCACGACGGTGGCCGGGTGGTGTTCGAAGGCGCACCGTTTGACCTCGTTGCCGCTCGTTCGACCCTCACCGGACAGCATCTAGCCGCGTACGTGAGTTTCGCCTAGAGCCCCACCGGACTCCTCTGAGACCGCGTGGTTGCCAATCCCATCGAGCGAACGAA
>JAHEDJ010000027.1 GCA_024641325.1 bacterium | reverse complement strand
CGCTGCCGGGCGCCCCCGAGCTTCAAGCTGTGCCCCGCGCTGTCTACGGCCTCAACGGCCCCGAGCATCCGTAGGTCCACCACCGAAACCACTCTATCGAGAGAGTCGAGGCTGATCCTTCCGAACCGCAGAGTTCCGCCCATACGCGCAGGTTGTCCGAGCTGCCTAACGAACGGCCAACACCAAGACTCCCTGTGGGTCAGAGTGAGGCCAGCCGGCCCAGCAACCGCTGCACCGACTTCGGCAGCAGGCCGGCCGCGAAACCAGTGATCTGGCCGACGAGCTCCAGGACATCCTGACTGCCGTCCCAGTATTCGAGGACGATTTCCGTTCCGGCCACCTCGATGATGTGGCGAACCGCGTAGGCAAGCAGGAGGACGTCGTCGGCCTGGCCGACCACCGGGATGAAGTCGGGGACAACGTCGATCGGAACGACCATGTATCCGAGAATGGCTCCCAGGATGGCCTTGCTCTTCAGGGGAATCCGTTGATCTCGCATCAACCGGTACACCAGCTTGACCAGGTTCGGCAGCGCCAGGACCGCTTCTTTCATCCACATGCCGCGCAACGCCACCGGATGCCCGGAAGGGTCGAATACGGCATCGGGTCGAAGCGGTTCAGTCATCGATGCTCTCCAGAGCTTGAAGTCCTGCGCCTATTACAGCCGCATTCTGCTCGAAACGCGCCGAAACGATATCCGCCGCCGGCCTGATAGGGCCACCGTGGCGCTCCAGGGCGAACACTCTTCTCGCCGGATCGAGCAACAGGTTTCCTGCCCGTGCCGGCCCTCCACCGACGACGACGATCTCAGGATCGAGTACGGCAACCAGCTGTGCGATACCTCGACCGAGCCACTCGCCGGCCTCCACCCACACGGCAAGTGCACCGGCGTCGCCTTCGATCGCAGCCCGCATCAGATGCTCACCGGTCGGTGTGGCACCGACCACATCTCCGGCCGGGCCGGCGCCGAAGAGTCGGGTCGCCTCCACATCGAGAACCGAGCCCGATACGAAGGTCTCCCAGCATCCCCGTCGTCCACACGCACAGGGCGGGCCATCCGGATCGACGACGAGGTGTCCCAGTTCGCCGGCGAAGCCCCGCCCCCGGTAGACCGAGCCGTCGACTACCAGACCACCACCGATTCCGGTTCCGAGCATGATCACGATGGCGTGGGCGAAGCCGGCGGCGGCACCGATACGCGACTCGGCGAAGGCCGCTGCGTTGGCGTCGTTGTCTATCACCGCCGGTTTGTCGGTCGTCCCGACAACTGCCGCGAGGATGGAAGCAGGTCCGGCAACGTGGGGACCCCACACGTGCACCCCCGAAATCCGGTCGACGTATCCGGCCGACCCGATGCCGACGGCTACCACATCGTCCGCCATCAGGTCCGCCGCCAGATGGCTACAACGATCGGCGATGATCGAAGCACTCTTCGGCGTCGGAATCTGCACCAGGCCGTCGATCTTTCCGTGTTCGTCGACGCGAGCAGCCTTGATAGTCGATCCGCCGACGTCGATGCCGATCGCCCGCTCAGCCATCAGTCGGTGAAGGTGACCCGCAACACACCGTCGGCCAGCTTGGCTCCGGCGATACGGCGGCGTAGCAGCGAATCCGGAAGGACGAAAGAACGGCGATATGGGCCGACCGTGATGTACAGCTCGCCGCCACGGCGAAGGACGTCGAGTTCCTCCTCGTCGGCGAAGGGAACGGTCAGTTCGATGACTACCTCTTGTCCGTCCTCGGTCAGCTTGAACGGCGAAACGCCCTTGAAGCCGGTAACCGGATCGGTATCTCCATACAGCTCGGCCGCCAACTCGCGAAGTCGGTCGACACCCACCATCTCCTCGCCGAAGAGCCGCAATGGCAGGATCGAGACCTCGCGGAATGATTCCTCGATCTCTTCGAGGTGCCTCGACTGCACTTCGCGCCAGGCGTCGAAGTAGCTGTCGGTTACGGTGTCCGGAAGCACCCTGTTCACAACGACCGCGTCGACTCCGTACCCGAACAGACCCAGGTAGGTGTAGGTGCGTCTGGCCTCGCTGACGACCATCTTTTCGGGATTGACGACGAGCCGGGCAGACGTAACCTCCGAATCGGAGAGAAGCGCCTTGACCCCTTCAACGGCCAGGAATACGCCCTCGGCGGCATCAAACACATCCTCACCGGGAACCGGCAGATTCGTCATTCTGGTCAACACCGGACGAGCAGCTTTCATCAGTCGCCGTTCGGTGGGGAGCACCCGGTCGAAATACCAGGACAGAACCTCCGGCAGGCTCAGCAGGCGCAAAGTCTCGGCAGTCGGCGCACAGTCGACGATGATCGTGTCGTAGCTACCCGAATCGGCGTGATCCTTCACCTGCAAGAGCGAGAACAACTCGTCCATGCCCGGAAAGACGAGAAACTCCTCGGCTTCTATACCCTTCACGCCGCCCCAATCGAAGACCCGCTTGAGCTGCTGGTGAAGTTCGCCCCAGTGTTTGGAGAGCTGCAGCTGTGCGTCGATCTGTTGCACATCGAGGCCTTCGAAGAGCGTGCTGGGGACGTCGCCCAGTGGTACACCGAAAGCGTCGGCGAGGCTGTGCGCGGGGTCCGTTGACGTGACGAGCGTCCGATGGCCGAGTTCGGCGGCACGCAAACCGGTAGCGGCGGCGACCGTGGTCTTTCCGACTCCCCCCTTGCCGGTCACCAGGACAACGCGCATCAGTCTGTTTGGACTTCCTCGACGCGTTTCTTGAGTCCGCGCAACGCGTTGCCGACCAGTTGCTTCTCTGCTTGGCGACGAAGGAACCCGGGAAGTGGGAACGAGTAATCGACTTTGAGCGCGTAGACCACTTCGGTGCAGCCGTCCTCGGACTCTTTCAAATCATACGAGCCTTCCATCTCCGTGATGTCGTCTCCAGGAACGGCCGTCCACGACATCCGATGCGGGGCGTCGCATTCGTAGTTGAGTTCGTACGAAATGACCTTGACCATTGCGTCGACCTCGAACGTGGCGCTTGCCGGAAGTCCGTCATCGGTTTCTTCCGTAACCACTACGGACCGCATTGCACTGATCCACTCGGGATAGGCAGGAAGATCTGCGAGTACTGCGAACACGGTCTCCGGGGAAGCCGATATCTCAATGCTTTGGACTGTTCCTTCTGCCATAACCGTTCCTTCTCGAATTGCCCACAGGGTAGCGGCACAAGTAGGAGCTAATCGACAACCGTGCCAACCACTGCTTCGAACTCGAGGCCGATCTCAATCAGCTCATCCGATCGCGGATATTCCGCCCGGAACCGGCTGAGGCCTTGCTCGAGTTCATCATCGTCGATCAACTGAAGCGTGCTGACGAACCGGGCACGAAACGCTTCCTCCCAGTCGCCGGCCGTCCGCTCAACCGTCTCAATCGAAACCTGACTCCACAGGTTCTCGACGCCGAGCGACTCCAGGTGAGCACTGACCTCACTCACGTCGGGGAATCGTTCCAGATCATGGGAGTGCACTGAGGGGAACCAACGGCCGGTAAACGACGTAGCGAGGTACTTCCTCGAGAAGGTCCAGACCCACAGCCGGCCACCCGGCCGCACCACCCGGGCCGCCTCCGACAATGCCGCGGCCCAGTCACCGTAGTGCAGAGAAAGGTGGAAGTAGGCCATGCCGAACGAGTCGTCCGCGAACGGCAGGGCCTGCGAGAGCCCGCCGACCACTACCAAACCACTCTCGCGAGCCTTGGCACGTTGCGCTGGTGACGGATCGATGAGAACCGGCAGGTGACCTTCGTTTCGCATGACCGCTGAGTGAGCACCCGTTCCCCCGCCCATGTCGAGCACGCGGGTGCCGGAGTCGAGTCCGTCCAGTGCCAGACGTACGCGGGCCTCTCCCGCGGGTCGCATGGGTCGGAACCGATAAGTATCGGAGAGATGGTCGAGATCGATATCAGCCGTGGCGAACCGCCCTCGTCGTTGCCCGGAAGTAGCCAACGTTGACAGAAAGGGTGCGGCCGATCCGCCACCGCGTCGCCTGAGGTTGATGGATATCACCGAAGTAGTGGACGACCGGTTGATGACGCCGCAAATACCCGGTTACGGCATTCGAACCACCCTCCAATCGACCCGTGATGACATCCCTTCGCAGGGCGTTGATCGACGGAGGGACGTGCGTCCCAAGCACATCCACCGGGCCCATATCATCGAGAATCGCAGCCATCTCGTCCTCGCTGATCTCTCCGGCCGCATTGAGACCCGTCTTCGACCCTCCCCCGACCAGCCCCAACCGGATTCCGTCGATCTCCACTACCTCCCCGTTGAGATACCGGAAACCTTCCGGCAGATGGGCTTGGAGTAGAACGGGAACATCGACGTTGCCATGAGTCACAAACCCGGAACCGCCGGTCAGCGCCTCCTGCATCTGTGCGTACTGACTCTGGATCTCCCGGCCAACCCGGGCCCGTACCTCTTCCTCGCGCCCTGCTGCGTACTCTCGCCACATCTTGCGCGAACCGGCGAAGTCACCGAGTCGCCGGAACTGCATCGCCGCTTGGGCGAACTCTGCTCCGAATACATCGGCTGCGATTCCGGCACCGGTCCGGTAGTCGACGAAGTTGATCAGATCACCGAGGATTACAACCGGTTCCCCCAGCGCGACTACCCGGGCAAGGTCATCGAACGCCCCATGGACGTCGGCTATCAACAACATTCAGTTGGTTTCCGGCTCGTCGCCGGGGTTGAACCGATAGGCATAGATGCCGAATACCACGGCCGCCACGACCGCAGCCGGTACGGAGGCAGCCATCGGCCACCCGCCGTAGGAAGCAGACAGGCCACCGATCCCGAAGGCTGTGAGACCCGCAACGATGGCCCGTCCTCTAGCCCCGAAACGCTCATCGGGATGAATGGGCCGACCATCATTCGCCTCGGAAAAACCACCGACGAGGATCCAGGCAATCAAACCGATGATGCCGATCACGAGACTGATGCCAAAAGCTCCGTTCATGGAATCGGTTCTTCTCCCGTGATAGATACTGCGGCGACGATCACGATGGCAAACACGATCCCCATCACCGCGGTGATGACCCGTGGGCGCAGCAGAACGGCATCGTCGTTGTCGGCCGCAAAGCGAGTTGCATCGTAGATCGAGATGGCCCAGGCAACCACCCCGAGCAACAACAGAACGAATCCGAGGGGGCGCCTGTTTCCACTCACCATGAGCACGCCGAACGCCAGAGCACTCAGAATCAACCCGGCCACGGCCAACCCGAGGCCGGCTTCCTTCAACTTGAAATGACCGCCGCCGGGCAGCAGACCCCACAACGCTGCGGTCGCCGGTTCAACGGCCGGGCGAATTTCATCCTCGGCTCCGAATGTGCGATAGATGGAGGTATCACACGACCGGCAGATGTCGGACGTCACCGCATTCTCAGTTCCACAAGATGCGCAGGTCCAACCTGCGGCAACGGTGGCGGCTGGTTCCGAGGGCGGCGCGGGAAATGCCGATGCCGGTCGCTCAGGCCGACCGGGCGGAACAGGTGGTCGGATCGGTCCTTTCAGCGCCGGAGGTGGAGCGATTGGTCTGGCCGGGGCCGGCTGCGGATGAGCCGGTTGCTCGATTTGCTCCTCGGTGGGCCTTGCCGGGCCGGATGTCGACCCGAAACCATAGAAACACTGGCCGCACCACTCAGACCCCCCTGGATTGGCAGCCCCGCAGGAGGGACACGTGACCCTGTCTGTCATATCGCCGTCAGGCTAACGCGCCTCGTCCAATCTCCCGACGATCATGCCGTTACGGCACCACCCTCGGCAGAGCCCACCAAACGGGCGTATTTGGCAAGAGCGCCGGTCGCATACCTCGGCTCCGGCAGTTTCCACCCTGCCCTTCGCGTGGCCAAAGTCGCCTCGTCGACCAGCAGATCGAGTCTTCGGGCGGGAAGGTCAACGCGGATGCGGTCTCCTTCCTCGACGAGAGCCAGCGCACCGCCGCCGGCAGCTTCGGGAGCTACGTGACCGATGCATAGACCCGTTGTTCCACCCGAGAATCGTCCATCGGTTATGAGCAGGACGTCCTTGCCGAGACCGGCGCCCTTGATGGCAGCCGTTATTTGCAGCATCTCTCGCATACCAGGCCCACCCTTCGGACCCTCATAACGGATGACGACCACGTCCCCCGGGTGCAGGCGATGATTGAAGAGGGCTTCGAGGGCGCCTTGTTCATCGTCGAAGACCCTTGCCGCACCTTCGAAAGTATCTAGTTCGACGCCTGCGATCTTCACGACCGCCCCCTCCTGGGCAAGCGACCCCCTCAACACGGCTATACCGCCCTCGACGGCCAACGGATGTTCGGTCGGCCTGATGACATCCTGACCTGTTGGGAAAGAAACGCCGGCGAGGTTTTCGGCAACGGTTTTGCCGGTCACGGTCGGAAGATCACCGTGCAGGAGGCCTTCATCGAGCAGCGCTCGCATCACGACCGGTACCCCGCCGATGTGATCGAGGTCCACCATGTGATAGGCACCAAATGGTTTGAGGTCTCCGATATGCGGAGTGCGGCGACTGATCGTGTCGAAATCCTCCAGGGTCAACTCGACGCCGGCCTCAAAGGCCATCGCCAGCAGATGGAGAACCGCGTTGGTAGAGCCACCGAGAGCCATCACGGTGGTGATCGCGTTCTCGAATGCCGGCCGGGTCATGATTTGCCGCGGGCGCAGGTTGTCGGTGAGAAGCCGCATGACGGCCTCACCCGATTGCACAGCAAAGGCCTCGAGCCGGGGATCGGGGGCCGGGACGGTGGCGCTTCCCGGCAGTGACATACCGATCGCCTCGCCGACGCTCGCCATGGTGTTGGCAGTGAACATGCCTGCGCATGATCCTTCTCCAGGGCAAGCAGATTGCTCGATGCCCAACAACTCCTCTTTCGTGATGGTTCCTTCGTTGAAGGCACCAATTCCTTCAAAGACGTCGACGATCGAGATGTCTTTTCCGCGCCAGCGACCGGGCAGGCTCGATCCCCCGTACAAGAAAACGCTCGGGAGATTGGTTCGGGCTGCCGCCATCAGCATTCCGGGAAGCGATTTGTCGCAGCCGGCGATGGTGACCATTGCATCGAACCTCTCGGCATGCATTACGAGTTCTACGGAGTCGGCGATCACCTCCCTGCTGACCAGCGATGCGCGCATTCCCTCATGACCCATCGAGATACCATCCGACACGGCGATGGTGGCGAACGTCAGCCCGACTCCGCCTGAGGAGCGCACTCCCTCTTTTGCCTTCGCCGCCAGCCGTGGGCCGGAAAGATTGCACGGCGTTACCTCGTTGCCTGCCGAGACGAGGCCGACCTGAGGTTTCCGGAAATCGTCTTCTTCGAGGCCGACGGCCCTGAGCATCGCCCGTGCCCCTGCTTTGGCCGGCCCGTCGGTCACATCCTGGGAGTGGATCTTGCGCGTCATGTGGGCATGGTACGCGTCTCCGGGCCATTAGCCATTAGCGGTTGGCCGTTGGTCCGTAGCTTTCGTCTCGCGCTTGTCGCTATGCAGTCTCTGCATGGCTAGTGCAGCCTCGATCTCTTCCAGAACGACCGGATCGTGTTCAATCACCATCCGTTCTAGCAACGGACTCTTGGCGATCTCGCCCATTTCACCCAGCGCCCAGGCGGCATGGGACCGCAGGGTGGCACGTCGGTGATGCAGGTAACGCTCCAGCATCAGAAGATGTGCCGCTCCCCGCGAGTTCCCCACCGCGATGAGGGCGTTGCGGCGGATGTAGTCGGGATCGCGTTTGGGGATAAACCAGTGCCCGGCCATTTCCAGAAGTACTTCATCATCCGCCGTCAAAACCTCGCCGAGGTCCAGGCGGCCGCCCAGTTCTGTCGTTCCTAGAACCGCATGTCCCGGCGGGCAGGCATCCAGACAATCGTCGCAACCGTAGATGCGGTCTCCCCACGGCCTGCGAAGCTCCCGTGGAATCACACCCGGAGTTTGCGCCCAGTAGGCAATGCAGCGCGTGGCGTCCAGAACCCCGGGTTCTATCAATGCTCCCGTTGGACAGGCAGGAATGCAGGCAATGCACTTCCCGCAATCGCGTCGCATCGGGTCGGTCGGAGGAAGCAGCGCGTCGGTAACGACCGACCCGAGCAACAGCCACGGCCCGTGCTTGGGCGAAATCACCATCGTGCTCTTGCCCCACCAGCCAACTCCAGCCCGCACCGCAGCAGCACGGTCGATGAGGCGACTGTCGTCACTCAGCACCTCAGCCTGAAACCCTGCATCGACCAGGACGCCTGCAACCGCCTGAAGACCAGCCCGCAACGGGACGTAATGATCCTCGCTGGCGAACCGCGCCACCCGTCCGGTCGAGCCGTCCGGCGGACCGGGCGAACCAGCCTCAGGCACGTACGATTTCGCCGCCACGACCAGAGAGTTCGCCCAGGGGAACGACCGCCGGACGTTCGACGAGGTCTGCGGATCACGGTAGGTGAATCCGAGCCGGCCCGAAAGACCTGCGGCCTTTCGCTCGGTCAGCGTGCGGGCCGCCACATCGAACGGGTCCGCGCCGGTCACACCAAATCCGTCGAGCCCCGCCTCTTCGGCTCGCTCTTTCAGACGCTCAACTAGTCGCTCCACCTCCCCAGGCTACGGCCTCGTCCCTACCCGCTCGCCGCTGAATGCTCCTCTTTTCGTGGAATGAGCCGGAGCCGGGGAACGAGCCCCACTTCGGCCAGGTTTCCCAACGCCTCGGTCTCCATGTCGTTGAGTTCCACCGGCCCGGCCGTGAGCAGGAAGGTAACGACGCAATCCGTGCAGGCATCCGTGTTCCGCATCGCACAGACGTCACAATCGATTCGCATGTCCTTGCCTCCTGTTCGGTCATTCCTTCTTCAAGGTACAAGGAGGGTGGGACAGAAAATGTTGCGAGTCGGGAGTCGACGAGTTCTAGGTTTTGGCCGCTGGTTGGTTCCCGCCGCGGCCGAGCAAATCCAGTGCCTCCTCATGCAAGAACCCGTTGCTCGTGACGACGTTGCCGCCCTCGAAAGTGGACTCGCCGGAGAAATCGGTGAAGCGACCGCCTGCTTCTTCCACGATTACCTGCAATGCGGCTAGGTCCCAGGAAGCCACGATGGGTTCGGCGGCAATATCCACGGCTCCCTCTGCGACCAGCATGTGTGACCAGAAATCACCGAAGCCTCTGGTACGCCAGCATCGTTCGGAAAGGGCGAGGCCGCCTTCCCAGAAGCCGTGATCGGCGAAATCGAGCAGGCTGTTGACCGACAGCTGAGCGTCCTCCAACCTGGCAACGCCGGAAACGGCGATCTGGTCACCGTTGAGGAAGGCGCCGTGACCCCTGGCCGCCCACCAACGCCGACCCAGGGCGGGCGCCGTCACGACTCCCACCTCGGTCCGCCCGAACCGGGTCAGAGCTATCAAGGTGGCAAAAACCGGGATACCGCGCACGTAATTCATGGTTGCGTCGATCGGATCGATGATCCAGAGCCACTCTCCCGCTCCAGAAACTCCGAACTCCTCACCAAGAATCTCGTGATCCGGTCGCTCGGTAGATATCTGCGCACGCAGCAACTCCTCGACCTGTCGATCCGCTTCAGAGACCGGCGTCAGGTCCGGTTTCGTATCCACGACCAGATCCAGCGCTTTGAAACTGGCGAGCGTCGCCCGATCGGCAACGTCGGCCAGCTTCTGGGCAAACTCGAGTTCGGCGAGGATGTTCAAGTCAGCGGCTCCGCATCCATCCCACGAACGCGTCGCTCCACAGAGCAATCGCACCGTTGAGCTCGGCTCTTTCGCGAACCTCTCTGTCCGTCGAGATCACGATCACGTCGCCTGGTAGACCTGCGGACAATCGAACAATCTCGTCGTCTGCGCTGCGGACGAAACGGGTCTCGACCGGCCCCGGAATGTTTGCCTCTTCCTCGGCAGAGTCGAAGACAAGGATCGTGGGAAGCGGACCCCTGGCCAGGCGTCGCAATCGAACCAGTCCATCTCTTACCTGCTCGCGCAACTCGGGGGTCGAGAACCTGCTTTCGTCCAGCTGGAAGGAAACGTTGTATCCGTCGACGACCAGAGTTACCGGTCTTTCCTGGTGCAGCATCCAGCGAATCGCATCGGCCTGATCCGGTCGAATGCCGTCCGGCACTTCCAGTGCTGCTGCCGCCTCACCCATGTAGCCGACGTCGACGGAGCTGGGTCGCATCGCCAGCATGACGTCGTCGAGCATCTTGGCCATGTCGAGCGGGTCGCCCGTACGCCACACACGGGGGCCGGGATCGTCGGCGCCTCCTCGTTCCATTCGCCGCGCCTTGAGCAACATCGATTTCAGCGAGTCGATTCTGCCGTCCGCCTCCACGAGGTCGGTCTTGAGCCGGGCGATTTCTGCGGCGGATCCCTGCAATTCGCGCTCGAGATCGACCGAAGGCCCCGTTGCGGCAGCCCGGGCCGCCTCGGCCGCGGCTTTAGCCTCCTTGACCCTCTTCTCTGTCTCGGTTCGCAGGTCGGAGAGAGCAGCGCGCGCCTTGCGCTCCTTCTCCTTGGCAGCATCGAGGGCCGATTTCAGTCGCTCGATAGTCTGTTCAAGGGCGGCGACCTCAGTCCCCATCTCCTTTTCTTCATGCTTGGCCAGCAAGGCGACGAGCCGTTCTTCCCAGTTCTCGGGCCGGTGCAGGAAGAATCCGGCGGCAGCCAGGCGAATATCTTCGGAGTCCGGATCGGCCGCGACCAGCACATCCGTCACCTTGTCCCGAAACCAGTCGTTTTCATCGAGTTCGGCGTAGAGGCTCCGGGCGTAGGGCGGTGGGAGGCGCCTACCCGAGTCTCTAGCGACCTTGCGCACAGCGGCGGGAACCTCATCCGGTTCGAGGTCGCGGAGGACGCGTCGGGCTGCCTCGAGGGTGGACTCGAGGAGGTTCAGGAGAGCCTTGGAAGCCTTCACGCCCACCAGAGTACTCAGAGAGGTTTCTACGCAGCGCTATGTGTGACTCGCAGCACGCAGGACTATCGAAAACTCAAGGGCGGCGACCTCCGCTGCATCGAACACAAAACGAGGTCGCCGGAATTGCCTCGAGGCGCTCGGCCGGGATCGCCCCGCCGCAGCCATCACACTCGCCGTAGGTCCCCTGGGCTACTTTGTCGATGGCGCGATCGATGTCGGCGATTGATCGAGCAATGGACCGGGCAGTGGCCGTGGTGCTGATCCGCTCGACCGCCTCAGCGGTTCCATCCCCAACCCGCTTCCCGAAGGACACATTGGTCCCGGCTTCGGGAGGGGCCGTCAACGTGGCGAGCTCGCCGGCCAGCTCGGCGCGTCGTATCCGCAACCGCTCAGCCGTTGATGAAGGTTTCTCGGCAATACTGTCATTCCCCACGCGCAACAGTATTGCCGAGAAACGCCATATTGACATCAGCCGCCGCCGCTACAGTGGCTGCCCCATCATGAGCCAGTCGATGACACCTAGCCCCACGGGCACCGTGACCTTCCTTTTCACGGACGTTGAAGGAAGTACCCGTCGCTGGGAAGCACACCAGGATGTCATGAAAGAGGCAATGGCCCGTCACGATGCAATCGTGCGGACATCGATCGAATCCCGTGGTGGCTCCGTGTTCACGACGGCTGGCGATGCGTTCTGTTCGGCGTTCTCGTCGCCTCTTCATGCGATCAGGGCGGCCATTGAGATTCAAACGACGCTGGCTGCTGAGGAGTGGGGCGACGTGTCGCCGTTTCTCGTCCGGATGGCTCTTCACACCGGGAACGCCGACGAGCGCGATGGGGACTACTTCGGGCCGCCCCTCAATCGATGCGCACGCCTCCTTTCTATCGGGCACGGCGGTCAGATCCTCGTGTCGGCAGTCACCGCCCAGTTACTCCTCGCCGACCTTCCGCAGGGTGTGAGCCTTGGTGATTTGGGCGGGCAAGTTCTGAAGGATCTGGATCAGCCCGAGCACGTATTCCAGGTCGTGCATCCGGATCTGAGGACCGAGTTTCCGGCTTTGCGGACCAGCAGTCCGGTGCGGGACGCCGCGGATCTCATAGCCGACGGACGACAGGCACATGCGTCACAGCAATGGGAAGTCGCCTACAAGGCGCTGAGTGCGGCAAGCGAATCCATCGAGCTGAAGTCGGAGGACTTACAACGACTCGGCGCGACTGCCTATTGGACCGGCCGTAGCGGTGAGGCGGTGTCGATCAAAGAAAAGGCCTACGGGAAACTCGTGCAAGAAGGCAAGATGCAAGCAGCCGCCCTCACGGCGCTCGACCTCGCCTTCCTGTACAAATACAAACTTGCGAAGGCAGTTTCCAACGCATGGGTCGCCCGGGCTGAGAGGATTGTTCAGGATGCCGCCGGAACTGAGGCCCACGGATATCTCTTGCGGTGGCAGAGCGTCCACGCGTATGAAAGCGAGGGGGAACCAGAGAAAGCTCTCTCCCTGGCAGACCAAACGATCGCAGTAGGCATCGAGCTGGGGAACAGGAGTATCGAAGCTCTCGGCCTCATGGACAAGGGTCGGTTCCTCGTTGCGATGGGTCGGGTGGACGAAGGAATGGCACTCGTCGACGAGTCGATGGTGGCTGCAGTCTCGGGCGAACTCGACCCCGACGCCACCGGTCGAAACTACTGCAATATGCTGTCGGTCTGCGACCAGGTAGCCGATTACCAACGGGCGGCCGAGTGGAGCGACGCCGCCGAAGCATGGTGTAGCCAGCACTCCGACTCCGCGTATCCGGGAATATGCAGAGTCTTCCGGGCGGAGCTGAAATGGCTGCGCGGGGACTGGGACGCGGCGACGACCGATCTTCACCGGGCCGTGGATGAACTCACCGGATACACACCGATCATCGGCGCAGCCCTCTATCAGATCGGTGAGGTCGAGTTGCGAGCCGGGAAACTCGAAGAGGCCGAGGCTCACTTCCGGTCGGCCCATGAGCATGGGTTCACGCCTCTTCCCGGACTCGCCCGGCTCCGCCTTGTTGAAGGCGAAGCCGTAGCAGCGGAACGGCTCTTGCTGGACGCAATGGCGGATCACCCACAACCGCTGGATCGGGCGAAGTTCCTTCCGTCATTGATCGACACGGAGTTGGCGCTCGGTAATCCGGGTCAAGCACGCATTCACTTGACAGAACTGGAAGAGACCGCCGAATTGTGCAACTCAGAGGCAATGCGTGCCGAAGCAGCCGACAGACGGGCGAAACTTGCCGTTACGGATGGGCGGCCGGAGGCGGCAATCCAGGACCTGCAAGCAGCCGTCAAGCGGTGGATGGGGCTCCAGATGCCCTATGAAACGGCCCAATCGCGCCTCCGCCTGGGTGAAGTTCATCGCGCTGCCGGCAACGAGGCCGCCGCGTCGATGGAGATCGATTCCGCGAACACCACCCTCGAACGCCTGGCACTCGGCGGCAGCTGAAAAACACGCCGACCATCGCACGATTACCCGCGACGCTTCTGTCACCAAATCGTGAGGTCCGAACCACTTCTCATCATGAGGTTGACATCAGCTTCCTATTGCCGCATACTGCCGCTCCACATGTTCGCAACCGAGATCCTCGTACTTCAATAGGCACATACGTCACAACCACGACGTGTGTGCCCTCCGATGCCCTCCCAGCCGGAGGGTTTTTTCTATCCCGATCGAAGGAACACGATGAGCACAATCAGCGGAGCCCAGGCAGTCATCAAGGCACTGGAACGTGAGGGCGTAGACATCGTGTTCGGCGTGCCCGGCGGGGCGATCCTTCCCGCCTACGACCCTCTATTCGACAGTTCGATCAGGCACGTGCTCGCTCGTCACGAACAAGGGGCAGGACACATGGCCGAGGGCTACGCCTGGGCCACCGGGAAAGTCGGCGTCTGCATCGTCACCTCCGGCCCTGCTGCGACCAACCTGGTCACGCCGCTGGCAAATGCGCTCATGGATTCGATCCCGATCGTCGCCATCACCGGCCAGGTGGCTACCTCCTCAGTCGGCAACGACGCCTTCCAGGAGGCCTACACCACCGGCATCACCATGAACGCGACGAAGCACAACTACTTCGTGACCAGCCCCGATGACATCCCGGACGTGATCCACGAAGCCTTCCACATCGCTGCGACCGGACGACCGGGGCCCGTGCTGGTCGACCTCCCCAAGGACATCCTCAACGCCCACCTGCAGTGGCACGAGCCGCCGACGCTCGACCTCCCCGGCTACAAGCCGACCGTCGAAGGGCACCCGCGCCGGATCAAAGAAGCGACAACTCTCATAGCAAATGCGAAGCGTCCGGTGATCTACGCGGGCGGAGGAATCATCAAAGCAGGCGCCTCGGAAAGCCTCCGGAAGTTCGCCGAATTGACGAACTCGCCGGTGGTTACGACCCTGATGGGCCTCGGAGGTTTCCCCGGCGATCATGAGCTTTTCCTGGGTATGCCCGGAATGCACGGCACCTACGCTGCCACGACTGCCATCCAGAAGGCCGACCTTCTGATTGCTCTGGGAGTTCGCTTCGACGACCGGGTCACAGGCAATCCCGACTTCTTCGCTCCACATGCCAGCGTCATCCACGTCGACGTCGACCCGGCCGAGATCGGGAAAGTCCGCGAGGCTGAGATACCGATTGTGGGCGATGTCGGACGAGTTCTGGAACAGATGCTCGAGGGGTGGGGCGACACGAAAGTTGTCGATCATACGGACTGGCTCGAGAAAGTGACTCGTTGGCGCAGTGACAATCCGGTTCGCTACGACCAGCAACCAGACGGCCCACTGAAGCCGCAATATGTCATCGAGGAGCTCTACAAACGTACGGGCGGCGATGCCATCGTCGTTTCGGGTGTTGGACAGCACCAGATGTGGACGGCGCTGCACTGGAAGTTCTCCCGCCCGCGCGAATGGATCAACTCCGGTGGCCTCGGGACCATGGGATTCGGAGTTCCCGCCGCGATCGGGGCAAAGGCCGGTATGCCGGAACGCACCGTGTACCTCGTCGACGGCGACGGATCGTTCCAGATGACCCATCAAGAACTCGCAACGGCGTCCGAAGAGGGTTTCCCGATCAAGATCGCTCTCCTCAACAACGGTGTACACGGCATGGTCCGCCAGTGGCAAACGCTCTTCTACGGCAAGCGCTACTCCGGCAGCGTCCTAGGTCGTGACTCGGTGAACTTCCCGATGCTCGCCGAGGCCATGGGCTGTGTCGGTATCCGCGTCGAAACGCCGGAAGAGGTTGGCCCGGCCATCGAGAAATCTCTCTCGATCAACGATCGGCCGGTCCTGATCGAGTTCGTCGTCGACCCGGAAGAGATGGTGTTTCCGATGGTTCCCGCAGGCGGCTCGAACGATCAGATCCTGCTCGGCCTGGAGGATCTGACATGACCAAGCACACACTGTCGGTCCTCGTCGAGAACAAGGCAGGCGTCCTGGCCCGGGTCTCATCGCTGCTGGCCAGGCGAGGATTCAACATCCACTCACTCGCGGTCGGACCAACCGCCGAAGAGTCCATTTCGCGGATGACGATCGTGGTCGACGCCCCCGAACTCGAACAGGTCAAGAAGCAACTCCACAAGCTCATCAACGTCGTGAAGATCACCGAACTCGACCCGATGACGGCCGTCGAAAGAGAGATCGCTCTACTTCGCGTCTCCACCGAGGGTCAGAAGCGAAGCGACGTTCTCGAGGTGGCAACACTGTTCGACGCCGTCGCCGTCGACGTCGGCGTTTCCACGATCATGTTTCTGGTCGCCGGCGCGCCGGACAAGGTAAACGATTTCGTCGAGTTGGTGCGTCCCTACGGCATCGTCGATCTCGTCAAATCAGGTCGTGTCGCTTTGGCGCGTGACCAGAAGAGCCGTAAGTTGCGGGCGAGCTAGGAGCGAGGATCAATGGCCACCATCTATTACAACGAGAACGCGGACCCGTCGATCATCAAAGCCCGCAAGGTCGCGATCATCGGATATGGAAGCCAGGGACATGCACACGCGTTGAACCTGCAGGAATCCGGTGTCGATGTCGTCGTCGGATTACGGGAGCGCTCGGCACGCCGGGCCGAGGCGGAAGCCGCGGGACTGAAGGTGGCTACGCCCGCAGAGGCCGCCGCGGGCGCCAATCTGATAATGATGCTCACGCCTGATCAGACGATGGCAGATCTCTACGAGAACGAGATAGCACCCAACCTGGAGCCGGGCGATGCCCTCTTCTTCGCCCACGGCTTCAATATCCACTTCGGAGCGATCATTCCTCCCGAACACGTGGATGTGGCGATGGTTGCGCCCAAGGGCCCGGGTCACCTCGTCCGTCGCACCTACACAGAGGGCTCGGGCGTTCCGTGTCTGCTGGCGGTACACCAGGATTACACAGGTTCAGTCCACGACCTCGGGCTTTCCTATGCCTGGGGAATCGGCGGTGGGCGGGCCGGCGTGCTCGAGACCACTTTCAAAGAGGAAACAGAGACGGACCTTTTCGGAGAGCAGGTCATCCTGTGTGGGGGCGTGTCTTCGCTCATCAAAGCGTCTTTCGAGACGCTGGTCGAGGCGGGTTACCAACCTGAGTCGGCCTATTTCGAGACCTTGCACGAACTGAAGCTCATCGTCGACCTCCTCTATGAGGGCGGCCTTTCGTACATGCGCTTCTCGGTCTCCGACACAGCCGAGTACGGGGACTACACCCGCGGCTCTCGCATCGTGACCGAAGACACCAAAGCGGCCATGAAAGAGATACTCACCGAGATTCAGTCGGGCGCTTTCGCCCACGAGTGGCTGGCTCAAGCCAAAGAAGGGGCACCGTTCCTCCTGGAACAACGCTCGAAGGGGCGGACCCATCAGATCGAAGAGGTCGGAAAAGACTTGCGCAGCATGATGCCTTTCCTCGACCCGAAAACCGCGGACGACGCATGATTCGCCTGGACTGCTGTGGATGGTGGCTGGCGCTTCGACGGCCGGGCGATCGCTAGATCGGCCCGGCCCTAGAAAGCGCACGCAGTCACGGATTGCGGATGACACACCTCGCAATCCGTTCTTCAAACTCGAAAGGCCACACGCAGATGTCCGACCAACTCATAATCTTTGACACGACCCTCCGCGATGGAGAACAAGCACCGGGAATCGCCCTCAACTCCGACGAGAAAGTGGCGATAGCTCACCAATTGGCAAAATTGCGCGTCGATGTAATCGAGGCGGGCTTCGCTGCCTCTTCCGATGGTGACTTCGCAGCTGTTGCCAGAATCGCCAAGGAAGTGAAGGGGCCCGTCATCGCCAGCCTCGCCCGCTGCGTGCCGAACGACATCGACCGCGCCTGGGACGCGGTACGCCACGCCGACCGCAACCGGATCCACGTCTTTCAGTCCACCTCACCGATCCATATGGAGCGAATGCTTCGCATGACCCCGGAGGAGGTCATGCAATCGGTCAAAGAAGGGGTGGCGAGGGCCCGGTCTTATACAGACAACGTCGAGTTCTCACCGCAGGACGCCACCCGATCGGATCCGGACTTCATGCTGGCGGTGTGCAAAGCGGCGGTCGAAGCCGGTGCCACGACGCTCAATATCCCGGACACAGTCGGCTACGCAACGCCCAGCGAGTACGTCGAGTTGCTGACCCGGGTGTACGACGAGGTAAGGGGCGGCAATGAAGACGTGATCATCTCCACGCATTGCCACAACGACCTTGGTCTGGCCGTCGCCAACTCGCTTTCCGCCATCTCAGCGGGAGCGAGACAAATCGAAGGCGCCATCAACGGCATCGGAGAGAGGGCCGGCAACACGTCGACCGAAGAGGTCATCATGGCGATCAAGACCCGTGAAGATCAGTTCGGCGTGCAGATCGGCGCCGACACGACTGAGATTGTCGAGACTTCCCGGCTCGTGGCCCGCCTGACCGGCTACCCGGTTCAGTACAACAAAGCCGTCGTCGGCAGGAACGCCTTCGCACACGAGTCCGGCATTCATCAGCACGGCATGCTGCGTGATCGTGAGACCTACGAGATTATGGATCCCGAGGCGATCGGTCACGTCAGCCAGATCATCCTCGGCAAGCATTCCGGGCGGGCCGGATTCGCCGACGCGCTCCGGAAGATGGAGATCGTTCTCGAAGATGAAGAATTCGAGCGTGCCTTCGAGCGCTTCAAGGAACTCGCCGACAGGAAAGGCGAAATCTCCGAGGAGGGCATCCGCGCCATCATCGATTTCGCTGCTGCCCGTGACGAGGAGCTCATACACCTCGTCAGCATGCACGTTGCGGGTGGCAACGAAGTCACTCCGCAAGCCAGCGTCAAGGTCGAGACCCGCGGCTTGACCCTCGAGTATGAAGCCGAGGGTGACGGCATGGTGCACGCGACCTTCGCTGCACTGCAGAAGGCGTTCGGAATAGACGCCCGCCTGGTCGACTACCGGGTCGTACCGGTGACGGGTGGGGCCGACGCCATGGCCGAGATCAACGTCGTGGTGCAAATGGGTGGCCGTGCCTACGCAGGTCGATCCGTGGACACCGACGTGGTCGGCGGTTCGGCGCGAGCCTTCGTCAATGCGTTGAACAAGGCCGCCCAACAGGTGATAACGGAAACGGTAGGCGAGGCGGAGGTATGAGCAGCTATCGTCTGGCCGCGATTCCGGGCGACGGTGTTGGAACAGAAGTCACGGCGGAGGCGATCAAGGCCGTAGAGGCTGCGGGCGCTCGATTCGACTTCTCGGTCGATTTCACCGCGTACGACCTGGGCGGTGAGCGCTACCTGCGTACCGGCGAGGTACTGCCAGACGAGGTTGAAGCTGAACTGACCGGATTCGACGCCATCCTGCTGGGAGCAGTCGGCACGCCCGAAGTGCCGCCTGGAGTCCTCGAACGAGGGCTGCTGCTCCGGCTTCGATTCGAGTTCGATCAGTACGTGAACATTCGTCCCGTCAAGCTCTACGAAGGCGCTCCGACGCCGATAGCCGGCCTCACACCGGATCGGTGTGACATGGTGATCTTTCGGGAGAACACCGAAGGGCCATACGTGGGTGCCGGCGGTTTCGCCCGCAAGGGAACTCAGCACGAGATCGCCAATCAGGAATCGATCAACACCCGCTTCGGGGTCGAGCGGATCGTGCGCCGTGCCTTCGATCGGGCGAGGCGTTCCCGACGGCATGTCACGCTCGCCCACAAGACGAACGTCCTCAATTACGCGGGCGATCTCTGGCTTCGGACGTTCAATGAGGTCGCCGGGGATTACCCGGACGTGGCGACCGAATATGTCCACGTTGACGCGATGTGCCTCTATATGGTCACGCAGCCGGAACGCTTCGACGTCGTAGTCACCGACAACCTCTTTGGAGATATCGTGACCGACCTAGGCGCAGCGATTCAGGGTGGAATGGGCCTGGCCGCCAGCGGAAACGTCAATCCGGAGAAGGACTACCCGTCCATGTTCGAACCGGTGCACGGCTCCGCACCGGATATCGCCGGACAGGGCTGGGCCAACCCGGTGGCCGCGGTCCTGTCGGCAGCCTTGTGCCTGGACCACCTCGGCGAAGGCGAGGCTGCCGTAGCCGTTGAACGTGCCGCCGCCTCAGTTTTGCCGGGCTTGAAGACCATGGGTGGCCCCGACATGGGTGCGACAACAGCCGAGATCGGTGATCGGATCGCGGCAGCGATCGCAACCTAGATGTTTTCTCGGCAATACTGTCGTGCGTGGGGAACAACAGCATTGCTGAGAAACCATCTCCTGTTTTCTCGGCAATACTGTTGCGCGCGAAGAACAACAGCATTGCTGAGAAACTCCTAGTCGAGGGGGAACTCCAGCTGGCTGCGCGGCTCTTCCTCGTTCGGCGTCACCCAATCCGGGAGTTCTATAGGCGGGCGGCGTTTGGAGCGTGAGGTCTGGGACGATTCAGTCACCGGCCGTCCGCCCGCTCTGATACTTATCCAACGGGCCAGTCGTCCTCCCCCGGCCGCTTCAAGTGGCTGGCGGATCGCCTGCGGAGCGTGGGCCAGGAGCTCCGGCGCCTGTTGCATCAACACGGGAGCCGACTGAACCCAGCGGGATCCGACAAGGGCGACATACATGACGGTGCCGGTCAGCGCCGAGATACCGATCGCGGCGAAGAACACCATCGCACGGGGCATATCGAGAGCGTAGAAGTCGCGCAGATCGCCCCACAACAACGTCAAGCCGAACAAAGCCGCCATACCCCAGATCAGCCACTTGCGCCCGGCCGTCAACGGCCGGCACACGACCGCCAATGCGAACAGTCCTACCGCAACGAGGACGAGGGTGGCCATCGTCCGCGATTCATCGAGTTCCACGTCTTCGAGTTGGGCGAGGCCGTACGCCCCAAACGTCGACAACGCCGCCACCGCGCCTACCGGAACCGCGAAGCGCATCACCCGGCCCACGAACCCGCGTGTCGCCCGGCGGGCCGTCGGCTCGAGCGCCAGGAAGAAGCCCGGAATCCCAATCGTGATCGATCCCACCAGGGTCAAGTGACGCGGGAGGAACGGGAACGGCAGCACTGCGATTGCCACTGCGACTGCGAGCAAGACGGCGTATACCGTCTTCGTCACGAAGAGGTTGGCGACCCGTTCGATATTGGCGATGACCCGTCTACCTTCGGCGACAACATCCGGTAGCGAGGCGAACGACGAGTCGAGCAGCACCACTTGCGCGACGGCCCGGGATGCACCCGAACCGTTGCCCATCGCCACGCCTATGTCGGCTTCCTTCAAGGCGAGCACATCGTTCACACCGTCGCCGGTCATGGCGACCGTGTGGCCTCGACGCTGAAGCGCCCGGACCATAGCCTGCTTCTGGTGGGGCTGCACCCGACCGAATACCGTTCCGCGTTCCATGACCTCGGCAAGCCGATCCGGGTCCTTCGGAAGCTCCCGGGCATCAACCACGTTCCAGGGATTCGGTACTCCGACCTGAGCGGCAATGGCCGCCACCGTCGATGGATGATCTCCTGAGATCACCTTGATGGCAACGTCCTGGCGGGCGAAGTAGGCAAGGGTCTCAGCCGCATCCGGGCGAACGCGATCTCCGAGAACCACCAGCGCGGTAGGTTTCAGATTCACGGGAAGAGAACTCCCAACCAGTGCGTCGGTCGTCCCAGCCAGCATCAGCACTCTCTTACCGGCGGCTGCATGACGATCGGCGGAATGGAGCACGTCCGTGTTGGTCCCGGCCACGACCTCAGGTGCGCCTAGGACCCAGGTGCCGTGACCCGCGAACGAAACAGCGCTCCACTTGCGATCGGAAGAGAACGGCGCCGCGTGGAGTACCGACCAGTCGGGTACCTCCGAGTATTGGGCACCGACGGCTCGCATAGTTGCGTTCGGCGTCATGTCGGCCGCTCCAAACGCAGCCAGCACCGCCGCCACGTCGACCGAGGAATCGAGCACTTCTACATCGAGAACCCGCAGCAGGCCTTCGGTCAATGTTCCCGTCTTGTCGAGGCACACTGTGTCGACCCGGGCAAGGCCCTCAACGGCGGGTAGCTCCTGCACGAGCACGTTCCGCCGCCCCAGGCGAACCACTGCCACCGCGAATGCCATCGAAGTGAGCAAGACCAGTCCCTGAGGCACCATCGCCACCAACCCGGCCACTGTGCCTTGGGCAGCTCCTCGGATCCCCTCGTCGACGATAATCTGGCTCCAGATGAGCAGCACCCCGGTCGGGACTAGAGCCCAGCTCACCGCCAGCAGAATCCAGTCGATCCCGGTCCGTAGTTCTGAACGCGTGATCGTGAACTGCTTCGCCTCGATGGCCAGTTTCGCCGCGTAGGCGTCGGCACCCACCCTGGTCGCTCTGAATAGGCCGGAGCCGGCAACAACGAAACTGCCCGATCGACAGGCGTCGCCTTCCTCCTTGTGGATCGGATCGGATTCGCCGGTGAGGAGCGATTCGTTGATCTCGAGCCCGTGCCCGTCGACGACCTCGCCGTCGACAACGACCTGATCGCCCGGGCTGAGGCTCAAGAGGTCGTCGAGCACGATTTCACCAACGGCCACTTCGATCCTCTTGCCGTCGCGGACAGCGACGGTCTTCGGTGCGCTCAGAAGTGCCAGGCGGTCGAGCGTTCGTTTCGCCCGCAGCTCCTGGATGATGCCGATCGCGGCGTTGATGACCATCACCGCGCCGAATAATGCATCCTGGATAGGCGCGGCGATCAGGATTATCACCAGAAGGACGCTGAGAATGAGATTGAAGCGGGTCAATATGTTGTCCCGCAGGATCGCTTTTGTGGTCCGGCTCGGCCCCTCGGGGACAACGTTGCGCTTTCCCGCCGCGACCCGTTCCGCTACCTCGCGAGCGGTGAGACCGGTAAGCGAATCACGCAGCGGCGCTTCGGGAACCATGTTGTGAGGCTACCCCGACGGCACCGCCATTCCCGGCACCCCGTTATCGCGCGGGGATAACCCCTCATGCGAGGGGATTCCCGCGCGATAACGGTCGGAGTTATTCCGGGAGGCGGGGTGGAGCCTTCTTGGGCCGTTCGCCGAAGTCGGGAAGGGCCGGCTGCTGCTCGTCGATGATCTTCAACAACTCGGCGACACCGCGCTCGAGTTGGGGGTCCCGTCCGGTCGCGTAGTCCTTCGGTGTGATCACGACCTCGATGTCGGGATCGGTCCCGTAGTTCTCCATATGCCATCCAACGTCCTCGAACCAGTTCGAGAACTCCGGCTGCGTCGTGATGGTCCCGTCGACGAGGGACTGCTGCGGCCAGATACCGATGACGCCTCCCCAGGTGCGGGTGCCGATGAGTGGTCCCAGACCATGCATCTTGAACGCATGCGAGAAGATGTCACCGTCGGAGCCGGCATACTCGTTGGTGAGGGCCACCATCGGCCCGGCCGGTGCATCGTTGGGAATCGGATACGGCTCCGTCCACCTGGTCACGCGGTAGCCGATACGCCGCCGCAGAAGCTTCTCCAGCAGCAGATGGGACACATTGCCGCCTCGATTGAACCGGACGTCGATGACGAGTCCATCGTGATCGACCTCGGATGTCCAGGATCGGTGGAACTCGGCGAATCCGTTGGCGCCCATATCGGGCAAATGGATGTACCCCGCACGACCACCGGACGCTTCCAGCACGCTCTGCCGGTTGGCCTCGACCCAGTCGCGGTAGCGGAGCGCCGTCTCGGATTCGAGCGCTCGTACCGTCACCTGCCGGGGCTTGCGACGACCTCGCCGCACGACCAGGCGAACGGGCCTGCCGGCCCGATCAACGAGGGCTTCCGACGGGGCCAGAGCCTTGCCCAGCTCTTTTCCCTCAATCGAGACGATCCGATCACCCGCCGCAACGCCGATTCCCGGCGCGCCGAGCGGCGACGAAGCCCGCTCTTCCCAAGAGTCTCCCCGCGGAATGGCGGCGATCCGCCATGTGCCGTTGGCAGTCCGTTCGAGATCTGCGCCGAGGTGGCCGAGCGAGTATTGCGGTTCCGGGCGGTAGTCGCCTCCGAGCTCGTAGGCGTGCGACGTTCCCAGCTCGCCCTGCATTTCCCACATGAGATCCGAGAACTCGGCGCGGCTCGCCACACGCTCGACCAGAGGAAGGTATCGCTCGTAGATTTCCTCCCAATCGACGGCCGACATATCTGGCGTCCAGAAGTGCTCGCGTTGTAGACGCCACGCCTCGCGGAACATCTGGGCCCATTCGCGGCCGGGATCAACCTCGAGACGGACCCTATCCAGATCGAGCCATCCGGAGTCTCGCCCCGCCTTGTCGTTCTTGGAGTTCTCCTCTTTGAACGCAATCGGCACCACACGAATCCGTTTACCGGCTCGAATCCCCAGGACCTTGCCGTCCATCGAAACACCGGCTGCGGATACACCCTCGGCAACGGCCTCCACCTTGTTCTGCTGGAAGTCGTAGGACTCCAATCGCCCAACTGCACCCGACTCCATCATCGGCTGTTGGCCGAGCCTCCCGGTGATTTGAGTCGACAGGAAGAAGGCGCGGCCTTGTGCACCGACGATGCCCAGATATGAGCCTTCGGGAACCGGATAGGCGAGAACGCGATCTTCTATACCTTCGAAGTCGATCTCAACGGGATCCGGGCCATCGCTCTCGTCGCCGTTTCCCCCACCGGGCCGTGAGGCGGTTCCACCAGGAGGACGGGGTGTGCGGGTGGCCGCGCTGAACGGCGAAACCGTTTCCCCGGCCAGCGGAATCAGGTAGGGCCGCGTTCCCTTCGGGAAGCTGTAGTCGTGGAAATGCGTGTCCGGGACGGGGTCGAAAACGCGACGCCCGATGAAGTGCAGATAGCGGCCTTCGGGGTCAAACGAAGGACTGACATCCACAAAATCAGGACGCGTGATCCGGTGCGTCTTGCGAGTCTGCGTGTCGTATAGGTGGAGCGCGATGGTCCGGCGGGAAACGGCAGCGGAGAAGACAATCCAGCGACCGTCCGGCGACCAGTCGGTCCCCTGAATCCAGAAGTGCGGACTGCGGTGAATGACGGTGGATTGACCCGAGCCCAGGTCGACGAGGATGACCTCAAAACGATGGTTGGTCAGAACGACACGATCTGCTCCTGCCGGTGCCGGGTCCAGCGTCCGGGGCCTTCCGATGTCACTGCCGATCGTTCGCAACACTTTCCCGCTGTCGGCATCGAAAATTGCGAGTTCTTCTTCACCGGATTCGTCAGAAATGGCAACGATGCGCTCACCGTCGGGAAGCCAGGCCGCCAGGCGGGAACGAGCTGATGAAACCTCTCCATGGCGAAGAGGCGCCCCCTCCCACAGATCCATCGAGACCACTCCCCCACGTGCGACCAGCGCAACGGCCTGGCCTTTCGGGTGGAGATCGAACGACTCGACGAAACGCCCGGGAGAAATAAACCGGCGGTTTCGCTGGGGCCGACTGCTCGGCACTCGCACATCCAGCTTGGCCGACGTCGAACCATCGAACAGGTACAAGTCGGCGCCGGCGTGATAGACGACGTTCTTGCCGTCCGTGGCCGGGAACCTGGCGTAGAAGTCCTCGTGGTGTGTGTGTCGCTCGAGGTTGCGCCCGGTCGGCGTGCACGAGTAGAGGTTGCCGGTTCCTTCATGGTCTGAGAGGAAGTAGATGCGGCGGCCGATCCACATCGGGTCGGCAGTGTTCCCGTCGAGGTCGATGAGAGGTACGTAGTCACCGGATCCCTGCCGGTCGATCCAGAGTGTTCCCGTCCGGCCACCCCGGTACCGCTTCCAGCGGGCCGGATCGAACGAGTTCCTGCCGATCACGACCCCCGGACCGCCCGGCTGATGAGATATCGCTCTGGCGGGACCTACCTTGATCGCAAGCGGTGGCCCGCCGTCAACAGGAACCTCGTACAGAGACTGTCGTTGGGCAAATGGTTGGTGCCAGTCGGTAGCCACTATCACGCTGGCGCCGTCGGGTTTCCATCCCACCACGTGGGTGAGAGCCCCGAAGAAAGTAAGACGACGGGCAGGACCACCCGCGGACGACATGACGTGGGCCTCCAGATGACCCTCGTCCCGGCTGGAGAACGCGATCGTTGAACCGTCCGGCGAGAACCGCGGGTAGGCAACCAGGCCGGGATTGGCGGTCAGACGATGGGCCCGGCCTCCGTCGATTCCGACCGACCAGAGGTCGTCCTCCGCCACGAACACGATCTTGTCGCCGTGAATCGACGGATGCAGGTAGTAGCCGAGTTCGCCCAACGGGCCCCCTTCTTTGACGAAACGCCCATCGTAGTGACGCGTTGGTGCCCGGACCGAAGCCCGGGCACCACCTCAGAGTCCGTTTTCGCGCGACATTCGGAACCAATGAGGGCAGAATGTCGCGCGAAAACGGGATTGCTTATGCGTCTATGAAGCCGTTTTCGACCAGGAAGTCACGGGCAATCACGTCGGCGTCTTCCGGTGCGAAGAACCGCTCGTTCATCTCGATCAACTTCGCTGTTGTGATCTTTGCGCTGACATCATTGATCAGATCCTCGAAATCACTTCCGTACTCGTCGAGGATCTCTTGACTAACGACGGGCACGATGTTCTCAGCCGGCTGGAGACCTTCATCGTCTTCGAGAGCCAGGAACTCATCAATGAACAGGTAGGTAGTGAAGAACAGCCCGGCGTCGATTTCGCCACCGTTCAACGCGGCGACCGTCAACGATCCGCCGGCATCGAGCGCCTTGAACTCTGCGATCTCCAACCCGTATACGTCCTCGAGACCCAGTTGACACCTGGGGCGTTCCGGGCACTCGGGCGGCCCACCCAACACGAGGCCATCGACTTTCGACAGATCTGAGACCTTGCTCAATCCGAGTTCGTCTGCCAGTGCCTTAGTTACGACAAATGTGTTCTTGTCCTCTGCCGGAGCAAGTTCGAGAACCGCTATTCCGGCCGACTCGTACGCATCGATCAGCTTGTCGCGGGTTTCATCGGCGTCGGCGGACGGTTCGATGCCGAATCCGGCTTCGAGCGCGCTGCCCACGTATTCGGGGACGAAATGGACCTCGCCGCTCTCGAGAGCAGGCTTCAAAACCTCACGTGGTCCCACCTGGATCTGGTGATTGACCGTGTAACCATTGGCTTCAAGTGCTTGCTTGTATATCTCGCCCAGGATTTCGCTCTCACCAAATCCGAACGATGCGATCTCAATCGTCGTACCGTCCTTGGGCCCGTCGTCACCCGACCCGCAGGCGCTCAGCACTAGTGCAAGCACCACAAAGGTCGCCCCAACGACGCGACTGCGGAATAGTTTCCGCATGGGTATCTCCCTTCTCAGTGTGTGAAGCCCGGTTCCCCGAGCGAACACAAACCTAACCGACAATGAGAGATGTGGAGAAGTCGGCCCGATCACACCGGGATTTGGCCACGGGTTCGCACTTTGGAGCGGACGGCGGTTCGCCTGGAAAGGCCCGCAGGAACGGCTCTCCGCTCGATCAAACTGAAGACGAGGTCGGTGCCGATGGCCAGCAGGCCGACCAGCGCACCTCCAACGAACACCTCGACATTGTCCCTCTGCGAGAAGCCGTCGAGAATGTATCGGCCGAGACCCCCCCAAGCCACCCAGGCTCCGAGGGTTGCTGTAGCCACAACTTGCACCGCCGTTACCCGAACGGCGGCAAGAATCACCGGTGCGGCCAGCGGCATCTCGATCCCAAGGAGGATCTCTCTTTCCTTCATTCCCATCCCGCGGGCCGCTTCAACCGTGTTGGCGTCGACCTCCCGGATGCCGGTGAATGTATTCGTGAACATCGGCGGCAGAGCCAGTACGACAAGGGCCAGAAACGTCGGCCAGAAGCCGAGGCCGAGACCCAGATTGATGCTGATGGGAAGAGCCAGAGCGACAATCGCAAACGACGGAATCGCCCTCCCGATATTCACGATCGAGACGGCTAGCAACCCTCCGCGGCCGGTGTGACCTAGATACAGGGCAGGGGGAATGGCGATTGCCGAGGCAATCCCCATTGAGAAGGCCGACAGTCCGATATGCTCGAGCGTCCGCTCGACGATCCCCCCGGTACCCGACCAATTCGACGCCGTTGCGAAGAACTCGATGACTTCTGTGACGAAGTCCATCAGAGCGTCGCTTTGGTACGCGTCCACGGGGTCAACGCCCGTTCTGCAACAACCAGGAGGGCATCGATTGCCACAGCCAGAAGAACCGATCCGACCGCGCCAACAACGATCTCAGTTGTGAAGAACCTCCGCAGACCCTGAAGAATGAAGAACCCCAATCCACCCTTGCCGATCAGCGCCGCGACGGTGACCAGACCGATCGTCGTGACCGAAGCGATTCGAATACCGGCAATGATGACCGGAAGTGCCAGCGGTATCTCAATCTCGAGGAGAATCCTTCTGCGTGAATATCCCATACCTTGAGCCGCCTCCTTGATCGCAGGAGAAACACCGTCGAGCCCTGCCACGATGTTCCGGATGAGGATGAGAAGCGTGTAGCTCACCAGCCCGATCTCAGCGGTGAGAATCGAAAGACCTGTGATCGGAACAAGCAGTGAGAAGAGGGCCAGGCTGGGAATGGTGTAGAGGATTCCGGTCACCCAGGTGATCGGTGCATAGGTCCGTCGGTAGCGGCGAGCCACGAGCGACAATGCCACCGAAATGACCAGGCCCAGGCCCAAAGCAATCCCGGTGAGAACCAGGTGCTCTGCCGTGGCCGCCCAGATGTCATCGAGATGGTCGAAAACCCAGTCCCAGCGCACAAAAGGCTGGCCCTCTAACTGCGCGACGATCACTGGACGATCTCTTCGCTGATTCGTTCCGCCGTGAGCATTCCGAGATAGCGGTCACCATCGAATACTGCGGCAACGCGCGTATGGGAGCTCACAACTGCGTCCAGTGCTTCCTTCAAAGAGCCATCGACAGAGAGGCTGGTCTTGAAAGGTATGAGCCCATCCGTCGGGATCGCTTGCATCTCGACCAGTTGATCGAGAGGCAGCCATCCGTACAGATCATTGCGGCTTCCGACTGCAACCCAGTCAACGCCGTAGCGCTCCGCAACATGGTGGGCGGCTGAAATCGGATCACCGGGAGCAACGACCGGCCCTGTGTCGAGCGCTACCTCGCGGATTGGGATGAGCGACAGACGTTTCAGCCCCCGATCCGTCCCCAGAAACTCGGCCACGAAGTCATTGACCGGATCGCGCAGAATCTGTTCGGGAGGACCGAACTGCTCGAGCACACCCCCGATATTGAGGATGGCCACCCGATCACCCAGTTGGATCGCTTCATCAATGTCGTGGGTTACGAAAACGATCGTTTTCTTGACTCGTTCTTGCAGTCTGAGCAACTCATCCTGCAGCCTTGCGCGCACGATGGGGTCAACTGCCCCGAAAGGTTCATCCATCAATAACACCGGAGGGTCGGCGGCGAGTGCTCTTGCAACTCCTACACGTTGCTGCTGGCCGCCGGACAGCTCGGCCGGGTAGCGCTCGGCCATCTCGACCTCCAGGCCGACCAACTCGATCAGCTCCGCCACGCGGTCTTCGATGCGGACCTTGTCCCAACCGAGGAGCTTGGGAACGGTAGCGATGTTCTGGCCGATGGTGCGGTGTGGGAACAGCCCCGTTTGCTGGATCACGTACCCGATCTGCCTCCTGAGGATGTGGGGTTCGGTTCCAACCGCGTCCATGCCTGCCACCCGGATCGATCCGGAAGTGGGTTCGATTATCCGGTTGATCATCTTGAGCGTGGTGGTCTTGCCACACCCCGACGGGCCGACGAGAACAACGATCTCACCTTCCGGAACGTCGAAAGAGAGGTCGGCAACCGCCGGAACTTCCGAACCGGGGAAGACCTTGGACACGTTTTCGAGGCGAATCATCGGTTCGGACATGATTCACGAGGATAGGGGTTCGTCGGGACATGAGCGGGCGCCCGATGGAATTGGCAATTGGCCTATAGATCCTGCTGCGGGTCGTATCGGTCGGAGTTGGCCATACTGTCCGGCGTGGATCGGCTAATCGACTTCGTATTGCCGTCGACCGACGCTGGGGCGATGACACTGTCGGTCGCCTTCAGTGTCGTCGTCGGAGCTGCATTCTGGTTCGTCCGGAAGAAGCCAGAACCACGAATATTCGTCATCGGCCCCGGTCTACTGGGCTTCTCGCTGATGGCGCTGCGAGCCGTCCACTAGGAGGCGTGGATCCCCGAACCACAGTGAGCAGGGAGCCGATCGCCAGGGGCCTAACGCTTACCGCTCCTCACTCCACCCTTCCAAAACTCGCGGCACCTCTGCCAAAGACCGCACCTCTGCATCCGGAACGATCCCGGTCGGATTCGGGTCACCGGAACGATTGACCCATATCGAACGCATGCCTGCTCCCCGGGCCCCGGCAATGTCGTCGCTCAACGAATCCCCAACGTACGCGGAATCTTCGGCAGGAATACCGGTGCGGTCTAGGAGAACCCGGAAGATGCCGGGGTCGGGCTTAGCCACACCCTCGGTAGCTGCAAACACGATCGGGTCGAAGTAATGATCCAATCCAAGTTGAGCTGGATCCGTATTGCCGTTGGTGAGCAGGGCAATCCGAAACCGACCGGAAACAGCGTCGAGAGCCGGCACCACGTCCTCGAATGGCTGTAATTGTTGAGCCTTGACCGCGAAGAACATAGCGTTCAGCCGGGCCGCCAGCGCGGCATCCGAGATCCCGACCTCCTCCAGAGTGCGCTCGAAGGCGGCATAACGAACCACTGCCAGATCGGCGACTCGGCCCTCTAACTCGGCGGCGACTCGATTGCGGATTTGAATCATCCGCTCCACTGTGAGCGCAGCCGTTGATGGCCCCGGCTGGACGGTCCATAGTTCGTCGAGCGTGCTCCGCAGAGCCGAACGCATTGCCGCTTCGAAATCCCACAGAGTGTTGTCGCCGTCGAAGGCCACGAGTCGGATCATGGCGTCGATTCTGCCCGGTACCGGAGACCTCAGCGAACCGACGGGGCTGCCGCGAGGTAACCGAGACCGACGGTTCCTCAGACGCAATACCCGTTTTCGCGCGACATTCAGAACCAATAGGTGCGCAATGTCGCGCGAAAACGGATTCAGGGTCCGACTACACCGACCAGGAAGCCGTCGTCGTCGATAACCGGAACCGGCGCTCCTCCGAGCGCCTGACCGACCTCGCCGATCTCATCGACGGGCGTATCAAATGTCACGGCCACCGGATCTTCCATGATCGATCCCACCTGGATCCCATGACCTACGAGTAACAGGGCCGATCGTCGGACCATGCCTACCAGCTTGCCGTTCTCGGCAACAGGGAGAACGGCATACTCGAGCAGTCGAAGTGCGTCACCGGACCCCAGCATCGGGCTCAGGTAGGCGTCCGGTTCGCGCAGCAGGTGAAAAGCACGCTGTGGAGCCGAGCGGACGACCACCGTTCCTGCCGGAGCCCGAGTCTGTAGTTTGCGCCCCGGGCCGAAAAACTGCCTTTGAAGCCACGATCCTCCCGGCGCACCGGCAATGAGGAGCGTTCCTTTGTCGAGTTCCTCGACTAGGTCGGCCGGCTGTTCGGTCTGCACCAACCTGTTGAGCATGCCGTCGGCGAGCGCGCTCAGAGCATCGAGGCTCGACTGAGCCGCGGCCTGGTCGTCATCGGGGCCGTACGCGGAGAGCAGCTCTGCCGGAACGTCGAGTCGTTCACCGAGCTGGCGGGCCACCGCAGCCGCCAGGTCTGAGTGGGGTCCACCAGCGACGGCGGCCACGATCGACGTCGTAGCGGCAAGATCCAGCTCATGCGGGACCGCAACCGAGACAAGATCGAACGAGGTCATCTTCTTGGTTACCAGCAGGTCGGCCCGCTCCGCTCGACAGATTTCCTCGAGCTTGCCCTCAACTCGCAGACTGCTCGGATCGAGGATTGTTGCGAGCTCGCCACATCCTTTGCCGCGCGTCCAAATCACGGACTGCAATGCAAAAGGGGGAGGCGACTGCTCAGGGAGGGCGACCATGCGGGTCCAGTCTGGGGGTGAACGGGATGAAACGCAAGCCCGCTGTGACGGCTTCGTAAAGCGGCAAACTTGGGAATCGCGTCCAGATTCCGTACATTCTCTTCTCGCAATGATTATTGGCATACCCAAGACCACAGAGGCCGGTGAGCATCGGGTCTCTATGACACCCGATGTGGTCGCTCGCCTTACGAAAGAAAACCACGAGGTCGTTGTCGAATCCGGAGCCGGTGAGGCTGCCGGATTCATCGACGATGCCTACGTAGCCGTCGGAGCATCGATCGGTGACGCCGCCCGGGCCTGGTCGGCGGACGTCGTATGTTCGGTGGAGTATCCATCAGACCAAGGGCTTGCAAACCTGAAGTCGGGTGCGGTGCTGCTCGGAATGCTTCAACCCCTCGATGCACCGGCCCGTTTAACCGCTCTCGCTAGAACCGGGGTTACCTCGATGGCGTTCGAAATCGTGCCCCGCACGACCAGAGCGCAATCGATGGACGTTTTGTCCTCGCAGGCGACGGTTGCCGGCTACCAGGCGGTCCTCCTGGCTGCAGAGAAACTAGACAAGTTCTTCCCGATGCTGACTACGGCAGCGGGAACTATCGCTCCTTCGAAGGTGCTCATCCTGGGCGCAGGGGTGGCAGGGCTCATGTCCATTGCCACCGCACGAAGACTCGGAGCGGTCGTCTCGGCATTTGATGTCAGGGCAGAGGCCGCCGAGCAAGTCGAGTCCCTCGGCGCCAAGTTCGTGAGCATCGACATGGAGCAGCAAGACTCTTCGGCCACCGGTGGCTACGCCAAAGAGGTCGCAAAAGACACTCAGTCGAAGATCCTCGCCGGACTGGCCAAGCCGGTTGCCGAAGCCGATGTTGTGATCACGACCGCGCAGATCCCCGGACGACCGGCGCCGCTACTGATAACTCGGCAGATGGTCGAAGCAATGCGCCCCGGCGCCCTCGTCATTGATCTGGCTGCACCGACCGGCGGCAACTGCGAGTTGACGCAGGCCGGCACGACGGTTGTCCATTCGAATGTCTCGATTATCGGACCGACGAATCTGCCGAGCATGGCTGCCGGTGATGCTTCACGGATGTACGGGCGCAACGCCCTCGCCCTCATGAAACTGGTCCTGAGCGAAGACGGAGTAAACGTCAACTTCGAGGATGACATCATCGAAGGCTCAGTCGTAACGCACGGAGGCGCAGTAGTGCACCCCCGTGTCAAGGCTCTACTGGACGGAGGAGGTAACTGATGGAACTTGTGATTTCTATCACCGTGTTCGTCCTCGCCGCCTTCGTTGGCTTCGAGGTCATCACGAAAGTGCCACCGACGCTGCACACCCCGCTCATGTCTGGGTCGAACGCGATTTCCGGTGTCACGATCATCGGCGCATTGATCGTCGCCGGAAAGGCCGACAGCACTCTCGGTGATGTCCTGGCGTTTCTGGCGGTGACTATGGCCATGATCAACGTGATCGGCGGCTTCATGGTCACCGATCGCATGCTCGAGATGTTCAAGAAGAAGGAGCGCTGATGAGCCAGGAGATTTCAGCACTCATCTACCTGGTAGCAGCTGCGCTGTTCATCTACGGCCTGAAGCGTCTGTCCTCGCCCAGGACGGCCCGATCGGGCAACCAGTTGGCCGCGGCGGGTATGGCGATCGCCATTGTGGTGACGCTGATCAACAGCGGCATCAGCGCCTGGACGATCATCGCCGGCATCATCGTTGGTAGTGGTATCGGCGCCTATCTGGCCAGGTCGGTCGAGATGACCGGCATGCCGGAACTCGTGGCCGCATTCAACGGCTTCGGTGGTGGTGCCTCCGTCATGGTGGCCTCCGCCGAGTTCTTCCAGAACCCTGACCCCGCCGTCCAGACGGTCGTCACCATCGCGTTGTCGGTTGTCATCGGTGCAATCACGTTCTCCGGTAGCTTCATGGCTTGGGGCAAGCTGAACGGAAAGCTCCCCGGACAACCATTCGGCTATCCGGCACAAAAACTCATCGACCCCCTGATCATCGCGGTCATCGTCGTGTTGAGCGTCCTCCTGGTGCTCGATACCGGCGGTTCGCTCGTGCTGTGGATCTTGCTGGGTCTTGGGTTGGTGCTGGGTGTCACCCGGGTCATCCCGATCGGTGGAGCCGACATGCCGGTGGTCATCTCTCTCTTGAACGCCTTCTCAGGTGTCGCCGCCTCGATGGCCGGATTCGTGATCAACGAAAACGCGCTGATCATCTCCGGTGCTCTAGTAGGGGCTTCGGGTCTAATCCTCACCAACATCATGGTGAAGGCGATGAACCGGTCGCTTGCCCATGTGCTCTTTGCCGCCTTCGGCGGCGCGGACTCGACGGGAGACGGCGGCACGACCAGTGACAAGCCGGTCAAGTCGGCTTCGGCCGAAGATGTCGCAATCACGATGGGTTACGCACAGTCGGTCATCGTTGTGCCCGGCTACGGTCTCGCCGTTGCCCAGGCCCAGCATGTGCTGCGCGAACTCGCCGACCTTCTCGAAGCGAAGGGTGTAGACGTCCGATATGCCATCCACCCTGTGGCGGGCCGCATGCCGGGCCACATGAACGTGCTGTTGGCCGAGGCGGATGTGTCATACGACAAGCTGTTCGCTCTCGAGGACATCAACGGCGATTTCCCCCGGACGGACGTTGCCCTGATTGTGGGAGCCAACGACGTTGTGAACCCGGCTGCCCGTGAGGATGAGACCTCACCGATCTACGGCATGCCGATCCTCGACGTGGACTTCGCTACCACTTCAGTGGTGATCAAGCGGAGTCTCTCCCCCGGCTTCGCCGGCATCGACAATCCGCTGTTCTACAACGAGAACAACCTGATGCTCTTCGGCGACGCCAAGAGCGCTATCCAGGAGTTGATTGCAGCAGTCAAGGAAATGTAGGAACGTCGTTCGCTAGTCGCGAGTCGCCGGTTAGTCCGAAAGAGGCGGGCCTGTTGGGTCCGCCTCTTCGATTTGGGAGAGGCACGACTCCTTCAAAGGGTCGCAGTCACGCTGAACATCAGCGGGATGCGCGGAGTACCGGCAGGCAGTCGCCACCATCCGTCGTCGTCTCGTTCCATGTGCGGCAAAGCTTGCCAGCCGACATGGTCGTACTCGCGGAACCCGGTAATAGTGAGGCCCGCGCTGATCAACGCCTCCAGGACGTCCTCCATCGGATGGAGTCGCTCGATAGTCCGGGTCACGGGACCATCGGGGTTGGCGTACGAACCGGTCTCCTCGAAGGTGAGCGCCTCCCGAGAAAAGTAGTCGTAGCGTATGCGCATCTCTCCATCGATTCGCTCATCGTCGAACACCCAGAGGACGGGATGGCTGTCGACCAGCACGAGTCGTCCGCCCGGTTTCAGGTGCCGTGCGACGGTTTCACCCCAGGCCCTCAGTTCGGGCAGCCACCCGAGAACGCCGTGGGATGTGAACACGAGATCAAACTCCTCGCCGAGATTGAGGTCGAGCACATTGCCAACCTTGAACCTCGTGTTGAGGTTGAGGTCTGTTGCAAGGGAAGAGGCAGCCGCGATGGCCACCTCAGAAAAGTCGACACCGGTGGCGCTAGCTCCCCTCCGGGTCCAGGACATGGTGTCCAGTCCGAAGTGGCATTGCAGATGCAACAAGGAGCGGCCGCCGACGTCGCCGACCAGTTCGGCTTCGACGGAGTCGATCGTGTCACGGCCCGCCTTGAAGGACTCGACGTCGTAGAAATCGGAATCGACGTGACCCGGAGTAACGACATCCCAGTGCGTGCGGTTGATGGAGATGAAATCGGTCATAGCGGAGAGCAGGTAGCGGGTAGCAGGTTAGGCCCTGGGGCCCTCACTTGGGCGGGTGAAGAGCCCTACCCGGTATTCGACGACAGGTTTCGCATGGCGGTGGCCCGGGCCTCCGAGGAAGAACCCGAGCAAGGTTGCCATTTTTCTCGGCAATACTGTCGTGCCTGGACGCCAACAGCATTGCTGAGAAAGACCCAGAGATTTTCTCGGCAATACTGTCGTGCCTGGAGAATGACAGTATTGCTGAGAAAACCAGGTGGAACATGGAACTCAACGAGATCCTCAAGAAGCGTCGGATGGTCCGCAACTACACCGACGAGCCGGTCGAAACAGCCGCCATCGAGCGGATCATCCAGGCCGGGCGACGGGCGCCCAGTGCCGGGTTTACCCAGGGGCAGTCGTTCGTCGTTGTGACGGACAAAGAGATCCGTCAGGAGATCGCGACCCTGGCCGGGGAGGTTTCCTATGTGGAGGCCGGGTTCGACCCGTGGATATCGAAAGCGCCGGTCCATGTCATCGTTTGTGTCAACGAGCAGGACTATCACCGCCGCTATCGCGAAGCCGACAAAGCGCCGGACGGTGACATGGTCTGGCCGGTCCCCTACTGGTGGGTCGACGCCGGCGCCTCGATGATGCTGGTCCTCCTGGCTGCCATCGACGAAGGCCTGGCGGCGGGATTCCTGGGCGTGCATTCGATCCCGGACCTGAAGGAGCTGCTTGCAATCCCCGACGAGGTTGAACCGATCGGCGTGATCACCATCGGCCACCCTGCTCCAGACCGGAAGTCGGGTTCCCTCAAACGGGGCTGGAGATCAGACGCCGAGATCAAGCACTGGCAACGCTGGAACTCAACCGGCGAAGGCGAGTAGCACCAGGCCGCCTGCGATCAGCGCCGCGGCCCGCAGGCGCCGTGTGCCAAGCGGTTCCTTGAGAATCAGCCAGCCGCCGAGCGCGCCGAACACGACCGAGGTCTCGCGAACCGCGGCGACCAGACCGAGCGGTGCCGAGCGCGCCGCAATCAGAACCAAGCCGTACGCGCCGGCCGATGCAATCCCTGCGAACACATACCTCCACCGTTCCGCCCGGACCGCCGCGCCGAGTCCCGGCCAACCGCGCGCCCGCAGGACTATCGGCGTGAAGAGGATTGTGCCCATCACGAATACGGTGATCGTGTATGCGAAGCTCTCGCCCAGTGATCGCACCGCAGCACCGTCGATGCTCGTGTATGTGGCAATGAAGACTGCGGTGAGTAATGCCCACCAGGATCCGTTCCCAACCTTGCGTAAGCCGACCATGAGCACACCGGCGGTAAGCAACACGATGGCTCCCAAGCCGACCGTGCCTGGCCGGTCATCGAGAAACAAGAAGGCAACCAGCGTGATGAACAGCGGCGCCGCTCCCCTGGCAATCGGGTAGACGACCGATAGATCTGCCCGCTCGTAAGCGGTAACCAACGACAGGCTGTAGGCGACATGGACTATTCCGGACACGGCGAAGTACGGCCAAGCGCTCCAGGGGACTCCGACCGCCAGAAGGAATGGAAGAAACACCAACGCACCGAAGAACACCTGCGCCCATCCGGCCACAAGGCGATCGTTACTCGCTTTGACCAGCAGATTCCACGAGGCGTGCAACAGCGCCGCGCCAAGCACAAGTGAGAATGCGGTCCAGCCGATGGTGGCTCCTTTCCTTGCGGATTGTACGATCGTGCACCAACCTGATCCTCCGGCCGCCGGCACATGTTGGAGCTAGCCTGATAACTGCTCAACGAGGAGAGCGATGAGTTCTGACCCATCCCAGATTGCTTCGGTTCGTCTAGCGGTGACGACATCGCTCATCGAAGGCGACGCGGGCGGCGCATTCCACCTCGTACGCGGCCTCCTCGAACAAGGTATTCCATTCGACGTCGTCCTGTTCGATGTCGTCTCGGCCGCCCACTCCGACTTCGGGAGGAGATGGCAGGAAGGCGACTACCGGATTGCCGACGAACATGCCGCAACCGGAACAGTCGAGACTGTGGTCGCCCTCCTGGCCGGATCGTTTGACCTGCCCGACGACGGCGAACCCATCGTCGTCGCTGCCGCAGAGGGCGACCATCACTCGCTTCCGGTCAGACTGGCCTCCGCTCATTTGCTGGCGCTCGGTTATCGAGTCCGCTACCTGGGGTCCAACATGGAGGCCAACGATCTCGCCGCCTATCTCCAGGATGACCCGCCGAAGGCTCTGATCCTTTCCTGCGCCATGTCAACACTCCTTCCCGGCGCCAGAGCGAGTGTTCGAGCGGCTCACCGCGCCGGTGTCCCGGTTCTGAGCGGTGGTCCCGGATTCGGCCCGAACGGTGTCTGGGCCTACTCCGTTGGCGCCGACGCCTGGGTTGCCTCGCCTCGTGAGATCGACGACGTGCTGCAATCCTGGGAGCCCGATATCGAAGTCGCCGAGCAGCTGGTGCAGCCGGAGCCGGCGGACGTGTTGTCCATTGAACAACACCGTGAGGACATCCTCGCGGCCGCCATCGGCACCCTGGACGAACCCGATCGGAGGATCCGCGCTGAGCTCGCCCTGCTGCTGCAGGCCGTCGAAGCCGCACTGCTGGTCGACGATCCCTCTCTCGTATCGGGCTTCAAGGCGTGGCAGTCGTCGGCGTTGTCGTCCCACGGATATGCCGCACAGATGCCGGCGAACTTGCAACGCGGGCTGTCGGCCGGATTGCGCGCGGTGGCTCCGGGTGCCGCCGATTTGCTCGACGGCTAGGCGAGGGACGAAGGCATCACCACCTACCTACCATCCTCGCTGTGAACGAAGCGATCTATTTGCGCGACGG
>JAHEDJ010000104.1 GCA_024641325.1 bacterium | reverse complement strand
GTTTGACAGTCCGATATCCGACATTCTGCGCGCTCTGTCGAGTGACGCTTTTCTCGGAACACGGGGATCATGTCGAGCGCAGACGCGCCGTTATGTGCGGTGGGCGTGCTGTGGGATGCTGTGGGTGTGACGGAATGGATCCGGGACGTAGCGGGGCCACTCAACGACGAGCAGCAGCGAATTCTCGATGGACTCGCCGCGATCCTCAGGCGGCTCGACCTCCCCCAGTTGGACACCGGCGCGTCCTCGACCGTTGTCGATGCCTCCGGGCTTCACGTCAAGCTGGTCCATCGCAGTCGCCCCGATCTCAGCTTCGAGGTGAACGCACCCGGCAACGGAGAGGTTTTCGTCTTCTACGGTCAGGTGGAGGAGCATTTCCGATCACAGGACCGAGTGGACGGGAGGGTATGGCCCTTCCCGAGTGAAGACCATGTGCAAGCCACGCTGTCAATGATCGAGGGCCTGCTGAGTGGGCGGATCGAGCTGCAGGTATGGAAGCGCCCATTAGCCACCAAGAGTCGGACGTTCTGGATCAACCAGAACGAGGAACGGGAGCTAACACTGCGGAGCGGTACCGTCGGTCTCTTTCTTGGCTGGTCACGCCAACCGGAGGTCTACCGATTCGACTTCACCGCACCGACATTCGGTGGTTGAGACTGCGGTCCATCCACACCTAAACAGGCATCCTTGAACGTTCTCAGGCGCTCTATATGTGCCGATCGGCGCTATCTGGCGGAGTGGGCGTTCGTGTCCGGGATTTGTTGTATCTGGGACACGGAGAGCCGGGGGCTACCAAGTCGATCATGTTGTGACGCTCACACGGGAAGTTGACGACCGTGGTCTGGTTCGCGGCTTTGAGGGGAGGTCCTGGGGCCCAGGACGCTTCGCGCTCGCTTTGCCTGAGCGCGAAGCGTCCAGCCCCGATGCTGGCTCTTTCTTGCCGTTCCCCTAGGAATGATCCCGCGCCCCGCATCCAAAGCGAAGGATCTGCTCGAGTCGCTACCAAGGTGCGATCTTGGGACGGTCGTCTATGTCGGCGATGCCGAGAAGTTCTTGCGAATGGAACAAGGCCCGATAGGCCGTGAGATAGAGATAGTCGAGGACGGACTGCGGTGGAACACCAACCTCCCGAACACCCAGACTCTGACCCCGTACAGCAACATCGATGAGATGGACGAAGCCGCCAGTCTGTTCGCCCGGAACCGAATGAGGAGACTGGAACACTTGCCGGGCTCCCCCGTTGAGCGCCGCAACCGGTAGGGCACGGTGACGAGCCGGGAGGGGCGCGCTCAACGACAGCACCGCCGGCCGCTCAGGACACGGGTCGCTCCTGTGGAGCAATCCGACTGGTGTCGAAACCTTTGATGATCAGCCATACCGCCAGCACCATCTCCTGCAGGCCCAGCGGGAGGTCCAGCAGGTCGGTCGTACTCGATGTCGTGCTGACGTCGACATCCGTGAACAATACGAGGAAGACCGGTATCGCGTACGGAATCACCGCCAGCAAGCCCCAACCCGAGAGCCAGCGGGGGACCAACCTGGCCCGATACAACACGAGATAGAACATGGAAGCACCGATAAGGAACACGATCGTGCCCACCACTGCGGCGCCCTCCAGGTCGAACAGCGTGCCCCCCCAGACTCGTGGCACATCAGCCGACCCGCTGAGCGGAATGAGCATGAGCCAAGCGACGGCCGGCAACAGGTAGCCGACGGCCTCCAGCACACTCCGAAACAGGAAATAGCCCCGGGCCAGCAGGGTGTCGAACGCGCTGAGGATCGGGTACGCCACCACCGGGATCATCGCTAGCACCAGGCCCATGGCCAGGACCAACAGCGCCCCCAGGGTCAACTGTGATTGATGCGCCTCGACAGCAGCGAGTACGTCGTCGCTACCCGAAATGCTGCTGGTGACCGCCACGCTGGCGATTCCGAAAACCGTCCCCAGGATGTAGAGGATCCCGACCGCTCTGCCGATCGTCTTGGTTTCCATGATGGTTGTCATTTTCGTGCTCCCTTTCTGTCAGTGGAGGGCGCCGGAGTTGGTCCTCTCCAGAGTCGGTTGGATGTCAGTTGAAGGGTGATGATCGTCTCCGTGAGCTGTGCCGCGTAGCCGGTATCTGGTTGCGCGGGCGAAGAGGACAAGAGCGCGTTGGGCGGTCCGGGTGGCTCGAGCCCTCGCCGCAGGTTTGTATCCAGCTGTTGAAGAAGTACCTCAGTACCGGATTGCCAGGGGACTCGTGCTTCGCGGTCATGTGTTCGCTTCTCGAGTCGAGCCATCGGCATCAGCCGTGCCAGCGGCCGTGCCAACGAGTCTCTCCACAGGGATATGCGCCTTGTAGCCACCGGCGGTGTGTTTCCTACGCATCTCGAACAACCCGATGCCAACCCCGTGGCACAGAACCGTGGGTTCGGGCGTCAGCTTCAGAAACACAGGCTCGGCATCAGTCAACCAGGCAACGTTGTCCCGGAGGATCCTGCGCTGCTCGAAACCCCAGCGGGCATCGGGGTCGCTGAATGGGACGACCTCGGCTCGACCGCGAATAGTGACGCACGGTGCAGGAATGAAGCTGAGGATGCGATGGGGAAACGGGACGACCAGCGTGCCCGGAGGGTTCGCCCGAACGTTGCGTACCTTGAGGTATCTCTCCAGAGTCAGGAAGAAGAACGCGAACGGCGAACCCGGGGGCGACACTCCGTAGAGGATGCCGGTCGAATGGGGTCTTCCCTTGCCGTCGAGGGTTGTCAGCACGCCAAAGGTCTTCTTCCTGAGGGCGGCTTCGACATACGCGAACGTTGGGACTGAGCTCGGTTGGGACGTCGTGCTCATGAGAGTTCCGCGAGGTTCGCATCGGGAGCGTATTGCTCTAGCTTGTCCGCTGCTTGGAGGTCGTGGGAGGGAGGGATGATCAGGTCGGGCGTCGTCTCCTTGAGCGCCCGTACCTTGGCAAAGCTCTCGAGAAGAACCTTCGTGTCCCCGGTTGCAGGGGTCCGATCCTGTTCGAGGAGCTCCTCGCCGTAGGTCAGGTCCCCTACCAGCAGCAATGGAGGACCACCGCTCAGTCTCACCAGTATCGAAACCGCTCCGGGCAGATGACCCGGTGTCGGCAGGACAACCATTGAACCATCGCCCATCAGATCGAACGACTCGGTGAAGAGGGCCAG
>JAHEDJ010000063.1:10571-11959 GCA_024641325.1 bacterium | reverse complement strand
ACGCCCTCTTCGGTCTCCGTCCTGGTGACGGCGAGAACCCGATCTGCAGGCTGAATCATGGTCTCCGGGCCGGGAACCAGAACCGCACCGTCGCGACGCACCGCGACGAGAATGCTTGACGGTGGGAGGCTCAGCGAAGCGACTTCACGGGGCGGCAGATCATCAGGGATGACGATCTCCAGCAGACTGACGTCTCCGCGATCGAGCAGGGCAACGCGGGCCAGTTCGCCGACGTCGAGCTCGCTGCTGATCACCTTTGCGACCACATCGGTGAATCCCACAACCGGAACCTCGAGCGCATCGAACGTGCGGCGGTTGCGCGGGTCGTTGAGCCTGGCGAGCACCCTCGGGGTGCCGAAGGCAGCCTTGGCGAGCTGACAGGCAACGAGGTTGTCTTCGTCACGGCCGGTCAGCGCAAGCAGGTAGTCGGCCCGGTGGGTTTCGGCTCTCCTCAGGAGTGCAACGTCGGTTCCATCCCCGAGGAGGCACAGGATGTCCGCGTCGGCGGCGAGTTCCTCGGCGTTCGACTCATTGAGCTCGATCACTGTGATCGTATGGCCCGCTTCGCGAAGCTGTTTGGCAAGGAACCCGCCGACTTTTCCACCGCCGATGATCACGATTCGCACGATTAGCGATCCTTCTCGGTCACGTACTTGTGTATCCGGCTGCGGACGCCCTCACGGGCGGCCGCTACTACCAGGTCGCCACCGCGCAGCTTGAGTTCGTCTTTCGGGATGACGGTTACCTCCCCGCGCCGGATGGCGGCGATCCGCAGTTCGTGGTCGATCTCGAGTTGATCTACCCGCATGCCATCCGCGGCCTCCGACAGATGGAACTCGACCACTTCGACGTCACCCTTCGGGAAAGTGACGTGGAAGGCGAACTCTTCGTCCATGATCTGCTCGTAGAGCACGTTGGCGATGAGTTTGGTACCGGTCACGTGGTGAATATCGAGAGCGTGGTAGGTCTCTTCGCGGGCAGGGTCGTAGAGACGTGCGATTGACCGAGGTACGTCGAATACCGCTTTGGCAACCTCACTTGCCATGAGGTTGGCGTTGTCGGAATCCGTCACCGCCAGGAACACGTCGGCGAGTTCGATGCCGGCCGCTCGCAACGTGTCGACATCGTATGCTTCCCCAAGAACCACGGTCCCGTTGAAGGCGCGTCCGAGGGTTTCGAGAGCCTCTTCGCTTCGGTCGACGACCGTGACGTCGTGCCCGGCGTCGACCAGCATCTTCGCCACGTTGGCGCCGACCCGGCCGCAGCCCGCGATCACGATTCGCATGATGTACTTCTCCTCATCGGTGGTGATGATACGACGAAACGAGTTGCGGGTCGCTGGTCGCGAGCGGTGGGAGACCTTGTGCTGTGAGGCCTAGGGCGAACTG
>JAHEDJ010000063.1:0-10471 GCA_024641325.1 bacterium | reverse complement strand
AGACGGAACTCGGCGTTGCGGATGTATTCACCGGGTCTGCGTAAGGCTCGGAAGTGCAGGGCGAACGATGCCCCGGCGATGAACATGAAAGCGGTGATGACCCACTGCGTGTAGGAACTGAAGCCGGTGATCGAGGTCGCTTCGGTACCGAAACCACCCGTCGACATCGTCGTAAAGGCGTGGGCCACCGCCTGAAACAGGTTCATGTCCCCGGCCCAAAGCATCAGGATCTCCAGCAGAGTAAAAGCGACGTATATCCACCAGAGGCGCTTGGCCGTCTCTCGAAAACGCGGTGTCAATCGGTCGGGTTGCGGACCGGGAGACTCGGCTTTGGCCAGTTGAACTCCGCCGACACCGAGAAGGGGAAGAATCGCAATCGACAGGACGATCACACCCATTCCGCCCAACCATTGGGTACCGGCTCGCCAAATCAGGACGCCGTGGGACAACTCCGAGGGATCGGCAATGATCGAGGCGCCCGTCGTTGTGAATCCGGCTGCGGTTTCGAAGAATGCGTCCGTGAGGCTGGCGATCGATCCGGTGAACAGATAGGGGAGGGTTCCGAAGAAGGCCATTACGAACCAGGCGAGTCCAACAGCGGCGAATCCCTCCTTGGTGGTGAGGACTCCGTGTCTCCCGATGTAGCGCCAGGCAATGAGGCCCACCACGATGGTCACCGCCGCCGCGGCGAGAATTTGACCGGCTTCCGCCCACTCCTGATATCCAACCGAGACGAGCGCGGCCGGCACCATTGCCAACCCACTTGCCGCCACCACCGCCCCGATGATGAACGACAATCGGCGTCCCATCGAATCCTGCTGGGTTGCGCCCGCTGTGCTTGGGGAGGACATCAGCCGGTGAAGAGCTTCTCGACGTCGTGGATGGCCGACGGCAGAGCGAAGAGAATGAGGCGGTCGCGTGCGTGGATTTCGGTTGCACCGTGAGGTACTAGAGCGTCGCCTTCCCGGTGGATGCCCCCGATGATTGCTCCGGCATTGAGGTCGAGTTCGCCGACGACCTTTCCGACAGCTTGGCTGCTGGCAGCAACCTCGATCTCGATGGCTTCCGCGTCGGTGTCTTTGAAAGTAGCCACCGAATGGATCCGGCCGCGACGCACGAATCGGAGGATGGCGTTGGCAGCAGCCAGCCTGGCGGACACCGCTGCGTCGATGCCGGTCCCTCCCAGTAGTCCGACGTAGGAGATCCGATTGAACCGGGCAATCGTTGTGGCTGCACCGAGCGCCTTGGCGACCATACAGGAAAGGGCGTTGACGGTATCCCATCCTGACAGGCCGACGACGGCGTCCTTGCCATTCACGCCCAACTCCTCCAGAACCGAGGGATCGGTCGGATCGGCGCACAGGACCAGAACCCGATCATGCCGCTCGGCGAGGGACCGGCAGCGGTCGGCGTCCTCATCGACCATCACGACATCGACTCCTTCCTGGAGAAGTTGATCTGCAGTGAGTTCGGCCAGCCTGGTTGCTCCGACGATGATTGCGCGACGCACCTGCTGCTGATGTACGCCCATGAACTCGGCTGCTCGATCAAGGTTTTCGGTGGTCGTCATCAACAGCACGTGATCTCGTTCCTCGATCACGGTGTCGCCGCGGGCGACGATGGTCTCTCCGTGCCTAACGACGGCTGCTACGACCCATTCCCAGGTAGCGGAAGATCGTAGTTCTGCCAGAGGTCGGCCGACCAGTGCACTGTGTTTCCTCGTGATACCACCAACCAGCACCAGTTTCCCGCGCGCGAACTCGACGAGATCCGAAACTCCACTGTGCCCGAGTAAGCCTACGATCTCACGCGCAGCCATCTCACCCGGGTCGATCACGACGTCTACGCCGAGGCCCTGCAATCCGGAGCGCAACTCTTGGTCCTCGATGCGGGCAACAGTCCGTTTGACACCCATCGTTCTCGCGGTGTGACAAGCAAGGGCATTTGCACCGTCGGAGTTTGAGACGGCAATCAGCAGGTCTGCTTTCCGGATTCCGGCTTCCTCGAGTGAGCTGGGACTGGCGCCGTTGCCGACAATGACGAGAGCGTCAACCGATTCCTGGAGTTGGGCGGCATGGCGTTCGTCGCTCTCAATAACGACCACGTCCTGGCCTTCGCTGGAGAGCCGCGCGGCCAGATAGGAGCCGACGGCTCCTGCTCCGACGATCACGATTCTCATTGCCTGGATCGCGCCTCCCCTCGAAGGTGGCTCAACAGCGTAGTACCGGGTCGTCCGGGTCCGGTCGCAACTACACTCCGCCGGAATGATTGATCAGATTGGCCAAAACGCCCGGAGTGCCGCACGTGTGCTCGCGACGCTCGATCCTGCCACCAAGACCGACGTTCTCGCCGCGATGGCGACCGAACTCGAGGCAAGGGTCGACCGGATATTGAGCGCCAATGCCGCCGACATGGACGATGCACGCGCCCAGGGAGTCAGCGGGGCGTTGCTCGACAGGTTGGCCCTCAACCCCGAACGAGTGGCTGCTTTCGCCAATGGGTTGCGAACGGTGGCTGCATTGCCCGACCCGGTGGGATCACTCACAGGCGGCTGGGTATTGGTGAACGGCATACGTTTGCAGCGAATGCGGGTACCGCTCGGCGTTGTTGCGATCATCTACGAGGCCAGGCCAAACGTGACGGCCGACGCGGCGGGATTGTGTTTCAAGTCCGGAAATGCTGCTGTTCTGCGTGGCTCGTCGTACACCCTTCGATCGAACAACGCGATCGCGGACGCCCTTCGGGCTGCACTCGGACGGCACGGATTACCCGAAGATGCCGTTCAACTGATGCAGGACACGAGCCGGGAGGCGGCGACGGCCCTGATGCAGGCCAAGGAGTGGATCGATCTGCTGGTCCCGCGGGGCGGTCCGGGCCTCATCGCGGCCGTCGAGGAACAGGCGACTGTGCCCTTCGTGATCGACGGTGCCGGCAACTGCCACGTATACGTCGATGCCTCAGCCGACCTCGCTATGGCGGTCGATATCGCTTTCAACGCCAAAACGCACCGACCAGGAGTGTGCAATGCTGCAGAAAAGCTGGTCGTCCATAGCGATGTGGCAGACGAGTTTCTTCCCCTCATCGCCCGACGTCTCTGGGACTCCGGAGTCGAGTTGCGAGGAGACGCCGCGGCAAGGGCGATTCTCCCGGATCTCGTCGCCGCGACGGATGAGGACTGGCCGACCGAGTATTTGGATCTGAAGATGGCCATCAAGGTAGTAGCGTCGTTTGACGAGGCGGTCGGGCACATTCGCAAGTTCTCGAGTGGACATACCGAGGCCATAGTGACTGCGAATCTCGGAGCCGCCGAACGGTTTGTTCGGGAGACCGACAGTGCGGTCGTAATGGTGAACGCATCGACTCGATTCACCGACGGTGAGGAGTTCGGATTCGGGGCTGAGATCGGTATCTCTACCCAGAAGCTGCATGTTCGCGGGCCTATGGGCCTCGAGGCGCTCACCACTGAGAAATATGTGTTGTATGGAGAAGGCCAGATTCGTTCATGATTACGTTCGCCGAACCGCGCGAAGTCAAGGTAGCTCTCGAAGACGTCAAGTACCTGGCAGACGATCGGATCGCCCAGGTGGTTTTCCTTGCCGAGCGGCTCGGCAAGCCGGTGCTGATCGAGGGGCCGGCCGGCGTCGGCAAGACCGAACTCGCGAAGGCGCTCGCGGCCGTTCACGATAGGCGATTGATTCGTTTGCAGTGTTATGAGGGTTTGGACGAATCGAAGGCGCTCTATGAGTGGAACTACAAAAAGCAACTGCTGCGAATCCAGGCCGACCAGGGGTCTGACTGGAGCCGGCTCGAAGAAGACATATTCAGTGAGGATTACCTGCTGACGCGTCCCCTCCTCGAGGCGATCACCACCGAAGAGCCGGTCGTTCTCTTGATCGACGAGATCGACCGCGTCGAAGTGGAGACGGAGGCATTGCTCCTCGAGGTGTTGTCCGAGTTCCAGGTATCGATCCCGGAGCTTGGAACAATGCGCGCAGTATCTCAACCACTAGTGCTTCTGACGTCCAACAACACGCGTGAGTTGTCCGAGGCTTTGAAACGCCGTTGCCTTTTTCTACACATCGGATATCCCACCGTTGAGCGCGAAAAGCAGATACTGCTGGCGAGGGTCGAAGGTGTCACCGAGCATCTCGCCGAGCAGGTGGCGCGCATCGTTCGGAGCGTCCGCAGCTTCGATCTCAAGAAAGCTCCTTCGGTGTCAGAGTCGATCGATTGGGCGAATACCCTGATCGCATTGGGTATTGCCGAAATCGAGGCGGCGGATGTAACCGACACACTCCACGTTTTGCTCAAGTACCAAACGGATATAGAGCGAGTCGCCAAAGAACTCGAAATCTGATTGCGAAGGGTCTGATGCTCCTCGATGTTCTCACCGGTTTCATCCAGGAGCTGCGATCGGCCGGCGTCCCGGTCTCCATGGTTGAGGCGATAGACGCCACCGAAGCCCTCCGCTACACCGACCTGGCGGATCGGGTGGCTTTCAAATCCACACTCGGGGCGACCTTGATCAAGAACGTGCGCCACCTTGAAGCATTCGAAACGGCTTTCGAGGTCTACTTCGCCCACCACCGCCCGGAGCCGGAGATCGGGGATGGAAACGGTTCTCCCCGCAAATCGGAGGCTGCGCCCGGTGAGGGGGGCCGACCCGGTGCGGGAGGTGACCGCGACCTCGACGAACTCATTGAAGCCCTCTTCCAGGCCCTGTTATCCGAGGACCTGGCGAGTATTCGAGCCCTCGTTCGTCGGGCCGTAGATGACTACGCCGGGATCGAGCCCGGCCGCCCGGTCGGCGGAACGTACTACCTATATCGAACTCTCCGTCGCCTGGGCGTGGATGGCCTACTGGAACGTCTTCTTGAATCTGAAGATGGCCATGGCAGATCGGACCTCGAGGAGCGACTCGTACGCGAGGAGTTCGAAGAGCGAATCGAGCAGTTGCGTGAAGAGATCCGGGATGAAATCAGGCGGCGACTGGTGGCAGACCGGGGTCGTGAGGCCGTAGCCAAGACGCTGCGCAAACCTCTGCTGGAAGATGTTGACCTGATGCATGCCGCAAGGGCCGATCTAGCGCAGCTGGAGCAAGTCATCAATCCGCTGACGCGCAAGCTCGCCGCAAGATTGGCACACAAACGTCGCTTGCGCCGAGCGGGGAGACTGGATTTTCGTAGGACTATGCGCCGCTCACTTGCGACGGGTGGCGTGCCGATCGAACCGCAGTTCAGGGCCCCGCATCCAATCAAACCGGAGATCTTCCTTCTGTGCGACATCTCCGGGTCAATGGCAACCTTCGCCCGCTTCACCCTGCAGTTCATGTATGCGATGTCGAGTCAGTTCTCGAAGGTCCGGTCGTTTGCATTCATAGATGCGCTCGATGAGATCACGTCCTTTCTCGACGTCGGGACCGATTTTCCGCAGGCACTCGATCGGATATCAACTGAGGCGGAAGTCATCTGGATAGATGGTCACTCAGACTACGGCCGGTCTCTCGACCAGTTCTGGGCTCGATTCGGTGGTCATCTGACCCGCCGATCCACCGTGATCATCACCGGTGATGCGAGGAACAACTATCGGGATGTCAACAGCTCAATCGTTCCGCAACTCGTTGATGTTTCCCGTGCCGTTTACTGGCTCAATCCCGAGCCCGAGGCCTATTGGGACACCGGCGACTCGGTGATGAATGCCTACGCCAAACACTGCACGGGCGCCTACGAAGTTCGAAATCTCCGTCAGCTCGAGGCCTTCGTTGAGCAGATTGCTCTGCCCCCGGTGGGTCGGGTTTCCCGCCCCGTTCCTCATGAACCGGGTCCGGGCCGGTTCTGGCAGAGATAGGGGTCCACTAGTCATTCGATGTTTTCTTTGTATAGTCACTATTCCGCGTAAAGGTGCGAGGCAGGTCGGTCGATATCAGGTTGACGGGTAGATCGACGGCAAGAGTCCTTATCCGACCCGGCATGTTCGCCGACAGGTGAGTTGGAAGACGGAAGCTCGAGGAGTAGTTGTGGCACAACGAGTGCTGGTAGTTGAAGACTCAGCGGTGATTCGCCGTCTTATCGAGGTATGTCTTCGGCCTGCGAGCCTGGAAGTGATCATGCGCGAGGACGGCCCGCAGGGCCTCGAAGCGGCGATCAATGATCATCCCGACCTTCTCGTTCTCGACATCGGACTTCCAGAGATGGACGGATGGGAAGTACTCGACCGGCTTCGGTCCGATAGCAGGACCAAGGATCTCCCGGTGCTCGTGTTGACGGCACACGCGGAGGAGGAGTCCCGCAGACGAGCCGACGAGGGTGGGGCCGACGCATTCGTTACGAAACCTTTCCAGCCGAACGACTTCCGTCAGGAAGTCCTCAACCTTCTTGCTCGTCCCAGAGCTGCGGTCGGCATCAGTACCACCTAGCTCACCGGCGACCGCTCACGGGCAGGATCTCGGTTGGCTCCCGCCAACGGCCAACTGCCCGTCGCTGATTGCCATCTGCCGAGTTCGCCGGGTCGCGAGTTCCGGGTAGATTGGCCTTGTTGGGGGATACATCTACCGCGATACAAGTTGTCTTGTCCCAGGAGGACTCATGAAAGTTGCCATCAATGGTTTCGGCCGCATCGGACGTGCCGTTTTTCGGATCATCGCCGAACGAAATGATCCGGATCTTCAGGTTGTCGCAGTCAACGACTTGACCGACGACGACACTCTCGCCCATCTGTTGAAGTACGACACGGTCTTCGGGCGTTTCAACGGTGACATTGAGGTAGGCGGGGGTGTCATGAAGGCGGGTGGCCAAACTGTTGCGATGCTGATGGAGCGCGATCCGGCTGCCTTGCCGTGGGCCGAACTCGGAGTCGACGTTGTCGTCGAATCGACAGGTGTGTTTCGCGACCGGGTCTCACTCGAAAAGCACCTAACGGCAGGGGCCAAGCGAGTCCTGTTGACCGTTCCAGCGAAGGATCCGGTCGATGCAACCGTTGTTATGGGTGTAAACGACGAGACCATGACGGCCGACGCAAAGCTCGTCTCCAATGCATCGTGCACTACGAACTGCCTCGCACCGCTCGTGAAAGTCCTCGACGAGGCGTTCGGTATCGAGCGAGGCCTGATGACTACCATTCACGCTTATACGAACGATCAGAGCATCGCGGACAGCCCTCACAAGGATTTGCGGCGCGCACGCCACGCGGCGGCCAACATCATCCCGACAACCACCGGAGCTGCCCGTGCGGTCGGCAAAGTCCTGCCACATCTCGATGGAAAGCTCGACGGTATGGCGATGCGCGTCCCCGTCCCGGATGGCTCCATCGTCGACTTCGTGGCGGAGCTCAAGACCGACGTGACCAAGGAGCAGGTCAACGCCGCGTTCAAGGCTGCCGCGCAGGGGGAACTGCAGGGGATTCTCGAGTACACCGAGGATCCGATCGTTTCATCCGACATCATCGGGAATCCGCATTCGAGCATCTTCGACTCCCTGCTGACGACGGTTATGGCCGGCAACATGGTGAAGGTTGTGTCCTGGTACGACAATGAGTGGGGTTACTCGAGCCGCGTGGTGGACATGCTGTCGGCGATGGCCGATCAGTAGGGAAGGGCGGCTGGCCATTGGCCCTTGGCCTCTGGCGCGTTGAGGGAGCGAGGGGCTTCCAGTCGGTCGGGTGATCGGATACGTTGACGGCGTGGCGGCGGCGGGGAGAGGAGCTTCGTGTGCGCCTCGCCGTCGCGTTCGTTCTGGCCGCTCACCTACTCGGGCCGGTCGGTTCCGGTTGTCACGCGATGAACCAACCAGTTGATGGCGTGGTTGTTCGCCATTTCGCGCCGGTCGGCCGCTTCGATGGCCATTGGGGGCTTGATTTCGGCGTTGATCCCGGCACCGAGGTCGTAGCCTCCGATGCTGGGGTGGTCTCTTTCGCCGGGGTCGTGGTTGGCAACCGCACCGTGACCATCGATCACGGAGGGAACCTCAAGTCGAGCTATTCGTACTTGTCGAGGATCGCCGTCGAGGTCGGCGACGATGTCGCGCGTGGGAGTATTGTCGGCCTGTCCGGGGTCGCGCACGGCTCCGATGCCCTCCATTTCTCGATCAGGCTCGCGGGGTCGTACTTTGATCCAGCTGTGTTATTGACATGTTCGCTTCGTGATCCGGCTCTCGGGCTGCGCCTGGTCCCGACCTCCCGAAAGCCAAGGCGGTCTGCCTATCCTGTCCGACGTGAAGAGAGGAATCCTCGGCGGGACTTTCGACCCGCCTCACATCGCACACCTCATCGCCGGTGAAACTGCCTACCGGCAGCTCGCGCTCGACGTGGTGTCCTTCATTCCGGCAGGAGCACCATGGCAGAAGTTCGAATCAAGCGTGTCGTCGGCCGAGCACCGCTGGGAGATGACGAGGTTGAGTGTTGAGCCGATCCCTTATTTCACCGCCGATGACTCGGAGATTCGCAGAGATGGGCCGACCTTCACGATCGACACCGTCGAGAGTTTCGCAGGTGACGATCTCGTTTTGATTTTGGGCGCCGATGCCGCCCTGGGTATTCGCTCGTGGCATCGATGGAGGGACCTTCTCGAGCAGGTAGAACTCGCCGTCGCCCCAAGACCCGGCGTAGGGCGTCACGAGGTCGAGCATGCGGTGCCGAAAACCATTGAGTGGTTGGACATGGCCCCACTCGACATGTCGGCTACGGATGTTCGGGAGAGGGCACGCAAGGGCTTGAGCATAAGGTTCTACGTGCGCGAACGTGTGTGGCAGTACGTACAGGAGCAAAACGTCTATGGCTAGGTCGCGTCCAGGTCGCCGGCGCCGGTCCGGAATCATCGGCCAGGCCGCTCCGACGCATCGAGAGATCGAGCGCGAGGCCCGCTCCCAGGCAGCGAAGATTGCGCGGCGCCGAATCACTGTTGCGACTGTGGTCGCCCTGGTCGTGGTAGCCGCGACTGTTGTTCTCACCACATGGCTGAACCGGCCGCCGGAAGCCACGCCGCCCGACGTCGATTCTCCGCCCGAAACCGGCGCGGCTCTCCTGCTGGGTCTGACCGACGACCGCGGTTCGCTCGTTACGATCGGACTGGTGGCCTCCCACTCGGTTGAAGAACCACGCCTCGTTCTGTTCCCGCCTTCGCTGGCGGCTGTGTTGCCCGGGTACGGAGAGAGGAATATGGCCGAGGCAGTCGCTTTCGGAGGGCCGGATTTGTTCCGGCTCACGGTCACGAACCTGTTGGGTATTCGCATTGACGCCGTCGGTGTCGCGACGGTCGATGAGTTTGTTTCGGTTGTCGGCGACTCGCTTCCGGTCGATCTTTCGAGTCCGTTGATCATCTCGGATGCGGACGGCGAAACGGTTGTCTTCGCGCAGGGACTTGCCGATCGGGGCCCTGGTGATCTCGCCCGGTTGCTTTCGGAGCAAGGTGATGGCGATGAGCTGGCTTGGCTGGTTCGTCAGGGTGCCGTGTGGGAAGCGATGTTTGCTGCGGCAGCGGCGGATGCAGACGTTCTCGACGGGATTCTGGCGACCATCGGGTTGCCTTCCGATATCGCCTACCAGTCGTTGTCTACGGCCGTCGTGTCCGACCCGCTGTTGATCAGCGCCATCCCCACCAATCGCGCGGTAGGTGTCGGGTCGACGGGGGAGCGCTACACCGTGTCGACCGAGGACGGTGCGGCCTTTGTCACCGAACTGCTCGATTACCTGCAAATAGCGGACGAACCGCGATTGCGGGTGGAGATTCTCAACGGTACGGGACTTGTGGGAACGGCTGGTCCTGTGGCGAAGGTTCTCATTGAGGCGGGCTACCGGGTCGTCTTCACCGACAACGCCGATCGGCAGGATTTCGAGATCAGTCGTTTCATTGCACAGGGATCCGACCACCAGGCTGCTGCTGTGGCCGTCCAGCGTTTGCTCGGCACCGGTGATGTCTTCCTCGAGCAACGACAGCCCAGTGGAGTCGTGGACCTCACTATCATCGTTGGATCAGACCTCGTACGCAGGAGTGACGACAATTCCAGTCGATTCAGATAGCCAATTCACCGCCCAGCTAATAGCCGACATCCTCGACGCTAAGAAGGCAGAACACATCACCTTGCTCGATGTGTCGGAACTGATCCAGATCACGGAGATCTTTGTGATCGCTACCGGAACGTCCCGACGCCAGGTCCTCACTCTCGCTGATGAACTCTCGGTGCAAATGAAGGGCAACGATCGCCCTCCACTTCGAACCGAAGGGCAAGAAGACGGCATCTGGTTGCTCATCGACTTCGGCGATGTGGTTGTTCACCTTTTCCAGCCTGAGCCGAGGCAACATTACGATCTCGAGCGCTTGTGGGGCGATGCGCCCCGCCTCGAATGGGAACCGGCCGCGGTAGGCGAGATCTGAAGCAGTGGTAAAGTACCGGTCCGATTTGGGGCTGTAGCTCAGCTTGGCAGAGCACTTGCATGGCATGCAAGGGGTCAGGGGTTCAAATCCCCTCAGCTCCACCAC
>JAHEDJ010000062.1 GCA_024641325.1 bacterium | reverse complement strand
TTCCATGTCCCACCATCTGCGATAGCCCGCATCGTGCCCCGGAGGATCTTGCCCGACCTCGTTTTCGGCAGCCTGTCGACGACCATCACCGTCTTGAAGGCTGCCACCGGTCCGATCTTCTCCCGCACCAGACCGATCAACTCTGCCTCAATCTCTCCCGCTGATCGATCGGTTCCGGCGTTGAGCACCACGAACCCGATGGGTAACTGACCTTTCAATGAGTCGTTGACCCCGATCACCGCGCATTCTGCGACATCGGGGTGATACGCCAGCACCTCTTCCATGCCGCCCGTCGAAAGGCGATGTCCGGCCACGTTGATGATGTCATCGATTCGGCTCATGATCGACAGGTAACCGTCTTCATCGAAGAAGCCTGCATCGCCGGTCAGGTAGTAGCCATCGTGGTAGCTGAGATAGGAGCTCACGTAGCCATCGTCGTTGTTCCACAGCGTCGGAAGGGTGCCGGGAGGGAGTGGCAGTTTCACCACGATCGTTCCGATATCTCCTGCCGGAACCTGCGCACCCGACTCATCGAGCACCTGCACATCCCAGCCTGGAACGGGCTTGGTAGGCGACCCGGCTTTTACAGGCAGTCGTTCGATTCCCATCGGGTTGGCAACGATCGGCCAACCGGTTTCTGTTTGCCACCAGTGATCGATGACCGGCACTCCGAGTTTCTTCTCCGCCCAGTGCAGCGTGTCGGGATCACAGCGCTCCCCTGCCAGGAACAAAGTCCGAAACTTCGACAGGTCGTAGTCACCGAGCAGCTTGCCCTCCGGATCCTCTCGCTTGATCGCACGAAAGGCCGTCGGGGCGGTGAACATCGTCACGACCTCGTGATCGGCGATCACTCGCCAGAAAGCTCCGGCGTCGGGAGTACCGACCGGTTTGCCTTCATAGAGGATCGTCGTATTGCCGTGCAGCAGCGGGGCGTAGACGATGTATGAGTGTCCGACAACCCAACCGACATCCGACGCGGCCCAGTAGGCCTCACCCGGACGGACGTCGTAGATGTTGTCCATGCTCCACTTGAGGGCAACCGCGTGACCGCCGTTGTCCCGCACCACGCCCTTCGGAATCCCGGTCGTTCCCGAGGTATAGAGAATGTAGAGCGGATCGGTGGCGGCCACCGGGACGGGATCGACGGGCGACGCCTTCGACTCCTCTTCACGCCAGTCGAGATCTCGTCCCGGCAGCAGTTCTGCCTGCAGCTCCGGGCGCTGGAGAATGATCGTCTTCTCAGGCTTGTGGGAGGCCAACTCGATCGCACCATCGAGTAGCGGCTTGTATGCAATCACACGGCCGGGCTCGAGGCCACACGACGCAGACAACATCACCTTCGGTTGGGCATCATCGATCCGGGTTGCCAGCTCTTTGGCCGCGAATCCGCCGAACACCACCGAATGAACCGCTCCCAGCCGCGCGCAGGCCAGCATGGCGATTGCAGCCTCCGCCACCATCGGCATGTAGATAATGACCCGATCGCCCTTGCCAACTCCCTGGTTGCGCAAGACGCCCGCGAAACGAGCCACTTCATCGCGTAGCTCCCTGTAGGTGTAGGAACGCACCGATTGTGTCATCGCGCTGTCGTAGACCAACGCTTTCTGGTCTCCACGCCCGGCGTCGACGTGGCGATCGAGCGCGTTGTAGGAGGTGTTCAGCGAACCGCCGGAGAACCAGCGATAGAACGGCGGCCTCGAATCGTCGAGAACCGTGTCCCACCGCTCGTACCAATCGATGCCCTCAGCCGCTTCGGCCCAGAACCCGGCCGGGTCACGCAACGATCGGTCGTATGTCTCCTGGTAACTCACCATTCCTCCTCGAGTTCTCAGTCAAGGCAACCGGCAACCGGCAATCGGCTCCCTGCCGTCATCGAGCCTGGACGTCGGGGGCCCATTGCCAATTGCGCTCTTCCGTACCCCGAGGCACCTGGATACCCATACGCGCTCTCCCAGGGTGCCTCCTACTCATCGCCGGCAGACGTCTGAGACATCGCAGCGATCTCCTGCACAACGTCGGCGTTGGCCAGCGTGGTCACGTCACCGAGTTGCCGTTCCTCCGAGATGTCCTTCAGCAACCTTCGCATGATCTTCCCTGATCGCGTCTTGGGCAGATCGTCGGTGAACACAATGCTCTTCGGTTTGGCAATCGGCCCGATCGTCGCAGCCACATGGTCCCGCAGTTCGTGGAGAAGCTTGTCGTCGCCGACCTCCCCTGCGCGGAGTGTGACGAAGGCGGCGATCGCCTGCCCGGTCAGCTCGTCCTTACGCCCCACGACGGCCGCCTCTGCCACCGCTCTGTGAGAGACGAGCGCTGATTCGACCTCCGTAGTGGATATGTTGTGGCCGGCCACGAGCATCACATCGTCAACACGGCCCAGAAGCCAGAAGTAGCCGTCCTCGTCTCGTTTAGCGCCGTCACCCGGGAAGTACGAGCCCTCCATTCGCGACCAGTAGGTCTGCACATAACGATCAGGGTCTCCGTAGATCGTTCGAAGCATCGACGGCCACGGCCTGGTGATCGTGAGAAAACCGCCTCCGCCTAATGGGACCGAGTTGCCTTCCTCATCGATGACGTCCGCCGAAATGCCCGGGAACGCAAGCGTCGCCGATCCCGGCTTGGTGGAAACGGCGCCGGGAAGCGGCGTGATCATGATCGCCCCGGTTTCCGTCTGCCACCAGGTGTCGACGATGGGACGGCTGCCTCCCCCGATGTTCTCGTTGTACCAAATCCAGGCTTCTGGGTTGATGGGCTCGCCGACGGTACCGAGAACGCGCAGTGAGCTGAGGTCGTGGCCGGCCGGGAACTCATCACCCCACTTCATGAAGGCCCGAATCGCGGTTGGTGCCGTATAGAAGATCGTGACCTTGTAATCCTCGATGATCTGCCACAACCGGTCCTTGCCCGGCCAATCGGGGGCTCCTTCATACATGACGCCGGTCGTGCCGTTGGCGAGAGGCCCGTAGACGATGTAGGAATGGCCGGTGACCCACCCGATGTCGGCGGCGCACCAGTAAACGTCATCGGGTTTGATATCGAACACGTAGCTGTGCGTCGTCATGACTCCCGTCAGGTAGCCCGCCTGCGTGTGGACGATTCCTTTGGGTTTTCCGGTCGTGCCGGACGTGTAGAGGATGTAGAGCATGTCCTCGGCATTCATGACGGCCGGTTCGAATTCGGTCGCCTGCCCTTCGACCACATCGTGGTACCAGGCGTCCCTGCCTTCGGTCATCGTGACGTCATTGTCAGTACGTTTGACGACGACAACGTGTTCGATCGAAGGGCTTTGCGCCACGGCTACGTCGGCATTGGCCTTCAGGGCCACCACACTCCCCCGCCGCCAAGCCCCATCCTGAGTGATCACGACTTTGGCTTCGGCGTCGTTGATGCGATCGGCGAGGGCGTCCGACGAGAACCCACCGAACACAACCGAGTGGGCAGCACCAATGCGAGCGCATGCCAGCATCGCAATCGGGAGTTCCGGAATCATGCCCATGTAGATGGCTACTCGATCACCCTTCGTAACACCCATGCCGGCCAGCCCGTTGGCGAATCGGTTCACCTCTTCATAGAGCTCGCGAAATGTGAAGGTCCGCGTGTCTCCCGGCTCGCCGATCCAGTGGTAGGCAACCTTGTCTCCCTGGGTGTCGAGGTGGCGGTCCAGGCAGTTGTAGGTGAGGTTCAGTTCGCCGTCCTTGAACCACTTGAAGAATGGCGGATTCGAGTCATCCAGTACCTCTGTCGGCTCTTTGAACCAGGAGATTCGACTCCGAGCCTGTTGCTCCCAGAACCCGAGCCAGTCCTCTTCGGCCTGCTCATGAATGCCTGACTTAGCATTAGCCTGCGCGGCGAAATCATCGGATGGTGGGAAGACCCGATCCTCTGTGCTGAGGTTTTCGATGGCCTGACGCCTGATGTCTGACACAAAGGCTCCTTCCTACTGCCCGTTGAGCGGACGTGACTCCGTGCGAGGACGCACGCTTCCAGTTCACATGGTACGAAAACCCCGGCGCCGTCACCACGAAGGGCCGACGACCGGTCGATATGGGCGGTGAGCGGTCTAAAGAGGATGGTGAACCACTCAACGCAAACGGTTTGCTCAACCGCCGTCCGCGCATGAGGATGTGTCTATGTCAGAACGTCCATCCCCGAAGGCTCGCCGTCGCCCTGGATTCCCCTGGTTTGGGCCAACTCAGATCTGGCTGCTGGTCAGTCTGCTGGTTGTGCTGATCGGCAGCATGCTGCGCTGGTGGAACACGGTCGCCGGTCCGGTCTACGGCCTCGACAACTGGGGAATGATCTCCCTCTGGGGTGCTGCAGTCGGACTGGCCGGGGTGCTATCCACCCGCTTCACCTTGTACCGGTGGTTGCCGACGGTTGGTGGGGCGGTAGCGCTCGGGCTGGTCATCTGGCTGATGGTGAGCCAAACCTCCCAGTGCACGCTTGACGAAGGTGTTTTGTGTCAACCGGCGTTTGGGTTGATCATCACCGGCGCCGGAGCCCTGAATACGGTGTTCCTAGGGGGCAGGCAACTCCTGGCAACGCGCGAGTAGCGGTTGAGGGAAGGAGCCTCGCGACTCGCGGCTCAGTACTCCAACCTTGCGTAGAACGTTTCTCTCTCTGCTGTCTGGACCTCGCCGAAGGTTTTGAGGCCTCTAGCTTCGAGCAACGGGATCAACTGGAGGAAGAGCTCGGCAGTAACCAGGGCATCACCAAGGGAAGTGTGGCGGCCGGTCACTTCAACACCCACCAGCCGGGCCAGAGCCTCCAGGCTGTGCACATCGGAATCCGGATAAACGAGCGCGGCGAGGAGCAAAGTATCGAGCACCGGGTTGGTGAACGCTACTCCTGTCGTACCCTCTTTCAGCTGGAGGAATTTCAAGTCGAAGGCCACGTTGTGCCCGACGAGCACCGTGTCCTCGACAAAGCGCGCGAACCGGGGCAGGACAACGTCGATGGTCGGCTGACCGACCAGCATGTCTCCGGATATCTTGTGTATCTCGAACGACTCGGCCGGAATGGGCCGGCGCGGATCGATGAGTTGGTCGAATGCCTCGTGGCGAAGGAGCCTGCCGTTGAGGATCCGCACCGCGCCGATCGAAATGATCTCATCACCGGTGCTCGGGTTCAATCCCGTTGTTTCGGTGTCGAAAACGGTGCAGACGAGGTCGCGCAGCGGGCGTTCGTCGAGCCGGTCTGTAGTGTCACGCTGCTCGAATAGATCGAAGTCGTAGAACTCCGGTCGCCCCTCGTCCAGCACTCGCACAGCCAGCGCCGGCACCGCCACCGCCTTTGGAAGCAACAGGCGCAAGAAAGGCTTCTCGTCGGTACCGAACTCACACCACACCTCGCCGCCGTGGCGGTCGACCAGCGACTCCAGATTGTCGTGGGAATCCGATGCCTCTTGAATGCAGCCGGAAATCGCCAGCTCGGTCACGGCGGAATCCGGCCAGCTCAGATCGAGCACCACGAAGCGGCCGGACTCCTGCATGGCAACGGCGAGTATCGCGGCCGCGGCCCCTTCCACCATCTGGGTTGTGACTGCCGTCAGCCGATCGATGAGGGCGAGGCCGTCGACCTTCACCCACAGCGATTCGGTCCGGACGTCAGTCGACACCTCTATTCCCGTCGACGCCACCACCCGATTGGCCAGGGCGAGCACTAGATCATCACCGAGCATGTCGTCGAGTTCCCAAGCAGATTCGAGCGTGGAGGCGTGAGCTGCCGAAACCTCATCGATGCGGGCGGACAATCGCTCCGCCTCGTCGGCGATGACGGACCGAAACCGGTCGATATCGTCGGCGGGCATTTCCGGATAGGAACGAATTGTCTCTATGGCGGCTCGGATGCCGGCTGTCGACCGGCGAGATTCATGTGTCAGCGACCGCAGGAGCTGATCGCGTCTGCCCCGCGCTGCTCGCTCGTGCGTCACATCCTCCATGGTCAATACGAAACCGGTGAAATTCCCTTCGGTGCTGCGAACGGCAACCATCGTCATCCGGAGGACCTGGCCACCGGGCACGGTGGCTATGAACCGTTGCGGACGGACTTTGGCTCCGCGTTCCGCTCGCAGCTGCAGATGGTGGAGAGCGTTGAGGGCAACGTTGCGATCGAGGAAAGCAAACACAGAACGTCCGAGCCCGACGTAGGTCGAATCGTCATCGGCCAGGAGGTGCCGGGCCTCTCCGTTGTACAGAAGGATCTGTCCGTCGAGGTTGCAGACGATCACACCCTGGGCCAGGTCCGACATGAGGGCGGCGAGCCGCTCCTTCTCATGCTCCACGGCGCGACGGCCGGCCTCGACCGCAACCTCCTGTTCCTCGAGGCTCTCCCACAGCCGGCCGGCCAGCCGGTTGATTGACCAGCCAAGCTTGCGCAGATGAGCCGGGCCGGCGGGATCCAGCCGATGGGCCGGGTTCACCGACGCGATGAGATCGGTCTCTTCAGTCATACGGCGCGCAGCCAGCATGAACGACCGGAAGAACCTGCCGGCGACAAACCCCCCTAGCCCCACCAATGCCAAGCCGATCGGCACCAGGACGTTGAGTGCCTTCTCGAAACCGGTACGCCCGGCTTCGTCAAGCACCGCCCACACGATCAACGCCGCGCTGGAAAACCCGATCGCGGTGGCTACCGCACCGACTGCGGCAACGGTCGATTCGAAGCGCCGCCCGTTCATCGAGTGTCGAGAACCTCGTGCACCACGGCAACGAGTTCCTGCGTCGAGAATGGCTTCGTGATGTAGCGATCCGCTCCGAGCGCACGGCCTCTCTCCGCTTCCGCCTCCCTCCCTTTGGCAGTCAGCATGATCACCACCGGGTTCGGAAGTTCGGAATGGGTTCGGATGCGTTGGAGAACGTCGAATCCTGAGAGTCTCGGCATCATTACGTCGAGCAAGACCAGGTCGGGGCGAAAAGAAACGAGGCTCTCGAGCGCCTCTTCGCCGTCGTTGGCAATCTCGACCTCATAACCCTCCTGGCGCATGAGGAACTCGAGCGACACGACGATATTCGGCTCATCGTCAACGATCAGCACGCGGGCGCTCAACAGCCTCACCTCCTCCCTGGACGGTCGTGAGCGGAGTAGTCGCCAACGGTAGAGCGAAACAGAACACGGCGCCTTGTCCAGCGGCAGATTCAATCCAGAGCCTGCCGCCCATTTGCGTGATTATCTCTCTCGAAATCGGCAAACCCAGGCCGGTACCGCCCGGTTTGCCGGAGTCGCCGGCGGTGACCTGCCGGAATTTCTCGAAAACCGTACCGTGGTGTTCGGGAGGAACGCCGGGGCCATTGTCCCTCACCGTCACCAACGCCTCCTGTCCCGACCGGTCGAGTGACACCCATACCCGCGGATCGTCGGGGTCGCTGAACTTCACCGCGTTGGAAACGAGATTGAAGACGACCTGAATGAGCCGGTCGCGGTCGAACTCAGCGTTCAGATCGTTCGGACCAAGGTCGACAACTACATCTATCCTGCGTCTGCGGAGCAATTCACCCAACCGATGCAGCGACTCCTCTACGGCGGGGCCAACCGGCTGCACCTCCATCCGCCATTCGAGGGTTCCAGATTCGATCTTGGCGAAATCGAGCACCTGATTGATGTGGCGGGTCAGGCGTTCGCTCTCTTTGAGAATGATGTCCAGGAACTGACTGCGCTGCTCCTCCTCTAGTTCGCGATTGTCGTTGAGGATCTCGGTGAATGCGCGAATCGAAGTCAGTGGCGTTCGCAGCTCGTGCGTCACCGCAGACATGAAGTCATCCTTCATCCGATCGAGTTCAAGAAGCTGCTCATTGGCGTCGCGCAGTTCGGCTGTTGCATGCTCGAGTTCACGCTGCTTCTCTTCGAGTTGCCGGCTGTAGGCGAGCACGCGGGTCGTCTCATCCAACATACCGAGCACTTCATCACGGCTGAGGGGAAGCTCCTCAACCGCCGATGAGACGAGTGCTCGTGCAGAAACGGCACCGATCGCTCCTGCCAAACGCTGCTCGACGAAGGTGATGAGGTCGGAGTCGGCCTGCAGGTCTGAGGACTGGGCGATGCCGCGCGTTGCTGCGTACCGCTTGAGCAGAGCGTCTGCCCGATCGACGCCCAATACGCGTTCGAGGATTGACCGCAACTCCTCGAGCGACCCCGTGCCGCGCCAGAGCGATGCCTGGGTGCTCTCGCTTGCTCCCTTGAACACGTCCACGAATATCGATGCTTGCCGCTGCTCGATCGGGGTCTGATCGGTCAGGATCGATACGACCATGAAGAGACCTGCATTGATCAGCAAGCTCCAGAACAGCCCGTTCGTGATCGGATCGAATCCTTCCAGTCCAAGCAGAGCAAACGGTCGGAGAACCTCGATCCCAAACGGTCCCGACTCCACGAACGCGTTGGACATGAGCCCGCTCTCCGCGAGGGTGGGAACGGCCAGCGTGTAGGCCCAGACCGCGAAGCCGGCAACCATGCCTGCCATGGCCCCTTTCCGGTTGCCCGGCTTCCAGAAGATTCCACCGAGAATCGCAGGGGCCAATTGTGCAATGGCGGCGAAGGAGATGAGTCCGACCGACACGAGCGGCAGCGCACCTTCGGTGACCCGGAAGTACAGGTAGCCGAGCAGCACCACCGAGAGAATCGCTATTCGTCTTGTGCCAAGCACCAACGATGAAACGTCGCCGCGCTCGGTGAGTCGCAACCGTCCGACCCGCAGCAACAGCGGGATGACGACATCGTTGGAAACCATCGTCGACAGTGCAACGGTCGCCACGATCACCATCGAGGCAGCGGCCGACAAGCCACCTATGAACACGACCAGCGCGAGCAGTCGCTGGTCGTCGGCCATCGGAAGGAGCAGAACCAGGTTGTCTGCGTCGACCGAGCCCTCTGCGAACGTGAGGCGGCCGGCAATCGCGATCGGGAGCACGAAGAGGTTGATGATGAGGAGGTAGAGAGGAAATAGCCATATCGCCTTGTTGAGATGGCTCTCATCCGTGTTCTCCACAACTGCCATCTGGAACTGCCTGGGAAGGAACATGATGGCCAGGGCGGAGAGCACCATCAACCACCCCCAGTTCCAATACGCTTCGACGCCGCCGTCGAAGCGAAGCAGGGAGGAAATGTCTGCATCGGCGGCGGCCCTCGTGAAGATATCTCCCGGCCCGGCGAACAGACCCCACGTGACGAAGATTCCCACGGCCAGAAACGCGAACAGCTTGACGACCGATTCGAAGGCGATCGCCGCGACGAGACCCTCGTGATGCTCGGTGACGTCAAGATGGCGGGTTCCGAACAGAATGGCGAAAGTGCCCAGGAGCAGCGCGACCCAGAACGCCGTTCCTCCGAAGGCATCGGTGAGCCCGGCGCTGGTCGTCGTGACCTCCGGATAGTGCCACAGCAGGGAGAAGCTGGTGGCGACGCCGTCGAGCTGAAGAGCGACGTAAGGGACAATGCCGACCGCGGCGATGCCCGTCACGACGATGCCGATTGAAAGGCCCTTGCCGTATCGAGACGAGACGAAATCGGCGATCGACGTGATGGAGTTCTGCTGGCTGATCCGAATGATCTTGCGGAACACGACCCACCACAGGCCTGCCATCAGCGTCGGCCCAAGGTAAACAGGCAGGAAGTCGATGCCGCTCGACGCAGCCCTTCCAACGCTGCCGTAGAAGGTCCACGCTGTGCAGTAGACGGCCAGCGAGAGGGAGTAGACGTAAGGGTTCGCAATGATGCTGCGTCCCACCTCTGCTCGCCGGTCGGCCAGTCGGGCGATCAAGAAGAGCAGGCCGATATATGCCAGAGCCGTCACGACGATGACCCAGCCGAACACTCTCAACGCCCCCGCTCAACGATGGTGGCCATGATCCCGATGATCAATACCCACAGTGCGAACAAGTAGAGATAGAGGACGGGAATGCCGAACAAGGTGTTACCGGATGAGGCGAGCGTCATCAGCGGGTAGTTGAGAGCCAGCGCGCCGAGCACGGCCACCGCGGCCAATCGTTGGCCTCTCCGGTCCATCGCTCCTCCTCTTCTCAACGATCGATCTAGCACCCTGTCGCGTTGGCTGCGAGGAATGTGATCATGACACAAGCCCGGATTGGAAGTTGAGGGCCAGCGCCTCCTGAGCGGACTTGATCGCCTTGAAGACCTCGCGCAGACCCATCCGGCGCCAACTCGTCAACTCCTCGGGATCGATGCGATTGTCAGGTTCCTCTCCTGCCCGCCAACGAGCCACTTGATGCTCGAGGCGGATGGTTGTTGCCAGTTCATACCCCTCGATCAGCATCGAGGACAACCCCTCGGAAACTTCTCCTGCCGCCGCGGCAGCTTCCAAGCGAGCGATTGTCGCGATCACCGGCGCGTCGATTGCCAGCGCGTGTACCCGGGCGAATTGAACAATGGGAAGAATCGCCCCCGCCTTGAGGTCGAATGTGCCGGCATGCTCACCGCTACGGTCGGTATGCAGCCTCCCCATGAAACCCAGCGGGGGGCGAAAGTCGAGCGCATGCTTGGCGAGTCTGGCAAGAAAAGGCCCCGCATCCCTGGAGCGTGTCCTCAACTCGGCAAAGGAGGCGGCCATTGTGACATCGCCCGCAATCACTCGAGAGTCGAACACGATCTGCGATTCGAGCAGATGCCTGGGACTCGAGTCGAGTAGGTAGCTGATCCAGCGTTTCGCCCACTCGCTCTCCTCACCCCGCCAGTCGGGTTCTGAGGCCATCACCCCGCCATTGCAGCGCGGATACCCGATCTCCTCGAGCACATCGGTCACGCCGGTTGCCAGGCCCGCAAACCAGGGATTAGAACCAGCGCCGTCGGGAATCACGAGAGCATGATCCTGATCGGGCAGGAGCGCGGGTTCGCGCCGGGCGAGGCTCCCGAAAGACACCCAGGCGTACGGCCCGGGAGCCGCACCGAGTTCACGTGTCGTCCACTCGATAGCCCGCCCGGTGGCGGCTTCGGCGAAATTGGCCAGGAGCCGGGAGATAGCGAGACCCTCCATGCCTTCAGCCAGCAATCGTTCGGCGACTCTGGGCATTGAAGCGTAAATCTCTGCGAGCGCCGTCGGGTTGCGCGCGCTCCGAATCGCACTGCGGATCGCAAACGGGCTCTCGTCGATAGTCCCGAACAAGTCACTGTCGGCCAGCATCCCGACCGGTCGCCCGTCGGTCAGTACGGGAAGGTGTTTGATCCCTTGGTCGACCATCACCTCCAGCGCGGTCAGCAGGCGGTCCCCGGAATCGATCGTCGTGACCGGAAAGGTAGCAATATCGCGGACCGGCCCGGAAGAATCTCGGCCGACCGCCACCATCCGTGCCCGGAAATCCTGGTCGGTGACGATGCCCAATCGGTCGCCGACCGTGACGAGCGCAGCGGTGGCTCCTTCCAGCGTCATCGCCTCCGCAACTGCCTGGGCGGCCGTGTGTCCGCCGACGACCAGCGGAGGCGACATCGCATCCGAAACCAGCCGCGAGATCAGTTGCAGGTCGTCGCCGGCACCCTGCCTGCGAGCAGCCAGGACCGCCCTGCCGGTCTCACCTTCCCACGCAACGTCGATGGCACGGTCTGGAAGAATCAGAAACCGCGTGTCCGAATGCGCAGTGGCCGTCTGACTGGGAGCCGGAACCCAGAAGTCTCCCTCACCCACCACATCGATGCTGCGCCCATCGGGATCCGTGATTCGCAACCCGCCGACCATCACGGCCAACGGACCGGGTGGCTCGACGATGTCGCCAACAAAAGCACTGCCCTCGCTGATATCTTCGATGAGGTCGTCGATATCGGCGGGCCGCGCTCCGGCGAATGCGGCCATCTCCGACAGGAACCGAAAGATTACGTGCGGCATTGGAATGGCAGGTTAGTTGTCGAGAGGTCTCAGGGTCTGAAACATCAGGAAGCAGGCAGCGACTGGCCTATGGCCTATGGCCAGCCACCCCGGCTTCAACCGGGAGCCAATCGCCAATTGCCAATTGCCAATCGCAAACAGCCCAACGCCTATGGCCTACGGCCTACGGCTTTTGGCTCAAAAAGAACGGGGAAACCTTTCGGCTTCCCCGTTCTTCCGTTCAGGCGGAAAGGCTCTAGGCCGAATCCTCCTTGAGGTAGGCGCTGGCGACCTCGGGAACCCGGAGGCTCTCGAC
>JAHEDJ010000061.1 GCA_024641325.1 bacterium | reverse complement strand
GCTGCCCTCGACCGGCATTCCCTACGTCATCGTCAACGGCACCGTCGTCGTCGACGACTCGAAGGTTCAGAGGGTCGCGCCGGGCGTGGCGATCCGAAATGAGATCGTGAACTAGCGCAGCCCACCCGACGAAAGGAAATTCACGTGACCCGACTGCATTCCATGCGCGCGCTCTTTGTCGCCCTACTCCTGCTGGGCTGCCAGCCGAGCTCCAAACCATCGGACGACGACCAGGCGCCGAAAGACACGGAAGCGCCCGCGGGCGAGGCCGAGGCGCCGAAGGTCGACGACCTCGATCTCGTGATCGCCAATGGACGGGTGATGGATCCGGAGACTGAGCTCGACACCATCCGCAACGTCGGCATCAAAGACGGCCGCATCGTCGTCATCACCGACAAAGAAATCACGGGCAAGGAAACCATCGACGCCGAGGGGCTGGTGGTGGCGCCCGGGTTCATCGATACGCAGAATCACTACCTCCGTCCGTGGTCCAATAAGCTCGCGCTGCGCGACGGTCGGACCACCCTCATGGACCTGGAGATCGGCACCCACGGCCCCTATCTCAGTACCTGGTACGAGGAACGCGACGGCAAGAGCCAGGTGAACTATGGCCAGGCCTCTGCGCATGAGTTCGCACGATCCGAAGTACTGGACGGCTTCAAAGGCGCCCAGGATGTTCGCTCCGGCGTCCTGAGCCGTGCAGCAGGGGACGGGTGGTCGAGCAGAAGGCCCACACTGGAGGAAGGCAACAGGATTCTCGAGCTCATCGATGTGGGCTTGAAGGACGGCGCCGTGGGTGTCGGCTCCACCGTTGGCTACATGCGTGATGGTGTCTCCACCCGCGAGTTCTTCGAAATCCATCGGCTGGCCAACCTCTACGGTCGCCAGCTCGGCGCCCACTTCCGCTACACCCCGGGTACGGATGTCACGGAATCGAACGGCATCCAGGAATTGCTGGCCAACGCGGCAGCGCTACATGCTTCGGCACTCGCCTGCCACTTCAACAACCCCGGCTACAACCTAGTGCACGAGCTGCTGGTTCGAATGCGCGAGCAGGGTCATAACGTGTGGGGAGAGGTCTATCCGTACGCCGCGGGTAGCACCACCGTGGGTGCCGTCTTCCTGCAACCGGAGATGTGGGTCGATACCCTGGGCCACAAGTACGAAGACACCATCCTGGATCCAAGCACAAACGAGTACCTCACCCTGGAGACCTACAAGGAAATCGTTAAGAAAGATCCCACCCGCCCGGTCGTCGTTTACAAGATGCCCGAGTCAGCCATCGTCGACTGGCTCAGAATGCCTGGCGCGACGCTGATCACCGATGCCATGCCCATGTTGCCTGACGACAAGCTCACCTGGGACACCCCGTACGAAGATCTGCCCAACACCCACCCTCGGATGGCGGGAAGTTTCGCCAAGGCGTTTCGGCTGGCGAGGGAAAACAACATTCCGCTGATGCAGATCGTTTCCATGTCCAGCTACAACACGGCAAGACCCCTCGGAAAGACGGGACTGAAGGCCATGCAGGAACGGGGCCGCATGCAGGAGGGCATGGTGGCGGACATCACCATCTTCGATCCTGAAACCATCACGGACAACGCCACCTACAAGGAAGGCACCATTCCTTCGACGGGTATCCCCTACGTCCTGGTGAACGGCACCATCGTGGTCAAGGATTCGAAAGTGCTCGAGGGCGTGAACCCCGGCCAGGCGATCCGGTTCGAGCCGCAAGCCAAGGGGCGGTTCGAACCCATCACCGAGGAAAAATGGGAAAAGACGTTCTACGCTTCCCCAATTGATTTCGGCGGCGGCGTGCCCGGGTCGCAGCCGAGCAATATGGGTGCACCAAAAGCTCAGCCTCACATTCACTGATGCTGCGTGCCTGACGATGGATTGAAGGCTACGTTCGGCATGGAAGCCAAGGACATCGTCGTGCGACGCCCACCGTTACCTCGCTTCCACGGTCCGGCCGGAGAAGATCAAAGATCGCAAACAGTGCACCGTTCTCGAGACAGCGCTACGTGTATTCGGATTGGTTTCGCGTTCTTCGTGCTTGGAGCAGCGCTTGCTCTCGCGCTCCCCGCCGCCGCGCAGTTCGCGCCCTCGGGTGGAGCGCTTCCCCACGCGCGCGAATCGGCAGAGCCCCCCGTCGTCCCCGAAGGCGAGGCGCCGGAGGGGGAAGCCAAGCGCGACATCGCTGGCTTCGAAAAAGGGAACTTCAACGGCTTTTACGTGCAGAGCCGCGATGGCGAGTTTCGCATCAACATCGGTGCGTATACGCAGCTGCGCTACAACCTGCTTTGGCGTGAAACACCACCGGTCGACGAGTCGTCGTTCGTTGCGGGGTTCATCGTGCCGCGAACGTTCTTCTTCTTCGAGGGGCGCTTTACGCCGGATATCGAATACCAGCTCCGGTTGGCGATCAACGACTCCGGTGATTTCGCCGTTCAGATCGCCTATGCGGGATACAACTTCAGGGACTATCATCGCCGGTCCGCTCATAGGCACGGGACGTGGAACTTGAGAGCAGGTCGGCAGTTCGTGGCGCTGACCCGCGAGGATTGGATGTACTCGCAAGACTCGCTGACGACGGAGGCCTCGGCCGTCGACCAAACCTTCGGGCCCGGGTCATCCGATGGCGTACAGGCCTTCTACGGAAGGGACCGCGGACGCCTCTGGTTTGCGCTGACCAATGGGGTCGCCGGAGGAAACGAGGCCTTCCCGAACAACCTGACCTCGCAAGTTCTGCTCTCGGCGCGCGGAGAAGCACAGCTCCTCGGAGATGACTGGACCAACTACAACGACCTCGTAGGACGCCGAGGTCGTCCGTTCGGAATCTTGCTCGGCGCCGGGTCTGGCTACGGGATTCGCGGGCCCAATGCGCCTCCCGAGGATCCGAAGCATTTCGGTCAGGTCACCCTCGATCTGACCTTGGCCGGCAACGGCTTTCAAGTGCTCACCTACGGCGTATGGAACTGGCAGGCGGTAGGCACCGCTCAATCGACCTGGGGGTTCGTCGCGCAAGGCGGCTACTTCATCCTCGATCCTTGGCAGGTATACCTGCGCTACGAGCTCGTCGACCCTGGCCGGCTCCCGGGGCTCGTCTCGTTCAACGCGCTGACAATCGGCTCGAGCCTTTTCCCATTCGATTGGACGAATCGCTACAAGGTGAGCGTCGAAGGAGGGCTCCTGTTTAGCGCGATCAACCAGACCCTGGTCGAGCCCACCGGTGTCCTCGGATGGCTCCCCGCGGACGAAGGCAATCAGTACTACCTGCGGTTTCAGCTTCAGTTCGGCTTCTGAGCCCGCGGGATCTCTCAATCGGCGAATCATTGATTCTTTGACGGCTCCAGTACACAGGAGTCATGACCGACTGGGATACCACGACGACCGACCGGCACTGTCTCATCTGATCCGTTCGAGCCAGTACCCGGGTCTTCGTTTCGTGTGGGCGAAGGCAATCACAACGACCTGGTCCGGAAGATTCACGGTCAGAACCTTGTAGGGAAAGTGACGAAGCAGGTGACGGCGCACAGTCATCGATTCAGTTGCCGTCTCGATCGCGCCGGCGTCCGGGAATTGGCGAGCGCGGTGGACGATCGCGCGGTATTCAAGGGCCAGCGCCTCCGCAAACGCCGGAGCTTTGCTCCGATACCACCGCAGTGCGTCGGCGAACTCCTGCCGGGCCTCGGCAAGAACCCGAAGCTTTTTCATGCGCCTTTGAGGATGGACGAGATTTCTTCGTTGACCTCATCCCAGTCGTGGAGGACGGCCGTACCGTCTTCGAGGCTCCGCAGACGCCGCGCGATCTCCTCGCGCCAAGCGGCCTCGACCTCTTCTGGAGTCGCGATCCCCTCTGAGCTGGAAAGCTCGGCGACGACGAGCGCTCGATCCTTCGCGTCGAGCTTGAAGGCTTCCTCGAGGATCTTTTCGACTGGCCAGCTCATGGGTTGAGTGTACCCCAGATGCCCCTACCCGGCACCTCGCACACATAGACGCTGCGGATCCCATGGGAGTCGCGCATCACGACCTCGAAGGCTCATCCCTCGCTGCACGAAACACATCGAACATCGCGCCGACCTCCGCGAGCTCCCGATTCACATCGGGGATTTGTGACATTGTCATAAGAATGTCCGGCAACGCGCTTTGCTCGTGTTCTTTGGACGTGCTTCCATCGATACCTGTCCGCGAAACCGTTCGAGAATCGTCTGAATCGGGTGTATCCCCGGCTGTTCGATTCCCACCGCCTCCACTACTTAAGACAAGTGACTGCTTGTGGTTAGCGACTTTGCCGATCGCGAGTGACCAAATAGTGACCATCGTCGGGTCGGCTCGGCGCCGGTTCGTCGAGTTTGGCGACCGCGTCTTTGAGTCGTGACTTGCTCAAATGAGCGTAGATCATCGTCGCCTCGATGTTGGCGTGGCCCGAGAGCTCCTGGACCACCTTGAGCGGCTCGCCGCGCATCACGAGATGACTCTCTTAGCCCATCGGGCTCAAGAGACACGCCGATTTGCGCGGTACTAAATGTTTTGTCGCGTGGAGCGCGAAGCTGAAAAGGCGTTTATATCGACTATCAGCAGAGGCCCGACTCGAGCACGGTGGCGCCCGCGACTTGCTCGAGCGCCTGCTGCTCCGCTACCTCGATTCTACCGACTCCACGCTCGGCCGCTTCCTGCTGAGCCGAGCAGACGAGGAGGTGGTGATTCGCTTGCAGCCCGCGTGGATCGCCTCGTGGGACTACAGCAAACGAATGGAAGACGCGGTCGACTGACTGAGGAAGCGAGAGGCCCTAAGCCTCCCGCGGATGTCACCCGACTTTGTGCAAATGGACATCCGTCTGCGGGAAGGGAATCGAGCAGCCGGCCGCTTCGATCTCCTCTTTCATCTTACGAGTGAGGTCGAACCGTAGGCCCCAATAGTCTTCCTTCTTGCACCACGGTCGGACGACGAGATTGACCGAGGAATCTCCGAGCTCTGACACCGCAATCACCGGAGCCGGGTCTTTGAGCACTCGCTCGTCCTCATCGATGCACTTCTGCAATATCTCGATCGCCTTGCCGATGTCGTCGCCATATCCGATGCCGATGGTCATGTCGTTCCGTCGCGTATCGTTTGCGCTGAAGTTCTTGATCACGGCCCCGTAGATGCTGCCATTCGGGACGGTGATCCGCACGTTGTCCGGAGAGTGAAGAGTCGTCGAGAAGATCGCAATCTCCACGACCGAACCTGCGATACCGCCGGCATCGACGAAATCTCCGACCTTGAACGGTCGAAAGATCAGCAGCATCACCCCGGCTGCGAAGTTCGAGAGCGTTCCCTGCATCGCGAGGCCGACCGCAAGGCCTGCGGCACCGAGAACGGCCACCAAGGAAGTGGCCTGGATGCCGAACATCCCGAGAACCGCGATCAGCACGAACGCGAGAACGAGGTAGTACACCATGCTGGCGAGGAACGGCACGAGTGTCTCGTCCACGTTCCTCTTCGCGAGCGCGCTACGAAGGCTCGCACGAATCCACTTGGCCGCGATCAAGCCGAGGATCAGGACTACGATCGCCCCGATCGCCTTGATTCCCCAAGTGGTCACGACCTCCTGCAACGTTTCGAGGCTCTGCCCCAGGGCCTTCTCATCCATGACACCTTCCCTTCTTCACCATCGTCGGGGACGGGTATCACAGGGACCGGGTGGAGGGAAGGCACGGGCCGCGTGATTCGGCTCATTTCACTGTCCTGAACGGCTGGCGCGCGTTGTTCATCCGGGGCGCCGCATCGCAACTCGAAGGAAGGTCTTGTTCGTCGCACCACTGCGCCCCATGATTACTGCGGGTGGACGGACGGAGGAAGCCACGACCTTAAAGGATTTCGGCCTCGATACGTCCGACTCGGATGCCATCAAACAGCAGTAGGTACAAATGCAGCTCAAGTTTGCAACGCTCATTCTCAGCGGAATATTGATCCTGTCGCTACGCACCCTCGCAGCATGCCAGCAGAGCGCGCCTCCGACCGAGCCCCAAGAGGAGAGTGCGGAAGCGGCCCCAGCCGAGACCTCGACGACCGAGACCGTGGTGAAGCTCGATTCGACCGAGGCCAAGCCCAACGATTACTGGTGGCCGGAGTCGCTGAATCTCGAGCAGCTTCGCGACAACTCGCCGGTGTCCAACCCGTTGGGCCCAGACTTCGACTACCGCGCCGCGTTCGCGAAGGTCGATTACGCCCAACTCAAGAAGGACCTCGAGGCGATTTTGACGGACTCCCAGGATTGGTGGCCTGCCGACTACGGCAACTATGGCCCCCTCTTCATCCGCATGGCGTGGCACAGCGCTGGCACGTACCGCGTCAGCGACGGTCGTGGCGGCGCTGACGGGGGACAGCAGCGGTTCAAGCCTTTGAACAGTTGGCCGGACAACACGAATCTCGACAAGGCACGCCGCCTTCTCTGGCCGGTGAAGGAGAAGTACGGAAACAGCGTGTCGTGGGCGGACTTGATGATCCTTTCCGCCAACGTCGCCATGGAGCAGATGGGTTTCGAGACGCTCGGCTTTTCGGGCGGACGCGTGGACGACTGGGAGGCGGACCTCGTCTACTGGGGACCCGAACCGGAGATGCTCGGCTCGAGCCCGAAGCGCTTCCACGGCGGCGAGGAGCGCACGGTGGCCCTCGGCCTCGGCGCCTCTCACATGGGTCTCATCTACGTCAATCCCGAGGGGCCCGACGGCAATCCAGACCCTGTAGCCGCCGCCTACGACATCCGCAGCACCTTCGGCAACATGGCCATGAACGACGAAGAGACGGTGGCTTTGATCGCCGGCGGCCACACCTTTGGCAAGACGCACGGCGCGCGTCCGATGGATTGCTTGGGCGAGGATCCTGCGGCATCCGACATTGAAGCGCAGGGGTTTGGCTGGCACAACAAGTGCGGCAAGGGGAACGCGGAGGACACCACGACGAGCGGGCTCGAAGGCGCCTGGACCTCGGCTCCCGTGAGCTGGACCCACCAGTACCTGAGCAACCTGTTCAACTTCGAGTGGTCGCTGACGAAGAGCCCAGCCGGCGCTCATCAGTGGGAGCCTGAGGGCGACGTCAAGACCGTCCCCGACGCCCATCTTGCCGGCAAGATGCATGAGCCGATGATGCTCACCACCGACCTTTCGATGCGCATGGACCCGAAATACGAAAAGATCGCCAAGCGTTTTCTCGAGAACCGAGAAGAATTCGAGGAAGCTTTCGCGAAAGCCTGGTTCAAGCTCATTCACCGCGACCTCGGACCCAAGTCCCGCTACGTCGGCCCCGAGGTCCCCGACGAAGACTTCTCCTGGCAGGATCCCGTGCCGGCCGTCGACCATCCGCTCATCGATGGCGGTGATGCCGCTCGTCTGAAGAAGGCCATCCTTGCTGCCGGCGTTTCCGTTCCGGATCTGGTGCGCACGGCGTGGGCCGCAGCCTCGAGCTACCGGGGGACGGACATGCGTGGTGGCGCCAACGGCGCGCGCATCCGATTGGCGCCCCAGAAGGATTGGGCCGCGAACGACCCCGAAACCCTCTCTGTAGTTCTCGCGAAACTGGAGTCGGTGCGCGCGGAGTTCAACGAGTCGCTCAAGGGCAACAAAAAGGTTTCGCTGGCCGACGCCATCGTCCTCGGCGGCGCCGCAGCGATCGAGAAGGCCGCGGGCGACGCGGGCCTCGACCTGAGCGTTCCATTCGCGCCCGGACGCACAGACGCGTCGCAGGAGCAGACCGACGTCGATTCCTTCAGCTATCTCGAGCCGAAGTTCGATGGCTTCCGCAACTACCACGCGGGCGAGGACGCTGACGAACGCGGACGGACGCCCTCGCAGCTTCTCGTCGAGAAGGCCGACCTCCTCGGGCTCACGGTCCCCGAGATGACGGTGCTCGTGGGCGGGATGCGCGCGCTCGATGCCAATGCAGGCGGATCGAAGTCTGGCATATTCACCGAGCGTCCGGGCGCGTTGACGAACGACTTCTTCGTCAACCTTCTCGACATGGACACGAAGTGGAGCAAGACCGGCGAGAACGCCTACGAGGGAGTCGATCGGGAGTCCGGCGCACAGAAGTGGACCGCCACCGAGGTCGACCTCGTCTTCGGATCGAACTCCGAGCTTCGCGCGGTCGCGGAGGTATACGCCTACGATCAGCAGAAGTTCGCGAGCGACTTCGTGTCGGCCTGGACCAAGGTCATGCAAGCCGACCGATTCGACCTCGAGTAGTCGAACCGAGAATCGCTTCACACCTCGAGTCCATACCAGTGAGCACGCGATGCCGCTCCGGTCGCGCGATAAAAAATGAGTCATCCAAGCGGTGGACTCGGCCGCGGGCCGAACAAGGCGGTCCCGATGCGGAGCATCGTCGCACCTTCCTGTACTGCGGCCTCGAGATCATGGGTCATCCCCATCGAGAGCTCCGGAAGCTCTCTTAGCCCATCAGGCTCAAGAGACACGCCGAATTGCGCGGTGCTAGCTGGTCATGTCGACTTGCGGCGCACTCTAGACCGCGTTCGGATTCGCCGAACTGGATCTCGACTCCCTCGCTGAATCTCACAACTCCCTTTCCTCGCTGGACCGGTCGCGTTCCCGCTGCCGGCTCTTCAGAAGACGAATCGCGCGAGCATCGCGCTCGGCAGCGCGGGTGGCGACGAAATGATGCCAGGTGCCGGGGTGCGGGGTCTTCTGAATCCCCCACCGCTGCGTCGCGTGCTTTTGCTTGAGGGCTCGGGTTTCGATGGTTTGGCGGAGCTCGAGCTGTCGGAAAAGACGTTTTCGGTCTGGGCCTGATACGGGTAGCGCAGCCAACAGGTGTCGCTGCTGGCGGTATTTGCTCTTGAGACGTCGTCGCTCGGCGGCCGCGGTATCTCGATAGCGAGCCCAGTCGCGTTCACGACGAGCCCGCGCTTCTTGGAGGGCCTGCTCGTACTCCTTCCACAAGCTCTGAGGCGTGCGAAGTCGTCTTCATCGACCCGAAGGGACACGATGCGGGATTTGGGCTTCCTCGCCGCGACGTGCTGGCTCGGTGCGGCGGTCACTTGGCCTTTGTCCAATGGGCGAGGAGCTCCAAGACGGCCTGGGCTAGCTCACGCGACTTGGTATGCCGGGAGCCCGAAAGAACCTTGCGGGCCAACGCACCCAAGGTCTCGGCGGTGGGCACATCTCCCACGTCCGCCCTTCCCTGCTCCGTCTCGGCCTCGATTTTGCCACTTGGCAAAACGTTTTCCCGAAAGTGCTTTTCCTCGTGTTTTGGTTCCGGTGAGTCGGGATCCGGTTTCCTGTGATTCCCCGTAGTTGCCTGATTCGCAGCGAAATCCTCGGTTTTCGATTCCCACCGCCTCCACCAAACAAGCGAAGCGATTGCGCACGGTTAACGAATTCCGCCATGGCGCGCGTGACCACGTAGTGACCGTCGTCGGCTGTTTGCTGCGTCCGTTCAGTGGATTTCGCCAACGTTCTGCAGGTGCCGGGATCGGCCTTGGGTGTCCTTACCCAAGTCCATCCTGCCCAGGGCGAGCTCGAAGGCACGGCGCCGCTCGATTGAGGAAACCCTGGCGAAGCACTACAGTCTTACTAGTAAGAATCGCCGGAGATCACTCATGAGCAGTATCGCGACCACAAGACTCTCGTCCAAGGGCCAAGTCGTCATTCTCGAGGAGGTTCGCAAGGAGCTCGGCCTCGAGCCGGGTGCTCAGTTCGTCGTCATGGGTGAGGGCGACGTCGTGGTCCTGAAGGAGATCGAGGCCCCGGACAGGCGAGAGTTCCTGGCGCTCGCCCGCAAGGTCCGAAGTCAGGCCCGCAAGGCCGGAGTGAAGCGCTCCGATTTCAAGAAAGCAGTCCGAGCATCCCGTCTTCGCGGATGAGAGTCGTCCTCGACACCAACGTTCTGATGTCGGAGATCTTGCAGCGACTCATCGATGAGTAAACGCCCCGCGGGCCTGTGCTGGAGCAACACGGTGGACGGAGCTTGGAGCCAGGCATTGCGGCGGCAAAGACCCGGCCTCCGTTCTGTCGTCTAGGCCGCGTTACGGCGTTTTCTTGCCTGGTCCAGGTCGTAGGTAGCCTGCAGGTTCATCCAAAGTTTGGCCGAAGTTCCCAGTGCCTTTGCCAAATCAAGCGCCGCATCGGCGGTGACTCCGCGCTTGCCTCGGATGAGCTCGTTGAGCCGTGCACGGGTCCACCCTACTTGCTCTGCAAATGCAGTCTGAGTCATCTCCATCGGCTGCAAAAACTCTTCCAGCAGAATCTCCCCCGGGTGAAAAGGGTTCTTGGGTTCCCGCACTTTTTTAGGCATTGTTTTCTCCTCTACGGATGGTAGTCGACCACCTCAACCTCGTAGGCATCGCTGCCCTTCCATACGAAAACGACCCGCCACTGATCGTTGATTCGAATCGAATGCGAACCCTTCCGGTCACCTCGTAGCGCTTCAAGCTTGTTGCCTGGGGGACTCCGAAGGTCGCGGAGCTCAGCGGCGTCGTGAAGCAACAGGATCTTCCGCCTCGCAATCCTGCGAAGCTCCGGAGGGAACGATCGAGTAGCCTTGGTTCTTCTGTCGTAATAGAGATCCTCCGCAAGTTGATTGCCAAAACCACGGATCATGAGCTTCGCAAGTTATCATGTTACGATAAAAAAGCAACTCGATCCCGTTGCCGACGAAATCGGTGGCCCGAAGCGTGAATAGAACTCGAGTTCCTCGCCCTGACGACGGGGACCAGCAGTGCTGCTATTTCCGAGGCGGGACTTGGCCAAGGAAAGCGCCGCTCAGCTCGCGCCTCAAACCGACATTGTCAGTGACCAAATAGTGACCAGAGCCCAGGGCAAGTCAGGGGATTCCAGGGTACTGTAGGGAACGAGAGAAAGAGGTCGGACTGCGTGCCTTTGCTGGCGATACGCCGGAAAACCGGGTGTCCGCTTAGGGTTAGCGTATCGCTGACATTAGGGTTCGATTCCCACCGCCTCCACAACTTGCCCAGTCTTTGGCATCTGCGCATGCGCAAACGGCTCGCGAGACTGCCCCGAGAACCAATTCGGGACAGTAGGGACATGCCGATCTCGGCTTTCAATTGATCTCGATCGAACCTAGCTTTCATCAGTGAGAGTAAGCAAAGGGAGGACACAATGAATAAGATCTCACGACTCTGTGTGTTCGGCTTCGCGCTTTCGATCTCTATGGCGTGCAGCAGCAGCGGCGACGAGGGAGGCGGTGGTGACGCCCTTGGAGATCAGATGGCCGATCTCGGTGACTTGGGCACTCAGTTCATCGAAGCGAACCAGGCGACGTACGGCACGCTCGATCAAGCATCGGAGCTGATGGGGGCCGTCTTCGAGAGTACGCTGCCCGCACCGTCGATCGGGCAGAAGCAAGCCGGATGCCTTCCAGAAGAGCTTGCGGGCCAGACCATCTTAATCGATGTCCAGTCGGACACCTTCATGCCGACCAACCCGCAAGGACCGCCCGACGCGGTGCAGTTCCGGCTCTTGAGCGACCCTCAGACCGAGGTGGGTTACGTGAACTTGACGTGCGCGGGGGTGCTTCCGAGCCCGATCACCGTGAACATCAGTGTGAACACGATGAACGAAGTCGAGGTGCTAAACCTCACCGCATCGAACATCAGCGTCTTTCCACCTACGAGCTTTTCCGCGTTCCTTGCTGGCACGCTTCGGAGCTCAAGTGGAGAGGAAGAGGTTTCTTTCGGCGCGTTTGGCTTCGAGGGAAACAGCTCGCTATACCTGGACGAGTTTTCGAGGTCGGCATCAACCGCCTACCAGGTTGGACCTACCGTGACTGCCTTCGTCTCGCAGAACGTCACGACGGATCCTTCGTTTATGTCGGAGGACATTTTCATGGTCGTGGCAGGCGGCCCCCCCGCCTTCGATTTTGAGGAGTTCGTCTGTCCAAACGACTTGCGCTTCGAAGGCCACATGATGGGCACCCCCGGCGACGTCTCGGGCGGCTCCATTTTCTGCGCGCGGCCTCCCTTGGCGGACGGCTTCAACTATTTCGTCAACTGCTTTGACGGCTCGATTGCCGATATGGTTGTCAGCCAAGCTCAGGAAGCCTGCAACTATGGCTTCTTCGGTTCCCCGCCAACCCAGGTCTCCGGTGGGGTGCTGAGCGACATCCAAGCTGGAACCAACGCCCTCCT